>JAFGCY010000095.1 GCA_016932385.1 bacterium | reverse complement strand
CGAATGGCCTACGGCTACCGTGATGATGAGTACTTCTTCCTCAAGATAATGAACGCCTTTCCCGGAATTGGGAGATGAACCAAAAAAGGGCGGTGTCATCAAAGCAGCCGTAGCACTGTCTAAACTGTGCCCGACCGGCAAGTCGGATGTGCATTTCGCCCCGGCAGGTGGTAAACAATATACGTATGACAACCGGGGGTTCACATGCGTAGATTCTTTTCCGTTCTGCTGGCTGGAATTCTGATCGGGCTGGTTGCCTGCGCCGGCGGAACGAGCCAGCTTGACCCGTCTCAAACGACTGACGTTATTAATCCCGCGGCGCAATCCGGCGCGTTCAACCTGCCGGCGCCGTCCACCCTGCCGCACTCCGCGACCGCGATCGGCCAGACCGAGATCGCCGGCGGCGCCTACCTGGCAAGCCCGCTCAACCTGACCTGGGGCGACGGTACCGTGGCGCAGTACTCGCCGGACTGGGCCGATATCAGCAGCAAGCACTACAACCCGGCCTACGCCGTGTATTCGGTGATCATCCAGCCCGTGGACCATCTGGTCCGGCTGGAACTGGACTGGGAAGACACGCCCCAATCGGGCTGGATCGGCATCAGCGAGTTCAACAACGATTGCTGGCACTGGTACGAAAGCTACTCCGGCATCGACCTGCCCGAGGACCTGGACGACGATTACGTGAATGACGATCACGAGCTCTTCATTACGGTCTTGCTGACCGGCCACGGCGACTTCGTCCTGAACCACTTGAATCTGGTGGAATGGGATACGCCGGCGCTGAGTAACATCTTCTTCCTGCATCATGATGTCGGCGAGGGGATCGTGGTGGGCGGCAATATCCGTGGCCGGATCAACGTGTATAACGACGCCAACGACACCGAGTTCACCTTCTGGGACCATGGGTACAAGGCCGACGGGCTGCGCGGTCCCGACGGTGAATATCTGGACCCGTACGTGCACTACGGCGAGATGACGAACAACACCGATCCCGAAGACCTGTTCAACCTGTGGACCAGCGCGGATCCCGAGTGGGTCTGGACCCGCAACCTGATCATGGAGAACCACGAAGTGATCGCGTTCAAGTCCAGCTTCACGGCCAGCGAGATTACTGATGGCGACATGCTGGCCCAGTATCAGACCTGGCACCTGGGCATGCGCGATTTCTTCGACCAGCATCCCGAGAAGCTGTTCGTGGTGATCACGCCGCCGCCGCTGCATCCGGATGAGACGGAACATCCCAGCCCGATTTTCGCCCGAGCGTTCGCCGACTGGTTGACAGGCAATGCGTATTTGCAGGGCCATCCCAACGTGGTCTGCTTCGACCTGTTCGATGTGCTGGCCTCGGGCTCCACTATGCCCTTCCCCAACGTGCTGCTGCCCGGCTTCCGCCAGACCGGCGATCCCAACAGCATGCCGAACGAGGCGGGCTGCCAGGCAGCGGCGATGGCGATGGCGCAATTTCTCTGCGACGCCGCAGTCGCCTATGCCGGTGATTAATCCGCCGCGGCTTGCTAAGATAAACGTGCATGGATGACGACCGCAAGCCGGGACTCTTAAGTACGGGACACGCGCGCCGCTGGTGGCTGCTGGCCCTGGCACTGGTACTGGTGATCGGCGCCGGCGTGATGCACCTGACGCAGTGGCAAAAAGGCCTGCGCGGGCATGAGCTGCTGGAGTTCTTCACGATCTATCTGGCGCTGCCGTTGGCCGTCGGCATCCTGCTGATGTTCGCCTACCTGCGCCGCTCCTGACCACCTGGACCGGCGGTTATACTTGCCCCATGCCCAGCCTGACCCTGCTGATCGGACCCGCCGGCAGCGGCAAAACGCACCGCGTGCTCGCTGACGTGGCGCGGCAGGCCCTGGCCGGTGCACTCCCGTCGGCGGAGCATCCGCCGCTCTTGGTCATCGTGCCCGAGCAGCAGGCGGTCACCACCGAACGGGCGCTGATGGGCCAGTTGCGGGAGATCAGCGACGGGAGCATGGGCGCCAGTACCCGCATCCACGTGATGAGCCTGACGCGGCTGGCCAATATACTGGCGGACCGCGGCGGACGCCAACTGGCGCCGCTGGGAGAGCTAGGGCGCCGGCTGCTGGTCTGGCGACTGCTCGACCGGGTGGCCAACCCCGCCGAGCGTCAGGCCCGGGCCGCGGCACTGGCCGACCTGGTCGCCGAGTTGTTGCTCTACGGCACGCAGCCCCAGGACCTGCGCCAGCGCGCGGCAGAATTGCGCGATACGGAAGCGGAGTCGCAAGCAGGGACGCTAGCTGGCAAGCTAGACGAACTGGCCGACGTGTTGGCAGGCTATATCGCGCAGTGCCAGGCCCGTGAACTAGATCACCGGCCGGCGGCGGCCCATGTACCGGAGTTGCTGGTAAGTGGCAACTGGCCCTGGCTGGAGCGCACGCGGGTGTGGGTGGACGGCTTCGCCGGTTTCACCCCGGCCGAGGAGTTGGCGCTCTCCGCCCTGCTCTCGCGAAGTGCGGGCGTAACCGCGACATTGCTGCTGGACAAGCAGCGACTGACCGGACCGCGCAACGACGATCCCGCCGACTGGTATCAGCCCACGCGCGAGACTTATCTGCACTGGCGCAAGCTGGCCAAGGACTGCGGAGTGCGTGCGGCTGAAGTCTGGCTGGAAGCTGAGGTATCCGGTCTACCCCGCTGGCCCGGCGATTCGCCTCTGGCCGCATTGGCCCGGGACGGCCTCCGCCCGCAGCCGGAAACGCGCGGAGACCGGGGTTGCGCGCGAGCCGTCGCCTGCGCGGACGACCGCGCGGAAGTGGACCAGGCCGCACGGCAGATCCAGCAGCTGCTCCGCGACGGCTATCGCTGCGGCGAGATCAGCGTGGTCTGCCGCTCACTGGAGCCGTATGCCGATCTGATCGCGGCCCGTTTCCACGAGCACGGTATTCCCTGTTTCCTGGACGCACGGCAGCCGCTGACCAGCCATGCCCTGCTGGAATACAGCCGCGCCTCTTTGCGCCTGATCCTCGACCAGGCCGGCTCCGAAGATGTCATCTCGTTGCTGAAAACAACACTGCTACCCCAACCGGATGAAGCGCCAGACGGGCTGGCTTGGACCGAGCGACTCGACCTGTTGGAAAACTATGCCTTGGCGCACAACCTGCGCCCCGATCACTGGCTGCGCGATGAACCCTGGACCTGGCCAAGCCAACCGAAAAGCCGGTCTGAAGACGACGGGCACCCGGAACCGGCACTGGCACTGGCGAGCCGGTTGGATAAATGGCGCCGGGTCCTAATGCAGCCTTTGGCCGAGTTGCGCCACTGGTTCCGATCACAGCCGGCACCGCCTCCGCTCCGTGAATTGCTGGGCCGGTTCTGGCTGCAACTGCTCGGCGGAGATCCGCTGGCTCGTATCGAAGCCTGGGCGGTGCAGGCCGAGTCGGGAACTGCCGCTGGAGCGCTGGCTGCCTCCCGGCACCGGCAGGTTCCGCAGCAGCTGGCCAACCTGCTGGACGAGCTGGTGCTGTTAGCCGGCGACATCCCGGTGGGCACGGGCGGGAGCAGTCCCGACGAGCTTTGCCAATGGCTGGAAGCCGGCCTGGCGGCCCTGAGTATCGGCCAGCCGCCGGCGCGCCTGGACGCGGTGCTAATCACCGATATCGAGCGCGGGCGCCATCATCCCGTACGCGCGACGCTGCTGCTGGGCCTGGCCGAAGGACGCTGGCCGCAGGCGTCGCTGGAAAGCGTGCTGCTGTCGGACCGCGAGCGCCAGGCGATCAACGCCACGACCGAGGTGAGTCAATCCGCGCTGCTCGGCGGTGGAGCCAGCCAGGGCGCGGCGCGCGAGCCGTACTTGGCACTGGTCGCCGCGACCCGGGCCAGCGACTTCCTGTACATCTCGCGGCCGGGTGCCGATCAAAACGGTACGCTTCGACCGCCGTCGTCCCTATACGGCGAATTGCTGCGGGCGTTGAATCTTACCGAGACCGCGGCCGGCGGCGTACTGCCGGGCAGCTTGGACTCGGCCGGCTCGCCGGGTGACCTGCTGGCCTGCGCGGCACTGGCCGACGAACCGGATAAGGTCTTTGAACTAACCGCAGACCTGGAGTCCCTGCCGCCGGCATACGCGGCGGCCCTGGCCTGGACCCGCCGCCGCGCCGACCAGGCGCAACTCCACCGCCCGTTGGCGGACCCCGAGTTGAGCACGGTGCTGGGTCCGCCGGACGCGGCCGGACGGCAGCGGCTGAAAGCCAGCCCCTCGCGGCTGGAAGCATTCGCCGCCTGTCCGTTCAAGCACTTCGCCCGTTATTGGCTGGCCCTGACCCCGCGCGTCGAAGCGGCCTTCGACGCCCGGGTGCTGGGCAATCTCTACCACGAGCTCTTAGCCCGAGCCGTCGATCAGCTGAACGCCGCCGGCTACCAATGGCCGGGCCGAGTGGCCGAGATCCAAGCGGCCCTCGACGCGGCGCTGGATGAATTGCTGGCGGCAACGGCGGCCGGCGAGGAAGCGGAGCGGCTGAGCTATGTATCCGAGCGCGCTCGCGTCCTGCTGCGCCACCTGGCTGTGGAGATTCACGCACGCTGCCTGGAATACAATCGCGCGCCGCGCCTGACAGAGTTGAGCATCGGCGCTGCCTCCGGACCCTTGTCCCCGCTGAGACTGGCGGTTGGTTCGCTCGACCTGGAACTGGTCGGCTACCTCGACCGCCTCGACCTGACTGCGGACGGATTGGCCACGGTCGTGGACTACAAAACGGGGGGGAGCACATTCAGTTGGCCGCGATTCCTGGCCGGCGAGCAATTACAGCTGTTTGCCTACCTGCTGGCCACCGAGCAGCTTGGGCCGCTAGCCGCGGAAGCAGCCTGCCGGCCGGCCGCGGCCGAATACCAGCCGATTGAGCCGGACTGGGACAATCGGACCGGCAGCGCCAGCTTTTCGGCTCAGCGCGTACCGCCAGAGCTTAAGCGTCCCGCCGATCAAGCGAAGCTCGCCGGCCTGCTGCCGCACGTGCTGGCGGAGACGCGCCGGGTCATCGCCGAGCTGGCCACGCGCCTGGCAAGCGGCGAGATCGCGCCCTGGCCCCTGCTGGCAATACAGGAACAGCAATGGACGGCCTGCGGTTACTGCGACTACCGGCCCGTCTGCCGGTTCGATCCGCTGGCCGGCTGGCAGTACCGAACGACGCCGGAAGGTGGTTCAGCCCAGTTGCGTGACGCCCTGGCGGCGGGCGAGGTGTTCCCTGGTTCCGCCGGCCTGGCCGGGGAGGCCAAGCCATGAGCACCCCGCGCTGGACCCCCGAGCAGCTGGCCGCGATTACGGAGCGCCAGGCCGAGGTGCTGGTCAGCGCCGCCGCCGGCTCCGGCAAGACCGCCGTGCTGATCGAGCGCGTCCGCCGGCTGGCCCTGGGCCAGTTCACGAACGCCGCGGGAGCGGAGGCCTACGACACCGGCCGGGCCATCCCGCTGACCCGCTTGCTGGTGGTCACCTTCACCAACGCTGCAGCGGCGGAGCTGCGTGCGCGTCTGGCCACGGCCTTGGCAACGGAGCTCGACCGGCCCGCCGGTACAGGCGCCGATCCGCAGCTGGTCCGTGAACAGCTGGCCAGCCTGCCCCGCGCGCAGATCAGCACGTTCCACGGCTTCTGCGGCGAAATCGTGCGGCGCTATGGTCACCTGCGCGGTCTGGAGTACAACCGGATACTCGATGAAGACGAGGCGCGGCTGATCCGCCACGACCTGGCCACGCGGTTTCTGGACCGCCAACTGGCGCGTCCCGACGATCCGCGGCTGACCCGGCTGGCGATGGCCTGGGGCGGCAGCGACGGCGTCGGCCCGGACGACCTGTCACGCGCGCGTCGCGCCAGCGGACTGCGCAGGCTGCTGCTTGAAGTTCTGGAATTCCGCCGCGCGCAGCCCGATCCCGAAGCCTGGTTCCAGGCAACCTGTGAGTGGCCGGAGCTGGATCCGAGCTATTGCGACTTCACCCACCCGCTGGTCGCCGTCGTAGTAGCGCAATTCAGGTATTGGCTCGATGGTTTGCGCGCGGCAGATGCTGAGCTGGCCCAACTGCTGGCCGCCGCCCATCCCGCTGCGGAATACCTGAAACTGGCGCAGCGCCGGGCAGAGTATTGGCAGCAACTCCACCAGGAGGAAAACTGGGACGAATTGGGTACGCTACTGGCGACGGGGCTAGCCGCCAAGCAGGACGACATCAAGTATAAGCCGGCACTCCGAGAAGCCTACCGGCGCGACATCGACAAGGACGATCCCTGGTACGAGCGGATCGCCGCCGAGGATGCGATCGCCGTCAGTAAATCAGAGCTGCAAGCCTGGCAGAACCTGTTCAGCCGTGCCTGGGCCGAAACGGCTCAGCTGGAAAACGAAACGCGCGAGTTGATCGCTGCGCTCTGGCGGCTGGCACGTGACTTCGAACGCCACTACCAGGATTACAAGCGCCGCCGGCTTGTGGCGGATTTCAATGACATGCAGCAATTCGCCCTGCGCCTGCTGGCGGCCGGTGACGACACCTTCATCCGCGACGATCACAGCGCGTTGGCTCCTTCGTTGGTTGCGCTGGAACTGCGCCGGCGATTCGAGGGCGTGCTGGTCGACGAGCACCAGGATACAAACGAGATCCAGGAAGCGATCATCGACCTCGTCACGCGCGAGGCGGCGCCGGAGACCGAGCGCGGCCGGCCGCGCTTCTTCGTCGGCGACCTCAAGCAAAGCATCTACGCCTTTCGGCTGGCCGTGCCGGAGCTGTTCGTCACCAAGCGCGAGGAACTCGCGGGACTGACGGACGGTACGGGGCGCGTGATCAAGCTGCAGGCCAACTTCCGCAGCCACCCGCAGCTGCTGACCGCGATCAACCGGATCTTCACCGGTTTGTTGACCCCTGAACTCGGCGGCGAGGACTACACAAAGCACCTGCTATTGCCCGGCCGCCCCGCGGAGGAATCATCCGCTTTCGCCGGATCGGAACCGGCGGCCGAACTGCACCTGATCGCCGCCGACGCCCAGGAACAGCCGGCGGATGAGGATGCCGGCGACGAAGCGGAAAAGCCGCTGCGCCTGGACCGCGTCTACGCCCGGGTGGCGGAGTTGATCCTCGGCCTCAATGGCGACGCCGAGCGGCCGATCCGCGACCGCGACGGCAATCTGCGCCCGGCTGACTGGCGCGACATCGTGATCCTGATGCGCTCGACTGCCAACCGCATCGAAACGCTCCTGGCCACTTGCGCCGCGCGCGGCGTGCCGATCTACGCCCCCGGTCGCAGCGGATTCTACGAACGGCCGGAGATCGCCGACGCGCTGGCACTGCTGCGGGTAATCGACAATCCGCGCCAGGACATCCCGCTGGCCGCCGTCCTGACCGGTCCCGCGGTGGGATTGTCCTCCGCCGAGATACTCGCCGTCGCCCGGGCCAAGGCACCGGAGGATGCGCCGGACGATCCTGCGCCGGATCTCTGGCAACGCCTGCAATGGTTCCGGGCCAATGGATTGGACGCAAGTCTGGCCGAACGTGTAAGGCGCTTTACTGCTGAGCTGACGGAATGGCGCCAGGCGGCCCGAACGCTAGGCGTGGCCGAGTTGCTCTGGCGGCTGTACACCGAGACCGGGCTGTTGATTGCCGCCGCGGCCCAGCCCAACGGCGAGCAACGCATCGCCAATCTCTACCGCCTGCACGACCTGGCGCGCCAGGCCAACCGCTACGAGCGCCAAGGCTTGTCGCGCTTCCTGCGGAGCCTGGAGCTGAATCGGCGCGCTGCCGGCGACCTGGGCGAAGCGCCGCTTTTAACTGAAGCGCAGAACGTCGTACGCGTGATGACGGTGCACCAGGCCAAGGGGCTGGAGTTCCCGATCGTGATCGTGCCGGACCTGGACAAGCGCTTCAACACGCAGGACCTGGGCGGCGACGTGCTCTGGCATCGGGCGGCGGGTCTGGGCGGCCGCCACTATTACTGGCCGGCGGAGGCCCGGGCTGATGATCCGCCGCGCCGCAGCAACACACTCAGCCGCGAGTTGTGCCGCCGCGAACGCCAGCGCGACCTGGTGGCCGAGGAACTGCGCATTCTGTACGTGGCCCTGACCCGCGCGCGTGAGCGCCTGCTGCTGGTCGGTGCGCTGTCCGCCGCGCAGCTGGACAACCCCCGGCGACAGCATGCCGGCAACCAGGCGCGCTGCTGGCTGGACTGGGTCGCCCCGCAACTCCACGCGGGGATCGAAGCCGCTCGTGACGGTTCCGGCCAAGCCACATGCGGTGATAAAAACAGCTGGCACGTGCAGCTGCACACCGCGGATCTGCGCACTATTGGCGGCGCGAATGCCGCCGGCAACGCCAAGCCGGTGCCGGATCCGGCAACATTCCAGGCTGCCTGGCGCGATGCCATCCGCCAAGCGGAACTAGGTTCGCGGCCACGGTTACCAGCCAAGGTGACTGTGACGAAGCTGGCTCATCGCCGGCCGCAACCGGCGGATGCTTCAGCTGACGAATTCCGGCTGCCTGTAGCGGCCGAACCGCTGCCGGTGCAGCCGCGCTTCCTCGCTGAGCAAGACCGGGAAGCAGAACCTTCGGCCGCACAAATCGGCACCGCAACGCACCGCCTGATCGCCGCCCTGGACCTGTCCAGGTCGTGGGAACCTGATGAATTAGCCAGCCTGGTTTCAGAGCTGACCAGCACCGGCCAGCTGGTGCAGGCCGCCGCTTCCCGGATCAACATGGCAAGCGTTGCCCGTCTGACGGAGCGGCTCAGTGAACTCAGCAGCACGACGGCGCAGCTCTACCAGGAGTTACCAGTCGCGATGTTACTGGCCGGACGAGACGCAGACCTGCTGGCCCAGTTGCAGGCCGCCGGCTTCAATCCGCCTGAGGCGGAACTGGTAAACGCAATTGACAGCGTCTACGTGCAGGGTGTAATCGACCTGCTGATCGTCACTACCGACCGGACGGTAGTATTGGACTTCAAGACGGACCGCAACGCTGACGCAGCGGCATTGACCACGCGGTACCAAGCTCAACTGAGTTGGTACTGCCGCGCGGTCCGGGAACTGCTGCCGGAGCACCAGACTGCCTGGGCGATCTACGGGCTTGACCGCGATGTGCTGGTCGGTCCCGAGCCTTACGGCGCGCCGAAGTAATCTTCGCCGCAACGGGTATTACACTGTTACCATGCGACACTTCCGTTGGCTCGTTTTGATCGTCCTCAGCGCGTTGCTGGCTGCCTGCCCGCAGGCCGAACCCGGCGACAATACGCCGGCCAGCCAGCCGGCTGCTTCAACATCCACGGACACCGCTCCTGGAACGGCAAGCCTCGCCGGCGGCGCGGTCACGGTCTGGGCGGAGGTGCTGCTGGCAGAGCCACTGACAGCGCTGAGCGAGGACTTCAAGGCGCAGTATGCCGGCGGCTGGCGGGTGGAGTATAAGGAACGCGGTGTCATGCTGACGGCGATTACCGCCGACTCTCCCCCGGAGTTGCCGGCAGTGGTGCTCTTCGCCGACACCCAGGTCCGCGACCAGCTCATCGAGCGTGGGCAGATCGAAGAGGCCACCTTGCGTACATTCGCCGGCGATGTGCTGGTCCTGGCGCAGATCAAGGACGGCCTGTTCGCCACCGGTTCCCTTTACGATATCTACAAGGCGCCCTTTACGCACCTGCTGCTCGGTTCGCCGCAAACCACCGTTGGATACTATGGCGAGCAGGCCCTGATTTCGGAGGGCTGCTTCAGCCGCGTGGAAAGCCGGCTGAAATTGGTCGACAGCACAGCCGAACTCGTTGGCAGCTTGCTCTCCGAGGAAAAGGTCGTCGGGATTGTGATGGCCTCGCAGGTCGTCCAGTCGGGTGGACTGGAAGTCATGACGATGGTCAGCGAACGCACGCACGAGGATATTCGCTACAGCGCCGCCGCCACCACGGGGCACAGCGGCGATCCCGGCGTCATGGATCTCTTGCGTTTTCTCGCCGAGGACGAAGCAATCCAGCTCAAGCTGGAAGGCTACGGCCTGCTCAACCGCGAGACGGCGCTGCGGATCGACCAATAGCAGGCCCACAAGACGCGAATGCGGCTGGTTGTCGTGATCTGCTAGAGCTGCTCCAGCAGGTACTCCACCGCCGCTTCCAGCTGGTTGTCGTGACCTTCCGCCAGCGCGTGCGGATCGATCAGCACCTCGATATCCGGTATGACGCCGGCGCCCGGCCCTTCCATGTCTTCGCCGCTCAGGCGCCAGTTGCCGCCGCTGGGAATGCCCAGGCCCGAGCCGTCGAGCATCGTCATCGAGCTGGTACTGATCACGCCGCCCGGCGTCGCCTCCCCGATGATCGTCGCCAGGCCCAGGTCCTTCATGATGTGCGCGAAGATCTCCGCGTTGGAGAAGCTGTAGGCGTTGGTCAACACCACGATCGGGCCCTGCCAGACGTATTGCCGGCCGTACTTCATCGCCGGATCGTCGCGCCGCGCCCGTAGGTAGGCCGGCCGTTCGGTCAGGATATCCATCACATCGACCGCGGTATGCCCGCCGCCGTTGAAGCGTACGTCGATGATCAGCGCATCCTTGCCGTAGCTCTCCGTGAACAGCTCGCGGCGGAATTGCTCCGCCGAATCTTCATACATCCGCTGAATATGCTGGTAGCCGATCCGGCCGTCGCTCAGGTCATAGACGGTCTGGCGCATATCCTCTACCCACAGGTCGTAACGGGCCTGCTCCAACGAAGCCTGGCTGACGGGCATGATCTTGATCTCGCGCGTTTCACCCACGGGCTCCGTGTCCTCGGCCTCCTCGGCTTCGCCGGCCAGCACCGAGAGCGCTTCCGCGCCGTTTTGCACCAGCACTTTCAGTGGCTGGCCGTTGAGGTTCATCAGGCGTTTGTAATGATTCTCGTCGGCGGCGATCTCCACATCGTCGATCGCCAGCACGACGTCGCCCGGATACAGCTTCGCGCCCGGCACCGTCGCCGGTCCGTCGGGGATCACCCGCGTCACGCGCCAGCCCGGCCCGTCGTAAGACTCATCCCAGTAGACGCCCAGGTCGCCGGTGGTATCCGCCGGTCCCTCGCGCTCATCACCATAGCCCCAGTAGCCTAGATGGCTGCGGCCGAGTTCACCGAGCATCTCGCGGTAGAGCGTGCCGTACTCGTAGACCGTGGCCAGTTCGCGGACGCGTGGCAGATAGCGTTCGAGCACCTCGTCCCAGTCCACCCCTCCCATCTCGGGATCGTAGAACGACTGGTCCAGCACGCGCCAGCCTTCCTTGAGGATCTGCTCCCAAATGGTGTACTGGTCGTAGTCCAGGCGGCTGACCATCCGCAGACCGCCGCTGCCGGTGCTGCGTCCGCCGCCATTCATTTCGAAGTAACCGACGCGATCGCGGTCCAGGTAATACAGCTTCTTGCCGTCCGCGCCAAACTGCGGGCTGGATAGCCGGTCGGCACCGTCCAGCCGGGTGGGATCGCGGTCCTCAAGGGTAATCGTCCACCATTCACCCTCGCCCGTATGGTCCGACTCAAAGAGGATGTATTTGCTTTCGGGATCGAACGCTAGCGAGCCGGCATTGCCGTTGAATCCGGTCACCGACTCGGCGCGCAGGTGAATCCGCTCCAGATCGATGGTCAGCGGTTCCAGATCGCCATACGGCCCGGCCTTGGCGCTCTCCTCCTCGTCTTCTTCTTCCGCTTTCTCCTCGTCCGCGGCGCCGTCCTCGTCCGCCGCAGCATCTTCTTCCGCCGTCTCGTCCTCGTCGGCGGCAGCTTCATCCTCGGGCAGGTCTTCGGGGAACAGCAGGTCCAGGTCGTAGGTCGGCTCCGCGGGATTGAGCTCGATCAGCATGATGTCGGCACCGATGTCATTGCTGTGCGTATAGGCCACATACTTGCCGTCCGGCGAGAAGATCGCCGAACCGTTCCAGTCCATCGCCTTGCTCAGATCGTAGGGCTCGCGGTCCTCGATGTTCATCAAGTACAACTCCTGCTGGTAGTCCAGCAGGTCGTCGGCGTACGCGAACCAGTAGCCGTCGGGAGCCCAGGTGAAGCCTTGCGGCCAGGGCCCCCACTTCATCGTGCCTTCCACCAGCAGGCTGTCCTCGCCGCTGTCCAGGTCATACAGGCGGATTTCGCGGTTGCCCGAGTAGTAGGCGATGCGGTTGCCCTTGGGCGCGAACTGCGGCCAGACATCCTCGACCGGCCGGTTGGTGATCCGCGTCTCCTTCAACTCGACCAGGTCCAGCACGTAGATTTCGTACTGGCCCTCGCGGTCCGAGGCGTAGGCAAGCTTGGTCGAATCCGGATGCCAGTTGAGGTCAAACTCGCGGCCGGGACCGGTGACCAGGGCGCGCGTGCGGTCCAGATCCTGGTCCGGCTTGGCGTCCTCGTCATAGCTGTCGGGGTTTTTCTGCAGGAAGATGTCGCCGTAAACAATGACGGCGATGTATTTGCCATTAGGTGAAACCGCGTATTCGCTGACGTTGTTGGTCACATCCTGCGTGGACACCATCTCGTGCTTGAAGTCGTCGGCGATCGTCACCTTGACCTGCTCCGGCGTACCCCCGCCGGTCGGCACGATATACAGTTCGCCGAACACGTCGCAGGCGATCTCATCGCCGTCGCTGCTGATGCGCGGCCAGCGCGGGCCGTCACCTTTGAAATGCGTCAGCTGCTTCAGGTTCCCGCTGGCGATCTCCAGGCGCCAGAGGTTCTCGGTGCCGTCGCGGTCGGAAACGAAATACACCAAGCTGCCGTCGGGGCTGGGTTGCGGCCAGCAGTCCTTGCCGTCGTAGTCGGTCAGGCGGGTGTGGCGGCCGGTCGTGGCGTCATACGACCACAGGTTGTAGTTGCGCGAGCCGTGGTAGCGTTTCTGCGCCCAGTCGGCGGGGCCGCGGCTGTAGATGAAGTGCTGGTCATCGCCCAGGTAGTTGACGTGCACGTGGTGGTCGTAATCCCAGCTGGTCACGCGGACCGGTTCGCTGCCGTCCAGTCTGATCTCGTAGCCGCTGTAAGCCCACAGGTCCTGGCGCTTGATGTAGGCCAGCACCGCCGTGCCGTCGGGCTTCCAGGCGTAGTGCTGGTCCGGACCGTCGTCGAAGGTCAGCCGCGTGGCGGGCCCGCCCTCGACGGGCATCACGAATATATCGAAGCTGCCGTAACGGTCCGAGAGAAAGGCAATCTGCTTGCCGTCGGGGGACAGGATCGGCCGGCTCTCCAGCGCGACGTTGTCCGTCAGCCGGCGCGCCGGCTCCGCGCCGTCGCGCGGGGCGCTCCAGATGTCGCCCCACAGGCTGAAAAACATGGTCTGCCCGTCGGCGCTGATGGCCGGCGTCGAGATGTTCTTGACCTCGCGGGCCGCCTGGGCCGGCAGGGCGCAGAAGAGAGCCACAGTTACCAAACAGAAGACGATCAACGAACGCATCAATCCACCTCACCTGCATGCGCGATACGGATCGTACTAGTTTATCTGATGGAACCGGGCTGGCCCAGCAGCATGCTTACAGGTTGCGCCTATTACTTCAGCCAGCTCAGGAAGACGAACGTCAGCAGGGCGGCGACGCTGGTCATGATCAGGCTGATCACCACGGTGCTCTTGATCACCTTGCTTTCCATGCCGATCTGGTCGATCACCGCCGCGGCGTTCTGCAGCTTGGCCGGGCTGATCACGCTGGCCAGTCCGCCGCCGATGCCGCTGACCGCGGCGACCAATAGCGCAATCGCGCGGATGCGCTCATCCCCCGCCGTGGCGTAGATCACGTCGACCGTGTCGAAGTGCAGCTTGGACAACATCACGATGCTGGATGTCTCGGAGCCGCTGATGAAGCCGCCGAGCAGGCCAAGGAACGCCGCCACGCCGGCGTAAGCCCCCTGGAAGGCGTTGGCGGAGGCGTCGGCGACCACCTTCACCATGTTCGCGCCTGTGTTACTCGGCGCCCAGCCGGCAACGCCGACCACCTTGCCGGAATGGTTCAGCACATAGGCGATGGCGAAATAGATTCCGGCAGCGAAGGCCGGCCGAGGCACGCGGCGCGCGGTCTTCCTCAACGCCGCGCCGAATTTGTCCTTGCCCATCTTGTAGAACGGGATCGCGATCAGCGTCGCGATCAGCACCCAGGTATAGGCATGCCAGAGCATCCGCAGTACTTCCGGCTTAGCGCCGGGGATGATGGAAACCGGCATCGAGATCTTGGTAAATAGCACCTCGTAGACGCCGATTGCCTTGAAGTTGGTCAGGATCGAGAAAGCGACCAGCAGGATCCAGGGCAGCACCGCCAGCGCGATGCCCATCTTGCGTTCCTGCTGTTTGTCCGCGTCGTCGAGCTTGGCGCGCTCGATCAGCTTCTTACCGGAGAGCTTGAGATAGAGCAGCATGGCGCCGACAACCATCACGCCGGCAACCACGCCGGTCAGCGTCGGCAGGCCGGCGTAGTTCATGCCGATGGCGGTGAAACCCGCCACCAGGCCGGTAACGACGGCCGCGGGCCAGCCGCGGCGAACCTCGGCCCAGCCGCCGGTCAGCCAGAGCATCGACAAGGCGATCAGCGAGGTCACGACCGGCATGTACTGCGCGAAGAACAGGCCCACCTCGGCCGGGCTCATGGTCTGGCCGGTGATCCGCGATACCACATCGGCGAACACCACCACCGGTACGCCCAACAGGGCGTAAGTGCATAGCGCGTCATAGCCGATCGCCGGCAGGGCGATGGCGACGAAGGCTGAGTAGCCCAGGGAGAGCATGATCGGCGGCAGGATCGAAACCGGCGTCGCGCCCAGCGCCGCCAGCAGCGTGCCGATGCCGACATTGATCAGCATCACCTGCACCGCGCGGTTCTCGCTGGCCAGCGTTTTCATGAACACGACGAGTCGCTTGATCGCGCCGGCCTCCTCCATCACGTTGATCTGGAAGATCGAGGTGATCACCATCAGGCTGATCGGGAAGCTCGCCACCAGGCCGGCCAGCGAGGCGATCAGGATCACGGGCCAGTCCGTGCCGAAGAACGCCCAGGCAATCAGCGCCGTGTAGATCCAGCCGATCGCGCCCGCGACGTCGGCGGTGCGTTTAAAGACGGTCATCAACAGCAAAATGACGACAACCGGTGATACTGCGAGTAGTACGCCCATCTCTCCCAAGCCTCCTTGGCGGCGCTTACTTTAACACAATCGCCCCGCGCTGCGCCAAGACGTGTGCTACAAGATAGGCGTGGCTAAATCGCGCTATCCCGTGCCCGCCGGCGAGGTCCGAGTCGAGGACGTGATCCAGCGCAGCCGTTTTATCGCCACCCTGGCGCCGGTAGACAGCATCGACGCCGCG
The DNA here is from genome assembly GCA_016932385.1 of bacterium. Classification (GTDB taxonomy): domain Bacteria; phylum 4484-113; class 4484-113; order 4484-113; family JAFGCY01; genus JAFGCY01. The sequence continues at coordinate 121,296 of JAFGCY010000095.1, read as the reverse complement.
CGCGAGTTCATCGCACGGATCAGCGCCGAATTCCCCGACGCCACGCATAATTGCTCCGCGTTTCTGATCGGCGAACCGGGCTCGACGGCGCATATCGGCCTTAGCGACGACGGCGAACCGCACGGCACCGCCGGCCGGCCGATGCTCAACGTGCTGCTCACCTGCGGCCTGGGCGACCTGGCGGTGGTCGTGACGCGCTACTTCGGCGGGATCAAGCTGGGCAAGGGCGGGCTGGTGCGCGCCTACGCCGGCGCGGTGAAACTGGCCGTCAACGCCGCAGAGCGCACCGAGCGCATCAGTTGGCAACGGCTGGCCGTCACGCTGGACTACTGCCACGTCGAGACAATCAAGCGCCTCTATCCGGAGTTCGAGGTACAACTTGACAACGAGGAGTTCGCCGACGTGGTGCGCCACGAACTCCGCGTACCGGAGGAACAGGCGGAAGCGCTCCAGTCGGCGCTGACCGACCGCACCCACGGCACCGTGAAAATCGAGGCACTGGACGCCGCAGAGCGAACGGACTAGCTTCGATTAACAAGCATTATCACCATATGGCATAATCGTGTCAGGATGCGTGACAAGTGGTACATCACGGGGCTGATCCTGTTCTTTCTGGTCATCTGTGTGGTGATCCTCGGCATCCGCTGGCACACGCTTGCGGCCCGTGTTCCAATCCGCCCCTGGGACACCAACGCTGCGGCCCAAGCCGGCGATGACGGGCAAGCCGCGGCGAAGGAAACCGAGCAGCCAGCGGGCTCAGCCGACCGCGCCGAACGTGACCGCCAACATGCGAAAAAAGAATCCACCGACCGCCACACCGATCCGCCGGCGCATTCCACAAAGCAAGCCGTGAAGCTGGACATTAACTCCGCCAGCCGGAATGAGTTGACAACGCTGCCGGGAATCGGCGAGGTGCTGGCCGAGCGCATCGTGGCATACCGCGAGCAACATGGCGATTTCAAGCGCGTCAAGGACCTGCTCAAGGTGGACGGCATCGGCGAGGCCAAGTTGGCGGCGATCGAGCCGCTGGTCTGCGTCGCGGATAACTAGCCGCGCCGCCGCGCGGATATAATCAACGCGTGTTGGCAGCCGCACCGTTAATCGTGAGGATCTTCTACAGCTTTCCCCATCCGCTGATCGAGATCTGGCTGGTCTGGTTCATCGTCTTCCTGTTCCAGTTGCATTACCTGTTTCGAAAACGCGAGCACTCCAAACAGCTGGCGAAGAGCGGCGAGATCATGAACTTCCGCGAGATTTTCGCCGTGGGCTGCGTCGGCGGGTTCATCCTGCTGAGTTTCGTCACCGCCTTCTGCACGTACCTGGTGATGAAAACCAAGGACATCCTCTAGCGCGGTCGGCTACAATCGCCGCATGATCACCGGCATCGGTATCGACAGCATCGAGATCGCGCGCGTCCGGGAGAAATGCGAGAATAACCCGCGCTTTGCCGAGAAGATGTTCACACGCCTGGAGCGCGACCGGGCGGCCCAGCGCACCCGCGCGCCCTACGAGCACCTGGCGGCCTGCTTCGCCGCGCGCGAGGCGTTCTTCAAGGCCACCCAGATCTGGTACGACCGCCAGCGCGTCTCCGTGGCGCAGAAGGAGTCCGGCGAGCCGTATTACGTGCTGACGGATGAAATCCGCGCGCAGCTCGGTGACCGCCGCGTCCACCTGAGCCTGACCCACGACCGCGAATGCGCCGTGGCGATCTGCATCTGCGAGAGGCAGGTATGAAAACTCAGACTGTCCTGCTCATCTTTGGCGCAGCTTTATTTTTAGCTCTTGGCGTTTACCTCACATACATGCTGAACAAACCAACGCCAGCTACAAAACCGGATCACGGCACAAATCACGCCGGATCCAATGCAGCCGGTCACACGGTGCCGGATACACCTTCGCCGGAGCCGGCTGATCCCTCATCGCAAACGGCGATGCTGATCACCGAACAGGATCTCGGCAACCTGCCTCCGTATTGGCAGGAGCTCCTGGCCAATCCCTTCTGGAACCAGCCCTATCTCACTCCGCCGGCATGGGCCAACGATCCGGAGAACGCTCCCGAGCCGGGCGAGATCGGCGGTATGCCGTACATGATCGCAATCAAAGTTGATGCGCCGCTTGATGAGAAGAAAGAGCACTATATTCTCACGGCGACAACCGATGAATCCGGAAGCTTTGCGGAGGTCGCCCTGCGCCTTGAGATCGTGCCCAGCACGCCGGTCAACCTGAGATTGCCGCGGTATTGCGCCTGGGCGTTCCGCGACGGCACGCTGCAACTCGGAGAAACCGACGGTTCAACCCGGTTCCTGTCCGCCTGCCACCGCTATGAACTGCAGCCCGGGCAGGACAGCGTATTTGTGATCCGGTGCCTGCTTCAGGATATCGAGGACCGGATCCTCTTCGCCGACAGCCTGCCGATCGAAATCTCGGCACCGTAATTCGTCCATCCTGATCCAGCAGGACAAGCGCCCCTGCTTGTGTGAACGAATAGCGCAAGGATTCCTCTCACATTTGGACTCTAGCTATGCAGTGGCGCAGTCACGCTTCGGCGTGACTACGACATTTAATGGTGGCAGGATGAAAGCCCGCCCCACTGCTAGTCAGAGATCGCCTTCTGAGAGGAACCGGCTACTCCTCCGCTTCCTCGGCCAGCTCGCACTCGACGGTGACCGCCGGCTTGGCGTCGTCCGCCACCGGCTCGGCCGGCGCGAACTCCACGGCGGAGGTGTTGCAGGTCGCCAGCAGGTCAGCGCCGACGCGCTTGGCCCAGGCTTCCGGCGTGTCGTCCGCGCTGACAGCCAGTCCGCGAATCGTGATCAGGTGCTTCTGCTTCTTCACCGACACGTTGTGCTCGGAGTGCCACTTGCGCACCGCGGCCACTACCTCTACCAACAACTGCCCGTCTTTATAATCGCGCTCCTCGCCCGCCGGCTTATCGCAAGGCGGCCAAGGCTCCTCGTGGATGCTGCGACCGGACGTGCACTGCGCGTGATACCAGCTCCAGCACTCCTCGCTGATGTGCGGCAGGGTCGGGGCGAACAGCTTCAGCACGGCGCTTAAGCCCAGGAACAGCGCGGCCTGGGCCGAGACCCGCATCTCGTCAGCCGCCAGATCGGCGTGCGCGGACACGGCGATCTCGTCGCGGTACAGCCGGCCCTTGGACAGCTCCAGGTAGTTGTCGCAAAAATCCGCCCAGAAGAAGTCCTCGGCGGCCTGCTTGGCATCGCCGAACTCATAATCCGCGTTGGCCTTGGTGGCGCGCTCGATCGTCTTTCTCAGCCGTTCCAGCATCCAGCGGTCCGTCGGATAGGTGACCAGCTTGAGCAGCGCGTCGATATCGTATGTAGGAGCGGAACTTGTGCCGCCCTCGGGTCGACCCAGTGCGACCCCTACCGGATCGAAGTCCATGAGGTGCCTCAGCGCAAACTTGGTGGCGTTGAAGATCTTGGTGATCAGCCGCTTGCCCTCGGTCAGGTTCTTCTCGTCGTAGATCGTGTCCGTGCCCAGCTTGCAGCCCGCCGCCCAGTAGCGCAGGTTGTCGGCGGTGTACTTCTCCACCATCTGCGCCGGCGTCACCACGTGGCCCTTGCTCTTGGAGATCTTCTGGCGGCCGGCGTCCTGGGCGTGTCCGCTGATCACGATATGCTCCCAGGGGATCTCGCCGAAGTGGTAGTACGCCTTGGCGATCGTGTAGAACGCCCAGGTGCGGATGATGTCGTGCGCCTGCGGCCGCAGGTCGTACGGGAAGATGCGGTCGTGCCGCTGCTGGATCTCCGGATTGTCCGCGCCGATGCGCAGGTGCGTGTTCAACAGCGGCGTCACGGAGCTCGTCGCCCATGTGTCCATCACATCGGCCTCGGGAACCAGTTGGTCAGCGACCACTCCAGATGGCAGCTCCGCCGGTTGGTCCGACAGCGGGTTGACCGGCAGCTGGTCGATACTGGCGAGCACGATGCCGCCGTCGGCGTCGTACCACACCGGGAACGGCACACCGTTGTAGCGCTGGCGGCTGATGCACCAGTCCTGGTTCAGCCCCTCCACCCAGTGCTCGAAGCGCTTGAACATATACTCGGGATGCCACTTGACCTTGCGCCCCTGGGCGATCAACTCCTGTTTGTTCTCCAGCAGCTTGATGTACCACTGCGGCGTGACGATGATCTCGATCGGCACCCCGCCGCGCTCGGAATGGCGCACGATGTGCGTGATGTCCTCGACCTTGGTCAACAACCCCGCTACTTCAAGTTGCTCGCGGATCCACGTGCGGGCGGCCTTGATCTTCTGCCCGGCCATCTCGGCAGCCAAGCCGGCGGCCTTCTCTGGGTTACGGCTGGGCCAGCGGTTGCCCAAGTCCAGGCGGCAATCGTCGCAGTAACCAGCCGGGTCCTTGGGGATCGCGTTGCGCTCCGCCGCCGGCACGAACCGCGCGGTGAAATCGAAGATACGGCCGTCGCGGTCCACCACCACGCGCGTCGGCAGGTTGAACTGCTCCCAGTGCTCCACGTCGTCGGTATCGCCGAAGGTGCAGCACATCAGGATGCCGGTGCCCTTCTCGGGATCGGCCTTCACGCTGGGCAGGATCGGCACCTCCACTTCAAACAGCGGCGTGATCGCCTGCTTGCCGAACAGGTGCTTGTAGCGCTCGTCGTCGGGATGGGCGAACACCGCCACGCAGGCCGGAATCAGCTCCGGGCGCGTCGTGGCGATCGTGACCGGCGTCAGGTTGCCGCTGCCGTCGTCGAAGTGGAAGGTGATGTCGTGGAAGTGGCCGGCGATCTCCTTGTCCTCGATCTCGGCCTGGGCGATCGCGGTCTGGTCGGCCCAGCACCACATCGTCGGCGCTTCCTTGCGGTAGATATAGCCCTTGTGATAGAGGTCGATGAAGCTGGCCTGGCTGATCGCGCGGCTGCGCTCGTCGATCGTCGTATAGAACTGGCTCCAGTCGCAGGACAGCGCCAGGCTCTGCCAGAGGTCCTTGAACTGCTGCTCGGCGTCCTCAAGGATCGGTTTGCACAGCTTGATGAACTCCTCGCGGCCCACTTCGTGCGCGCGCTTACCCGTCACGCGCTCGACCAGCCGCTCGGAGGGCAGCCCGTTGTCGTCGAACCCGAACGGATAGAACACGTGCTTGCCGGCCATGCGCTGGTAGCGCACCGAGAAGTCCGTCTGCGTATAGCTGTAGACGTGGCCGATATGCAGCGCGCCGGAGACCGTCGGCGGCGGAGTGTCCACGCTGAAGACTTCCGCGCGCGGGCGGGCGGGGTCGTAGTTGTAGACGCCCGACGCCATCCAGTACTGCTGCCAGTAGCGTTCGCGCTCCAGGCCCTCGTACCGTTGGGGCAACTCGTCAATGCTCTTGATCGGCTTTGGATAATCCATGATTACTCAACACATCTCACCGGAATTGCAGCTTCCCATTATAGCCACGCCTGGGCCGGATGCCTCGGTCTGCGGGAAGGATCGGTCGGCGCGTGGATCAGCCTACGACCGCCCGGGCGACGCGCGCCCGCCGTGTCAGGGCTTGCCGCTGCCGCCTGTCTCCTGTGTTGAGCATGATGCCTGATTATACCCGCGCCGCCCCAATCGGTCGATCAGTTTTTAGCAGTGCCGTGATTGTAATTTGACGCCGGTACAAACGCGGCAATCCTGCGTTAGAATTATGTGAGTCTGTCGGATTCGATTTATTGTTTTTAGCATTATTGTTTGTGGGAGCATGAGATGTTACGGAACGTCTACCGGTTAGGTTCGATTTTCGCGGTTATCTCCATTCTGCTCGTTATCGCGGGCGGTTGCCAGGGCTCCGGCATCATTAGCAATACAGATGAAGGAGTCGTTCCCGCCGAAAACGAAGTTCAGTTCCCTGACGACCCGACCAAACTGGCCGCGCTTTTCCCGCTCTCAGGGCCGGACGAGTACGGCCTGGGCTATGTGGCCAACGAATACTTGATGGGCAGCGGGATTGATTTTCCGATGTACGCCCAGCTTGTGACTGACAGGTTCTCATATCAGTCAATGATCTACATCGATCCCGGTCAGGATCCCGACACCGGCTCGCCTGAGTGCGGTTTCGCAATCTATGGATTCGACCTATCCAATTACGATGGCTATGAATACGTTTCGCTGGGCCGAGACGGCATCGTGGGCCAGGACGAGACAGTGCCCGGCGTGTGGCTGGGCGTCTCTAATATGAACACTCAATGTTGGGACTGGTTCGAGATGCCGGGCAATTACATTGTCGAGGCAGATCTGAAGTCGCGTTGCGATGAGTCGGGCCTGCTGTACTGCGCGGTGGTCACCTATTACCCGTACAGCACCGGGTTTGGCTACATCCACATCGGGCCGGAACGGGGCCCGATTATCCAAACCGTAACACCGGACGAGGTGGTCAGCGGCCAGGAGACAACCATTGAGCTGGTGGTCGACACTTCCGAGCCGTACAAAGTCGAGTGGGACCTGGGCGGCGCCGGCTATTTCCTTTCTTGGGATCGGTTCAACAACCGGAAAATCACCATCATGCCCGGCGAACCCGGGATTTACAGCTGCTCAGCCAACATCCGCAATTACATCAACGAGGACAGCCGGTCCTTCACACTGACCGTACTGCCGGCTGAATAGAGCCGCAACGAGAGTTTCGCGGATCAGGACTCGCCTTGCCGGCTACTTGGGTGCGTCCGCCTGCTCGGTCACGCCGAAGTCGATCCCGCCTTCCACGCTGGCCAACTGCCCGTTGCTGAAGTGCAGGATGTACACGGGGTAGGCCCAGCCTTCCTTGAGCCGCGTAGCCGGCTCGCGGCGCATCGGGTACTCCGTCGCCCCGCGCGGCGGATTGGGATCGCCCGTCACGTCCTCCCAGGTCAGGTCCATCGTCAGGCCGGCCTTTTCCAGTTCTGGCCACCACTTCCGCCAGCGCTCGTCGCCGTAGATCTTGGCCAGCTCCAGTTCGTAGGTCCAGATCATGCCGTCGTGGACGTAGATCAACAGCCCCGGCGCGCTTAAGCGCCAGCGGCCTTCGCCGGTCGCGATCAACGTGACCTCCGTCCCCCAGTCACCGGTCACGCCGACGAAATCCAGGTAGTCGCCGAACAGGCGCAGGTCGGCGCCCAGCCCCTTGTCGACAGCGTGCCAATCGACCGTGCGCTCGGGCAGCGGCGCAACTTCCTCCACGACTTCGGCGACCGCCGGCGGCAGCTTGTCGTCGACCTTGGGATACCAGATCTCCCGCGTAAAGTACAGCACGGCGGCGCCCGCAGCCAGAACGACCAGGATGATGATCAGCGCGATCACGCCGGTGCTTACACCGCGGCGCGGCAGCGGTTCATAACCCGGTTGCCGGCTGACCGGCGCCGGCGGCAACTGGCTTTGCTTGAGCCGCTGCAAATCATGCGCGCGCTTCCACGGATCTTTGCTCATTTCAACTCCCGCCTGTTCGGGCTGCCATTCCGACCGGCGCCAGCAGCACCGGGTTCCACCTGGCTTGGATTGCTTGATATACTACTACGCAACGGAAGGAAAGGCACATGAAAGCAATCCGCTTATTCGACTGGGAAGACGAGGCGCACGAGCACCTGTTGCACGAGGTTGCGGTGCTGAAAGCCGACGACATGACGCGCAACGGCAAAGACCGTATTTTCGTCTGGAGCGACGGCGACGAGCACTTCAATTTCATGCTCTATCCCGAGTTCGGCACGGCCTATCCGGAGTTCGACAACCGCGTCCAGCAGCAACGCTACGCCCGCCGTTACCGCTATGAGGTAGTGGAATAGTTGCCACTCCGCTGATCCTGAATCTCAGCTATTAAGGCAGGTAATCCATGCAGACTTACGACGAACAGGCGGCGTTTTACAACGCGCACTGGCCGGCGATGAAAGCGGCCGCGGAAGCCGGCGGAGGTAAGGCCGTTAGCGAATTTATTCTCGGGTTCGAAGACGAGTTAGAACGGCGCGTGCTGTTCATGTTCGCCCGCCAGGGACTGGCGATGGATGACTGGCAGGGCAAGAGTTTCGACGCATTGATCGAGGTCGCCGACGCGGGTATCGCGGAGTTGATCCGTCAATCCGAAGGCACCAAGGACCCGGAGACCAGGGACAAGCGGATCGACGCCGCCAACGTAATCAGCTTCAACCTGGGAGCCGACCTGGCGGATTGCTGGCCCGGTGACGACCAGCCGCGCGAGGTACGTCATTTCCTGCGCGGCGCGCAAGCCGGAGAGGAATGCCTGCGCTGGCGCGAACAACTGAAAAAGCCCGCGGGACCGCTGTCGATGGCCTGGTGGCTCAAGGGCATCCACGAATTCTGCCTGGGCAAGAAACAGGCGGCGATCGACAGTTTCCAGCAGAGCCTGGATTTAGCGCGAAAGGATGCCGCCAATGCCGGTCTAGCAACGGATATCTCCGCCGCCGGTACATTCCCGGTGATCCTCGGCACGGGCTATCTGGGCCTGGCCCAATGGCGAGCCGGTGACGATGATGGCCAGGCGCAATACCTGCAGGCGATCGCTGCATTCAGCGAGCAGGCGCAGGATGACAAGACCAAGGACGACGCCCTGTTCGGCATCGCCCAACTGGAAGCCGTCAGAAGCAAGTACGTCGAGCAATAACCACGACTCACAACAGCTATTTTGAACCTGCCCGGGCACCGGCAGCCCCCACCTATTGAGACTCATTCCCAATACGTTATCGTATTCGGATATGCGGAAATACGATTGACAGCCCTGGGCGCGGGGGGGATAATTTAGACGTCTGAAACGTGGGGCAATAGTCTGCCATAACGCGCGGGCGGAGTCGCGTCATCCGGTGGGCTGTGTAACGAACCTATCCAGATGGAAGAGGAGTACATACATGAGCACAAAGAAGGTGATGTTCGACGGTAACACGTCGGCAGCATACGCCGCGCATGCCACAAACGAGGTATGCGCAATTTACCCGATCACCCCATCCAGCGTAATGGGTGAACTGGCTGACCAGTACAGCGCCCAGGGCCGCACGAACATCTGGGGCCGCATTCCGGTCGTCACCGAGCTGCAGTCCGAGGGTGGCGCCTCGGGCGCGATCCACGGCTCACTGACCGGCGGCGCGCTGTCGACCACCTTCACGGCCAGCCAGGGCTTGCTGCTGATGGTCCCGAACATGTACAAGATCGCCGGCGAACTGGCCCCGACCGTGTTCCATGTCTCGGCACGCTCGATCAGCTGCCAGGCGCTCTCGATTTTCGGCGACCATTCCGACATCGCCGCGGTCCGCGAAACGGGCTTCGGCCTGGTGGCCAGCGGCAGCCCGCAGGAAGTGATGGACAACGCCCTGGCCGCGCAACGCTGCACGATGAAGAGCCGCGTGCCGATGGTACAGTTCTTCGACGGCTTCCGCACGAGCCACGAGATCCAGAAGATCGACCAGGTTCCGATGGAGGCGATGCGTGCGATGATCGACGAGGCCGACGTCCGCGCGATCCGCGCCCGGGCCCTGCGCCCCGAGAACCCGACGATGCGTGGTACGGCCCAGAATCCGGACATCTACTTCCAGGGCCGCGAGTCGGTCAACAAGTACTACATCGAATGCCCCGCGATCATGGAAGAGGCTTACGACCGGCTGTTCGAGCAGACCGGCCGTCGCTACCACCTGTTTGATTACTTCGGAGCCACCGATGCCGAGACCGTGATGATCATCATGGGCTCGGGCGCCGAGGCCGCCGAGGAAGCGGTGGAGTACTTCGTCCGTGAGCAGGATGCCAAGTACGGCTTGATCAAAGTCCGCTTGTACCGGCCGTTCAGTGCCGAGCACCTCCTCAAAGTTCTGCCGAAGACCGCCAAGCACATCGTGGTCATGGACCGCACCAAGGCGCCGGGCGCGACGGGCGAGCCGCTGTACCTGGACGTGGTTGATGTGGTCAACACCGCGGTGCGCGAGGGCAAGTATCCGACGATGCCGCTGATCATCGGCGGCCGCTACGGCCTGAGCAGCAAGGAATTCACGCCGGCGATGGTCGAGGGTTGCTTCAAACATATCCGTGGCGAGAATCCGTTCCACGGCTTCTCCGTCGGCATCAATGACGATGTCACGAACCTGAGCATCAGTTACGACGATACTATCGACACCGAGGACCCGAGCTGCTACCGCGCCAAGTTCTGGGGCCTGGGCAGTGACGGTACCGTCGGCGCTTCCAAGAACAACATCAAGGTCGTCGGCGACAACACCGACAAGTACGCCCAGGGCTTTTTCGTCTATGACTCCAAGAAGGCCGGCGGCGTGACCTGCAGCCACCTGCGCTTCAGCGACGCCCCGATCAAGAGCACCTACCTGATCTCGCGCCCCGATTTCGTCGGCATCCACGCCGAGAGCTTTATCGGCAAGATCGACCTGTTGCGCGGCATCAAGAAGGGCGGCATCGTCCTGGTTAACACCTACATCCAGCCCGCGGACCTGTTCAACTCGATGCCGAAGATGATGCAGGAACAGATCCTCGAAAACGAGCTCAAGCTGTACTGCATCAACGCTTACGAGATCGTAGACAAGCTGGGCCTGCCGGGCCGCATCAACACCACGATGCAGGGCGCGTTCTTCAAGCTCAGCAACGTACTGCCGGAGGAAACTTACCGAAACGCCATCGAAGGCGCGATCACCAAGACCTTCACCCCCAAGGGACCGAAGGTAGTCGACATCAACCTGCAGGCCTTCCGGGCCGGCATCGAGCAGGTAGTGGAAGCCCCGGTGCCGGACAAGATCACCGTCAGCGCGCCGATGCAGACGCGCCTGCAGGTGCTGGAGGATCCCGTACTGGCCGGCTTTGTGGAAGACGTGGTCGACAAAGTCATCGCCCAGGAAGGCGACGACGTCAAGGTCAGCCAGATGCCGGTGGACGGCGCCTTCCCGACCGACACCTCGAAGTACGAGAAGCGCAGCATCGCGGTACGGCTGCCGAAATGGGAACCCGCGCTGTGCATCCAGTGCAACATGTGCGCGGTGGCCTGCCCCCATGCGGCGATCCGCGTGAAGATCAGCAAGGAAAGCGACATCCAACTCGATACATACGAAACCCTGCCGTTCAAGGATAAGCAGGCCGAGGCCGATGACCGCTTCCGCGTGCAGCTGTACCCCGACGACTGTACGGGTTGCGGCGCCTGCATCAGCAGCTGCCTGGGCATCGAGAAGGACGAAAACAAGCAGCCGACCGGCCGTCGGGCGCTCAACTTCGTCCACAAGGAAGAGCTGCTGGAGGAGGCGCGTAAAACGCAGTTGGAGTTCCGCCGCCTGCCGGTTACCGATCACAAGTTCTACAAGCACACCTTCAAGGCGCTGCAGTTCCAGCAGCCGCTGCTGCAGTTCAGCGGCGCCTGCGCGGGTTGCGGTGAGACGCCTTACATCCGCATGGTGACGCAGATCGTCGGCCAGCGGATGATGCAGGCCAACGCCACCGGCTGCTCCTCGATCTGGGGCGGCACGGCACCGACCAGCCCGTTCGCCCGTGACAAGGTCACCGGCTGCGGTCCGGCCTGGTCCAGCTCGCTGTTCGAGGACAACGCCGAATTCGGCTTTGGCATGCGCCTGGCAGTGGATCAGCTGCACGATCAGGCCTTCGCCCTGCGCGACCGCCTGCTCGCCGACGGCAAGCTGCCGGCGGAGATCAAGGACCGGCTGGGCAAGTTCTCCACGATCGAGGAGCAGTACAGCGACGAATCCGCGATCACCGCCAACATGGCCCTGGCGATGGAGCTTGGCGAAATCCTGCAGAGCAGCAACGGCGACAACGAAGACATCGCCAACCTCAAGGCCTACCTGCCCTACTTCACCAAGAAGAGCGTCTGGGCGGTCGGCGGCGACGGCTGGGCCTATGACATCGGTTACGGCGGCCTGGACCACGTCATCGCCCAGGACAGCGACATCAACGTCCTGGTACTCGACACCGAGGTCTACTCGAACACCGGCGGCCAGAAGAGCAAGGCCACCCCGCTGGGCGCGATCGCCCAGTTCGCCAGCGCCGGCAAGCGCCTGGCCAAGAAGGACCTGGGCTTGCAGGCGATGAGCTATCGCCATGCGTATGTGGCGGCGCTCAACCTGGGCGCCAATCCGTCCCAGGCCGTCAAGGCCTTCGTCGAGGGCGAGCAGTATCCGGGCCCGGCCCTGTTCATCTGCTTCGCCCCGTGCATCGCGCACGGTATCGATATGAGCAACACCCAGGCGCAGAGCAAGGCCGCCCAGGACAGCGGCTACTGGATCAACTTCCGGTTTGATCCGCGCCTGATGGCCGCGGGCAAGAACCCGCTGCAGATCGACAGCCCGCAGCCGAAGATCACCTTCCGTGAATTCGCCGAGGGCCAGAACCGCTTCCGCCGCCTCAAGCGCGAGTATCCGGATGAGTACGATCAGGTCATGACAGACGGCGAGCGCGTCGTCCGGCAGCGTCATCTGTACTATCAGCAGCTGGCGGCGATGGACTTCTCGCAGTTCTCCGAGGAGTTGAAGAAAGCAGCCGAGTAGGCTGTTGTGGGTAGAACATAATAGGTCGTCACAGCGACTGGGCGCCGGTGGAAGTGGACCCACCGGCGCCTCTTTTTTGGCCTATTAATCCCCACACCAAATAGCCCGGCGAGCTGGATACTGGATAATTCAACCAGCCCGGCCGTCAGCACTCCACTTATCAACATATTGTGGATAGTTTTCCACAATGTATGCAATAATAAGGTGCGATAACGCAGCCGGACCTACGGCGCGTGAATGGGCGCAGCAACGCGCCGCGAATTATGGTACGTTGCTGTAGACGAGTATTGTTGCGATGCGGACCGCGCTGGAACGTAGTTCGCCTGATTTAACGCGGAAAGACGGATGGCTGTTCAGCAACAACGGGCAAGCACCGGTGCACTGGGCCTGTTAGGGCGGTTGACGCTCAGGCGCGAGCAGATGGAGGCGCTGATTCCCTTCCTGGTGCTGGCCGCGGTGCTGATGCTGGTTATCCCGTTCGCGCCCGGCATCCTCGACCTGTTCGTGATTTTCAGCCTGATCACCGGCGTCCTGATCATTCTGACTACGATGTACGTCCGCGCCCCGCTGGACTTTTCGATCTTCCCGACGGTCATTCTGTTTACCACGATCTACCGCCTGTTTCTCAATGTCGCCACCACGCGGTCGATCCTCAGCAACGCCAACGCCGGCCACGTGATCAACACTTTCGCCACCTTCGTGACCGGCAGCAATCCCGTTGTCGGGCTGGTGATCTTCATCATCATCGTGGTGATCAACTTTGTTGTTATCACCTACGGCGCCCAGCGCATCGGTGAGGTGGCGGCACGTTTCACCCTGGACGCCTTGCCCGGCAAGCAGATCAGCATCGACGCCGATCTCAACGCCGGGATCATCAATGAAGAGCAGGCCCGCCAGCGCCGGCGGCAGCTGGAGCGCGAAGCGGACTACTTCGGCGCAATGGACGGTGCCAGCCGCTTCGTCCAACGTGACGCGATGGCGGGCATCATCCTGATCATCGTCAACATCGGCGCCGGCTTCGCGGTCGGCATGCTGCAAAAGGGCATGGCCGCCGGCGAAGCCCTGACGACATTCACCAACCTGACGGTGGGTGACGGATTGGTCGCCAATATCCCGGCCCTGCTGATCTCCACCGCCACGGGCATCATGGTCACCAAGGCCGCTACCGACGAGACCGTCGGCCTGTCCGTGATCACACAGCTGACTTCGCAGTGGCGGGCGCTGGCGATTAGCGCCGCGTTTTTGTTCGTGATCAGCCTGGTGCCCGGCATGCCAAAGCTGTTCATCTGGAGCTCCTGCGCGGTATTGGGCTTCCTGGCCTGGTCGCAGCGGCGCAGCGAATTGGCTGACCAGGTCGCCGGACTGCCCGAAGGAGCGCTGCCGGGTGCTGCGGGTGGACCGGGCGCGCCGGGTGAGCCCGTCGAACGGCTGTCACCGGAGGAAGAAGCCCGGCGCAACCTGGAACAGCTGCTCAGCGTCGACCTGCTGGAGTTGGAGATCGGCTACGGGTTGATCCCGCTGGTTGATAAAAATCAGGGCGGCGACCTGCTGGAGCGCGTCAACAATATTCGCAAGCAGGTGGCGATCAGCCTGGGCTTCATCGTGCCGCCGATGCGGATTCGCGATAACATCGTGCTCAAACCCGGCGAGTATCACGTCAAGATCAAGGGCAGCGTCGTCGCCAAAGGCGAGTTGATGCTGGACCGCTACCTGGCGATGAATCCCCTGGGTGCGGATACACAAATCGAGGGTATCGAGGTCCAGGAACCCGCCTTCGGCTTGTCCGCGCTCTGGATCAGCACCGAAGACCGGACCCGCGCCGAAACGGAGGGATTCACCGTCGTCGATCCGGCCACCGTGCTCGCCACCCACCTGACCGAAGTGATCCGCAACAATGCCGCGGAACTGCTCAGCCGCCAGGCCGTGCAGGAGCTGATCGATATGATCAAGGGCAAATACCCCGCGGTGGTCAGTGATCTCGTGCCGGACAAGCTCAGCGTCGGCGATATCCAGCGTGTGCTACAGCTGTTGTTGAGCGAAAAGGTCAGCATCCGCAACCTGCCGGTGATCCTGGAAACCCTGGGCGACAACGCCGGCTTAAGCAAGGATCCCGAGATCCTGACGGAATACGTTCGGATCAACCTGGGGCGCCAGATCATCGCCGACTACTTGGACGACGAAGGCAAGCTGACGGTGCTGACGGTCGATCCGCGCGTAGAGGAAAGAGTCGCCAGCAGCCTGCAGCAGACCACCACGGGAACCATTCCGGTGCTAGCGCCGAAGTACCTGCGCGAACTGGTCGGTTCCTGCACCAGGCATGTCCAGGCGGCGATCGCCAAGGGCCTGACGCCGATTTTCCTGGTCAGCCCGCGGGTGCGCCCGTATTTGCGGAAGATTCTGGCTAAGGTCTTCCCGGGACTGGTCATGCTGAGCTATGGTGAAATTGTTGGCGAGATCGATATCAGAACTATCGCTACAATCATGGATCCAGAGGGTACGAAAAAGGAAGGTGAGGAATAGAAGCAGGTCGATAGAGGGAACCGCCAATGGCAACACGCATCAAACGCTATGAGGCCCCGCTCGTCGAACTCGACAGGCTGCTTGCCCGCATCGAAGAAGAGATGGGCCCGGACGCCGAGCTGGAAACCCGCGAATTCCGGCGGCGGCGTTTCCTCGGGCTATTCGGTGGCGAGCGCATGATCGAGGTGGTCGCGATCCTGCAGGTTGATGGCCAGAAGCCGGTAACACCCGCCGCCGTGCGGATCCCCAAGCCAACGGAACCTGCCACCACCGCCCCCCTCGACCCGGAACCTGAGCCACAGGCACAGCTTGCCGCCGCCCAGCATGTCGACATCAGCGCGGACGCGGAGATCTCAGTTCCGCCGCATCCGTCGGCGGAAGCCAGGATCTATGCGGACGCGCAGGGGATGGCCGACGCCGAACAGCCGCTGCGGGTGGCCCCGCCGGTTCCGGCGGAACCACCCATGGCGGAACCTGAGCCGACCAGGGAACCCGTTCAGTCGATTCCCCAACAAGCGCCGCTGCCCCCGATCAAGGAATCAATTGCCGCGAGCGGGCAGAACGGCGATTCGACCGCCGAGGAAATCCACGAGCTAAGGGCCACGATCAGCGAATTGCGCGACACGATCCAACTGCTGACCATCAAACAGTTGGCGACGGAATCCGACGCCGATCGCGATACGGCCCCAGCCAAACCCGACGTGATGACCCTGCCCGGCTACAAGCCGCTGGACGTGGTCGATACGGTCTCGCACCTACCCTCGTCTGGGCGCACGATGTCGCCAGGCAGCGTGGTTGATCCGGTGGCGCTCGATCCGAGCCTGACGTTACCGGATGTACAGAAACAGGTCTATGACCGCTTGCTGGACTGGAACATCGGCGCTTTCGATGCCCTGGACCTGATCAACACGGCGCTGGCCGGTTTTGACGAGCAGGCCGAGGTCGATCGCGACAGCCTGCTCAAGGCGATTGGCAATAACATCTGCCGCAACGTACTCCTCAGCGGTGGGATCAAGCTGGGCTCCACCCCGCCGGGCAAAGCCGTGGCCCTGGTCGGCGCCACTGGCGTCGGCAAGACGACGACCATCGCCAAGCTGGCAGCCCAGTTCGCCTTCCAGCATGGCAAGCGCGTCTGCCTGGTCAGTCTGGACAACTACCGCATCGCCGCCGCCGAGCAACTCAGGACCTATGCGGAGATCATGGGGATCGAAATCGACATAGTCTTTGGCCACGAGGAATTCGACCAGGTGCTGACCGAGCGCCGGCAAAACGACCTGGTGCTGATCGACACGGCCGGGCGCGCGCCGACGAATACGAAGCAGATTTATCAGCTGCGCGAGATTTTCAACGCGCACCCGCCGGACGAAGTGCACCTGGTGATCTCCGCCAGTACCAAGGGCGATGACCTGCGCATGTTATTGCAGGACTTCGAGCCTCTTTCCTACGACCATGTCATCGTCACCAAGCTGGACGAAACGCGCAGCCTGGGAACGCTGTTCAACCTGGTCAAGCACTGCCCGTTGCCGATCAGCTACTTCACAATCGGCCAAAGCGTCCCCGAGGATATCCGCACGGCCAACCTGAAATTCGTCCAGACCTGGATCGAGCAGGGGCGGATCAGCTGATGAACGACCAGGCCGACAACCTGCGGTCCGCGGCTCAACAGCACCAGGCGCGCCGCGCCGTCAACGGCAAGCAGATGTGCCGCGTGCTGGCGGTCACGGGCGGTAAGGGCGGCGTTGGCAAGACCAACGTGGCGGTCAATCTCAGCCTGGCCCTGGGTGATTGCGGGGCTAAAGTGCTGCTCCTGGACGGCGACCTAGGCCTGGCCAACGTCGATCTAGTGCTGGGACTCAATCCGCAGTACACGCTGCAGCACGTGTTCAATCAACAAGTGACACTGCCGGAAATCATCCTTAACGGGCCATTTGGCTTAAGCGTTCTGCCCGGCGGCGTGGGTCTGCCGGAGCTAGCCAATTTGAACGCATTGGATATCGTGCGCCTGCTGGGATTGCTGCGCTCGTTGGAGCGGGATCACGATGTACTGGTCATCGATACGGCAGCCGGTATCGGACAGCTGGTGACGCGGTTCGCCCTGGCGGCGGACGATGTCATCATCGTCTCGACGCCCGAACCGACCTCCATGGTCGATGCTTACGGCCTGATGAAAGCGCTCAAACAGGGCAACTTGCAGAGCGGGCTCCATCTGATCGTGAATATGGTTGAACGGCGCGGCGACGACGCTAAGTTCTTCAAGTCGCTGTCTACGGTCGCACACAGCTATCTGGGGCTGAACCTGAATTGGCTGGGCAGCCTGCCCCGTGACGAGGATGTCAGCAGCTGCGTTAAGGCCCACACGCCGTTCTTCCTGGCGCGGCCGCAATCCACGATCTCACGTGAACTACGGCGCATCGCCACTGTGTTTATGGAGACAATCGGCATGGATGTTCCGCGGCGCGGAGAAGGCTTCTTTGCCCGACTACTTAATTCTATGCGATAATTTGAAAGCTTCGACCCACCGGAGCCAGGGGCTGTTTCCGTATGCCGGGAAACATCGAGCCGCCGCCAACCAAGCGTGAGGACGGAATTTATGGCAGAAAAGACGGGCGTGTTGGTTGTTGATGACAGCGCGTTCATGCGAAAAATAATCTCCCAAATAATCAATGATTCGGAGAAATTTTATGTCGTCGCAACCGCCCGTGACGGAAATGATGCCTTAAAAACACTGGAACAGCACAAGCGCGAAATCCAGTTGGTGACACTCGACATCCAGATGCCGGGGATGGACGGCCTGACCTGCCTGCGCAACATCATGGAAAAGCACCCGCGCCGGGTGGTGATGGTCTCCAGCCTGACGACCGACGGGGCCCGGGAAACGCTGCAGGCCCTGGAGTACGGTGCGGTTGATTTCATCGCCAAGCCCGGCGGAGCGATATCCCTGGAATTCGACCAGGTTGGCAACCAGCTGCTGCTAATTCTGGAAAGCGCCACCCAGTGCGCGATGCCCCGCCCGGGCATCGTCCATCGGCCACCGACCAAGGATCTGCACCCGGCAGTCCTGGCTATCCCGGAAAGATTCACCACATACAAAGGCAGCCTGCTGCTGGTCGCCGTGGCTAGCTCAACCGGCGGCCCCAAGGCCCTGGCCAGCCTGATCCCGCAGATTCCCAAGGATATGCCGGCCGCCATGCTGATCGTTCAGCACATGCCGGCCACCTTCACGAAGCTGCTGGCCGACCGGCTGGACCGCAGCAGCGAATTCCGGGTCAAGGAAGCCGAGGACGGCGACAAGCTAAAAGCCGGTCTGTGCCTGATTGCCCCTGGTGGCGTGCATACCGAAGTCACGCGTGACGAGTGCATCCGGCTGACCAAGGATCCGCCGATCGGCGGCCTGCGGCCCTGTGCGGACGTGACGTTCCAGACTATCGCTTCCGTCTTCGGCAACCGTGCGATGGGGGTCGTGCTGACCGGAATGGGCCGCGACGGCACGGCCGGATGCCGGGCCCTGCGCAATCGTGGCTGTAAAATCCTAGTTGAAAGTAAAGAAACGGCGTTGATATATGGTATGCCTAAGAGCGTGGTAGAAAACAACCTACACGATCAAACAGTGCCGTTGGATAAAATGGCAACCGCCATTCTGGAACGCCTGAACCGAGATTACTCGTAAGCAGCCCGGAGGTTTAAATGGATCTGGCAAAAGCACAAGAGCAAGCATTGGTTCATGTCGAAGATGCGCAACACAACACCTTTGACCTGCTCGTGGTCTTCGAGCTGTGCGGCCAGGAATACGGACTGATGGCCAGTACGGTGCGGGAAATCATCCGCAACCGCAGCACAACCAGAGTCCCTAACTCCAACAAGTACATTGACGGTGTCATCAACCTGCGCGGCAAAATCATCCCGATCTTCAGCATGTTCCGCCGGCTCAACCTGACCGAACCGGAGGCCGAGGAAGTCAAGCATCTGACAATCATGGTCGTCGAGTCGGAAGGCAACGAAGCCGGCCTGTTGGTTACGCGCGTTACGGATGTCGTCAAGCTGGCCGTCGAGGACATCAACCACACGGCCAGCCGCATTGGCAACCAACATAGCAGCAAATTCATTGAGGGCACCGTAAGCCTGGGCAATCGGCTGATTTCTTTGCTCAGACTGCCGCCGCTGTTGGCGGAGGACGGCAAGGCCAGGACTAGTTAGTATGCAGTTTTCGCGAAACTTTGTGCGGGAGGGATCCAATGGGTGAGTCGGTGGACAAACTCACGGAATTGCAGATCGATACGATCCGCGAGATTAGTAACATCGGCATGGGAAACGCCGCCACGGCGCTGTCCCAGATGGTCAGTAGCGCGGTGAACATTACGGTCCCCCGCGCTGATATCGTGGACGTTGCGGATATCGCCTTAATGATGGGGGGCGAGGAAGTCCCCGTGGCGGCCAGCTATGTGCAAGTGGTTGGTGAGGCCCGTGGCCATTTGGTACTCGCGTACCAGACCGATGACGCGCACCGCTTGATCGAATTGATCGCGCCCGGAACACCCTTGGATGTGATGGAAGACGAGATGGCGCGGTCAGCGATCCAAGAAATCGGCAATATCCTGTCTTCCAGCTTTTTACGAAGCCTGTCTGATCTGACGCGGTTGAATCTCTTGCCGACCGTCCCCGCGGTGGCCGTCGATTTCGCCGGCAGTATCCTGACCTACATCGTCGCCAGTATGTACGAAATCACCGAACAGCTGGTGATCGTGCAGACTGAGTTTCACATCGGCAGCGAGACCATCAACGGCTTGTGCGTTTTCGTGCCCGAGCCGGGTGCGCTGCAGACGATCCTATCCTCACTGGGTGTTGGGGGTTAAGCGCGCGTGGCTTTACTCCGAGTGGGAATGGCGGAGCTCAAGATCGGCAAGCCCGGTGACCGGCTGCAGGCCCTCGGCCTCGGCTCATGCATCGGCCTGGTGCTGGTCGACAAAGTCACCCACGTCGGTGGAATGGTCCACGTCATGCTGCCACATTCCTCGGTCAGCCGGGACAAGAAACCCACCCCTGCCAAGTTCGCCGATACCGGCGTGCCGCTGTTGCTGGAAGAAGTGATGCGAGCCGGCGCCATCAGATCAAGGTTGATCGTCAAACTTGCCGGCGGCGCGGAAATGTTCTCGTTTGCGGGCCAAAACGCCCCCAAGCTGGCCGTCGGAACGCGTAATGCCGAAGCCGTCCGAGAACACCTGAAAGAATTGAACCTGCGAATTGACCGCGAAGATTGCGGCGGGACGCACGGTCGCACATTTGAAGTCGACCTTGATACGCTGAGATTCACGGTGAAGGTTGTTGGCCGTGGCGAAGTTGAGCTTTAACCGAATCGCAATAATTCTGTTCAGGGCTCGGTTATAATTCAGGGAAGAAGTGGACTCGCGAGTAAAACAACAACTGGCCTGGCTGGAACGGCGCAGCCGCTTCCTAACCGGCGCGGTGCTGGCCATCATGGTCCTGGCCGCCACCTACGGATTGTTGCTTTACGAAGGACAACTCAGCCGCCCGGGACTGCACTTCTATCCCTGGTTGGCGGCCATCCTGTTTTATATCGCCGGAGACCTGTTGGCGTACGTCTGGTTCAAGGTTGTCGCCATACGGGTGCAAGTGATGCACGAGGATTTACTGAACCAGCAGCGTCTGATGCTGGAGGAACAGGGCCTGGTTGAGGAAACGCCCTCGAGTGACGTCGATACGGTTGAGCCTGAGCAGGGAAGCTAGGCTAAGGAGCAGATAGAACTTGGCGACACCGTGGCAACAGTATGGCATGGGACAACGTGAGCCGGTGCTGGAGCAGCTCGTGATCGCCTATCGCCACCTGGTCGATTACCAGGTGCAGCGCCTGCTGGTGGACCTGCCGGCCAGTGTGGACCGCGATGACCTGGTCAGTGAAGCCTGCATCGGCCTGATCGATGCAATCAACCGCTACGACCCCAACAAACAGGTCAAGTTTGAAACCTACGCTTCAATCAGGATCCGCGGTGCGATTGTTGATTACCTGCGCAAGCTGGACTGGGCGCCGCGCAGCCTGCGCCAACGGGCACGCGAGATCGGCCAGGTGGAAATGGAACTGGAGCAGGACCTGGGCCTGCCCCCCAGCGATGAGCAGGTCGCCCAGCGCATGGGCCTGAAGCTGACCGAATTCCGCCAGACGCTTTCCGATATCAGCGTGCTCAATGTGCTATCTTTCCGCGACCTGGAGGAAGGCGAAGGCGAATTTCAGTTGCGCGGGATGCGCGACGAACCGGAAGACGAAGCCCGGCGCCGCGACTTCGTCCGCTGCCTGGCCCAGAACATCGACCAGCTGCCGGACCGTGAACGGCTCGTGCTCGACCTTTATTACCGCCGCCAGCTGTCGCTGAAGGAAATCGGCGACGTACTCGATCTCAGCGAATCGCGGATCTGCCAGATCCACTCCGGCGCGGTGGTCCGGCTGCGCGGCCTGCTCCGCGACTGGCAAGGAGAAGTCTGATGGTTCGGCCGATCGAAGGCATTCTCAGCTTGTCCCAGGTGCAAACGGCGCTGGAGATGCTGCAGACTGCCCAGCGGGAGGCCGCAATCGCCCAGCTCAGGCAGGAACGCGATACCGAGAAAGCCAAGGATATCTACCAAACCACAGTCACGGAACGCGAGGAAGCACGCGGCCGGACTATCCGCGATGACGATCCGCGGCAGGGCCGACCGCGTCGCGAGCGTGATGACCTGCCCCGGCCCGAGAATGACGATGACGCACCGCATGTTGACATCGTCGTCTAACCGGACCTGAATCCGCTGCTCAGTCGACGCCTTCGACCGCCATGCAAGCAAAACCCGCGTCACACCTTCACTCTGAAGGGTGTACGCGGGTCGATTGTCTGCCGTCGCGCATCCGGAACCTCAGCCTGCCATCTGGCCGGCCGACGGTTCCGGACTACTTGCGCTTGTGCCTCATGCGGCGGCGCATCTTCTTATACTTGTGCTTGCGAATCTTCGCGCGCTTTGCCTTGCGTCCTTTCATCGATCGTTAATGCTCCTTTAGCTCGTCACAGGGGCAAACCCTGAATCCAGACGGTGCCCCTGAACTCACGCCTGGTGGGGAACAATTATCTTATCACATCTATGTACCGCTGGCGATGAAATGGTGCAGATTCTCGATCTCGTGTCGCCGGCCCGTGAGCTGTTCCGGCGGTCACCCGCCGGCGATTAGTCAAATCGGAATTCAAGCACGTATAATGATTCACGCGAATTTACTGGAGCGAGAGGAAGACATGCCCAAACCCGATAAAATCTTGGCGCAGGAATTGCTGAACCGCGAAGTACTGGATCTGACCGCGGGACAGGTCACGGGGCGGATCATCGATTTCATCCTGACGCGCAATGGAATGGTCGAATTGATCGGCGTCCTGCCGACTGCCTGGTACGAGGGTGGGCGCGGGATCGCGCCGGCGGCGATTGCCAGTGTCCATATCGACCGGATCTGTATCGAAGACAGCGCCGCGTTGGCCGATTTCGCTCCGGACGGCACCGATACTTTCTCCCTGACGGGCGACCGGCTGCTGCGTAAGCAGGTCCTGCAACATGACGGTGAGTTGCTGGGGATCCTGACCGACTTTTCCTTCAGCCTGGAGGACGGGCGGATCATCGACCTGGTCGTGCTGGGCGACAGCGACAAGCGCAGCAAGGTTCCGGTGCTGTCGATCCGCACGATCGGACGCGACTACATCGTCATCGACCGCGGCCAGCTCGACACGGACGGTGACCATCCGGTCGCGCCACCCAAACCACCGGTGGTCGTGGACCGGCCCGCGGAATACAAGCCGACCGAAGCTGTAGAAACCAAGCTCTCCGCGGCACCGGAATCGGTGCCGCCGCCGACGGTGGGGCCTGAGACCGACCCGGAGGACGATAGCGACCCGACGGCCAACGATGCGCTGTTCGAGGACGCCGCGCCGAAAACCGACCTGTCGAAGTTCGATGAGAAGAAGCGCGACTACCTGCTCAACCGCAAAGCCCACCGGGACATCCAGACTGAGAGCGGCAACCTGATCGTGGCCAAGGGCCAGAAAATGGACGAACAGGTGGTCCAGCAGATCATCGAGGCCGGGATGCTCAGCGACGTATTCATCGAGCTGACGCTGAAGAAGTGATTCCTGGCACGCTGGCTGCCGGGTCAGAGGCGGCTTCACGCCTGGGCCGGTATTAGGCTACGATTAGCGCATGGGTTCGTTTGCGGAACTGCTTGAGTCTATCGCCCAAGTCACCGGCCTGGAAACCGTCACGGTGGAAAAGCTGATCGCCACGCTGGCGATCCTGATCATCGCCCCGATCGCCACCTGGATTATCCTGACCATCGTTCGGCGGCGCGCCAAGGATCCGACCTTGGCCTATCGCAGCCTAGTGATCCTGCGCTACACAATGAGCGCGACCGTGATCATTGCGCTGCTGCTGATCTGGATCAGCGGCGCGCGGCAGTTGGCAACCTATATCAGCATTGTCAGCGCCGGCCTGGTGATTGCTCTGCAGGACACTGTCAGCAACCTGGCCGGCTTTATCTTCATTCTCACCCGTAAGCCGTTCATCCTTGGCGACCGGATCGAGATCGACCATTTCGCCGGCGATGTGGTGGACATCCGCGCCTTCCAGTTCACGATCGTGGAAATCAAGAACTGGGTGGACGCCGACCAGTCCACCGGCCGCATCGTCCATATCCCGAACAGCAAGGTGCTGCGCGAGGAAATCGCCAACTTCACGACGGGCTTCGAGTACATCTGGGACGAGGTACCCGTGCTGGTCACATTCGAAAGCAACTGGCGCAAGGCCAAGGAGTTGCTGGAGAACATCGCCCGTACGCACTGCGAGGCCTTCACTCCCGAAGCCGAGCGCCAGTTGCGCAAGACCGCGCAGCGTTACATGATCATCGCCGGCAAGCTGACGCCGATTGTCTACACCACGGTGCGCGACTGCGGCGTACTGCTGACGATGCGGTTTCTGACCAAGGCCCGCCAGCGGCGCGGCAACGAGCAGGCGATCTGGGAGGCCATCCTGGATGCCTTCGGTGCCTGTCCCGACATCGACTTCGCCTATCCCACGACGCGGTTCTACGACAACCGGACCGAGGGCAAGCCTGAAGCGCGGGGATAGCGGCTGACCAGCAACTCGGCACTGTATAATTCCAGCATGATAGAGAAACTGCCGCCGCACCAGTACCGGCTGATCAAAGCGCTGGGTACTGGTGGGGATAAAACGACCGTGGAACAGCTCGTGGCGCTGTCCGGCGTGGACCAGGCGCTGATCAGCGCCGCGGCGGTCGAGCTGGCCAGTGCAGGCTATACCGAGATCGAGGAGCAGCCGTATACGGAACTCCGGCTCGGCGAACTGGGCGCGGCGATCGGCCGTGGTGAAGCCGAGTTACCGGAGCGGCTGCTGGCACGGGCACTCCTGGTCCGTCAAGGTTCCGCCACGGTCAAGGACCTGATGGACGATAAGAAGCTGGTCGACGCCGGCATCCAGCCCGGCAAGTTTGCCAAGAAACTCGTCGAGCTGAACTGGGCCACGTTCGATCAAGGCACGCTGACTCTGATCAACGGTGCGGAAAACCAGGAACCTTCGGCCTGCGACATCGAAGCCGCACTCACGGCGGTGCACGTCAGCGGCGGCGTGATGAACATCGACAGCAAGTCCGACCCGCGGATCCTCTCCGGCGTCAAGCGCTTAAAGGGCCGCAAGGAACTCCTGGTCGCCCGGGACCGCAGCCGTAAATACGTTTCGCTGACCTACGAAGGCAAACTGCTGGCGGCCCAGGTTGCCGGCGGCACGATCACCGAGTTGATCGAGGCCAGCGAGCTGACACCGGAAATGCTGAGCGACGGCAGTTGGCGCAAGATGCAGTTCCGCCAGTACGACGTCTCGCTGAGCGCGGAGAAAGCCGTACCCGGCAAGTCGCACCCGCTGGTGCGCGTAATCGAGCAAACGCGCCTGGCCTTCCTGGAACTCGGTTTCACCGAGGCCAGCTGCCCGATGGCGGAGATGGCGTTCTGGGATTTCGATGCGCTGTTCCAGCCGCAGGACCATCCCGCGCGCGAGATGCAAGACACCTTCTACTGCAAGACGCCGTCCAGCTATCCGCTGCCCGACCAGGAGATCGTCGAGCGCGTGCGCCAAACGCACGAGGATGGCTGGGAGACCGGCAGCCGTGGCTGGCGCTACAAGTGGTCGCCCGAACGCGCGGCGCAGGTGGTGCTGCGCACGCACATGACGGCCTCCAGCATCGAGGCCATCGCGCGCAACCCGCACGCCCCGCAGAAAATCTTCAGCATCGGCCGCGTGTTCCGGCGCGAGACCGTCGATTACAAGCACTTGCCTGAATTCATGCAGGTCGACGGCATTATCATCGATGAAAAAGCCAGCTTCGCCTCGCTGCTGGGCACGCTGGAAACCTTCTACCACCGGATGGGCATTCCCGAGGTGGCGTTCAAGCCGGACTTCTTCCCTTACACCGAACCGAGCGTGGGGGTGCAGATCAAGTGGGGCGGGCAGTGGTTCGAGATGGCCGGCGCGGGCGTGTTCAGACCCGAGGTCACCGAACCCTTCGGCTGCAAGGTGCCGGTGCTGGCCTGGGGCGGCGGCCTGGAGCGCCTGGCGATGGCGATCTACAATGTCAACAGCATCAAAGACCTGTACCAAAGCGACCTGGACTGGTTGAAAGATGCACGTCTGAGTGGGATAATTCCGTAAGTGTAACTTCTACGGCGGTAAGGGTCGCAGGCCTCGGAGCCGATTCCCTTTGCCATACATATTAGATATGGTAGAATGAGCACTTCTGAACGTAGCGTTAAAAACGTCCGGAGCGATTGTATGCGCTATCTGTTAGTAGGGTTGATGATGAGCTTGCTCGCTTGCGCGGTAGCATTTGCGCAGGATGAAGCAGCAGATGAAAGCGGGGCTGTCGATACCAAGTACGAGGTGACCGGCATTCCGCTGTACCAGGGTCCGGAGTATGACTCGCTGGACGTGACTGCGGCGGACATCGACAATGTCCCGCCGGAATTCCACAGCTTCCAGCATCGTCCCGTTGACGAGGTGGGCTACAGTCCTCTGACGTTGGAGGATTTCCGTTTCCCCGTGGTCAAGCGGACGGATAAAGAGTTCAACTTCGAGCGCCTGTATTATCCGAAGCATGCGGTAACGGTATGGCACAGCAAATGCCATAACTACACGATAACGGCATTCTTCTTCACGCGCGACATGATCCGCGATCACATTCAGCGCCTGATCGATGAGTACTACATCTGCGAGCCCGACGTGCTGCAGCAGGTCATCGATTACTACGCCGAGGTCACGCCGCAGTGCGGCGAGGCGATCACCTGGGTCTGGTTCTCCGTGGACAAGAAGGGCCATTACACGCCCGACCGGTTCGAGAACCGCTATTTCACGCGTTATCTGAGCAACTTCAAGGACAAGTTCTACCTCGAGTTCGGCCTGCCCAAGGCCCAGGATATCGAGGACGAGCACGTCCGCGAGTTCCTGTATCAGTACCGTGATCGGGCTAAACATGTCTGCGGCCCGGAGTTCAAGGAGCGCACCTGCACTTGCGATCCCTGCGCCGCCGAGGCCGATGGCTGCACGAAGTGCTCGGGTTGCGGCGACGCGCCCGTCGGCGTTTGCACGGTCGAGCAGGACTGCGGCAACTGCGACATGGTGACCGGCTGTTTCGACTGCAAGAAATGCCCGGAGCCGTGGACCAAGCCCGGTGACGAGCAGCCCTGGTGTACGGACTTCGCTTACAAGGGCTTCGACATCGACTTCAACAAGCATTACCTGTACTATCCGCGCAAGGTCGTGATCGAGGACATCACCTACGATCCCCTCGCCCAGGCCTATCGCTGGAAGTTCGCGTGGCGCTTCAATGAGTGTGAGGTTGACTGGATGAAGATGATGTGCGGCTATGGCCAGCATATCGACTTCGCGCTAGTGCTGAGCGATCCGACCTGGTATGCCCATGTTGAGCTGGACAAGAAGCTGACCCGCGACATCCGCGCGGCGATGGATCCCAACACCTGGGGTAACGTCTGGCCGGCCGGCAACCTGCCGTTCGACATGGAGTGCTGCGATTGCCCGCTGCCCGCGTGCGATGGCAATTGCGAGGCCATGCCGAGTGTGGGTTGGGATTATCCGGTGGAGACTCCGGTTGAAGTTCCGGCGGTGGTAACTCCGCCGATGGCTCCGCCCGCCCCGCCGAGTGATTTCGGTTATTTCCCCGAGCCAGAGGAAGAACCGGAAGAAGTCATCGAGGTTCCCGGTAAGGGCTAATGCAATCGCCGGTACGGCTGTGGCCGTGCCAAGGACATTGAACAGACAGCGGCCTTCGCAATGAAGGCCGCTTTTCTTTTTTTCCTTGGCGATTTATCCACGCAGCTTAAACACCATCAAAACTATAAACATTTGTTGCGTTGTTTCCGATAATCGGAGACAATGATGCCCGTGGATCTGAAGGAGGCCATTCTTTCCCAAGTCAACATCGCGGACGTGATCGGCCAGTATGTCGCGCTGACCATGGCCGGCCGTGAGCTCAAGGGCAGCTGCCCGTTCCACGACGAAAAGGCCGCCAGTTTCCACGTCAACACCGATAAAGGTCTGTTCCACTGTTTTGGCTGCAAGGCGGGCGGCAACGTCATCGACTTCGTGATGCGCATCGAAAACCTTGAGTTTGTCGACGCGCTGGAATGGCTTGCCAATAAATACGGTATCCAGGTACCCAAGTCGGCGGGCCAGCACCACCAACAGGGCGTCAAGGAACGCCTTTATTCACTCAACGAGGCGGCACTGAAGTTCTTCCGGACCTCGCTGAAAAAACCCGAGGGCGAAACCGCCGCCAAGTACCTGGAACGACGGGAGATCGGCGAACGCCAGGCTTCCGAGTTCGACCTGGGCTATGCCCCGCGCGAATGGCAAGCGCTGACGGACCTGCTGTTGAGCAAGGGAGCCAAGTCCAGCGAACTGGTGGCTCTCGGCCTGATCAAGCAACGCCAGAGCGACGGCCCGGGCGGCGGGGAAGGCCGCGGTTTCTACGACGCATTCCGCCACCGCCTGATCTTCCCGATCCGCGGGGTAACCGGGCGGGTGATCGGCTTTGCCGGCCGCGCCCTCAGCGACGAGGACAACCCGAAATACCTGAACGTGACCAATACACCGCTCTACGACAAGAGCAGCGTGCTCTACAACCTGAACCGGGCCAAGGGCGTGATGCGCGACGAGGGCGCGGTGATCGTCGAGGGTTACATGGACGTCATCGGCCTGGCCCGCGCGGGAGTGGAAAACGCCGTCGCCACCTGTGGCACGGCCCTGACCGAGCAGCACGTCAAGCTGCTGGCCCGTTACACCGACCGCTTCTTCCTGGCCTTCGACGGCGACGAGGCGGGGGTGCGCGCGGCCTGGAGCGCGGGCATGTTGTTCCTGCGTGGTGGCCACGACGTCCGCGTGATCGCGCTGCCGCGCGGCATTGATCCGGACGACCTGGTGCGCGAGCGCGGGCGCGAGGCCTGGCTGGGGCTGTTGAGCGAGGCGGTCAATCCCGTCCGCTTCTGGCTCGATTACCAGCAGGAGCAGTTCCCGCAGCCCGACCTGCCGCGGCAACGCAAATGGGTCCAGCAGCTTTCGCCGCTGTACACATCCGTACCGGATGAATTGTCGCGCCAGCAAATGCTCAGGGAAGTCGCCAACGCCCTGCGACTCGGCGCCGAAGAAGTCGGGGCACTGCTGCGCGGGGCGGCGCCGATCGGGCCGACGGCGGTCAAGCTGAAACGTGACTACAAGGCCCGCCGCGGCTTCTCTCCGCGGGAGCTCAATGCCAATGTGCTGTATGCGCGGGATGGCGAGTTGTCGGAAGAGCTGCTGACTCGCCAGGAAATCGACAAAGCCCAGAAGCGCAACCTGGCTCGCCACCTGAGCATCAGCACGCACCCACTGACGACCGAGCGCGAAGTAACGCGCCGGCTGGTGGCTCACGACGCTTTTCGGTTTGTTTATCTGGCCCTGGCTCTGGAGGAGCCGGTGGCGGAATGGTTCGCCGATTCCCAGATGCGAGCAATCTTCGAGTTACTCGCCGGCGGCGCCGATATTCAGCAGGTTGTGCACAGTGAGGAGCACAAACAGCTGCTTAGCGAATTGCTGGCCGCCGAGCCGTTGTTGGACAGCACTGAACAGCTGCTGACGCGGCACCGCAATCTGTACTACCAACGGCGCGAGGTCGTGATCTCGGCCGAGTTGCGCCGGGCCATCACCGCCCGGGACGAAGAGCGGCAAGCCGCGCTGTTTCAGGAGCTGAAGCTGATCAAGCAGAAGATCAAACCCGTCACTGAATTCGAACCGGCGGCGGAGCGCTAGAATAGCAGCGTGCGACGCAATCTACCGATAGCCGGATTGCTCCTGGCGGCCTGCCTGCTGGCGCTGGCGGCCACCCCGCCGCCGGAGACACCAGAGATCGAGCTCAGCACGCGCAACCTGACCCTGACCGGCGACCGTCTCGAGATCACGCCCGGTGAGGAGACGACCTATCTGCGTTTCTCCGACGGCGTAACCGTGCGCGGTGAATCCTTTAGCCTGACCGCTGAGACGGTGGAACTGGATGTCATTACCAGCGACGCCTGGCAGGAATCCGAGATCAAGCTGCCCCAGATGCCCACCGACACCGAGCGGATCTCGCGTGATCCCGGCCAGGCGATCGCGGAGATGGCCCGTGAGTTGGAGCTGCCGCGCGCGCGGTTCTCCGAAAACAGCGTCCGGCGCGTCGGCGCCGCCGGTGACGTGCGCATCGAGAGCACCAACGGTATCGTCCTGGCGACGGCGGAGCTGGTCAGCACGGACGGCGGGCGGTCGTGGGCCGCGACGGGGCGCAGCACGGTTTCACACAATGACCCGGTCACGGGGGAAGTCTCCCACCTGTCCGCCGACCGCCTGCTGCTGGACTCGCTGACCAGCCGGGCCCTGGCCCGCGGCAACATCGAGGCGGAGTTCCAGCAGGCCGATCTGCCGCTGGTTTCCGTCAAGGCCGAGCGTTGTGAACTCAACCTGGCAGAACGCACGCTGACCGTCACCGACGGCCTGCAGGCTTCGATCGGCGAGATCAAGCTTTGTTGCGGCCAATTGAGCGCCGATCTCAGCAAGCAAATGCTGACGGCCTTCGATTCCCCGCATATTGAGGACAGTGCCACGGGCATGACGCTGGATGCGGGTTTGGTGGAATTCCAGCTGGAAACGCAGCTGGCTTCGGCCATGGACAATGTCTGGATCAACGATCCCGTCCGCGAGTTCAGCCTGAGCGCGGAGACCATCACG
This sequence comes from bacterium, assembly GCA_016932385.1. Taxonomy (GTDB): domain Bacteria; phylum 4484-113; class 4484-113; order 4484-113; family JAFGCY01; genus JAFGCY01. Next base: position 90,979 of record JAFGCY010000095.1, on the reverse strand, counting down.
GCCGATCTGCGCAACCAGGTATACCGCGCCCAGGGTGAGCCTCGGGCTACCTATCAAAGCAGCTTCTATACCGGCCAGGTGATCACGGTCACGCGCGACGGCGAAAAAATCCTGATCGAGATCGAGGGACCGCAGCACGGCCGGATCAACCTGGACGAGCTGCCTGACGCCGAAGAACTGCCCCTGGACTAGGCAATCAGGATTTTACGCCCCAGCCCATCAAGCGCAGCCTGTGGTTGCCGATCTAATAAACGTGGATAACGGCAATCACAACAAGCTTCCCGCGGACGGGCCGCTGGAGTTGAATATCACCGCCAGCCGGCTGTACAACCTGCGCCAGCAGCAGACATATCATCGCGCCGAGCACCATCGCCGGCTCCAGCAGTTGGTGGCCCAGACACCGGCACCGGTCAGCGCGTGGTCGTTCGCTTATGCTTTCGCCATCCCCTCCCACCGGCCGACATACTAGCAGTTAGCACTTCAATTCGGCGACAAAGATGTCATAGGTCGCCGGCTCATCTTCCAGTTCCGGTCCGAGCCTTTTACTCGACCAAGCCAGGTAATACCGGCCCTTAGCCTGCCAGGGATGGGGATGCTTGTCATTGTTCTTGCCGCTGGTCAGCTGAATCAGATCGCCGGATTTCAGATGCATGGCTTCCAGCCAGCGCAGGCCATCAGTATTGCGCTCATGGTGGTAAGTAATCACATCGTTAGTCAGATAGAACGGATGCTTGTACTGGTCCTCCCCGCTGGTCAGCTGGCGGGTCGCGCCGTCCTCCAGGGTCAGCTCGTACAGGTTGGTCACCGCGGGTTCCCGCTGGTCTACACCCTCGTAAGCGTGAAAGGCGATCCGGGCGCCGTCGGGGCTGTAGACCGGATGGCAGTGGTTCTGCGAATCGCCGAACGTCAGCTGCCGGCACTGCCCCGTGGTCCGGTCCAGTTCCCAGAGATGGTAGATCTCGGCACTGCCCTCATCGCTGAAGTAGGCCAGCCGCGCTGCGGTGGGATGATAGCTTGGATGTTTGTAATTCCAGCGCGCATCGCCCAGCACCAGTTCGGGCTGGGCCTGGGGCAACAGTACCGTTTCCCAGATTTCCCAGTTATGTTCGGTGTCCGGCTGGTGGCGATAAGCCACCCGTTTCCCCGTCGGATCCCAGGCTGGCTGGGTATTGTTGCCACCGTGCGGTGAAGCGCGACGGCCGAACCGCCCCCGGCGGTCGGTCACAATCACGCACAGCGAGCCGTACTCACCGGAGTAATGGGCAACCCACTGGCCATCCGGTGAGACCACGGGATGTTCGTGATCAGTCAATCCACCGGTCAGCCGCTCACGGTTGCCGAGGTTCAGTTTGGTGAAATCCTTGCGCTTCATGGCACCATTGTAACCTGCCTGTGTGAAGACGCGATTTAGCGGGTGTAACAAGCCGGGGAATTGACAGGATTCTCAGCCGCGCGTGGTAGCATAATGGCTGGAGGGAGAAATATGGCCTATTACGTTCCAATGGTTATCGAGCAGAGCAACTTCGGTGAGCGCGCCTACGATATATACAGCCGCCTGCTGAAGGACCGGATTATTTTCATCGGCAGCGAGATCAACGACCTCGTCGCCAACTCCGTGGTCGCCCAGTTGCTGTTTTTGGAGAAAGAAGACAGCACGAAGGACATCGATATCTATATCAACAGCCCCGGAGGCAGCGTGGTCGACGGCTTGGCGATCTATGACACGATGCAGTTGATCCGCCCGCAGGTCAGCACGATCTGTGTCGGCTTGGCGGCTTCGATGGGCGCGATCCTGCTCGCGGGCGGTGCCGCCGGCAAACGTTACGCCCTGCCGAATGCCAAGATCATGATCCATCAGCCCTGGGGCGGGTTCCGTGGCCAGGCCAGCGATGTGGAGATCCACGCGCGTGAGATGTTGTCTACGAAAAAGCGGCTGAACAGCCTGCTGGCCAAACATAGCGGCCAGAGCCTGAAGACCGTTGAGCGGGATACCGACCGCGATAATTTCCTTGATCCCATCGAGGCGAAGAAATACGGTCTGATCGACCAGATCATCGAGCCCGAGGAACCGGCAAAGGAGCCCAAGGACCAGTAGACCGCGGGTTTACCCCTGAGCAAGGGATTCTGGTATGATTTACCTGGTAGGGGTGGGCACGGTTGCGTGCGCTTGAATGCATCCAGCCTTGGTTGGTGAAGGAAGATGGAAGAGAAAGTATGTAAGTTATGCGGCAAATCACTGCCTGCGGGTTTTGCCGAAGACAAGTGCAGCCTTTGCGCCATCGGTTTAGTACCGGTCGAGCGTGAACCACTGGAAATCAGCAGCGAACGGATCGAAGTCGTCAGCGAGGGACGCAAGCTGAGCGGCGTGACCTGCCCGCATTGCGATGCCGAGCTTACATTGGCAGATCTCAAGCATCTGGAATGCAGCATTTGCGGCTTTGAATTCTCCGCCGAGCAGATGAACGAGTTAATCCGCCAGGCCGAGTTAGACCGCAGTAAACTTACCTTGACTCCGTTCCGCGATACCGGGCTAGGGGAAAAAAGCTGGCCCGAGGACGCTCCGATCTGGTAGCACTTACGCTGAACAGCTGCCGCCTGCTCGTCTCTTCCTGACCCGCGGTCCAGCCATTTGAACAAACTGCTTGCAGACTGGTCTATCAAGCAGGGGGGATCGTGCCGATGGCCACGGGCAATCCGTGAACAACGGCGACAGTTTTACTTGGAAGGCCCAAAGATGCCTGTGAGAAAGTGTAAACAATGTCTGAAACCGCTTCCGCCGGCTAGTTCTGGCGAGTTGTGCGCGCTCTGCGCCAGTGGACTGCGTCCCGCCAGCGACCGGATGCGGATTTCCGGTCAGTCCCTGCCACCCATGGTCGTCCAGGGCAATATGCTCAGCGGCGTCATGTGCCCCTGCGGCCGTTCCGAGCTGACAATCGCCGAGATTGAGCGTGGACGCTGCTCGGTCTGCGGACAGCAATTCAGTCTGGAGGAAATCCGGTGCCTTAAACGACAAGCCGCCTTGCGGCAACAACCGCGTTAATAAGCCTGATTACATTTCGTCCGTAAAAAACAGGCGGCCCTTACTTGCACCGTAAACGACAATTTCTTAGACCATTTCCCGCGAATGTTATAATCCGCTTATCCTTACACCGCGTATCAATTCCAATCCAGTTAGCACATGCCAAGTAGATGATCAATGAAAGTAACTTCTCTTATCCAGGTTGTCGGCCGCCAAGAGGCACTGATTTTGCTGTACGGCGTAGTGATCGGTACAACCTTGACCAATTTGCCGGAGATCCTATATCCCATTTTCGACCAGTTGGTGTATGGCATTACCAACGAAACCGGCAGCCTATTCTTCAGATTCCAGCACGGGCGGAACCTCGGACGGCAGCGGTGCGCTATCGGGCTCCGGAAAACTACTCAACTTGGGAGTCACAGCTTTCGTGACGTACTTGCTGCTCATGATCCTGAGCAGCGCGCTGTAATTCACATGGAAACTGATCTGGTCGCCGATATTCAAGCCCGCCCGGTCCTCGCCGATGTTGACGACGGTCAGGTCGCTGGAGGCGCCGCTGATCTTGAACGTGCTGTTGACGGGACTCAGGCCGGCTACGTCGGTATCCAACTGGCCGACCGCCACCAAGGCCCGATAACCGCGCTGGCCGGGAATCTCGGCATCCTCGCCCTCGAACGATTCGAACGGGCGGATCGAAGCCGAAGTCTCGACGAGTGGCGTTAGGCTTTTCTCCTTGATCTCGACAATTTCAGCATTGAGGATCATCGCGTCATTGCGCAGACCCGGCAGCGTATCCCCGTTGATCAGGTCCGTTCCCAGGAAAACAGCCTCGCCGATCCGGAAGTGGTTGATCTCTTTGGGCACCTGCCCGGCCAACAGCATCGGAATCATGATGGTCGAGCCGGCCGAAATCATCGGCAACGGGCGCTCGAACTTCAACTCCAACAGCTCGCGGTACAAGGCCAGTTGCATCATTTGATCGATGCTGGGCACGGTCCCCGACATGCAGCCGAGGTTCGCGCCGATCCCCAGCGCTTCGATATGATCGAGCCCGAAAATATCCTGGTAGAACTGCACCAGATGGCCCGGCAGGATGCCCTCACGCAGGTCACCCAACTCGATCATGATGATGACGCGGTGCACCTTGTTCTGCCGGCGGGCTTCTTCGTTGAGCTGCTGGATGATCTCGATCTCGCTGTTCAGGCTGACGTCCGAAGCCGCGACAATCTCATGGACTGCCGTCAGATGCGGCAATCGCAGGTACCAGGCTTCGAAGGAATCGATCACGCGCTCGATCGCATGCAGGTTCTCCAGGCGCGAGTCGCCCATGCTGCGCACGCCCAGCTGCTGGAGCGCCCGCAGGCTGTCGGCGTGGCCGCACAGCACCTTGGTTACCAACGTCCAGTGCGCCCCGTGGCGGTCCATCCACAGATTGATCTGCTCGATGTTATGCCGCAGGGCGTCCAGGTTGATCGTCAGCTGGCTCATCGCTTCAGCCGCATCTCGGCGTAACAATGCTTGAAACCCAGCCGCTCGTACAGGCGTTTGGCCGGGTTGTCGAAGTCGACATGCAGCTTGACGTCGCCATCACATTCCGCGACGCAGCGCTCGATCAGCTGCGCTCCGATTCCCTGCCCGCGCATTTCGGGATTCACCGTGACGAACAGCAGGATGTTCTCCGGAATGTAGCCGCGCATCCCCGAGTTGAGCATCAGCAGTGCGCCGGCCAGCTGCTCGTCCCGATGAGTGACCATCAGAAATCCGCCCGCGTACTCGCTGTCGGAGAACGCGTAGTCGAGGGCGGCCTCGATATCAGCCGGCTTGTCCTCATACGGCTTCATCGTTTCGTGAAAAAAACTCACGATGGTCGGTCGCGGCAACCAGCCGGGGAAATCGGTGGCGGCGCGGATTTTTATGAACTGGAGTCCGGTTTGCTTTTGCGTATTGTCTGCCATAGCAGTCCAGTGCAACCCAGCTGCTACCAAGCGCGCGATACACTCCGTGTCCGGGTTACGGGGGGCCCATTGTAACAGATGGATATTATCGCGATATCGTCATGTGAGTTAGCCCAATACTGATCAGGTCTAACGATGATTTCAACGTTTGAAGACCGATGGAATCAAGCTACTTCACACGCTCGCTGCGGCCGATTTCCAGCATTTTATCCAGCGCCCGCCGCGCGCCCTTGATCACGTCCTCGGACAGCGTGATTTCTTGCTTTGGACGGGGTGCGGTCATCGCCTGGAGCACGTTGCGCAGTTCGACCTTTTTCATATACGGGCACAGCACGCAGGACCCGACGAAGTCGCGGTCGGGGAAAGCCACCTTGAGCTTGTCGGTCATGCCGCACTCCGTGACCAACAGGTACTGCTTGATCTCGTCGTGGGCGGCGATGAACCGTTCCATCCCGCTGGTACTGCCAGCCATATCCGCCATCTCGACAACGCTGGGCATACACTCGGTATGCGCCAGGAGCGCCGCTTGCGGGTACTGCTCCTTGAACGCGCGGAACTCGGCCTCGCCGAAATCCTCGTGCACGATGCAGCTGCCGTCCCAGGTGATCAGCCGCTTCTTGGTGTGCGGCTGCATGTTGGCCGCCATCAGCTTGTCCGGCACGAAGATCAGCTCGTCACCGGGCATCGCCTCGATCACGGCCAGCGTATTGGCACTGGTGCAGCAGGCGTCACATTCCGCCTTGACTTCGGCACTCGTATTGACGTAGCAAACGACCGGCACGCCGGGGTGCTGGCGCTTGAGTTCGCGAACCTCCTCGGCAGTGATGCTGTCCGCCAGGCTGCAACCGGCGTCCGGCGCCGGCAACAGCACGCGCTTGCCGGGACTGAGGATCTTCGCGGTCTCCGCCATGAAGCGGACCCCGCAGAATACGATCACTTCCGCATCGGTGTGCGCAGCTTCGGTGCTCAAGCCCAGGCTGTCGCCTACGTGGTCGGCAATGCCGTAGATCACATCCGGCGTCTGGTAGCTGTGCGCCAGCACCACCGCGTTCAACCTGCGTTTGAGCGCGTTGATCTCGGCGGTCAAGGGCGCGATCAGCTCGCACTCCAGCATGCTCCAGCCAACCACAGCCAGGCGTTCATGCAGTCGGTTGGCCTCGAGTTCCAGCGTCTGCTCCCTGGTCAGCGTCTCGGCCAAATTGATCGGCGTTGTCATTCTCGTTTCCTTGGGGGCGGGGACGGTTTGACCCGTCGGCAGCCCCATGGCATAAGTGTATATATTACACTAAATCCGTAATTATTGTATCATATACACAAAATACCGCAAGCAATTCGGCGAAATTCGGGATTTTCCGCTTTGTACTCCCGGTCTTGGTTCAGTTAGAACCCACAGACCTTGATAATCACACGCTTGCGCCGGCGGCCGTCGAATTCGTGATAAAACACCTGCTCCCACGGCCCCAGGTCGAGCTCGCCGTCGGTCACGGGCAGCAGCACCTGCCGGCCCAGTAAAAGCGCTTTCAGGTGCGCGTCGCCGTTGTCCTCGCCCGTCCGGTGGTGGTGGTAGTCCGGTCCCAGCGGGGCCAGCTGCTCCAACCAGGCATCGATGTCCTGGTGCAAACCGCTTTCGTTGTCGTTGACCCAGATTGCCGCGGTAATGTGCATCGCCCCGACCAGGCAGAATCCCTCGCGCACGCCGCTGTCGCGGACTACGCGGCGGACTTCATCCGTGATGTGGTACAGGTGCTTGCGCCGCGGCGCGTTGAACCACAGGTAGTCCGTATGGCTTATTGGCAGGCGTTCCATTTGGCCACCCCGCAAAATCAGCAGTGCTTACTTCAGTTCGATTATTTCGTTGTGTTCGTTGAGGATCGCGATCCGCGGCTGATGCGCCTGGGCTGCTTCGACCGTCAACTGGGCGAAGCTCATGATAATCACGCGGTCGCCGACCTGGCCGCGGTGGGCGGCCGCTCCGTTCAGGACAATCTGACCGGGCGTTTCCTCGACAATCGCATAGGTTTCCAGCCGTTCGCCGTTGGTGAGATTGGCAACGAGGATCTTCTCGTAAGGCAGCAGGCCGACCGCCTTCATCAGCTCGCGGCTGACACCCAGGCTGCCCTGGTAGTTCACGTCGCCGGCGGTCACCGCCGCGTTGTGCAATTTGCATTTCAATAAGGTCACATTCATCACAGCATCCAACTAGATTAGTCGGCCGGCTCACCGCCGGTCAGCGCGAGGTTGTCGATCAGCCGGGTGCTGCCGATCCTCGCGGCGATCAGCGCGCGGTCGCCACGCTCGGCCCGTTCACGGGGCGCCAGCGTCCGCGGATCGACCACGGCCAGGTATTCCAATTCAAACTCCACCGTCCGGCACTCAGCCAGCACGTGCTTGGCTTCGATGATCAACGACTCGGCATCTTGCACACCGCCGCTGAAGCAAGCCGCCAAGCGCTGCAGTGCTTGATGCAGCTTGGGCGCCACGTCGCGCTCGGACGCGGACAGGTACTGGTTGCGGCTGCTGATCGCCAGCCCGTCAGGCTCGCGCACCGTTGGGCAGGCCACGATCTCCACGTCGAACTCCAGGTCGCGGGTCATGCGCTGCACAACGCACAACTGCTGGTAGTCCTTTTCGCCGAAGTAGGCCCGATCGGGATCACAGGCGTTGAACAGCTTGGCCACCACCGTGGTCACGCCCTGGAAATGGCCTGGGCGTCCGGCGCCGCACCAGCGCTCGGTCAGCTCAGCCACGGCCACGCTGGTGGTGAAGTTCTCCGCGTAAACCTCGTCCACGGGCGGGGCGTAGACCAGATCGGCCCCGGCCACCTGGCAAATCTGCAGGTCGCTGTCCAGCGTGCGCGGATAGCGCTCCAGGTCCTCACCGGCGCCGAATTGCAGCGGATTGACGAAAATGCTGACGATACTGACGTCGCTTTCGTCCGCCATGCGCTCAATCAGCGCTCGGTGACCGGCATGCAACGCGCCCATCGTCGGGGTCAAGCCGATCAGGGGACGCTCGAAGTGCTTGTCATGGTGGCTGACCGCCAGATCACGGCGGAGTCGGCGCAGTGCATCGCGTGTCGTTGCTACTTCCATGCAATTACTATACCGTGGGTCCTACTTTATCGGCCGCCTTGTCACCACCATAGAGACTGGCCTGGTCCTCCGGCATCGCGAGATCCGGAAACAGCCCCTGGCGTACATCGGCGGAGTATGCAGCCACGGCCTGGGTGGCGGTACCGAACAGGTCCGCGTACTGCCGCGCAAAGCTGGGTGCCTCGCCGGGCAGCATGCCCAGAATGTCGTGGACCACGATGATCTGGCCGCTGCAGCCGTTGCCGGAACCGATCCCGATCGTCGGGATGGACAGCTCGTGCGTGATCCGTGCGGCGACCTCCGACACGACGCATTCCAACACGATGCCGAAAGCGCCGGCCTGCTCCAGGGCCTTGGCCTGCTTGAGCAGCTGCTCGGCCTGGGCCTTGGTCTTGCCCTGGACCTTGTAGCCGCCCTCGGCGTAAACCCGCTGCGGCAGCAGCCCCAGGTGGCCCAGGACCGGCACGCCGGCCTCGGTCAGGATCCGCGTCGCGAACAGGTTTTCGTTATTGGCACCTTCGAATTTCACACCGCCGCAACCGCCGTCCTTGAACGCCCGTACGCAGTTCTCGACGGTCTGCTCAGCCTCCAGCTTGAACGTGCCGAACGGCATGTCCAGGATCACGCGCTCCGCCGGGAAATGCCGGCAGACGATGCGCGTGTGGTAGATCACGTCGTCCAGGGAGACGCCGACTGTCGTCGCCGCGCCCTGCACCACATTGCCCAAGCTGTCGCCGACCAGCACGAAGTCAACGTCGGCGTGTTTGGCGAGCAAGGCGGTGAAGTAATCGTAGGCGGTAATGGAGACAATCGGCCGCCCGTGCTTAGCGCACTTGCGCAGCCGCGAAAGCAAAAACTCCGACATACTCACTCCTTTGACTTCAGGCCGGTTGCCCGGTCCCGATTCATACCGTGAGTGTCCCGATCAAGGAACCCATCCCACTGCCGTCCCGGTCAAATGCTCCAGGCGGCGATACATTATACCGCCCGGCCGCCGGAAATCACACACCGGCGAACGGGCGGTTGTCAATTATTCGCTTGCTAGCGAGTGGACAGGCCGGACCCGGCCCGTTGTTCAGCGGCTTCAACCACTGGTGGAATCGCAGCCGTCCAGGTTCCAGGCCTGTTGCGTCTGGACGGGCCGATTGGACTGCGCCAGCACTTGCTGCGGCACGTACTCCGGTTCGCTGACCCGGTAGACCAGGTTTTCGTAGACCACGCCGGTGCTGCCATAGGCGCGCATGTAGAGCACGCCGGTCAGCAGCCGCACGCGGCTCTGCCGGCCGGTCGCCGGATCGGTGGTCAGGCCGCCGTACCAGGCGTCGAACAGCGCCGGGCGCCGCTGGGCGTAGTACTGCATCTCGTCCGCCGTCAGCGCACGTACATACAAGTCGCCCGGCGACTGCAGCTGAGCGTCCAGTCGCGGCGCCTTGCCGGTCAGCGGATTGAAGGACAGCGTCTTGTCCACCGCGGCTAAATTGCGGCCCTGCTGCTGGCAAAGCTGAGCGACCACGTCCTCGCTCAGCACGGCCGGTACCGTATTAAAGGCCTGGTGATAATCCAGGCAGAATTCGGCCACGGCATCGATCCAGGCCGGCAGGGCGTCGTTGGCCTTGTCGCTGGTCGGTTTGGTGCCGGCCAGCATGTACTTCTCCGGCGGCATCAGTTCATTGGCGGCCGGGAAGGGCCCGCCGAACGTCAGGTCGCCGTAGGACCAGCCCGCCGGCAAGCTGAACTCAGCCGTGCCGTAATCGCTGGGCAATTCGGCGATCTCGCGCCCGTTGGCCGGGTGGTCGGCGGCCCAGGCCGCCATCGTCAATGTCAGCGTGAACACCACGCACGCGTGTAATACAGCTATTGCGCGCAAATGCACAACCTCCGTTTCATCTTGAGCCCCTAGTTGGTAGTGAAACCCAAACCCTCGCGCGCGTACTATAGCATATTTTTCGATACCCTGCCAGGTATTTATCCACAAGTTATAAACCTGGCCGTCGATCGGTCAGTCGAACGACGGCCAGGTTGGCATTTCACTTTTTTGCGCAAGCCGGATTAGTGGTGACTAGCCAGCGGGTTTCTTGACGACAACCTTGATGATATACGGCTCGCTGCGGCGGTTTACAGCATCACGCATAATCACGGCGGCATAGTACGTGCCCTCATACCCGTAGGTATGGCTCCAGAGCATGCCTTTCACCACATAGCCATCGCGCGTATCCCGGAAGTTGGGATCGAAATAGACTGTGGTGATCTTGCCTTGCGGATCTTTCGCCCCCAACTGGTCGAGGACATAACTGGCCGTGGCATCGAAATTGGCTGTCAGCGAATCCAGGCCCGACCCGGCGGTAAAGGTCACAACCGGAATCGGTCCGCCTTTATCGGGGGAGCCTTGGGCGCTTTGCTCAACGGTAATCCTGACCTTGGCCTCGTTGGTACTGCCAAACCCGTCGTTATCCTGCACCCAAAGCGTGGCGGAATACGTACCGCTGTATTTATACGTGTACTGGAACTTGCCCGTGGTGTTCTGTAACACAATCGAAGGGGCCGTGTTATCCGGTCGCAGTAAATAGCTGTCGACCGTCCCATCTGTGTCGAAACTACCGGTTGCATCGAAATCGACTGTGAACGGCGCGGTGCCCTTGGCGACCGTAGCGGTCAGCTTGGCCGTGGGAGGCCCTCCGCTGGGTGAATGTACGACAATCTCGACGGTTTCGATTTCCGAGGACAAACCGTCGTTATCGGTCACATACAACGCTGCCGTGTATTTCCCCGGTGTTTCGTAGATGTAATCGAAGCGGTCGCCGCCCTGAACCTTGGTCGTCGGTGGCACATTGTCATTGATATCACCATCCCACGTGTAGGACGCGATGGAGCCATCTTGATCTCGACTGCTCCCGGCCCCGTAATAGATATGCAGGGGCGCAGGCCCGCCGGTAGCATCTGCGTACAACACAGCGCTCGGTGCGCTGCCGCTGCTGACGACCTCGATCGGGATGTACGCCTTCGGCATTCCCATATCCGTGAATTGGCCGTCATTGACGGCAACGACAACTTTGTATTTGCCCGGCGCGGTAAACGTGTGCTCCCAATACGGCGATGTTGAATCCGTCACGTAATACTCATTGTCGGCAATACTGGTCTCGCTTTCCAGGAACGTTTTCCAGTAATAGCGCTTGATCCCTTGCGCCGACCATGACCCTGAAGCATCGCACCGGATGGTAAACGGCACCGTACCGCGCACTGGATAGCAGCTCAAATCGGCATAGCATTCGCCCAGGACAATCGTACGCACGGCCTGGTCCTTCTTGCCGTTCTTGTCCTCGACCTCCAAGCCGACCGTATACCGGCCGGGGCGGTCATACTTGGCTTCGTGCGTATATTTGTCTGACAGCTGAATGGTATAGCCGCCGTCGCCCGTGGTATCCCACCGGAACATGCGGATATCGCCAAATGGATAGCTGTTGCGCGCATCCCACATGACCGTCCAGGGGGCTTTGTTCTGAGGGAAATACTCCACGCGCAAATCTGCCACCACATCCTGCGGCGGAAAGCTGTTCTGGCCGGGACCGGGTTTAACCTCGATTTCCGCCACGGCATAAACAAGCTGTTTGTAAGCCACATCGTAGAACGTGATACTGGCCCGGTATTTCCCCGGCGTGTTGTACGTCGCCTGCGGCACCGGCCGACCCTCTGGATACAACGTGACTCCATCTCCCTGGTCGAAGCCCCAGGCATACCAGTTGTCCGGCTCAATCTCGCGGGCATCAAAGGCCACCGTCAATGGAGCAAAGCCCGAAGTTGGAAAGGCTTTCAGCGCCACGGCGTTTTGTGGACCATCGTGCGGTTCAACAGCCATCGCGCCCGTCACTTCGACTGGTGTCTCGCCTTCAGCGATCACTTGGTTGCTATCGTTATAGAATGTGAGTTTCGCTGTGTATTTGCCCGGCATCGAGTAGTACCCTTCGACCTTGCCATTCCAGGTCTGGCTGGCGCGGTCGCAGGTGCCATCGCTCTCCCAGTCCAACTCCCACAGCCAGTAATTGAAGTCCACGCCGCTGACCGTGAACTCCGGTTCGAACGGCGCATCCCCTTTGGCCGGGGTTGCGGTCAGGGTAAGCTGCTTCACATTGTCGACGCGCGGTATCCACTTCTCGGCCAGATACTCGGGATCGCCGTCGAATGGGAAGGCGTCGTCGATCAACCGGGCCTGGTCCGGATCCGCCACATAGACCTCGGTGGTCGCTTCACCCAGCAATTGCTGGTTGTCATCGTAGAACCAGACCGTCGGGTTGTACTGGCCCGGGGTGTCGTAGGTCACCAGCCAGATCACTGCGCCTTTGTCGCCGCCGTCGTACTGGCCGTCGCCGTCCCAGTCCAGCTCCCAATAGGCATAATCATCGATCTCGACGCCGGACACCGCGAAGTTGACGTTGAACGGCGCGAAGCCGTAATCCGGCAGCGCCGTCAGCACCGGCTCGAATCTCTCCGGCGCCAGTGTATCCGTCAGCTGGCCGGGCTGCAGGTATACCTTGCCCGGATCGAGCATTTCCACGTCGGCATTGACGTACACCTCCACCTCGCAGCCCCCCATGCCGACCGTTCCGCCGTCGTCGTTGAACAACGCCACTGCCGGGTAGTAGGTGCCGGGCTGACCGTAGGTGATCGCGGCCGCGAACTCGCCGTAGTCGTCCATGTCGGCGGCGCCGTCGCCGTCGACATCGAGTGCCCAGGACGTGTACTCGTCCTCATCGATCCCGTCGACCTCGAACTCGACCGGCAGCGGGGCATCGCCCGCCTCCGGATCGGCCATCAGGGTGACCAGGCGGGGACCGGTCAGCCCCGGCGTGCCGATATCCTCGCCGCCCGCCGGCGCCGTGACCAGCACGGTCGTCTGCGCCTGGGTAACCACGCCGTAGTCGTCGTTGTAGTACGTGAGTTGCGGGTAGTACGTGCCGGCGGCGGTGTACTCGTACTCCCCTTCCGGTTCGTCATTGCCTTCTTCGTCGGCCATGCCGTCGCCGTCGTAATCAAGTTCCCAATATAAGTAGTATTGCTTGTCGACACCCTCGCCCGTGAAGTACACCGTCAACGGCGCTTCGCCGGTCTGCGGCTCGCAGTGCAGGATTGCGTTATAGGTCGGCGTCCCGTAACCGGGATCGATCCCGCCGTAGATATCGTCGCCGCCGGAATCCTCCTCGGGATTGTTGACGATCACCTCGGTCACGACCCGCGCGATCAAACCGAAGTCATTGTTGAACAGCCGGAACACGGGATAATAGCGCCCCGGCTCCTCGTAGGTGACCTCGTACACCGGATCGTCATTGCCTTCGTCATCGACCAGGCCGTCGCCGTCCCAGTCGATATCCCAGGAATAGAAGTCCGCCGTCATGTCGTCCGTGGCGTCCAGCACCACATCCAGCGGGGCATAACCGATCATCGGATCGGCGGTGAAGTGGACGCGGACGCTCCCGCCACCCGGTACGGCCGGCAGGGCTTGCGCCGCGGTAACCAGGCCAATCAGGACAACCAACAAAACAGCGCCGCGAACCAGCTTCATAGCAAATGGGAACATGCTTAGCCTCCCTAGCAACTTGCACCTATTGTACGTGTACCAATCTCGAATCTACAAGTGATCAAACCGTGTACTTTACCCAGAACCCGCCCAAGTATTTCGCGAGACCACGGTAAACCTCCTCGGCTCGGTTTGCGTCTGGCAGGCATGCTGGTATGCTCAGCAGTGATGCGTAAGCGGTTCCCCTTGCTGGCCCTGACCGTGGCGGCCCTGGTCACCTTGGCCGCCAGCCCCTGGCTGCTGGCGAACCTGCCCTGCGAATACGGCGAGTTGATCGATCTCAATTCCGGTCGCGAACGCTCCTACCGTTCCTACATCGGCCTACAGGTCATCACGGGCCAGACGCGCAACACCATCTTGTACGAGCATTATTGCCATTACCTGGACCAGCCGGCAGAACCGGCCGACTGGTTCATCCTGCGTACTTACCGGCATGTCCCGCTGCTGGAAACCAAAAACGAGTTCTCCGGCGCCGTAGCTGCTAACGCGATGGCCGATGTGGTTCAGGAGTTGAACCAGCTGCTGCAGCAGGCCTTGGCGCCCGGCCAGCCGGAACTCAACACCAGCGATGCCGCCCGGGCCGAGTTGCTCCAGCGCACACTGGGCATTGTCAAGCAGACACGCCAGCCACGGCTGGCCTTCCAGTACCTGCAGGACTTCAAGCGGATGGCCAGGCAGTCCGACCGCGAGATTACGCCGACCGATTTCCCGACCGCCGAAGAATACATCGAAATGGCCCGGGAGCACGGCGATATCTGAGCGCTGATCGAGCGCAACCCTTATAATCTGCGCATGGCTACCCCTGACACGATACGCGTACGCTTTGCGCCGTCGCCGACCGGTTACCTGCATACCGGCGGCGCGCGGACGGCGCTGTTCAACTGGCTCTGGGCCAAGCAGTCCGGCGGGCAGTTCATCCTGCGCATCGAGGATACCGACGAACTGCGCAGCACCGAGGAATCCACCAGAAAGATCCTCGACGGCCTGCGCTGGCTGGGCCTCGACTGGGACGAGGGTCCGGATGCGGACCCGGCGCGCTTCGGCGAATCGATCGGCGACTGCGGCCCGTACTTCCAAAGCAAGCGCGCCGAGCGCCACCTGGAGCTGGTCAAGCAGTTGCTGGCCGAGGGCCAGGCGTTCTATTGCCCGGCAACGGCCGAGGAAATGACCGACGCCGACGGCAAGAAAAAGAACCTGAGCCCTTACCGCGACCTGTCGCCGGAGGAGCAGCAGGCGAGGCTGGCGGCCGCCGGCGGCCAGCTGCCGATCCGCTTCAAGTGCCCGCTCGGTAAGGAGGTGGCCTGGGACGATGTCGTGCGCGGCCGCGTCAGCTTCAAAAGCGACGAGATCGGCGATTTCATCTTCGTGAAAAGCAACGGCCTGCCGCTCTACAACTTCGCCGTGACCTGCGACGACGCGGACATGCGGATCACGCACGTGCTGCGCGGCGAGGACCATATTTCCAACACCCCCAAGCAGATCATGCTCTACCGCGCGCTGGGACTCACGCCGCCGCTTTTCGGCCATGCGCCGCTGATCGTCGGCATGGACGGCGCGCGCCTATCCAAGCGCCACGGCGCGACGCAGGTCGGCGCCTACCGCGAGATGGGCATCCTGCCCGAGGCGATGGTCAACTTCCTCCTGCTGATCGGCTGGGCGCCCAAGGATAACAAGGAACTGTTCACGCGCCAGGAGATGCTCGACTACTTCAATCCCGCCGATATCAACAAGGCCGCCGGCGCGTTCAATCCCGAGAAGCTCCATCACTTCAACGGGCTGTACATCCGGTCGCTGGCACCGGCGGAGTTGCTCGCGCGCCTCAAGCCGTTCATGCCGGCCGAGTGGTTGGAATTTCGGGGCGAAGAATACGCGGGACGGGTGGTTGCGTTGTACCAGGAGAAACTGACCTTCCTCAATGAGATCGAAGGTAACGCCTGGTACTTTTTCCGCGATCCCCAGGAGACCGATTACAACGAAGCAACCGTGGCGAAATTCCTGACCAGCAACGACGAGGCCGGTCCGATCCTCGGCGACCTGTTCGCCGAGTTCAGTGCGCTTAGTGAAGACGAGTGGGACGAGCAGCATCTGGCCCCGCCGGTCGACGCGCTGTGCGAGCGCCTGGGCCTGGGCAAGGGCAAGGTGATGCAGCCCTGGCGGGTCGCGCTGACCGGCGACAAGATCAGCCCCGGCTTCTTTGACCTGCTGGTGGTCCTGGGGCGCGAGACGGTCCTGGGCCGGGTCAAGCCCTGGATTAATCGGTTAAATTAGCCAATCCGGTTGTAATTCCCTCTGCCTTTGCGTAATAATCTGATAGGTCGCGGGCATGACACCTCTGAACACATGGCACGTCAGCATTATCGGGCGCGTTCAGGGCGTGTACTACCGGGCGCATACCGTTAGTGCCGCCAAGCGCTTGGGGGTTACGGGCTGGGTGCAGAACGAGCGTGACGGCAGCGTCCAGGCGGTGATCCAACACGCCGACGCGGGTGTGCTCAGCGACTTGTTGACGCTCCTGCGTGACGGTCCGCCGGCGTCACGCGTGGATGAAGTGAACGTTACTCCGCTCAAAGCAAACGAGCAATTCATGGCGTTTGAGATTCGCCACGCCAGCCCTTGGCGTGACCGCGTCCCCCATAAGTAGCAATCCACCGGCCGCCGGTCGCGATAATTCCCCCCGGTCCCCGATAAGCGCAAAACTGCCGGAACCGCAGAACGGCTCCGGCAGTTTTCCCAGTGTTTTCGTCAGTTAAGCGCCTTGGCGGCTGACACCGTTGCGATCGAACTCACCCTCGCCTTCCTTGCAGGCGTTGGGATATTCGCAGACCGGCGTGGGGCAGCACTTCGTCGGCTTGGGCTCGCAGCAAACCGGCGTGCAGATCTCCTGCTTGCAGCAGGGCTTGCACGGTTTGCAGCAGGGCTCGCACTTCGGCTTGCAGCAAGGGTCGCACTTCGGCTTGCAGCACTTGTAGCAGGCCGTGAAGCACGGATTGCAGCACTCCCAAGTCGAATACTCATGCCAGCCGGACCAGCCGACATAGGTCTTGCCCGTGAACTCAACCCGATCCCCGGCGAACGCCGCGGTCCAGAATCCCAGGCACAGCACCGCCAGCAGACTCGCGATCATCAGTTTCCGCATCTCACCCTCCCGGGCTTACAAATCGTAACACTATCGGGCCTAAGCCCTACTACGATGCGCAAGGACAGCGGTGGCTATTCCTCGGCGCTCTCTTCTTCGATGTAAATATTGCCGGCACCACGCTCGTTGAACCACCAGGGGATCACCGTCGGGCGCTCGATCTCGTGGCAGACCGTCTCATAGACGTACTTGACCTTCGACTTGCACGGGTTGCAGGGATCGCAAACCTCGACGCACTTGCAGATGGTCTCGCAGGTCATGCACTTGGTCTTGCACGGCAGGTAGGTGCCGCAGCAGCCCGTGTCGCAGAGCATGCCATCACCGGCCCAGCACGCCTCGTAAGGGTGCTTGTAAGCGCCGACCGTGCACGGATCGACCGTGTAGCACGCGTGCGGAGCCTTCGGCGGGCAGCAGGCGTTGTAATCGCCCACCCACTTGCCTTCGCAGCAGGGCTTGCACTTGGGCTTGCAGCACGGTTTGCATGCATCGCACTTGGGCTTGCACGGATTGCACTTCGGCTTGCAGGGGTTGCACTTGGGCTTGCAATCACTGCACAGGTCATACTTGCACTTGGGCTTGCAAGGCTCGCACTTGGGCTTGCAGCACGGATCGCACTTCGGCTTGCAGCACGGATCGCACTTCGGCTTGCAGCACGGATCGCACTTCGGCTTGCAAGGATTGCATTTCGGCTTGCAGGGGTTGCACTTGGGCTTGCATTCCTTGGTGCAGGTTTCCTGCTTGCATTTCGGCTTACAGCAGTCGCCCGCATAGGCAAGACTGGCCCCGGCGAAGCACCCCAACGCCAGCACGAACAGCGCGGCTATCATCAGCTTCCGCATTCCACCCTCCACTGGGTTTGTTGTTTGGTCCCGCAATTATACTACCCAGAGGCGACAATGAGCAAGTATTCACATTTTATCAACATTTAAGTGACCCTGTCCCGGTAATTGCCGACTGGTACAATCTACCCAGGTTGATTGGCCGGATTTCTCCATTCGAGGTGAGAAAATGCGTGTTCTGTGGCTAACGATTCTGTTGTCTTTCATGATCAGCGTACCCGCGTTCGCCGGTGACGGCGCCAAGTCCGAGCGGGGCCGGATGCTGATGCACCTGCTCTCCGCCTGGCTGGATAGCGTGGGCGACGAGATTACCGTCAAGGCCGAGACGCTGGAACCATCGATCGTCGACGGCACGGGCAACACCGTGATTAACATCGACGAGATCGTGTTCAACATCGACGTCGGTGACCTGACCTACAAGGAAGAGAATGACGGCGGCACCGAGATCGCCCACCAGCTCGTCGACCTGCTGCGCCAACGCGGCATGCAGCGCGACGGGCCGGACGAAGCACGTTTCCCGCGCCGGCCGCTGGCATTCCCGGGCTGGGGCGAGCACCGCTTCGGCGGCCACGGCATGCCGTGGCCGGAGATGCCCGATGCGCCCAGGCCGGGCTTCAATCCCGAAGTCGCCGAAATGTTCCAGCAGGTGCCGCCAAACATGGACCCGGAGTTCATGCAGTTCATGATGAAAGTCGGCCGGCTGGCCTGGACCAACCCGGATTTCCGGGTTCGATTGGAGGAACTGCTCAGGGAATTCAGCCCACCGGCAGAATAACCCGGGGACTAAAATAGCCCGGCACTGCTACGGGTAATAGCAGCCAGGAACCGATAAGGGGATTCGTTTTACATGTGTCCGGAAAACGTTGAACCCAAAGACTGCCAACTGTTGGCTCAGGCGATGGAGGCTCGCACCAACGCCTATTGCCCTTATTCCAATTTCGCCGTGGGGGCGGCGGTACGCCGCATCGACGGCCGCATGTACGCGGCCGCCAACGTTGAGAACTCCAGCTACGGGCTGACGGTTTGTGCCGAACGCAACGCGATCGCTGCGGCCGTCGCCGACGGTATGCGGCCGGGCGAACTGGAGGCGGTGGCGGTGATCGCCGACACCCAACAGCCGATCGTACCCTGCGGCGCCTGCCTGCAGGTGATCGCCGAGTTCGCGGCCGACAACTGCCTGATCATCTCGGAAACGATGCAGGAGAAGGAAGTCGGCGCCTGGAATCTGGATGAGCTGTTGCCCGAGCGGTTCTCGCTTTAACCGTCAGGCTGCGCTAGAATTGGTCAGCTCCGCAAAAGGAGGCGCGTACTGGCTGAGTCAAGCGCAATGCTGGAAGATCGTGGGCCGCCCGTTGCCATTTACGCCGGCGATGCTCGGCACGGCCAACCCCTGCTCCTGCCCAACCTCCGCACCTGCGACTGCAAACCCAGCCACCTCAATTGCCTGACCGCCAAGGATTGGCTCAAACGCCAGGTCGGCGTCTGGGAGTTCTATTACGAGAAACGCGATATCCGCGATAAAAAACTGCATCCGGCGACCTTCCCGCTCAGCCTGGCCCGTCAGGTGATCGAGCTGTTCACCCACCGCGGCGAGCTGGTGCTCGACCCGTTCGTCGGCAGCGGCACAACGCTGATCGCCGCGCGGGATTGCGGCCGCAACGCCGCCGGCTTCGACCTGAACGCCGACTACATCCGGCTCAGCGAACAGCGGCTGACCGATGCCGCGACCGGGCCGGACGGCAGTGAACCGGTGGATCCCGGGACGCGGCAGGTCGCCGTGGCGGACGACGCGCGCAATATCTCGCGTTATCTGGACGAGGACAGCCTGGCGCTGATCTGGACCAGCCCGCCCTATGCCAACCTGCTCAACCGCCAGCGCAAGAACAAGTCGCGGCGCCGGCGCGACAACGAGCAGCTCGGCCAGGTGGAGCAGTACAGCCAGGACCCGCGCGATCTGGGCACACTGGCGCTGGACGATTACACCGAGCAGATCGGCGGGATCTTCGCCGGGCTGCTGCCACTCTTGCGCCCCAAGGGGCACTGCGTGGTCAACGTGCCGGACATGTGGTGGGAGAACGAGCGCATCACGATCCACGTGGCGGTGATCGAGGAACTGCGCCGGCGCGGCTATGAACTGAGAAACATCATCATCTGGGACCGCACGAACATCGTGAACCGGATCGGCATCTTCGGCTGGCCCAGCAACTACATCACGATGGGCGTGACGTTCGAATACCTGCTCGATTTCTGGCGCCCGGAGTAAGCATCGTTTTTTTGGAGCGCGGACGCCCTCGTCCGCATCCCTGTTCCGAAGTGCGATCGCCTCTTCCGCCCGGGCTGTTTAAGTTTAAGTTTTAAGTATCAGCGCGTTGATTCGCTTCTAGTCAATAAGTTCTATGTGTAAGGCGTCCCCGACGCCGTTTCAAAGCCGATCCGTACAACACGAAGCCCATGGTATAGCTGACACGCCTATCGGCTTTCTTCTTAAACTTAAACTTACTACTTAAACTTGTCCATCGCCGCCAACCCGCTCCAGGGCTGGTCTTAGACCAGCCCCTGCAGCTCATCCCTCATCAGCATTAACGTGAAGCCTACCCGTGCCCCACCTCGAACAGCTTTACATACAGGCTGTAGGCCTCGCGGTCGGTCATGCCGGCGATGTAGTCGACGATCACGCGAAGCGGCTCGCGGCCGAGGCGGTCTAAGCCCTGCCGGCTGGCCTGGGCGTAATCGGCGGCCTCGACCGGCGGCAGCAGGTTGACGTCGTGCTTGGAGTGTTCGGCGAAGTGGTGGAACAGCCGCTCGATGATCATCTGCCCCTTGGCCGTGCCGCGCCGCACGCGGTAGTCGAAATAGAAATGCTCGTAGAGGAACGCGCCCAGCGCGTCGTTGAGCGGCTTCAGGGCGTCGCTGAAATCGGCCAGGACGGCCCGCGCCGTGTAAACATCGTCCACCGACTGAATGCCGTTGGCGGCAATGCGCCGCGCAATTTCGGCCAGCACGTCCGTCACCATGCGGTTGATCAGCCGGCGCGTCACCTGCGGCAGGCGCACGCGCGCATCGCTGATCTCGCCCATCTCGGACCAGACCTCGTTCCAGAGCTGCAGGCCGGCCTGATGGTAATCGTCGAGCGTCAGGACACCGGCGGTGATCGAGTCCTCGACGTCGTGGCTGCGGTAGGCGATCTGGTCGGCGATCGAGGCCACCTGCGCCTCCAGGCTTGCGCCCTGGTCCGGATAGAAGTAATTGCTGTGCGTCTTGTCGTAGGGCGTGTCGTGCTTCTCGATGCCGGCCAGCGTGTGCTTGGTCAGGTTCAGCCCGTCGAAACCGGGATAGCGGTGCTCCAGCTGGCGCACGATCTTTAGGCTGTGGTCGTTGTGGTTGAAGCTCGAGACCAATTCGCGCAGCTTGTACTCGCCGCTGTGGCCGAAGGGCGTATGCC
This sequence comes from bacterium, assembly GCA_016932385.1. Lineage (GTDB taxonomy): Bacteria > 4484-113 > 4484-113 > 4484-113 > JAFGCY01 > JAFGCY01. The sequence goes on along the minus strand of JAFGCY010000095.1, from coordinate 69,927 downwards.
CCAGGTCGTGCGCCAGGGCGATCGCGTTGGCCAGGTCCTCGTTGAGCCCCAGCGTGCGGCAGATGCTGGTGGCGATCTGGCTGACCTCCAGCGTGTGGGTCAGGCGGTTTCTGATCACGTCGCCCATCTCGCCGCCCTCGCCGAAGACGATCACCTGCGTCTTGTATTCCAGCTTGCGGAAGGCGCGGCTGTGGGTAATGCGGTGCCAGTCACGCTGGAAGTGCGTGCGGTCCTGCGGCGGGTCCTCACTGTGCTCGCGCCCGTCGGCGCCGACCGTGCCGCTCAGCACGGCATACGGCGCCAGCACCTGCCGTTCCTGCTCCTCCAGCTTCTCGCGCGTGCGGATCACGCCCCCGTTTTCCATTCAGTGATTGTAGCGCTAGCCTAGCCCCGCGCGCGGCGGGCGAGAATCTTCTGCCAGGAATCGCGCTGCAGGAAACTGCCGGGTACATTGTCCTCCATCTCCAAGAACATCCGCCAAGGCACGGAGAAGCTGAGTGTGCGCTTGTCGAAGTACGGCCGTGCGGACAGGTCGGACCCGCCGACAACGGCGCGCGGCACCTCGCGCAGGGTTTCCTGGTACGGGTAGAGACTCAATGTATGGCAGCCCGCTCCCCAGGGCATGATCACATTGTCGATCCCCTCGCGCCCGTAATTGGCCAAAAAGTGTAACGCCGACAGCTGGTCGGCGTCGACAAACATAGCTACCATCACCGGCATATCCAGCTCAGGTTGCAGCGCGATCAGCGGCATCAGCACGACGTAGGGCTCCGCGATTTGAAACAGCGGCAGGCCGCTGATGAACGAGCGCGCCAGTTGCGGCGTTTTCAGGTAGTACTCGCCTTCGGGAAAGCGCTCGTCGGCGGGATAGCCGTCACCGCGCCCGTGGCTTAAGTAATAATCCAGGCCACCCGGCGGCTCGACGACCCGGTTACGCAAACATAAGCCCACCCCACCCATGTTGCAGCCGTGGGTCTCGCTGTCGAAGCCAACGATCCGGCCCTGGGCGGCGGCGGCGAACATGCTGACGACGCAACCCCACTTACCTTTACTGAAGCGCAAAGCTCCCGCCGGCATCTCGTTAGTGTGTAGCACCGCCACCGGCTGAGTCTCCAGGTTAATTGCCTGGGCGATCCGACTTTCCATATTCAGTACCTCCTGCAGCAACTAGCAATGCCTGTCTAGTCAGTAATACCTTTCACGGTGCCGGTATGTGTTATCGAAGATGATGCCAGGCAATAATCCCCCGCCGCGTTTGGTATTCTATCCCGCCATGAGCAAGCCTGAACCCGTGATCCTGCCCTACGGCGAGACCTGGCCGGAGATCCATGCTTCGGCCTTCATCGCCCCGACCGCCGTCGTGATCGGCGAGACGAAGGTCCACAAAAACGCCAGTGTGTTCTACAACTGCGTGCTGCGCGGCGACATCAACCGGATCGAGGTCGGCGCCGGTTCCAACATCCAGGACCTCTCGATGCTGCACGTCGACGACGGCTACCCCTGCCTCGTCGGGCGCCACGTCACCGTCGGCCACAACGCGATCCTGCACGGCTGCGTGGTCGAGGACGGCAGCCTGATCGGCATGGGCGCGATCGTGCTGACCGGCGCGGTGATCGGCGCGGGCAGCATTGTCGCGGCGGGAGCGCTGGTGCCGGAGGGCATGCAGGTGCCGGCGGGCAGCCTGGTTGCCGGCGTGCCGGCCAAGCTCAAAAAGGAACTGCCGGCGGAGGTCAGCGCAAGCCTGGCCACCTGGGCGCACAAATACCAGAAGGTCGCCCGCGCGTTCATCACCGGCACGGCCTACCGGACCGGGTTCATCGCGGACGACGGCGAGGCGGGTTAAGCCTAGAGCTGCTCGGTCTCGATCATGATATCGCCGTTGTTGACGATGTCGCCAACCTTGACGTTGATCTTGGTCACCTTGCCTTCGACGGTCGAGCTGATCTCGTTCTCCATCTTCATCGCCTCGAGCACCAGCACCACCTGGCCCAGCTGGACCTTGTCGCCTGCCTTGACGTTGAGGCCGAGGATCTTGCCGGGCATCGGGGCCATGATCCGCGTATCGGTGGCGGTGCCGCCCATGCCGGCGCCGAATTCCTCCAGGAGCTGCTCCAGCTGGTCCTGCTGGCGGTTGCGCAGGCGGACCTTGAAGAAGCGGTTGTCGTGGGCGACGGTATTGATCCGGCCCTTCTCCTTGTAGAACTCGTAGAAGCGCACGCAGCCGTCGATCGACAGCGTCAGGCTGGAGGGCTTGGCCTCGATGATCTTCAGTTCCACCTCGCGGCCGTCGATCGTGGCGCAGAAGCAGTTCTCGCGGTTCGGATCGATCGCGATCTCGATATCGAAGTTTTCTTCGTTGACTTGGCTGAGAATATTCATGGCTTACCTCGGCAGGTAGGAAGTCGATCCCAGGCGGTGGATGAGCTTCCAGCGCAAGGAGGCTTCCTCATCCTGCTGCTCGTTGGTCGTGATCAGCGCCGTGCGTTCCATGTAATACTGAAGGGCGGCGGCCAGGCCGATGTGCTCGTTGGACTCGCCTTCGCCGGAGCCGCTCATCAACTCGCTGATCTTCTCGTCGCTGAAGTGCTCCTCGATGAAACCCGTATGGAAATTGCCGCTGGTAAAGGCGGGATGCTTGAATACGTAGCTGTGGAACGGGATGGTCGTGCGCACGCCCGTGATCACGTACTCGTCCAGCGCGCGGAGCATCTTGGCCATCGCCTTCTCGCGCGTACGGGCGAAGGCGATCAGCTTGCCGACCATGCTGTCGTAGTGGCTGGGGATCGTATAGCCTTCATAGGCGCCGCTGTCCAGCCGGATGCCGCCGCCGGCCGGCGGCAGGTAGCGCTTCAGGGTGCCCATGTCGGGCACGAAGCCGCGTAGCGGGTCCTCGGCGTTGATCCGCGCCTCGAACGCCCAGCCGCGGATCTGCACGTCCTCCTGCTTGATATGCAGCGGGTTGCCGGCGGCGATCAGGAGCTGCGCCTGGACCAGATCGACGAAGGTCACCATCTCGGTGACCGGGTGTTCGACCTGCAGCCGCGTGTTCATCTCCATAAAGTAATAGCGGTTCTCCTGGTCGAGCAGGAACTCCACCGTACCCGCGTTGGAGTAGCCCGCGGCCTTGGCCAGGGCCACCGCCGTCGCCCCCATCTCCTCGCGTAGTTCCGGCGTCAGGGCCGGGCTGGGGGCTTCCTCGATCAGCTTCTGGTGGCGGCGCTGGATACTGCAGTCGCGCTCGCCGAGATGGATGCAGTTGCCATGCTCATCGGCCAGGATCTGGAACTCGATGTGCTTGGGCTTCTCGATATAGCGTTCGATGAAGATCTCGTCGCTGCCGAAAGCGCCGCGGGCCTCGTTCTGGCAACTCGTGAACAGCTTGGGCAGTTCCTCCAAATTGCGCACGATCCGCATGCCGCGCCCGCCGCCGCCCGCGGCGGCCTTGAGCATCAGCGGAAATCCGGCCTCCTTGGCAAAGGCCTCGGCGTCCTTGACGTCGGTCAGGGCGGATTCGGTGCCGGGTACCGTGGGCGTGCCAGCGGCCCTGGCGATCTCCTTGGCCTTGAGTTTGTTGCCCAGGTCGCGGATTGCCTGCGGGCTGGGACCGATGAATACGATGCCGTTGTCGGCGCAGGCCTGGGCGAAATCGGCGTTCTCCGCCAGGAATCCGTAGCCCGGGTGCAGGGCGTCTACCTTATATTTTTTACAGATGTCGATGATCAGATCGATGTTGAGATACGTCTCCGCCGGCGAGTTGCCCGGCAGGTTTTCCGCGAAGTCCGCCATGACGATATGCACGGCGTTGGCGTCCGCATCGCTGAACAGCGCCACGGACTCGATACCAAGCTCGCGGCAGGTGCGAATGATGCGCATCGCAATCTCGCCGCGGTTGGCGACCAGGATTCGTTTGAACATGGCGCAAATTGTAGCATCGGCTGAGTAGTAAACTGACTAAAAATGGGTAAACCTATCGGTAGTCCTCGCTTCCATCTGGTAACCTTTGGGGTTGTGATTCACATGAGAAATGTAACGGGAATAGGCGGTTTGCTCATCCTGACCATGGCCGCGCTGCTGGTCGGCGTCGCTCCGGCCGTGGCGGATTCCGACGACTACGACTTCGAGTTGACGGAAATGTACTCCGACGAGGTGCTGACCCTGGCGGACCTGACCAACGGCATGCCGTTGGTGGTCCACGTCTGGGGCCCGGACTGCCCGCATTGCCGCGTGCACATGCCCTACGCGATGGCATTGTACGACAAGCTGGACCTCGACAAAGTCAATTACATGCTGCTCAGTGTGACCGGCTCGACCGACGAGGTCCGCGAATTCCTCGAGGAACGGGAGCTCGACCTGCCGGTCCTGATCGGCGACAGCGGCGAATACGGTGATGGCTACCTCGAAGAAGGCTGGCCGACAACCTACGTCTTCGCCCCCGGTGGCGAACTGGTCGGCTGGTGCGACATCCTCGGGCCGGCCTATATCACCACGATGCAGGATCTGATCGATCAGGCGATCGACAGCGGCTTTGCCGACTCCACCTTGGGGTTGGACAAGCTGCGCAATCGCTCGCACTCGCGCTCGGAATAGTCCGCGGGTGAACCACACCCGGGCCGCCAACTGCTACACTACAAGGTATGACATGGGGCCACATACCGGTTGCTGAGATCAAGGAACGTCAGGGACGTAAACTGCACCAGTTCCTATCCAAAAAGGTTTATCCGTACTGCCCGTACTACCAGCGCGTGTTCGACCAGCACGGAATCAAGCCGGATTCGATCCGCAAGCTGGAAGATCTGCGCCGGCTGCCGTTCACCACGAAGGCGGATATCGTGCCCTCCAAGGAGGAGCCAGACCGCTATCGCGACATCATCCTCCAGCCCAGCACGGCTCAGATCCGCGACGACCTGACAATCACCGACAAAATCGCGCTGTGGGCCAAGAGCAAGCTATTCCTGCGCACAATCCAGGATCAGGTACTCGACGAATACCTGCCCGTGCACATCACGTTCACCACGGGCCGGACCAGCCTGCCGACCCCGTTCGTCTACACGATCAGCGACCTGGAAGCGCTGCAGATCGCGGGCGAGCGCATGTTCCGGATGGTCGGGCTGGAGCGTACTCACGACCGCGGGCTGAACGCGATGCCGTTCGCGCCGCACCTGGCGTTCTGGCAGGTGGTCCACGCCAGCCAGAAGGTCGGCCTGATGCTGCTGCACAGCGGCGGCGGGCGCGTGATGGGCAGCGAGGCGCAGCTTCGAATCGGCGAGCGGACCAAGCCGACCTTCCTGGTTGGCACGCCCGGCTACATCATGCACCTGGGCCAGCTGGCCGAGGAGATGGGTATCCGCATCACGACGATCCGCAAGATCATCCTCGGCGCGGAGCGCGTCGCGGAGGAGCATAAGGTCAAGCTGCGCGAGCAGTACGCCCGGATCGGCTGCGCCGACGTCAAGATCCACAACATCTACGGCTTCACCGAGGCCAAGCATGCCTGGGCGGAAACCGCCGACGAGCCGGACAGCCGGTTCGCCACCTATCCCGACCTTGAGATTTTCGAGATCATCGACCCGGACACGGGCGAGCCGGTCGGCGAGGGCGAGCCCGGCGAGATCGTCTTCACGCAGCTCAGCGGCGCGGGCTCGGTGGTGTTGCGCTACCGCACGGGCGACCGCGTCAAGGAAGGCCTGATCTACGACAAGTGCCCCTACACCGGCCTGATCCTGCCGCTGTTGGGCACCGGGCTCTACCGCGTCAGCGAGATCAAGAAGGTCAAAGGCACGCTGGTCGACTTCAACGAGATGTTCTCCTTCTTCAACGGCCAGCGTGAGATCGTCGACTGGCAGCTGGTGCTGTCCAAGCCGGACGGCCAGGAGCTGGGCAACGACATCATCACCCTGCGCGTAACGCTGGCCGACGATGCCGACAAGGCTGGTTTCGAAGATGCGATCAAGCGCAGCTTCAAGGAACTGACGGAGGTCAGCCTGGACCGGGTCGAGCATTACGGGCGCACCGAGCTGAGCGAGCTGCTGGGCATGGACACCAAGCCCAAGGAAGCGCGCATCGTGGACGAACGGCCGCAATAAACGCCCGTCACCCCTGATGTGCTGGTACAATTTAGATACAGAAAATTGCCGGCAATCATATGGGGGTTCATATGCTTAAAGGGAGTTACTGGGGAAACCAGGCGGTAGGTACGCACGCGGTTGCTGCCGCGAGATTCCCGTGGATTATGGCGATCCTGGCTGCGCTCGGGATGATCGCCTGTGTCAGCTGTGGTGGGGGCCACACGACGCTGGGTGACACCACCGGCGAGGCCAACGGCGGAACCATCGCTGATACTAATCCTGCTAACCTGACGGGCCTGGTGCGCACGGCATCCGACGACGAGCCAATCACCTTCCGCTACGGCAGTGACTATCTGGAGGAACTGCCGTACGCGAATGTCGACCGACTCGGCTCATGCCTCAACTTCTTAGCGGAGGAAAATGTTTCAGCTTACTGCCACTACAGCTTCCTGCCCACGGAATACGAGGGGAACTTCGCCTTGCGCTTCAACTGGTACACCGAGCCGGCGGCCGGGAGTACTTGGATCGGCCTGGCCAATTATGCCAATGACGAATGGGACTGGTTTGAGTACATCACGGGCCAGCCTGTCATGCCAACGGCGCCCGAGCCGTATTTCAACGATGATGACGAAATGTACGTGGTGGTTCAGGTCTGCGGCGACACCCAGCCATGGCTGTACTACCTGTGCGTTGGTGACGAGCCAAACTGGCCGCCGGAAGCGGCAATAACCGCCAGCCACAGCTACATCACCGTGCCAACGGAGGTCACCTTCGATGCCAGCGCCAGCACGGATACCGACGGCACGATCGTCGAATACGCCTGGGATATCCATAACGACGGCGGAATCGACCAGACCACGACCGACCCGGTCATCACGCACATGTTTGCTTCGACCAGCGAAACGGGCATCGTCCGCGTGGTCGTGACGGACGACGACGGCGCAACCGACGAAGCGTACGTATCCTTATCGATCAATGATCCGCCGGCTCCCGGCGACTGGGTGGAAATCGACATGATCCAGGGCTGGTATCCGGGTGCCTTAGCCGTGGTAAACAGCGAGCCCGTCTTTGCCAATACTAAAAACATCACGGGCATGCGGATCAAGTACGGGCTGAACGACAGCGGCACTTCCTGGGCTCCCACTGCCGCGCCTTCTTATGCGCCTTACGAACCATTCTTCAATGAATACGATCTATGTGCCCTGAATGGTTGCCTGGGTATGCTGATCGAAAGCTTCACCGGCAACAGCTTGCTGTTTACGCACGCTGCCCGGGTGCATGGCACAACGTTCAATGAGCCTGTGTTGATCACATCGCGGGCCACGGGTTTCGCCTATGCCTACTCGGCGAGCTTGGCGGTCGTCAACGGCCATCCAGCGATAGCCTATGCGCGTAGCGACGAGTCCGGGCTGCACTACCTGCGGGCAACCGACGACCTTGGCGAGCAATGGCCGCAGGGGTCGCAGTACAGCGTATTGACCGAGACCTCGGGAACCTACGTGCACGCGCTGGAAATCATCAACGGCAATCCGGCGATCTGTTGGGCGGACTCCGATCTGCACTACTCGCAAGCCCAGGACAATTACGGCAACAACTGGTATGCACCGGTTACCGCCGTCGATGGCGAAGCTGGCAATGTCTGCTTTGCATCGTTGATCAACGCGGATGGCTTTCCTGCGATCCTGTTCGCGCTTTACCACGAAATGCTTCCCACCAGCGTAAAACTCGTCCGCGCCGCGGATGCCGAAGGACAAACCTGGAATACGCCGGTTACGGTGGTAGAGGACAGCATCCACAACCTCGCAGCGGGTGTCTTGAATGGCATTCCAGTTATCGCCTATGGCTGTTCAGAGGGCAACAAAAGAGAACTCATGTACATGGAAGCGAGTGACGCCGCCGGCAGTACCTGGCAGACTCCGTACTGCCTCAGCGATGAAGTGGAAGACCTGGACGGCTTGTCGCTGGTGACCAACGCCGGACGGCCGATGATTTCCATCACCTATGGTGATTACCCGAACTCCGGCGAGGCGCGGTTCTTCGTCCGTTACTAATTGCGATCACTTAAAGATTGATCATCAGGCAGCGGCTACGCCGGGCGTGGCTTACGTTCTTTCTGCTAGTGATAAGGAAAGCAGTTATCTGGTTATAATCTCATGCGTCGGTACTGATGTGGAGGATGGGTTTATGCGGCTGAAACTGGCAGCATTGTTCGTAGTCAGCATGTTACTCGCAGCCTGCGGGGGCGGAGGGCAGCATTCGCAGACAGCCTCGCTGGACAACCAGCGGCCTGAGCTGACGGTTGATTCAGAGACTGCGGAATTGGCGAACCTCACTACCCCGCCGGGGGTCGATCCCGAGCTGTTCGCCGGGCTGAAGCGCCAGCTCGCCGATGTGTTGGCCGGCTATCCGGCAGGCAAGATCGCCAGTGAACCGCCCCAGGACAACCGTTCCGCTACCACCTTATCCATTAACGCAAGCACCCTGACGCTGACCTGGTATTACTACAGCACCGGCGACTACAACCAGGACGGCTTCGTTACCGTCAACGACATTACGCCGCTGGGCCAGAACTTCGGCGCGGCGGGACCGTTCGCTGCTTCCTCGGCGCTGAGCTGCGTCGACGGCAACCAGGACGGTTTCATCACCGTCAACGACATCACCCCGATCGGCCAGGCCTTCGGCCGCAGCGTCACCGGCTACAACCTTTATACGAGTCCGGACATCGGTGATTATCCCGATAGCGCCGGTGACGGCAACGGCCAGGCCACGCTCATCGATACGGTGGCGTTCAGCGCCGCCACGGGTGGCGGCACCACGCGCAAGCAGTTCAGCTACCAGGCTGCCCAGCTCAACGCCGGTGCCTCCGTCTGGGTGCGGCCGACCGACGGCACGACGGAAGGCACCCCCAGCTCACGGGCCGAAGTGCCCATGGCGGGCAACACACCGCCGGTCGCCGCTATCACGGCCGCCCCGGACTTCGGCGATGCTCCCCTGAATGTCTCCTTCGATGCCGGCGGCTCCTACGATCCCGATGGCTCGATCGTCAAGTATGAATGGGAGTGGACGGGCTTCGCCCCCGGCTGGGAGTGGACGGACACGGGCACGACGCCCACGTTCGATCACACCTTCGATACGCCGGGAACATACAACATGGTGGTGCGCGTCACAGATGACCTGGGCGCGACGGACAACGAGTTTGCCACCGTCACCGTGACCAATCCGGGTAACGATCCACCGGTCGCCAGCCTGAGCCTCGATCCCACTTCCGGCGACGAGCCGCTGGCCGTGTCGCTGGATGCCTCGCTCAGCAGCGATATTGACGGCACGATCGAGAAATACGAATGGGACTGGGAAGGCGACGGCACCTACGACCTGGACAGCGGCACCACGGCCACCGCGGATCACACCTACAACTCCGGCACCTACCAGCCGACCGTGCGCGTCACCGATGACTTGGGCGCGACGGATACAGGCACTAAGATCCTGGTTGTTGGCGGGACCGGCCCCGAGTGGCATGTCTACCCGGTGATCCTGGACCAAGATGTGTTTGATCCAATGCTCACAAGTGCTGGAAGCTATCCAGCTATTTTTTATTACGATAATACGGCCAGCGAGGTTCGCTTCTTGCGCGCTGACAATGGTCTTGGAAGCAGTTGGTCAGGAACGCCCAAAACAGTCGGCGGTTACATGTCCGTATTTATGAAAACCCTGGAGACATGTGGGCCGCCGGCAATTGTCTATCTCGGCGAGGGGGGGTTGCTCTATGTCCGAGCCACCGATGCTAACGGCACCAGTTGGATAACCCCCGTGTCGGCCGGACAGCCTGAAGGGCCTGTCTACGAGTATGGCGCCGCTTTCATCGATGGCAGCCCGGCCGTCAGCTTCGGCACGTCGGGCACACCGACCGGTCATGTCTACCGAAGGGCCAACGATAATACTGGCGCGGTCTGGTCGAGTCTTATGCAAATCAACGAAAACAACTTTACGATACTTGACTTAGCCAATATCAACAACGCGCCCGGCCTATGCTACAAGGACCCGTCCAATGGCGGCTGCCTATCCTATTGCTGGGCTGATGATGCCTTCGGATCAACCTGGCACCAGACGACGGTTGATACTGGAATCGAACTGGCATACTCCCCTACACTACAATTGGTCAGCGGCCGGCCGGCGATTTTGTATTCCGATTTTCTGCCGGAGAGCGTCCGCCCCCTGTATTACCTTCGCGCTGAGGATACCTCCGGCTCATCCTGGGATTCTGAAAATAGGATCCTATTAGATTCACTCCAGTTTATCTTGTCGGACTACCGAATGGCAGTAATCAACGAAAAGCCCGCTGTGGCTTATACTGGAGGCCCGAATAACACATCAGGTAAGAAGGACCTATATTACAAACGAGCCTTGGATGCTACCGGTAGCGACTGGCCGGAAACGGCGGAATTGGTCACTGACAACGCTTTCGGTAGCACGCGCTTATGGATTGCCGAAATCAACGGCCGGCCGGCGATTGTTTACAATACGGAGGAGTCGCCCGAGATCGATATTTATTTCGCGATTTACTACTAAACAGATTCAAGCGAGACGTCGCGGTAAGCAGGATGAGTTGCGTCGGGCCCACCACAGCCCGCCATAGATCAATCCACCAGCCAACGCACCGAACAGCTGTGCACAGAATGCCCGGGACCAAAACACGCGCAAGCCGGCGCCATTCAGCGCGGCCCAGAGCTGATAGCCGAACCAACTCCAGCCGGCGGCCAGCACAACTGCCCAAACCAACAGAACGACGAAAACACGAAGCCAGCGCCAGGCCGCGCCGTGTTTGACCTGCTGCGGCATGAAAGCTTGCAAAGCCGCTTGATTGTTGAGTAGCCATACAAACCAAACGGCTGCTACTGCTACGCTGGCGCTGTAAGGCGTCTTTGTGGATGCCGCGTGCAACAGCGCTTCGCTAATGATTCCCAACCAACTGCCAACCAGGTACACGATCAGAAACCGGCTGCGGCCAAGGATGGGTTCCAGGCCGAATCCCACTGCCAGCAGAATCAACATATTCCCACCCAGATGCGTCCAGCCGGCATGAATAAAGGGCGCGGTCAGCCAGCCGACCCAGGCCGGAAGTACGGTTCCAGGCAGCGTCTGTCCCGAAAAAACCAACGCCGGCGTCGAACCCCAGGCGGCCTTGGCACCGGCGACTCCTTGCGTGAGCAATGTTGCATGAGAAACACACCGACGGTTATCAGGATAATTGCCAGCGTGGAGAGTGGCCGGACAGTATGCAGACGGGTTCTGATGGACCTGGTAACCGTAGGTCTGTCAATCTTACTAGCTATACTACAAGCCAGATAGCAATATTTTGGTACGGGACTACCCGCCACGCTCAGCTGATCGGCTCATACGCAGGAAGAAAGTTTCCGCTCTCGATCCAACTGCTCAAGATCATTTAATACCAGATCTTCGGATCCTTCTTCAGCACATCACGGGCGATGATGTTCTTCTGGATCTCGTTGGTGCCCTCATAGATGCGCGTGATCCGGATGTCGCGGTAATAGCGCTCGATGTCGTATTCCTTGCAGTAGCCGTAGCCGCCGTGAAGCTGCAGGGCCTGGTCGATCACCTTGAACGCCGTCTCCGTGCAAAACAGCTTGATCATCGCCGCCGGTGTGGCGACGTCCTTGCCGGCGTCCTTGTCGCAGGCGACGCGGTAGACCATGTTGCGCATCGCGTAGATGCTGGTGGCCATGTCCGCCAGATACCACTGCAGGCCCTGGAAGTCCTTGATCGCCTTGCCGAACTGTTCGCGCTCCTTGACAAACTGGATCGCCTTTTCCATCGCGCCTTGGGCCATGCCCGTGGCCATCGCGGCCACCCCGATCCGGCCGGCATCGAGTGTCTTCATCGCAACGGTGAAACCACGGCCGATGCCACGCTTGCCACCAAGGATCCACTCCTCAGGCACCTGCATGTCCTTGAAGGTCAGCACAGCCTGCTGGCTGCCGCGGATGCCCATTGTGTCCTCGACTCCGCCCACTTCAAAGCCCGGTGTTTTGGTCGGCACGATGAAGGCGGTAATGCCCATGATGCCCTTCTTGGGATTGGTCGAGGCCAACAAGACGATCACATCGGCAAAGCTGCCGTTGGTAATCCACTGCTTGGCGCCGTTAATGATGTAGTTGCCGTTACCGTCGGGTACCGCCGTGGTCTGGATGCCGGCGGCGTCGGACCCCGCCATCGGCTCGGTCAGACCAAAGCAGCCGATCACCTCACCCGCGGCCAGCTTGGGCAGCCACTGTTGCTTTTGCTCGTCCGTGCCGAAGTTCATGATCGGCGAGCTGCACAGGCTGCAGTGCGCGCCGATCGTCGTGGCGGTAGAGGCATCAACGCGTCCGACTTCCTCGCTGATGATGGCATAACTCAGGTAGTCCATGCCCGGGCCGTCGTACTCCTCGGGGATGACAGGTGCGATCAGTCCCAGTTCGCTGAGCTTCTCGACATGCTCCAAGGGAATGCGCCGTTCCATGTCCATCTCATGTGCGCGGGGAGCGAGCCACTCGTCGGCGAATTCGCGTACCATGTCGCGCACCATCTGTTGTTCTTCAGTCAGCGTGAATTCCATCGATAACCTCCAGCTTCAAGCGACGAAGATTGTAGCAAACGCGAGTTTCGCCCCCGACAGGGATGTAACTCAAAGATATGAGCTATGTTCAGCATTTCAATTGTCCAATGGTGTCGCAATATCGCGAAAATGTTAGAATACTAAACATATTATAGTACTTATGTGTATTTCTGTGATTGTCCGGCGCATTTCCACGGCTATAATTGCTGCATCGCTTGCGTTTTAATCAGGTGAGGCAAATGGGGTGTTTCAAGGCGGGGAACCACTGGCAAAAACTGGCAGCGGCCTTAATGGCGCTCATGGCTGTTTCCTGCCACGGCGGAGGCTGGCCGCCATCCGGCAACCTCGCCAACCTTCCTCTGCAGCAGTCCGGTTTACGCCTCGGGAACGCTCAGGTGCCCCTCCTTGCTGAAATCGACAAATACCAATCCAGTGCCCGTAGTTCTGCTGTCGACAACCTGATAATTATGAAGGGAAAGGACTTCAGCGCGGTATATGGTCCCACAAGCTATCTGCTTCCCGATGAAGAGACTTTCGTTCTGGTGAATACCGGAACAGCGGAAGCCAACTGGGCGGTTTACACAATCAATGACTTGTCTCCTGAGCGGCCGGTCGATATCACCGTGGATGTGAGTGAGGCAGCCGGCACTGCCGGGAGCATGGATCTATTGCCTCTGCACTACTGGATCGGTCTAAGCAACTACACCAAATATACCTGGGACTGGTACGGTCCATTTGCCGAATCTACTAACATCGGACTGAACAAACGCGACAGCCCATCAGACCGCTTCGTCAGTTCGAGTAACAGCATGGGTTTGATCATACTGGTGTGTCCACCGGACACCGGTGGTATTCCTATAGAGGAAAACTCAGCTGTAGCGGTTGGTATAGCTCAAATTGAACTAACCACAATTCCGGCCACGGACAGCGAATATCAGCCTACCCGGCCGCACTATGCCCAACTCGAATCGGTTGAGGTCCTTGGGCCTGGTGAAGTGCAACTGTGCTGGAACCACATCGCCGACACTGCAAATCCCGACAATAGCGCCCAATCCTATCGCCTGTATCGCCAAGTTATCGGATCACCTGAGCCGCTTTTACTCGGCCAGCTGGCGGCACCAGGCAGCACTTTCGTCGATCCCGCTGATGCTGAAGCTGGCGTACCCGAACCGATCGACGGCCTGAGATACAGATATTCACTACAAGCTGTTAATCCCAGCGGATACACTCCACGCGACACCATATCGATCGATATTCCTCCGGAAATTCCAGGGCAGAATCAGCTTGTGATCACTGACTTGGCGATCCAAGTCAGCGGTGCCCAGTCCGGCCAAGGCGAAACTGCTGATTTGTTTGGCTATTGCGATTCAGGTGGTGAGGTCCAAGCCAACCAAGCAGTCTCATTAGCACTAGAACAAATCGGCGGTTACCTCAACGGCATAGCATTTGCTCCCTGCTCGATTGAAGCGCCCCCCGCTCAGTTGGAGCAACAAGCCTTCTCCGACGCTTTCAACGCGGTTGCCAGCAGAGTAAATTGGTCAGTTACTCATGGTGATGCTGAGAATTTTAGGCGTACCAGTTGCTGGTTGGTTCTAGAGGAAGGCAACTTCCCGCTGATGGGCAATCCCGGCAAGGCGGTGATCTTCCCTGACGATGACCCGGAATCGGACGGCCATAATCCGGAAGGCCGATTGCACTTAGCGCTACCCAGCAGCTTAACCGCCGTTCTTCCGGAAACCGACCAATATCAAATCCACGTGACCAATCCGCTATATTACGACATCGGGTTTGACGTTCTTCCGGATCCGGAAGCGCCACTGATTCTGGGGTATTATGATACCGAATTTAATCCAATATCGGAATTGCCACAAAACTTAGAAGGCTACGAGGTTTTAATATGCTTGCAGTGCATACAGACGAAGACTCAATCTTATTTATCAATAACTGCCTTAAGACTGCTAAGTATTACAGCTGATAATACAACAACAACAAAACACTATTTTTCATATACTGAAAATGCACCTCAGCCTGGTCAGTTTTGTATTATGGATTCAATACAACCTGGTGTTATGCTGTATTGTGTCGTCCCCGATATCGAGGCAACACCTCTTCAAAAACTAAGCTTTAGTATTAACTCCAATCAGATATGGAGCTCGATAAATAAACCAGGACACTTATTAATTGTAAGCCCATAGCATCGGCATATAAGAATTTAATCACTGAATAAAACTTCCAATCGCTTTCTACTATTATTCAATTTCTTAATATAGTATCCTTTATTATAGTCAGAGGTTAAAGCGGTGAATGTGCTAAGGGGATTCGCCGATTCATATGCCTTAACGTTAGCGCTATCACCAGTGATGTAATAGCTGACTTGATCACCGGGGTGAAGTGGCCGACTCGCTCTCAGCGCGATTTCATAGGCTGCAGCACGGTTTCTCGATCCTGCTTCCACCTTTTCCTTGTAAGTATCCAGTGATTCAATCAACGTCTCTGTTTTAGCCAGTTCGCGGATACCGATCGTGCCGCTCTTGATTCTATCCTCCAAAGCTCTAGCCATCTCATCGATTACTTCAGTTTGTCCCAGCAAAATGGCTCGAAGGCACTGCGCTATATATCGATTCAAGTACGGTTCAAGCCCTCGACTGCGTAGTCCGCTGCCGCGAATTGTTACACTACCGTCTTCACTAAGCAGCGCGTAGTTCTTAACCTTGTAACTCAACATCGCCGGGTAATAGCCTCCTAGTTCTATCGTTATCCCGGTCGGCAGTTCCTTATTTATCTTCTTTACTAACCTTTCACGATCATCCGCGCTGGAATAACCTGGTGGCGCCGTGAAATAAACACCGTCTGTGTCAATCTCAATGATTTTGCCTTGTTCACGTTCGATCAAGTCCGCCAACCCGCGCACTATCTGCTGGCCAGTTGTTGTTATATACTCCGCCTTCAATGGATCGGCCCAGTTCATCCGATTGGTTCCCAGATAGCCAAAGAAGCTGTTGATGAATATTTTGAAAGCGGCTTGGCGCGCATCGGCCCGGACGCGCTCGACATTGTCCTTGCTTGCCTTGAGAACCCGCTTGGCTTCCAGTCGTTGCGCGGTCAACTCCCGCAGCAGCGGTTGAAACACACCCCCGGTATCGCTGTCCGGTTTTACCGCGTGGGAAACCATAATCGATGGATACAAGCTTGCCACGTCCACATTAAGCACATTGTGCAGTACGCCGGTCTGCCGGATTTCCGTATACCCACCGATAAATGTCCTGGCATCAGCTGGTTCGGGAATTGATTCGCCGCGTCGCAGATATTCCCGCAACAGCAGGTGGTTGATCTTTACGCCATTGCCTCGGACAACACTGTCCTGCAGAGTCATCGGCAAGAGCTGAGCCTGCGCAAAATAACTGCCGGCCAGTAAGCTGAAAATTGCTTGCGTTGCCTGAAGCTCATACTGGATGTCGGCAACCAACACATTTGGCTTGTCGCGCCAATACCGCTCAATCTCCCACACCGGCAAAGCATCAGGAACCTGGCAGGTCTCATCCAGGTGTCGCGCTACCGTCGGCGCGTCGAAGCCCAGCAAATCACGCTTAACAATGTCGTAATAATGAGCCAGGAACCAGGTATCGACAACGCTTCGCCCGCCTATATCCATCCGCGGGTACTCGAGTTGTTTTTCCGCCGCCGGAGCCCGTGATTTGCGCACTTTTACCACAGAACCATCACGCCCCCAAACTAACTTAACCCGATGGCGCTTGGCGCGCACCTGGATGTAGTTCAAAGCACCTTTGAAGGCATTATGCCCAACGATGACATCCGGATCCAGTTCGAGCAATCGCTCATTCAACTGCAGCAGCAAACCTTTTTCATTCTCATCGACCAACCGCAGGACTTCGCTCTGCTGATGGCCATCCGCCAACCCAATCAGCAAAATGCGATCACCGGCCTCGTGCGGATCAGCGTATTCAGCACCCTCGGGAGCCAGGGTTCTAACGGCCAAATAGACAACCCGCACATCCTGCAGATCCAGCTGTTTAAAGTGTGTGCGGCCGCTTTCCAGCAAGTACTGGTTCACCGGATCGGTGAAACGCAGATACGGCTCGAATTCGAATTCCGCTCTATGTTGCCGGTAATAGCTGGACAAATGCTTCAGGGCAGCATCTTGGTGCGCCCAATTCTCACACGTCGCGCGATACGCATACAGATGATCTCCGCGCAACGGCGTGATCTGAACATCCGGCTTAAAATCATCCAGCAAATGCGGGTGAGCAGTAATAATACTTGGTCGGTACTCCTGCTCTTCCCGTACGACTGCGCCATCATTGCGGGTCCAAAGCGCGACACCAGATTCCGTTGGCACTATTCCGACCAAGCCGGGATCGGTATTGGCTCCATAAAGTATCTGCTGCGTTTCGGCACTACTCTGCATGTCAGCAGTTTAGACTACGATGTCGCGGTATCCGCAGGTAACGCCGCTGACAATTTGCTTCGCCAGTCCGCCGCCAGCTCCCGGGCGATAGCGGAGAGCGGCTGTCGCGGCGCATACTCCTCGCTGGTGATGTAGTCCAGCATGTCCATGATCATACTGAAATCATCTCGGCAGTCCATTAGTCTGGCAACCGGCTGCAACGCTTTGAGCACCTGTCGGAACTCGTGCTCGCGCGCGCTGACCAGGCAACCCAGCGCGTAGAAGTATTCAATTAATTCAACCTCATCGCCCTCGGTGCCAGCGAGATTGTGCTTGGCCAGCTCAAACAGGTTGAGCGCTTCGAGCGGCTCATTGTTATACAGCTTCAGTACACCGAGATAAGCCGTGCTCATATGCTCCGAGACCGGATCATCGCCCATCTGCGAAGCCAATTGTCGGGCACGCAGGAAGCACTTTTTCGCTTCCGTCCGGCGGCCCAGATGGATCTCGATCAAGCCCAGATTATACCAGATCGAAATCGCCGTGTGCCGTTCCATCCCGTCCTCGTTGATTTCGATCGCCCGTAGCAGCAGATCCCGCGCTTCATGCAATTCGCCAAGGGAGTAATGCACAAACGCCAGATTGCTCATCGTTTTGGCAGCAAACCCGATATCTCCCGCCTGCTCGAAATACGCCAGGCAATGCCGTAGAATCTCGCGGCCCTGTTCCGCCTGGCCATCCATGATCAGTACAAACGCCAGCGAGCTGTAAGCCCGTTGCACCGCGTCTTCCATGCCATGTTTGGTAAACAGGGCAATCGCCCGCTCGAAGTCGCCGATCGCCGCCTGCCGGTCGCCGCGTTTCCAGGCCACGGTGCCGGTGGTAAACAGGGCCCGCGCCTCGATATCCGTCCAGTCATGCTCCCGAGCGGTTGCCAGCGCCTGGGACGCCAAATGCAGCGAACGCCGCAGATCGCCGCGCATATGGCTAGCATAAGCGATGCGCACCTGGCACCAGGTCGCGCGGCGCCCATCTCCGATCTCATCGTACAAGCCCTGTGCCGTCGCGAAATGCTCCTCCGCTACGGAGGCATAGCCGCGTTCGAACTTGGCAATCCCGCACAGCCGGTGTGCTTCCGCCAGCAGTTCCGTGTCCGTATCCGGCACATCAAGCAATTGCAGAGCTTTTTCCGCGGCCAGTTGGGCCTGCTCGGATTGAAAGTCCGTCAGCGCCTGCTGGGCCTTGTCCAACAGAGCCTGGGCGGTTTCAAATGGCGCGGGATCGGTCATGCCGTGATTATACCCAGCAAATGCCGCAAGTTCATTGCTAAAATCGGCGAATGTCACTCGACCTGACCTACTTCGCCGCGACCGTCAGTCGGCTGCTGCAGATCGAGCCCCCGGCTCTCGCCGCCGCCGGAGTTGCGGCGGAGGTCATCGCTGAGGCCCGGTCCGTGCATGCCGGCGCGCCCGTCCAGCGCCTGCTGGTCTACGCCCCGGATGCGATCGGCGTCCATCTGGCGGATCGCTGCACGGCTGACTTTGCCTTGATCAGGCAACACGCCCCGGTCGAGGTTGAGCTTTATTCAGTCATGCCATCCATCACGCCGGTCTGCTTCGCTTCGCTGTTCACCGGCGCCGCTCCCAGCGTCCACGGCTATCAGGCCTATGAGAAGCCCATCGTCCGGTGCGACACCATCTTCGATGCGCTGCTGCGGGCGGGCAAGCGCGTCGCCATCGTCACCGTGCAAGGCAGCAGCATTGATCTGATGTACCGCGAGCGCGAGCTGGACTACTTCAGCGAGCAATACGACCCGCAGGTGACCAAACGCGCGCTCAAATTGATGGAGGCGGACAAGCACGATTTTATCCTGGCCTACCACCAGCAGTACGACGACCTGCTGCACCAAACCGAGCCCTTCAGCGCGGAATGCCTGGCCGCCTGCCGCTCTCACGCCGCCGGCTTCGCCCGCCTGGCCCAGGCCGCCGCGCATTACTGGCAGGGCTATCGTTACGCCCTGGCGGTCACGCCGGACCACGGCGCGCATCTCGACAAGGCAACCGGCCGCGGCACGCATGGCAGCGACCTGCCGGCGGATCAGGCGTTGAAGCACTTCTGGGGATTCGGTAACCCGGCCTAGCTGATAAGGCTAGGCTATTTCAACGGCCGGATTTCGCTGTGCCCCCACTTGAACTTCTTGCCATCCAGCGCCAGAGCGCCCTGCGCCGTGCTGTACTGCCGGATGCAGATCGCCAGATCCGGCCTGCTGCCTGTTTCGTTGATTAGCACTTCAACCACGGTCATGTCATCGGGCGCAATATAAATACGCTCACGGTCCCGCAGCGTGTCACCCGAGTCGAATACATCCACGCGCTCAAGATAGCCCAGCGACGCCAGGCAGCTCTCAATGTGTTTGATTCCCGCTTCAGCTGTCCCGCCGAGAACCATCGCCGCGGTCGACATCTGCCCGTTTTCGGAACTGGGGCTGCCGACCGCCACCATCGGCGCATCAATCAGCCTTGCTCCCGCCGGCAGCGTCAGCTGCGGGATCGGCCAGTTTGCGGGAAGCGTGTAGTTGCGTGCCGGACAGCCGACCACCACCAAAACAATGGCAAACGCAATAGCAGCCATTAGGTTTTGTCCCCAACTCATGACTTAATTATAGAGGATCGGAATTGACAGGAATCAGCTTATCGGCTCCAGGATGCCCTTGAGCAGCTCGTCACCCATATGGGTGCCGGGGCGCGACTTGTTCACGTTCAGACAGGTCTGGATCAGCTCCGGTGGCGCCGACAGCGCTTTGATCTGTAGCGCGAATTCGATGTCCGTGTTGATCAGCGCGTCGAAGTACACCCCGTTGGTCAGCATAACTTCGGTCAGGTAATCCGGCGAATAGTACGTCCGCATTTCCGGCAGGTCCAGTCCCAGCGGGTTGTTCAGCCCTTTCTCCTTCATCCGCAGATACCCCAGCGGCTTTAAGCAACTCTCCACGTGCGCCACCACACCGGCCCAGTCCTGGTCCTTGTCGAACGCCACCAGCCAGGTCTTGTCCGAATACTTGGCGGGATCCAGCGCGTGCATCGCCGTCGCCTTTCTATGCAGCTCCCAGGCGGGATCGATCGTCAGCTGCGCGATCGGCCAATCCGCCGGCAGTTCGTGGCTGGCCCGCCCCCCGCCGGGACAACCGTTCAGCAATAACAACGCAAGCAGCACAACAGCAATCAACCGCATACCCCGATTGTAGCCCAGGTTACTGCCGATCAGGCCAGCGTCTTCTTGAACCGCGACGCCGCCAGCAGGATGAACGCCGTCGCCAGGACTGCCTGCATCAGGATCGCCGGCCACAGCACGTCCACCCCCACGCCCTTGATCACCACCCCGCGGACCACCTCGATAAACCAGCGCATCGGGTTTAGCACATCGAAGTACTGCACGACGACGGGCATGTTGTGCACCGGGAACATGAAGCCGCTCAACAGCACCAGCGGCATCATGAATAAAAACACCGTCAACACCGCCTGCTGCTGGGTCTCGGCCGTCACGCTGATGAACAGCGCCAGCCCCAGGTTGCCGACGATGTAAATCCCGGTCAGCGCGTACAGCAAGAGCCAGCTGCCCTCGACGCGGATGCCGAACACCAGCATCGCGATACCCAGCATCAGCGTCATCACGATGTAGCTGATCACGGCGTAGGGGAACGTCTTGCCCAGGATGAACTCCAGGCTGGTGATCGGCGTGACCATCACCTGCTCGATCGTGCCGATCTCCTTCTCCCGCACGATCGCTACGCAGGTCAGGATCATGCTGATCACCAGGACCATCACGGCGATCAGGCCCGGCACGAAATAGTACTTGCTCTCCAGGTTGGGGTTGTACCAGGCGCGCGTCTCGATCTCGACCGCGCCCTGGCCGGCGGCCGGCGTGCGCAAGATGTAACCGTTGAGCACGTTGGTGGCATAGCCGAAGATGATCGACGCCGAGTTGGAGTCGGTGCCGTCGGCCAGCACCTGGACCCGGGCCGTCGTGCCGGCGGCGAGGTCCTGGGCGAAGCCGGCGGGGATGTGGATCAGCGCGCGCTCGCGCCCCTCATCCATTACCGCGTCGATCTCCCGCTGGCTCAACAGCACCTCGGTGATCTCGAAATAGCCGCTGGCCGTGAAGGTGGACAGCAGCTCGCGGCTGGCGGGCGTGTTGTCCAGGTCCAGCACCGCCGTGCTGATCCGCGTCACGTCCGTGGTCAGCGCGAAGGCGAACACCGTCATCTGCACGATCGGCACGATGAAGATCACGATGCGCATGCGCGGGTCGCGGAGCGCTTGCAGGAACTCCTTGATCAGCATCTGTTTCAGGCGCAGCAGCATCAGCTCAACCTCAGCTTCATCCGCCGGTTGGCGTTGATAAACATGAACGCGGCCCAGATCAAGAGCAGCAGCGCGTTCAGCCAGATGACCTCCAGCCCGACGCCCTTCAGGTACACCGCCCGCAGGATCGCGATCAGGTAGCGCGCGGGCACGATATAGGTCAGCGCCTGGATCGCCGTCGGCATATTGGCGATCGAGAACACGAATCCGCTCAGCAGCAGCGTCGGCAGGTAGGTGGCCAGCAGCGCCACCTGCGTGGACAGCGTCTGCTTCTTCAGCGCAAGGCTGATCGTGATACCCATGCTCAGCGCGCCGACCAGGAACACGCTGGCCAGCGCGAATAAAAGCGCTACGCTGCCCCTCAGCGGCACGCCGAACACCCACTGGCCCATCACCACGGCGATCACCACGTCCAACAGGCCGATCACGAAGTACGGCACCAGCTTGCCGATGATTAGCTCGGGCCCGCGCACCGGCGTGCTGATCAGCTGCTCCATCGTGCCCAGTTCCCACTCCTTGGCGATCGTCCCGCTGGTCAACAGCGCGGCGATCACCATCATCACCACCGCGATCAGCCCGGGGATGATGTTGTTCGTACTGCGCAGGTCGGCGTTGAACCAAGCCCGTTGCTCCATCGCAACCGGCACCGCCGTAGCGCTCCGGCCGGCGGCATCCAGCCGCGCGGCGGTCAGCTTGCGGTTGTAGAGCATCCCTACCGCTTGGGCATAACCCAGCACCAGCCGCCCGGTGTTGGCGTCGCTGCCGTCGCCGAGCACCTGCAGCTGGGCGGTCTGATTGCTGTCCACGCGGCGGGCGAAATCACTGGGGATAATGATTGCCACCATCGCATGGCCGCTGTCGAGGCTGTACTGCACCTCGTCGTAACTCGTCGCACGACCGACCAGCGTGAAGTACGGCGAGCCGTCGTACAGCGCGAGCAGCTCGCGGCTGGCGGGCGTGTGCGACTGGTCCCAGACCACGGTCGGCACTTTGTCGATGTCCAGGTTCAGCGCGTAGCCGAACAACAGGATCAGCATTACCGGAATCGCGATCGCCAGCGCCAGGCTGCGCCAGTCACGCAGGATGTGCAGCGCTTCCTTGCGGGCGACGGCGGCCAGCCGCTTGCGGTTAAGCACCGGCGGCCTCCTCGCGGTCGGCCTGCTCGATCAGCGAGACGAAGACATCCTCCATGCCCGGCATGATCCGCTCGACGCGCGCGGCGGGCAATCCCAGCCGCTCAAGCTCCGTCCGAATCGCCGGTATCGCCTGGGTTTCATCGGTGACCACGCAATGCAGCCCGGCGCCGAACAGCGCCACGCTCTGCACCGGCGGCAGTTCCGCCAGGGGATTGAGCGCCAGGTGCGGCGACGGGCAGTCGACCGCCAGGATCCGCTCGTGCATCTGTTGCGTTTTCAACTCCAGCGGCGTGCCGACGGCCACCAGCTGGCCGCGGTAGATCAACGCCAGCCGGTCGCAGTACTCCGCTTCCTCCATGTAGTGCGTGGTTACGAACACGGTCACCCCGCCCTCGGCCATTGCGTAGATCAGGTCCCAGAACTGGCGGCGGCTGACCGGATCGACGCCGCTGGTCGGCTCGTCCAGGAAGACAACCGGCGGCTCGTGCAGCACGGCGCAGGCCAGTGCGAGGCGTTGCCGCCAGCCCCCGCTCAGCACCGCCGGCAGGCTCTGCCGGTGCGCGGTCAAGCCGGCCATGCCGAGCGCCCAGTCCTTGCGGGACGCCAGCCGGCGGCCGACCAGGCCGTAGATGCCGCCGTAGAAGTTCAGGTTCTCCTCGACGGTCAGGTCCTCAAACAGCGAGAAGCGCTGGCTCATATAGCCGATCCGCCGCTTGATCTGCTCGGGCTGCCGGGTCACGTCCAGCCCGGTCACCGTGCCGCGACCCGCGGTCGGCTTGAGTAGGCCGCAAAGCATCCGGATCGCCGTGCTCTTGCCCGCCCCGTTCGGTCCCAGAAAACCGAAGATCTGTCCGGCGGGCACCTCGAAGCTGATCCGGTCCACGGCGGTGAAACTGCCGAACCGGCGCGTCAGGTTTTCCACGCTCACGGCCGGTCCGCTGTGTTTATTATGATTTTCCTGGATTGTCACCGCCGCAGCCGGCGTGACGCCCGGCTGGCCTTCCGCCTGGTCAGCGCCGAGCACGCTGACGAACACGTCCTCCAGTGAGGGCGGGATCTGCTTGGCTTCCGTATACGGCAATCCTGTTTTTTCCATCAGCGCCAGCGCCGTCGCTTTCAGTTTGGCGAAATCGGCGCAGGCCACATGCACCGTGTCGCCGAACAGCCCCACACTGTCGCAGTCCAGTTCACGCTTGAACAACCGAGCGATCTCGCGCGCCTGTTGGCTGCGCACCGCCAGCAGGCTGCCCCGCATCAACTGCTTCACTTCCGCCGGGGTGCCACAGGCCAGCAAGCGTCCGTGGTCCAACAGGCCGATCCGGTTGCAGCGCTCGGCCTCGTCCATGTAGGCCGTTGTGACCAGGATCGCCACGTCCTCGGCTAAAAGTTCATAGAGGATCCGCCAGAAGTCGCGGCGGCTGACCGGGTCCACCCCGTTGGTCGGCTCGTCCAAGAGCAGCACGCGCGGCGTGTGGATCAGCGCGCAGATCAGCTGCAGCTTCTGCTTCATCCCGCCGGAGAGCTGGCCGGCCAGGCGCGTGCGGAACGGCCGCATGTAGCTGAAGTCCAGCAGCCGCTCCAGCCGCCGGTCGCGCTCGGTGCCGGTAACGCCGTACAGGTCGGCGTAGAAATTGATATTCTCCTCGACGGTCAGGTCGGTGTAGAGGCCAAAGCGCTGGCTCATGTAGGCGATATTGTCCTTGACCTGGTCGGACTGCGTCTCGGTATCGAACCCCGCCACGGTCGCCGTCCCGCCCGTCGCCGGCAGGATGCTGGAGATTATCCTGAGTGTCGTAGTCTTGCCCGCGCCGTCGGGGCCGACCAGGCCGAAGATCTCGCCGGGCCGCACGCGGATCTCCACGCCGTCGACCGCCGTCAGCGGCCCGAACCGGCGGGTCAGCCCAACAGCGCGGATCGCCTCGGCCGTCGTCTCCATCGCCTACTCCGCACGCGTGATGACTACGTCCGCCGGCATGCCCAGCTTGAGCAGGTGGTCCGGGTTGTCCAGTTCGACCTTGACCAGATAGACCAGCTTGGTGCGCTCGGCCCGCGTCTGCACGGCCTTGGGTGTGAACTCGGCCTGGCTGGCGATATAGCTGATCCGGCCCGGCAGCGTGCGTCCGTCCAGCCCGTCCGCCGTGACCTGCACCGCCTGGCCGAGCGTGATCGCGGTCAGTTCGGTCTCGCCGGCGTAGACGCGCAGCCAGACCCGGTCCAGCTGCCCCAGCGCCAGGATCGCCGTGCCGGGATTGACGTACTCGCCGGGCTCGGCCCCTTTGCTCAGCACCACGCCGTCGAACGGCGCCAGCAGTTGTGTGTAGGCCAACTGCGTACGGGCCTGTTCCAGCCCGGCCCGCGCCGCCGCCAGCTGAGCCTCGGCCTGTTCGATCGTCTCCACCCGCGCACCGGCCTGGGCCAGCGCGTAGCCGGCCTGGGCCTGGTGCAGCACCGCCCGGGCCTGGTCGACGGATTCGCTGCGCGGCCCCTCCAGCGCCAGGCTGTACATTTCGCGCGCCCGGGCTACTCCCGCCTCGGCTGCTTCCACCCCGCGCCGGGCCGCGTCATAGGCGGCCTGGGCGGCATCGAGCTGTTGCGCCGGAATCACACCCTGGTCGAACAACTCCCGGCTGCGCCGGTAATCCGCCGCGGCTAGGTCTAATTGCACGCCGGCCTGCTCGGCGGCGGCCAAGCTGCGGTCGACCTCGGCCCCGGCGGCGGCGATGTCCTGCTCGCGGCTGCCGTTTTCCAGTTGGCTCAGCGCCGCGCGCGCCTGGTCCACCTGCGCCGCCAGCTGGCTTAGTTGCTCGGGCCGGCTGCCCGCCTCCAGCTCCGCCAGCACCGCTTCGGCCAGCGCCACGTTGGCCTCGGCCTGGGCCACCAGGATTTCTTGGTCGGTGGACTCCAGCCGCGCCACCAGCTGGCCGGCGCTGACGAGCTCGCCTTCCTCCACCAGCCGCTCGCTGATCCGCCCGGGCAGCTTGAAGCTGAGCACGGTATCCGTGACCTCGATGTTGCCTGACAACCGGATCGGTCCGGCTTCCGCGCGCCGGCCGGCGACCATCACCGCGGTCACCACGACCGCCGCGATTACGATCACCAACACGATTGCGATCCGCGCCTTGTGTGCCATCTTATTCCTTCCTTCGCCTGCCTTTACGGCCGGCGCCACTCCGGCTCTTCGCCGAGCCCAGTGCCAGCTCCAAAATCCGCCAACCTTCCTTTTTCATCGCGGCCGCATCGTACGCAGCGCCGACGACATACCAGCGCAGGGTGACGATGACCAACAGCCCCATGAACAAATGCGCGGCCGCCAGCGGATCGATGTCTGGGGAAAACTGCCCTTCCGCCTGGCCGCGCTGGACCACTTCGGCGATCCCGCCGAGGATCCGGTCCTGCAGGTTCTTAACCGCCTGGCGATGCAGCTCGCGCTGGTCCTTGCTGGCCGGGCTGAACAGGATCTGCGGGATCGCCAGCTGCAGCGGCATGATCTCCGCCTGCACCGCCAGCATCCCCGCCAATACCTCCGCCGCCGGCCGCGGGCCTAGCGCGCGCATCCGCGTCTCCAGCTCGTCGATGAACGAATTCAGCGCCGCCAGGATCATCTCGTCCTTGCCGGCGTAATGGCGGTAGAGCGCCGAGGGCACGATCCCCGCCGCGCGCGCGACGGCCTCCATGCTTACGCCTTCAATGCCCTGCTCGGCGATGATCCCCAGTACGATCTGGGAGACCTGCCGCCGCCGCTCCGCTGTCGTCTTCCTGGCCATATTGCTTCAGTCAGTTCACCGGCCCCGGCGCGCCGGTTATCGCCCTTCCACCGGTGCGTTCATCACACACCCGCCGGCGGCCTCAAACCACCTTCACCCTTCGATCGCGCGCCGCTGTTGCTTGCATGTTCCCAGCGGTTCATCATCCCACAAGTGAACGTCGTTCACATTGTAACGTGAATCTGATTCACGTCAAGTGCCTGGACGCCGAAATCCTGCTGGTTATTGCTGGTAGGGCGGACATCGCATCCGCCCGGCGGAGCGACGGCATCCTGCCGGCATATCTTGGGAGCGCGGGCGCCTCGCTCGCATCCATGGCGGCAGGTGGCACGTACCTGCAATAACCAGTACGAAGCCTGGAATCCGGAGTCCGTCAGCAATCTAGCAAACACGTGCTTCTCAGGTCTCATGTTGTGGTAACGCCCCAAATTCTCAGCTCGACCACCAATGGCGCTTTACTCTCGGAGTAATACAAGGAACCAATATTGCCGGTTCGCTGTTAATCAGTGCCACAATTAGGTTGGTTTAATGCAGGATCACAGCCACCATGCTCCAATTCTGCTCCTTGGCGTCCAGGAATGTCATAGATTGCTCTTGACTTTTTCCCCCCCGGTCGTTATACTTGCTTAGCATTACCTGGGAAAGAATTTCGCAAGATAAATTGGCTGAAAGAAACTAGATGAAGCACTGGGTGGCAGTGAAAGCAAGATTGCAAGGTTAAATATTACCGGCGGTCGTTTTATGGGTCGTGAAAAAGTAATACTGCCTTAGGTGCTTACTTGAGAATCTAGTGGCCTTGGAAGGTTAACTAACTGGAGGAAGGACAAGTGAGAAGCAAGTACATTATTGTCTCGTTGCTAATGTTCATGCTGGCTTGTGCTGTAGCTTTAACACTATACGCGTGCCGCGGCACCAACAAGCAATCAGGCGCAGAGCAAATATCCATTACTACCAGTGGCGTTGAGGCTTCAGTTAAGCAAGGTTACTGCAAACGTACCGGGTTATTGATTGCCGTTAAACCCATGGATGATCCAGAAAATCCATATCGGGATCAATATAAACCATGGGATCTTTGGTGTTACGACCACATTGTTGCTTATGACAGCGATGCCGAGCAAAAGCCTGTAGACGCGATGACCTACGAAGAAAAACAGGCCTTCGTTTATGGTACAAACAAGCCCACCAATTGGATTCGGATCCTGCCTGAGATCGAAGATGGATTTTTAGTTCCCAGCGATGTACATGTTCAGCGCTGGGAAGAAGCCATAGCCAACAACCAACGTTTGGAATATAGCACCGCGGTTGCCGAAAGTTCTGTGGTCGCCGAGGGAGAAATCGAACCAAGCCTGCGTGATGAGAACTACCTGGCAACGGACGCAATCCGCGCCTCATACTGGCCTCCTATTCCAAGTTGGCTTGTTGACGCTGATCCGTCTCGGGTATTGCTGCTACCTAATGGTGATGTGATCACCGATGGGCTTCTTGGCGAAGAACATAACGGGTCGACCAGTGGATGCTGCGGAGGAAGCAAGGACAGCCTTTTTGCTCGTTATGATTGCTCAGGGCAGCTTGTACGAACCGCACAAGGCTTCTGGTGGTATACGTACTACGATCTTGACTTACAAGGAAAGCTAGACGGCAAGCTAGTGAATACACCTGACGGTTACATCAAATTGTGTGACGTTGAGACTGGTCAAGTGCTGCGTGCATGGGACTACGATGCAACCGAAATTCCAGCCGGTGCGGATCTCCCTTCCCGTGACACACATCCGTTTAGCTGGCTAAGCGGAGCGACACTCAAGTGCTTCTATGCCGCGACTAATTAGGCATTTGAAGCGAATTGCACAGTAGAAGAACCTCTGATAATAATGTCCTTGGCGTGTAGGAGAATTTAGTATGTTGTACCTAGGAAATAAAGCGATTGCCGCAATGCTAATTGTCCTGGCAGTGGTTGTGACTTCAGCTTTCCCAGCCCAAGCCAGCATAGATGGATGCACAGTATATCTATACGAGAGAACGGACTACTCTGACATCCCTCAACAATACTACTATGACTGTGCATACATTTGCGATCATGAGGACGATTGTGGCTATTGTGTAGAATACGAACAGCCAAACTGCCCTGGCTGTTGGCACAAAATCTGCTACCATGCTGTTCAGATACATCATACACGGCATCGCTGCCGGCCAGGACGCGTGCAAATTACATGTGACCCGCCGGCTGTCTGCGCTGTACTGGGATACCTTGACTGTGATGATACATCAGCGGTATACCGCGACTACTTTTCCGGCTTATGCGACCGTGTAGCATGCCCATGCCCTCTGCTGGAGGAATGTGCCAATTGTGAAGCGCCGCCGGAGGACTTCTTGTTATTCCTGGCACAACAGATGGCTGATTTTTGCTGGGGAGAAGATATTATTGTTGACGAGTACGCTTTCTACTGCGATTGCGAAAGTGGGGAATGCACAAAGGTCCGATCAGGTGCGGGAGGAGTTCCCTGATAATACGCATGGCTATACAGTTATGTACTTAGAGTGGCGGCTGCATTCGAACGCAGAACTTCTTTAGCCATATGGTTTGCCGTTTTCCAGATGAACCGACAGGTTGCTGCTGATCACAAACGCGATCCACGTCAAGTGGAGCGCCGGCATTTTTCGGGAGCACGTGCGCCTCGCTCGCATCCCCGGTGGCCCGGGCCGCCGGACGCGTCGGGCAGTTATCATTTCTCCTCAAACTGAGAATGTTTATCGAAATCTGACGGCGGTCTAGTCATTCTCAACTGCCAGCTTAGCGGCCGTGCAATCCTATCGAGCGGATTGCCGGTCTGCCATACCACCAAGTTCATTATTGGAAGTGCTACGGCCCGACTAATCGCGAATTAGCTGACCGGTCGGTCATGGGCGTTTTTTGGTAATTGTGAGGATTGTTCAGCCCGCTGTCTGTCTGTATCCGACCCGCAGCCCTAATTGATTTGGCGTTATCGAAATAAGGATTCGGCAATACCGATATACTCT
Source organism: bacterium (assembly GCA_016932385.1). Taxonomy (GTDB): domain Bacteria; phylum 4484-113; class 4484-113; order 4484-113; family JAFGCY01; genus JAFGCY01. The sequence goes on along the minus strand of JAFGCY010000095.1, from coordinate 40,568 downwards.
GGACTATAATATCGGAAAAGCCTTGACTCCCGGGCCGATTAACAGGAGAATATAAGGTGAGATAACGGAGGTTCCACTATGCTGGCAAGGCTGAATATTGTGGTGCTGCTGATCGCAGTACTGTCGCTGTTCTGTTTCGGCTGTACCGAGACTGACGACGGAACATCCGCCATGGCGGAAAGCATTTCCAACGGCACCGTGGGGGGCGAACTGGTTACCGCCGGCCTGGGATTGCCGGAGCCGGAAATCACGCGGGTCGACTTGGGTGTCGGCTTCACCAGCGCGATGGCGCCAGAGACCAAAGACGGTTATGCCAAGCTGGGCTTCGCGGTTGAGGGTGCTCCCGACGGCAAGAAGACGATGGCCTTGGCCAATCCCAAGAGCCCGGAGGGTACCGAGGTCGAGCTGCCGTTCTGCGACTTGGACATTGCCCCCAAGATCATCAAGGCCAAGACCAGTGGCTCCGACAAGTGCTCCGCCTTCGGCGGCTACTGCGTCGAGCTGACGGACAAAGACGGCAAGATGATGGGCGCGTTCGAGATCAAGGACGACGGCACGATGGTGATCGCCACCAACTCGAAGGTCACCTCCTATCAGCCGCGCCTGAGCTTCAGCGGTGAGAACAAAGACGGTGACAGGATCGACCGCTTCATGATCTTCCCGAAGAACATGGGTGCCGGCGATACCTACGCCCCGCTGATGGCGATCGAGTACCGCCAGGCCGAGGAAGCCACGGAGCACGAGTTCAGCGCTCCCGACGGCTACGACTACACGTACAAGTTCCACGATGGCCAGTTGCGCGTCTATCCGCCGAACACGCTGGAAGAATTGGCTGACGAGGCCGCCGCGGATACGCGGGCCGCGTCGAAGACCGCCGGTGGCAGCGTGTCCACGGCCTGCTCGTCGGGCAGCGGCGGCGGGGGTTGAGGCTAGATCACAGCTCCGTGTGAGCAAACAATCTGTTGAATGATCCTCTAAGGGCAGCTGCTTCGCTGCCCTTCTTTTTTTGGCGGCGGCGCTATAACATAGGCGCATGGCGAACTGCTGGGAACAAGCGGCACAGGACCAAGGCAGCGCGGCCCGGGCGGGCTGGCTGACCGCGCGCGACGGTACGCGCCTGCCAACCCCGTTGTTCCAGCCGGTGGCCACCGCCGGCAGCCTGCGCACCTTGGACTGGCGCGACGTGCTCAAGCTGGGCTACCGGCACGTGCTGATGAACACCTACCATCTCGTCGTCCGCCCCGGCCTGGCGGAGATCGAGCGCGCCGGCGGGATCAAGCGCTTCACCGGCTGGCCCGGCAGCGTCCTGACCGACAGCGGCGGCTACCAGGTCCACAGCCTGGCGGCGCGCGTCTCCAAGCGCCCCGACGGCCTGCGCTTCACCGATCACGTCGCCGGCGGCCGCTGGCACTTCACGCCGGCCAGCACACTCCAGGCCCAGCTGACGCTGGGCGTGGATTTCGCGATGTGCCTGGACGTCTGTACGGGTCTGCCGGCGACCGAAACCCGCGTTCGCGCCGACATGCGGCTGACCCACGACTGGGCCCGCGAGCAGGCGGCGCTCTGGCCCGAGCTGGTCGGCGGCCTGGCGTCACCCCCGCGGCTGTTCGGCATCGTCCAAGGCGGGCTGTTCACCGACCTGCGCCGGGAAAGCGTCGAGCTGATCGGCGGCCTGGGCTTCGACGGCGTGGCCGTCGGCGGACTGGCCGTCGGTGAAGAGCGCGAGGAGTTCCAGCGGCTGGCCGCCTTCTGCGGTCCGCTGTTGCCCGCCGGTCGCGTCCGCTACCTGATGGGCCTCGGCGACCCGGCCGACCTGCTGTTCGCCATCGCCCACGGCTTCGACCTGTTCGACTGCGTCCAACCGGCGCGCATGGCCCGCCACGGCCACGTCTATTCGCGCCTCGGCAAGTTCCAGCTGAAACACGCGCGCTTCGCCGGCGACGAACGGCCCCTCGACCCCGGCTGCCGCTGCTATGTCTGCCGCACCCACTCGCGCGCCTACCTGCGGCACCTGCTGATGCTCAAAGAGCACAGCTACGCGCGGCTCTTGACCCTGCACAACCTGTACTTCTACCGCGACCTGCTCGGTCGCGCGCGGCGGCGGATCCTCTCCGGCACATACGCCCGTTGGTGGCCGCGGCAGTTCGTCAACCTCGACCGCGTCCTCCCCGAGGACCTCTAACCGGCGCCCAACCGTATCCGCCGCTTCCCGCTGTCCGTTTTGCTCAACAGCTATTGACAACTTGCGCTTGTTGCTGTAATATCAAATATGTTAATCTAATAATTAATTATGGTAAGTATGTAATTTGTAATATGGATTTACATATGTTTATTAGGCGATCTGAAAATACGATTATCTTAAAATCCATTGCCGGAGTGTGTTGCGGCGTGGTGGCAATCGCCCTGGCGGCCTGCGGTACGGCGTGCTCATCGCCCCAGGCCAAAAACACGGGAGCCACGGGTGGCAAGGAGACCAACATGGAATCATCGACAAGCGGGGAAGAGGCGGTCGCGGTGGCGGATGGGCGGATCAGTGGCGTTCAGGAGTTCGCGGATATCGCCAAGCTGAAGCTGCTGGTGGCCAACGGCTCGATTACGACGGTGGCGGCGGATCTGCCCGTCGGCGCGGTCGAGGTGGCCTGGACCTATTCCGAGCATGGCGCGCCGCCGCGGCGGACCGAGGGCTTTCAGCTGAAGCTGGCCGTCCACGACGGGCGGCTGGTGGTCGAGGATGACCGCGATAAGCAATATCGGCAGCTGAAAGAAGGCAGCCTGCAGCTGGACCTCGTTGTCCGGCACGGTCCGAAGGTGGTGCTGGACAAGGCCAACCTCGGCAACGGCGACCTGCGGGCCGAAGGCCCGTTCAGCGGCTCGGTCAACGTCGGCAACGGCTCGATCGCGTTGGACGGCGAGCTGGCGGACGACACGGATATCAACATCGGCAACGGCAAAATCGATGCGCGCCTGCTGATCACGCGCGGCAGCCATTCGTTCAACGCGGGCAACGGCAGCATCGACTTGCGGTTCGCCACCGGCAGCAGCGTCGAGCTGAAGGCCACCACGGCACTCGGCAGTATTGACGGGCCGGCGGGCGTGCTGGACAAGCGCGACCACTTCATCGGCAGCTCGGCCACCGGCCAGATCGGCGACGGGAATGCCACGGTCCAGATCAGCCTGGGTACCGGCAGCCTGGACATCGAGCTTTAGCCGCCGTTCCGGCGGCCCGGGCCGCTCCGTTATTCGGCGATATTGACCAGTTGCGGTTCGCCCAGTTCCGGTGCTCCGACCGGCACGCCGTAAGTCTCGCCCCAGAGATAGAGGAAACTCGACGACTGCGGAAAGCGGAAGCACTCATCGTTGATGCCGTCGCCGATGCAGCGGAACTTGACGTAGCCCAGGAAGCCTTCGCCGTCCTTGGCCTCGTCGATCCCCTTGCGTTGCGTGGCATTGAAGCCGACCTCGCGGTATCCGCCGCCGACGTCGTCGATAGCCGCGCCGACGAATAGCGGCGGCGTCAGCAGGTTCGAATGCTCGTTGGAACTGCCGTCGGTGTAGGACGCGACGGCTTCGACGAATTCGACCAGCGTCGCGTCGTACTCGAAGCGCACGTTGGCGCTGAACAGCCCCTCGACATTGGCGACCTTCACGCCGAGATAGAACTCGGTGCCGACATTCAAAAGCTCGCTGTGCGGCGACTGGATCTCGAAGCTCAGCGCCACCCCCGGCGGGCCGATCGCCGCCGTGGCCACGTTGCTGGCCGGACCCTCGTAGGGGGTTTCGCCCGGCCGGCCGACCGGCACCACATACCAGCCGTAATCACCCGCCGCTTCCGGCGTATCGATGAAGGTGTACATCAACCGCGTCTTCTGGTTGTTGTAATCGCGCGGCGCGGAGGGACCCGACGGTTCGGCGGTGTTCTCCACCTTATCCCAGCGCTCGCTATCCTCCACGCTCGGCACCTCGTCCGGTGTCGTCAACGCGGTGCGATAGACGTTGTAGCCCGTGATGAAGCTTTGGAAGCTCTGGCCGATCGGCGTCAGGTCCGCGACCTCGATCAGGCCGTTTTCGTTGCCGTCGGCGACTTCCAGGGTAGCCCAATTGTCGTTGCCCTCGACCACCGAAACATTGAAGTTGGCCCCGATCGGCGTGATGTCGGCCACACCGACCTCGCCGTCCAGGTTGTAGTCGCCGTTATGTCGCTCGTACCAGCTGAGCGTACCCGAGCCCTCGCCGTCCCAAACCGCCACCAGGTCCTTGACCGCGCTGCGCGGCACCTGGCTGATCGCCGCCACGGCGCGCTCGACCTCGTCGGCGCCGGCGGCGAATTCGAGCTCCGCCAGGGCCGTACCCGCCGCCAATTGCCGCCCGTTCAGGGCGGACAGGCCGATGGCCACCAGGCCGCGGCGCAGGACGACGACACTGAGCGCATCGTTGCGGTCGGCTGCCGCGCTGACGACGTGCTCGTACTCTGCGTCATACTCGATATGCAATGCCGCGCTGTCGATCGGGACCGTGGCGGAAATCACCACGCGCCCGTCCCGCTCGGTGATCGCCAACGCTTGCTGCAAAACGCTATCCGGCTGGTTGCCGGCGGTCAGCGCGGTATATTCGCGCCCGTTAACCGTCGTACCGCTGGTGGACTCCAGGGCCGCGGCCAACGGCGGCACCTCCATGCTGGGCGCCAGGGGATCCCAGCTGGATTGTCTGCTAAGCGGTTGGTCGTTGAGCGATGTTGTGACGGGGCTGCCGCCACCACAGCTGGCCAGCATCAGGGCCAGCGCGATCAGTGGGATAATTACTCGCGTCATGGTTTTTCGTTTCTCTCACCGGCCTAAGTTACCGTTGGGCCTGCCAGTGATTGCCTTCTCCCGTGAATTGAAGCTGATCAAGTATTATAACAATGAACCAGCAATGCGCACATAGCCATGCAGACCACGGACGGCACACAATATATACCCGCCATCCTGGCCGGGATCTCTACCACCGGCGAGGCCGACGCGCTGGTGCGCCTGTTTTCGCCCGTCGTCGGCGCCGTCCAGACTCGCGCCCGGGGCCTGAGCAAGCCGGCAAGCAAACTCGCCGCGCGGCTGATACCGGCTGCCGAGCTCAGGATCCGCCTAGCCGGCCACGGGACCGTACCGGTCCTGACCGGCGTGGAGACGGACCAGGACCACCCGCAATGGCGGTCCAGCCTGGACCTGCTGGCGTTGTACTGGTTCATGGCCGAATGCGCCTATGTCGGCAGCGGCGAAAGCGAGATCAACAGCGACGTTTACCGGCTGGTGGCCAATCTGCTGCGCCACGAGGCCGGCGCGTCCCGGCTGGCGGCGGCGGCCGTGTTCGCGTTGAAGCTGCTGCGCCTGCACGGGCTGTTGCCCGACCTGGACCACTGCGCGCTGGACGGCCACCGGCTCGGCGCCGACGAGCCCGCGCACCTGTTGCCCAACGGTGAGGGCGTCATCGGGCGCGAGGCTTACAACCGACACTATGCCCGGACCGGCGGCGGCTTGGTCCGCGTCAATGCCGACCACCTGGAGCGCTGGCGCCGCCTGCTCAGCGGCCCGCTCCTGGCCTATGGCGAACAGGCGGTCGATCCGACGGATGCGGCGTTGCTGATCCACCATTGCGCCCGCGCCGTCGGCGATATCGCGGCCGGCGCGATTAGAAGTGCGGAGTTCCTGCGCCGCCAGTGGGCGTTGCCGGAGATCGGTGAGATCCTCAACAGCCAACCTTAAGCCGGCTCGGCGCTAATGGGTTGTCTGCTTCTCGATCAACTGGATCAGCCGCTGCAGGCGCGGATCATCGGTCAGCTTGCGCGCCTTGTTGACCGCTTTTAAGCCGGCGGCGTAATCCCCGCGCTGGATGAACAGCGCGGCCGCGACCAGGGCCACCACCGCCGGCTGGCCGGCGAGCTCGGTTTCCGGCAGGCTATGCAGCTTACGCTGAGCCTCTTCACCCCGGCCCTGGCCGATCAGCTGGATCACGCTGACCATCCCCGGTGTGATCTCCGGCCGCATCGCCACATCCGTGGCGGCCTTGGAGATCGTTGCCGAGACAGCCTGGTCCTTGACGGGCGGCGCTTCCGCCTTGGCCGCCTCCTCCTGGTTGCCCGTGGGCTTCTGCAGCCGGCTCAGCCGCGCCACCTGGGTGACGAGGTTATCGACGCGGTGCGCCAGATTGTCGATGCGGCGCTCCAGCTCGGTCAGGCGCTCCTCAACGGAAGTACCTGTGTTCATCTCGGTTGCTGATGTTTCGCTACTAGACACTACCCCTGGCCTTGCTCCGGTTCGTCTGGCAATCCCAGCATCCCCAGGATTTCGTCAATGATTTCCTGCTGGCCCTTACTGTCCGGTTCGGCCTGGGCCGGCTTCGGTTCGGCGGCCGGCTTGACGGGCTTTTCGCCGCGATAGAGGCTTTCCAGCCGCTGGCGGCAATCGCGGTAATCGTGATTGAGCATCAGAATCTGTTCGAGGTACCGGATGGTTTCATCCAGCTCGCCCAGCTTCTCGTGAGCCGAGGCCATCGTATACAGCGCCCGCAGCTGCAGGTCCACGGCGTCGGCGGCCGTCTCCAGCTTGCGCAGCACGTCGGCGAAGACGCGCAGTGCGATGCGGTAGTCACCTTGCAGGTGGAAACACTCGCCCAGTTCCACGGAGACTTCCGGCGAACCCTGGCCCTTGCTGATCCCGTTTTGCAGGACGCCGATCGCCTCGCCGGGCTTGCCGACCGCGCAGAGCAGCCGTGCGGTTTCGATCGTGCGCTCTTTGGACTCCGGCTCGGACTTCAGTTCTTCGATGCGCTTGAGGTTGATCGCCGTCGCCAGGTTCGCGGCCCGGCGGTCCGCCGGAGTATAATCCGGCAGGATCTCCCGGACTTCATTGTTGTACTGCTGGGCCAGCTGCAGGTCGTTGTCGTGCTCCGCCAGCTGCGACAGCCGCAGGCGCACCGCCGCTTGGATGTACGATGAAGCTTGGTCGTCCTCACGGGCCTGTTCGTAGGCTTTCAGCGCTCCGGTGCGGTCCCCGTGCAGCTCCTTGAGTTGGCCGGACCTGAACAGCATTTCGCCCGAATCGAGTTCGTGCAGCCAGCCGGCGGGCAGCGGATTGCTGGTGGCATGCGCCCAGACCAGGTGGTCGGCGGCTAGTTCTTCCTGGCCGGTCTGCCGGTAATGCTGCACCAGCCAGGTTCGCGCATCCGCTTCCACGGAGGTGAACAGCAGGGCTTCGGCCAGCCGCGCGGCATCGTTACCCAGTTCGTCCGCCGCGGAGAAGTCCAGTTTTTGCAGTTGGCTCAGTGCCAGATCGTATTCACTGCGCAACAGGTGGATTTCGATCAGAGCCACCTGTTGGCTGAGCGCGTACTCGTCCTCGGCCAGCTGGGTCAGCACTTCCATGGCCATCTCCGCCAGATCGTCCACGTCCACGATGAAGCTCAAGGCCAGCTGCCAGGCGCGGGCTTCGTCACCCAACTGCCTGAACAGCTGCAACAGCAGCTTGGTCAACCCCGGGCTGTCCGTGGATTCCTTGGTCAGCTCCAGTACGGTGCGGATCAGCGAATGGACTTCGCCCTCGGGCAGGTCGGTCTCGGCGGCGGCCAGCAACTCGTCGACGAACATCTGCCGGCCATGGTCGGTGCTCAGGTCCAGCAGTTGCAGCCGGGCCAGCAATACCGGTCCCGGGTCGCGGGCCTGGCGCTGGTACTCGCCCAACACCACCAGCGAGCGTTCGCGCCCCTGCTCACCCGTCGCCGCCAGCATCTGGGCGGCATTGACCACGGCCTGGGTATCGTTCTTGATCACCGCCGCCGACAGCTGCAACTCGCGGAATTCGATCCAGTGCGGCGAGTCCGCCGGCAGCTTGTCCTCGTCCATGTCCTCTAGCGCGCCGATCAGCTCATCGCCCGGCTCCTCGGCCAGATCCCAGGCCTGGCGCAGGTATTCCAGCGCGTCCTCGGCCTGGCCCAGCTTGATCGCCAGCTTGAACAGCTGCAGCAGCAACTCGCTGCGCTGCTGCGTGGTCAGCTCGACCCGCTCCTCATTGCGCCAGAGGATCGTCGCCAGCCCGAACAGCTCCTCCGCCGACCAGCGCGGCATCAACCAGCGCAGGGCCGACATCGCCCAGCCCCAATCCGCGGCGCGGTCGGATTCCGCGACGCATCTCAGCGCGAGCAGGTGCAGCGGGTACTGCATCGGGTTCGGATCCAGCGCGCCGTGGTAGCGCAACTGGGTCAGGATCGGGATGGCCAACGAAGGATCCTGCTCGAGGGCCGAGGAGTACTCCTCGGCGCTGCGCTGCCAGAGGTTGACGCGGATATAGGCCTCGCCCAGCTGCATGCTGGCGCCCGGCCCGCCGCCCGCGTCGCGGATTTCCTTCAAGAGGGTTGTGTATTCCGGATAGTCGCCGACGGCTTCGCGTAGTCCGGCCAAACGGTCCAGGGCATCGGCGGTCCGGCCCGACATGAACAGGATCCGGCCCCAGGTCACGACCAGCGCCGTGGGCAGGCCCGTATCCTGCATCGCCAGGTTTTCGAACAGTTCCAACAGACCGCTCATCGCCTGCGGTCCGTGCTCGAGGAGCCGTTGGATCAGCTCGGTGGCCTCCTCGCGGTTGCCTTTCAGCGCGGCGACCGCCAAGCGTAGGTGCAAAGCTTCGGTGTTGTCCGGCGCCGCGGCCACGGCGCTGGCGATCTCTTCCTGCAACTCGTTGACAACCTCACCCAGGTCGTCGCCCTTTTCCTGCTGGCTTTGGGCCATCTTCAACAGCTGCACGGTCGCCTGGTGATAGTCGATATCCCCGCCGCTGAATTGCAGCTTGATCAGCTGCCGCTGGACGGTTTCCGACTCCGGACAGGCCTCGGCCAGCCGGCTGGCCAGCTGCCGCGCCTCGTCAATCGCCTCCAGCGCGGCCAGGTCGTTGACAACAGCCAGCGCTCGCTGTTCGTTCTTGGCGGCCACGGCCAGGTTGCCGATCATCAGGAGCAATTCCGGCTCATCCGGCAGCAGCTCCAGGTTGTCGATCTGCTCCAGCATCAGCTGCGGCTCGTTCGTTGCCTGGCCGGTCCGGGCCAGCAGTTCCAGCGTCTCCGCCGGGTCTTCGTCGTGGCGCGCTTCGGCCAGGAGCAGGGCGGATTCAACCAGCAGGTCCGCCGGCTCGCCCTCGGGCAGCTGCTGCATCAGAATCGAGTACAGGCCGTCCAGCGCTTCGTCGTCGCCCGTGCGCGCCAGGATCGTCAGATGCCGCATGACTTCGACCGGATCGCCGATCTGCCGTTGCGAGGTCATCAAGTAGCGGATCGCCGGCTCGTATTGGTTCCGGCACAGCGTCAGCAGGTTTTCGTCCGAATAATCGCGCACATCCCGCGCCGCGTTGCTGGACTCGGTCTCCAACCGCGAATCCAGGCAGCGGATCAGCTCCAGCTGGCTCGAACTGTCGCCGCGCTCCAGGAAGACCTGGTTCAGTTGTTCCGTCGCGGGCAACAGAGCCTCGGTCGGCAGATGGTCGCAGAGCAGCTTGACCGGCAGCAGGCCGGTCGGCCCGTCGGCGGGTACTTCGTGAATCAATTCGACCGCGCGCTGCCACTCGCCCTGCTTGGCCAGCGATTCGCATTCCACCATCAACCGGGCTTCGGCCGGCACCGGCACGCCCAGCTCATCGGCGATCGAGAGCACCAGCTGCGGCTCGGCCTGCTCGACGGCGGCCTGGATCGCCGCCGGAATCTCCTCTTCCGAGGCCGACTTGGCAACATAGGTCAGATACAGCCGCGTCCACTGGTTGCGCAAAGCTTGCGATTCTTCGTCGGCGGCCATGTCCAGGACCGGCCGCAGCATGTTCAGCCATTCGGCCGGCTCCGGCGGCAGATCGTCGCCGCTGATGCCGGTCAGCGCATCAATTTCATGCACGGCTACGGGCAGCAGCTCGCGGTGGTTTTCCTGCGCGCAGAGGTAGGTGGCCTGTTGGGCGCGCTGGCGGTGGATCAGATTCTCCTCGAGCACGTCCAACCAAGTCTGGTAGGCGGCTGCGATCTCGGCATCCTCGGGAGCCAGCAAACTGGCCGTCGTGGCCGGCTCGAAACCGGCCTCCGGATCACCCAGCATCAGTCGCTGGGTCTGGCCCAGCACCAGCAACATCAGCGGCGGCGGCTCGCTCTGGGCGACGATCCACGTCTCCAGCGCTGTCAGCAGCTGCTGCTGCGCGGCTTTATCGTCCGCCAGTTCCTCAGCGCTGAACAACGCTCCGGCGTAATTGCCGGCCGCCAGCTCCAGCTTGCCGATCAGCGCCCGGGCGGCCGGATCGGGTTCGTCGCCGCCGGTCGCTTCCTTGACCAGGTCAATCAGCTCACGGGCGGCGTCCGGTGTGTTCACCGCCATCGTTTCCAGGTGGCTGAGCGCTCCGTTCGCGTCGCCGAGTTTTAAAAGTTTCTCACCCACCCAGCGATGCGCGGCATTGATCATCCATTGCGCGGCGCCTTCTTCTTGTAATTCGGTTATCAGCTCACTGGCGGTCTCGGCCGTCAGGTTGTCACCGTAGCGCTCGTCCAGCCGCAATTCCAGCTCGACTTGCGTGGCGCAGTCCATCAGCGAGGGCGTGATCTCCACCGCTTCCTTGGCGGGGGCTTGCTGGACCACCATCTCCACGGCTTCGTCGTCCAGGTCCACCGCCCCGCGGGCACCGGCGTTGTTGATCAGTTCCGCCGCGCCTTCGGGAATGCCGATCTTCAGGTCGGTATGACGGGCCGTCCAGCGTTGAATGTTCTGCTGGATGCGGACGGGATCGTCGGCCTTGAGCAGGCGCCGGAGGGCAAACAGAGCCAGCCGGTCGTGATGCGGCATCAGGTCGTGGCCCAGCAGGAACTCCGCCAGCTGGTCGTTGTGTCCCTGGACGCGGGTCAACTTCTCGTTCATCTGGGTCCAGCCGATCTTGCCCTCGTGGAACTTGGCCAGCCAGGGCATCAGCGCCATGCTGTGCAGGCCCCACTCCGCACCCGGGCGGACCTGCAGCAGACGCTCGACGGTCTCCAGATAGTCCTCGGTCAGCTGATCGGAATCCGAGGCGATCTCGATCAGCAGCTCTTCGGCCTTGTGATTATCGCTACGGGCGAGATAGGTTTCGGCCATCTTCAGCTGGACCTCGATCAAACGGTCGCCCAGCTTGTTTTTATTCTCCAGTAGTTCCTGCAGGTGATCCACCGCCAGGTTGTCAGCCAATTCCAGCGAATGGTTTTTGATCAGCTGGTCCAGGCCCCAGGCATAGTCCTTCCAATCCGCCGGGTCGCCGGTCAGCTTGGCCCGTTCGGACATGTACTTCAAGAAGCGCTCCGGCGCCAGGCTGCCCGTCGTGATCCGCCAGGATAAGAGCGCCACCCGCTCTTCCTTCAGCTCGGTCGGCAGGTCTAGAAGCTTGTCCACCAGCGTATGCAGGCTTGGCACCACCGGCACTTTCTTGCTACGGGCAACCAGCTCGGCGAACGTGGTGTAGGCGATCCGGTCGTCACCCACCGCCAGGGCGGCCTCGACCAGGGCTTCCGCGCCGTTGGTCAGCTGGCCGGGATTGGCTTTGCCGGGCTTCAGGACTACGGCCATGTAGTTGGTAGCATACGACTCCATCGCCTTGACGATCCGCGCTTTCTTGCCTTGTTGCGAGCGCAGCGGCGTGCGATGGTAAGCCTCCACCATCTTTGACAGCCCCTTGCCGAAGTCGAAGGATTTGAACATATCCCGTCCTCGATTCCCTCGTTTTCCACTACAGGTCGGCCGTGACACACGCCAACAAGCCGCGCCGGAGTGCCTGTGAGAAGGCCTCGGTATGACCCGTCGGATCGTCCAGCCAGTGCGTACCCGCGTTGTCAATCGCCAGCGCTTCATCCGGAGAGATCGGGTTCCGGTCCACGATCTGCTCCAGCAGATCCAACGCTGCCTGCCTATCGGCACGTAACGATTCGGCGCTGGCTCCGGCCACCGCGTGGCTAAACCCGCTCAGCCGCAGCCAATGCACCCGCGGAGTCATCCACAAGTTTTCCAGGACCAGCCGGTTGTGGGCAACCGGTGCCGGCCTGGACTGAAGGAAGCAAACCACGTCAACGAAATCAATCGCCAAACGTGCCCGGTCCGCACAGGGCAACTCGCCGATCGATTTCGCATCCAACGGTTGTTCCGCCTGCCAGGGATATAACAAGTAACTGGCCGCACCTTCCTCACGATCCGCAATCAACGGCAGGATGTGCGGGTGCCCCAAACCGGCCAAGAGCCGTTCCTCGCGCGCCAATCTTTCATTGGACTCGCGCGAGCCGTCGGAGCACTTGATCCACAGACGGTGTCCTGTACCTCGTTCACGGCCCAGAAAAACGGGTTCCGTCGTTGCCACCAGGTCCAGTCGCTGATCCAGTAAAAACGCCGCCTGGAGTTCCTCTGGTGCGCCCCATGATTCCGTTGCTCGTACAGTAAACATTAGCTCTTCAGTTACCCCTGACCGAAGGTTCAAAGTAACCAACCGTTTTTGCAACCTTCTAACTTACCCGTAACAGCAAGGTTTCTAACCTGAACCGATGGAATCGCCCACCACTAAACTTGGCGTGGCGACCCAGGTTCAGACATTATATCTGGAGTCCGGCGCGAAGTGTAATGTTTCACCTAATATATGATCTAGTCTTTAATAATGGACTCAGGCATCGGACACCACCGGAGGCCAGTCCAAATCTGGTCCCCTTCGGCAAACCCCAGGTCGATCCCAGGATTAAAGTTAAATCCATATTAAACCGTCAACCGTGCCTGCGATCGCGAATCGCGACTCGATGGCAGCCGGCTGGATTGGTACTGGGGTCGTTTTCCACACGAAAAAAACCTGTGGATAAAGTGGGCATAACTGATATAATCAAGCGAATGAGGCGTATCTGGCAAGTCCTGGTGCTGGCTGCGGTGATCCTACCGGTCGCCCTCGGAACGCCGGCTGGGTCGGTCATGGCCGAACAAACCCGCAGCATCCGCGTGGAGACGATCAAGTCGCAGACTCCCAATGGTCGGCCCGCGGTGGCGCTTGTCGTCAACGGCATGAAGGTGGCGCAACTGGCCAAGGACCAGCGTTCGCGTACGCCCCTGCACAATATCAGCGTCGCGGCGACGCTGATTGCGGCGGCCTACCGCAACGGTCCGGCCGAGTTGACGGTGCAGGCGACGGACAACACCGAACGCCGCTACGCGCTGTTCCTGAACGGCAAAGTGCTGCTGGTGGCCACGGACATGGAGGGCAAAGCCTGGGGGGCCGACCCGGAGGAGCTGGCCTCGACCTGGCGGCAGAACCTGATCGACGCCTGGAACCTGCCGCCGGAAGAGCCCGTCGCGCCCGAGCCGGCCCCGGCGCCGGAGAATACCGCGGCACCCGACGCCACACCGGTTACTCCCTCTGCCGAGCCGTCCTTGTCCGGTACGTTCATGAGCGCCAGTACCGTCGTACGGGCGGATCCAGCGCTGGCCAACCTAACCGTCTCGCGCGGCCACCGCGTGTATGAACCGCCGGAAGCCACGCAGTACAGCGGCGGCAGCGTCAACGGCGGGCTGACCGCGCTGGTCACCGGCACGACGGGCACCGGCGAACCCTTACGGAACTCGATCGACAGCGCCCTGCGCAGCTATACCGGCGCCGGAGCCCGTGACCAGTTGTCTTGGGAATTCGCACCCAACGGCGGCCAGCCCAGCGTTGAGCCCGGCCAGCGCAAGTCCGTCAAGGTCAGCTACCAGCTGAACTCCGGCGGCAGCGTGCCGGAATCGGCCACCGTCGATGTGATGATCGAGAACCGCACGATCACCATCCCGCGTGAAAGCTATACGTTTTTCTCGAACTCGCCCGAGCGCGTCGTCGATCCGCAGCTGCTGTATTACGCCGACCTGCCGGCCCGGCAATCGGGGCGGCTGGTCTACCACCACCAGAACCAGAACGGCGGCAGCCTGACCCTGCTGGCCCGCGTGCTCAATCCCGGCAGCGAGCCGGTCAACGTGCATGTCGTGCCGGGGATGTGCGACCCGGACATCAACACCTTCTTCGTCGGCTTCAAGAGCGCCGAGGTGTTCTGGAAGAACCTGAACTCCGGCAGCGGCTACATCCTGCAAGTGCCGGCCGGCGGCCAGGCCAATCTGGCCGTGCAGAACCTCAAGCCGGGTTACACCGGCAGCGGTTATTTTAAACTCAGCAACCTCAGCGACACCGGCCTGCGACTGGAGACGATGGCCCTGGCGCCCAATTCGGCGCCTCCGGCCCAGGCGATGCACAACACGCCGCTGGCCTCCCACAGCGTCTATCCCGCGCCGTACCATGTCGTCACTTCGACCTTCACGGCCGGCGATCCCTGGCTGTATCTGCGCCTGGGCGAGGACGATCCGCAGAGTATCACCGACGACTCGATCCTGGACGGCTGCTACGGCATGACGCACAGCTTTCACGTCGAGTTACGCAATCCGCGCGACTATCCCGCGCTGGTGTTCGTGGTCCTGCGCGCCAGTGCCGGCGAAGTCAAGGGCCAGTTCTTCATTGACGACGAGTACGTCGTCACGCCGCTGGTTGCCAGCGGGGAGGAGCAGCTGCTCAAGGAAATCCCGCTCAAGCCCGGCGAAACGAAGCTTCTAAAAATCAAGGCGCTGCCCCTTAACGGCGGCTTCTATCCGGCCAGTATCATCCTCAGGCAGAGTCGGCAGCCCTAGTCGGCGGCCCGCGATTCACCGGAAATTATCAGCCAAGCCTAGTCGGGGAACGGCAGCGGCTCCGTCAGTGACACACCTTCGCGGGCGTGGCAGGCCTCGCAGACCTGGCGGCCGTGGCAGTTGGCACAGGCCTGCGGATTGCCGCGCACGAGCTCCTGGTGCATCTCCTTGATCTCGGGCGGATGCGGCATCTCGATCCCGTGGCAGTCGTAGCACCAGTACTCGCGCCCGTGGCACAGGTCGCAGCTTTGCCCTTCCCAATCCTGGTATTGGCCGTGGTTGTCGATAAACGCCTGGTCGTGCTTGGGATGCTCGGCGGCCCAGCCGGCTACATGGCAGTTTTCGCAGGTGAAATGCAGGTCGCGGTTCAGGTGGCACTCGAAGCACTGCGATTTGTCGCCGCGGATATGCGTTTTATGCAACTGGTCGCTATGGCAGTCGAGGCAGGCCAGACCGGAGATGCAGGAGTCCAGATGCCCCCAGTTCAGGATTGTATGCGAGCTGTAATGCGGGCCGACATGACACTGGTTGCAGAGGTAGCGCCAATCCGACAGCTCGGAGATGGCCAGGACCGGCACGTCGACCGGTGCCAGCGGCTCGATGCCGATATTGCGCTCCTTGCCCGTATACACCCGCGACAATTCCTGCTCCTCGGGCAGCTTGAACTCGCTGCAGGCCGCCAGGACCAGCAGGCCCGCGATCAGCAGCACGATTGTCATCCGCCGTCGGCTCATCGTTTCTTCTCCGCGGATTTCCGTTCGCGTTCCTTGAGCATTTCCAGCTCGCGCGGGTGGTGGTGCTCCATCTCCTCCTCCGTCAGCTTGCCGGTCAGCCAGACCATGCTCATCGGATAAACGGAGGGATGCAGGTGCACCCAGTAGAAATGCCAGAGGAAGATCGCCAGTCCGGCCAATAATGCCTCGTAGCCGTGCACGATCACCGAGGCCGGCACCACCCAGGAGGGCAGGTACTTGGTGGCGATCTGCGGGATCCAGATGATGATGCCCGAGAGGATCATCACCACGGTGCCCCAGATCACGGCATAGTACTCGACCTTTTCGATCCAGTTGTAACGGCTGAACCGCGGGCGCTTGTCGCGGACGCCCAGGAAATACAGGATGTCGCCCCAGGCTTCCTTGGCGTCGGTGAAGCTGGGCAGCATCGCCACGGAGCGCTGGCCGCGCAGGAACATCACCACCAGATACACCGCGTGGTAGATGCTGACGCCGACCAGCATCACGCCGAAGATCCGGTGCAGGATGCCGACCACCTCGACGCCGCCGACCAGCGAGCAGCCGATCTTGGATACCACGAGTTCGGGGAACCGCAGCGGCCAGCCCGTGATAATCAGCATCGTGAAGGGAAACGCCATGAAGAAATGCTGGATCCGATGGTGCAGGTTGAAGCGTTCATAGACGCGCACGCGCGCCTGTGCATCCACGGTTGGCCCGCTCTCACTCACCAGCGCAGCTGTTGGCACATCAGACATTGGCGGAATCCTTGGCATGGTTGTCGCGCCGCCGGTGCCGGAACGTCTGGAAGATGTCCAGCGCGGCGAACACCACGAACTGGGCGATCAACAGGAAGATCACCCACTTGTAGATCTGCTTGAGGATATACAGCCCGAGCTGCTCCCGCGGACTGACGGTTTTGTGCGTGAAGGCGGAGGCGAAGTTGAGCTGGGCGCCTTCAT
Organism: bacterium; assembly: GCA_016932385.1. GTDB lineage: Bacteria > 4484-113 > 4484-113 > 4484-113 > JAFGCY01 > JAFGCY01. The sequence continues at coordinate 24,189 of JAFGCY010000095.1, read as the reverse complement.
GACACTCGCCGCAGGTACGGGCGATCCGCGTCTTGTTGACCTTGCTGCGCGGGTCCGAGCTGGGATAGATCGCGTGCGTGCCGTGGCAGTTGCTGCAGACGGCGACCTGGGTGCCACCCAGCTCGCCGCGGCGGCCGTGGAAGCTTTCCTTGAACGACTCGCCTACGTTGCGCTCCAAGCCCGCCCGGGCCTGCAGCGCTTTCTCGTCGTGGCAGCGCAGGCAGGTCACCGGAATATTCAGGATATTGGTCGGCGAGCGCTCGTCGTCGGACGGCAGAATGCTGTGGCTGCCATGGCAGTCGATGCAGGTCGGCGCATCGGAATAGCCGGCCTTCATCGCCGAGGCGCCATGGGCCGAGTCCCGGTATTCGTAGTATTCATCGGGGTGGCATTGGAAGCAGGCCTGCAGCGTAACCGTTTTGACGGTACTGAAGCCGGTCACCTCCAGCATGTGCTTGAAATCTTCCTCGATTTCGTCGGGCGTCTTGCCTCCTTCCGCCGTGATCTGCGCTTCATCGTGGCAAGGCGCGCACTGCACCACGACGTCGGCGGGGGCCAGCCGGTGGCCGTCCTGGTCGATGTTGGTATGGCACTCCGAACAGTGCAGCGACGAGTGCGCCGACTTGTAAAACGACGTCTGGTCCAGCCAGAGCGAGTGCCGCGGATCGCCCTCGATGCGGATTATCAGGTTGTATTTCCCGTGGCAGAGCAGGCAGGTTTCCATGGCGCTTTGTTTCTCGACGAAACGCGGCGCGCTATCCGCCGGCTCCGCTGCGGGTTGGGCTGCGCCGGTTTCGTCCTGGGCCCGGGCGGTCAGCCCACCCACCAGGCCCAGCACCGCCAGGGCCGCCGCCAAACCACGAACCATCCAGCTGTTGCTGCTCTTCTTCATCATGAATGCGATGTGGGGAACGAGCGGAATTTAAACCAATACACCAGGGCCCCGCCGAACGCGCCGACGATCACGCAGATCGCCCAGACACAGACCACCCCGATAAACGTGCCAAACAGCACGCCGATCAGGGAGGAGAACGATCCCAACTGATCCAGGAGATACATATCGGTGAAGAACCGCATGCCGCCGAAGCCGCCGTAGCTGAAGCCGAAAAACATGCCCCAGACGACAAACAGCATATGGCCGAACCAGCTGCCGACGACGATATGCCGGCGCAAAACCTCCATGGTCGTCAGCGACTCGACAGCAACCACATCGCCGCCCCGGCGCCTGCTCCGAATGTCTTGCGATTCAGTCATAGGTCAATGCCCATCCGGGCCGGTTGTTATCCGTGTGGATTATGACAGGCGGCGCACTCCTCTTCACCTTCCGTATCGGGATGCGTATCCGCTAGGCTCTTGTGGCAGAGCACGCAGGAATTGGCCGCGCCGATATAAACGAAACTATGGTCCATCTCGTGGCAGTTGAAACAGGCGGCATGCGCGATATTGGTCTGGCCGTCGTCCTGGTCATGGCAGGCCCAGCAGGATTGCGTCACGGGCGCTACGCGCCAAGTGTGGGCCGTGTGGCAGCCCACGCAATAGTCGTGACCCTCGGGCACCTGCGACCAGGCCACCGGCGGATTTTCGATCGCCAGCCGGTGGCAGAGGATGCAGCTGTCGTACGCGCCCACGAACTCAAACTCCGATGAGCTGATCTCCGCCGTCGAATGACAGTTGCCGCAGATCATATGCGGCTTGGGCGCGCCGGCACCGAACGCCGGGACGACATCGTCAACGTGACAGCCGCTGCAATTGCCGCTGGCCGGCGTACCCGTCGGCTGATGCGGGTTATGACAGGCCGTGCATTCCTTGGGGTGGTAGGCCAGCTTGTGCTCGAAGATCGGGCTGACCTCGTGGCACTTCTCGCAGTCGAGGTGGGAGGGGACGCTCCAGGTATGCGGCGGGTGGCAGGCGGTGCAGCGCTTGTGCTCGGCCGCGATTTCCGCGTTGCCCAGGCCCGCCCCCTCGGCCTGGTGGCAGCCCACGCAGGCCTGGTTGCCCAGGAAGCTGAAGTCCTCCAGGTGGTGGCAGCTGTGGCAGTCCAGATGTTGCGCCGGCTGGTTGGGCGAGGCGCGGTAGACCAGGTTTTCGTGGCAGTCCTGGCAGACATTCTTGATCTCGATCGTGGCGAAGTGCGCGTTATGGCAGGCCAGGCAGTCTTTGGGATGTTGCTGGATCTTGTGGACCAGCACATCCTCGGCCTGGCCGTGGCAGGCCGCGCACAACTCCTCGCCCGGCGCCTGGGGCCGGTGCGGACGGTGGCACAGCGAGCAGTCCGTCTCGACCGAACCCAGGTGTTTCACATTGGCGAATTCCGCGTGGCACTCGATGCAGACGTCACGCGGCACGGGATCGGAGGTCTCATGCGGCCGGTGGCAGCGCGCGCAGACCACGGTCGTGTCCAGGTTGTTGCTCAGGTAGGCGCAACCGGCGAACAGGTGCCCGCCGGTATCCTCCGGTCGGTGGCAACCGCTGCAGATACTGGCCATGATCAACTGCGGATCTCCCGCGGCATTCTCCGCCGCGGGCGAGAAATGGTGGCAGGACAGGCAATGGTTTTCCCAGACGGGCTTCTCCACCGGCTTGGCCTCGTGGCAGTTGCGGCAGATCTCGTGCGCCGTCCGGATCGGCAGCGGTTCGGTGGACAGGTGGCACTCGCCGCAGACGACGCCGTCGGCGAAATGCTTGTTGTGCATCTCGTTGTGCTTGATCAGCGTCGCTTCGTCGGGCACGAACGGCTCCACGTGCTCGGCCTGGGTAATCGCCGCGTGGAATTCGCTGGTGCCGTCCTCGGTCGAACGCCGGTCGCGATCGCAGGCCGCCAGGCCTAGGACCACGGCCAGGATCGCCAGCACCACCGCCCACACGGCTTTCGACCCGTTACTGCGCCTCATGTCGCTTGGCATATTGCTTGCACCATCAGCCGTTATACCGCCGGCCCACAGCCCAGGCCGGGCCGGGCCTGTTAGCGGCCGCCCTCGGTCATCGGATCACCACTGTAGCCCAAGGCTTCCCAGGGCATCAGGCCGTCCTGGCCATGACAATCCATACAGCTCAAGGAATGGCTGCGGTCGCGAACCATGTGGTTCACCGGCCAGTACATCTCGGTTTCCACGTAATCAAACTCGCCGCTGTAGGCCACGCCCGATGCCGCGGCGCCCAACTCCAGCGAGCTGTTCCAGTCCCAGGTCGACCAGAAGCCGTCGGGGCCGAACAGCTTGGGCACCAGAATGTGGTTGAGCTGGGTGTCATAAGGTTGCTTGCCGCGGTGGACCTTGAACGGCCAGATCTTCGCCTCGGGATCGGTGATGTCGCCCAGCAGCGGATTCAGGTTGACGGGCATCGACGGGTCCAGCTCCTGGCCGGGCAGGTACGGGTCCATCCCGCCATTCCACCAGTAATACTCCGGCACGACGTTCGTCGCCTTGATGAAGCTGCCCTTTTTCTTGTCCCAGACACGCTCGTCGGGAGCGGCTTCCAGGCCGGCCGTCGACCAGTCCCAGTTCATCGTAGTCGGGTTCTCCGGCGCGTAGGTCGGAATGTGGCAGGTCTGGCAGGCCACGCTGTCGCAATGGTCGTTGAGTTTCTCGATCGGGTGCGGCGCCAAGCCATGGCAGTCCGCGCAGCTGAACGATTTCGACTTGTCGGAATTGAGCCAGGGCAGCCGGCCCCTGATCTCGTGGTTTTCGGTCCAGTGGCAGTCCTGGCAGACGAAGTCGTGCACGCCCATATGGACGTCGGTTGTGTCCGGGCAGTCCGCCAGCGTCATGTCCATGTCGCCGTGCTTCACGCCGTTGCCGCCGCCGCCGTTGAAGTGGCAGCGCCCGCAGCTCAGGCGATTGGGCTTGCCAACGTTCTGAACCACCGGCAGCAGGTCGACGTCCTCGGCGGGATAGCCGGCGTGCTTCGGATCCTTGATATACGTTCCAGTCGTGTCATGGCAGACCAGGCAGTCTATATTGTTCGGATCGGAGAAGTCGAAAGACGCATCCTTCCAACCGTATCCGGCGTGGCATTCCGCACAACGCCCCCAGTTGGAGGGAACGGACACGCAGAAGTTGTTGATGGCGTTGATCTTGCCATAGGGCACCGGATCCGTGCCGCCGGGCAGCACAACCTCATCGCTGATCCAGGTCCAGTGCGAAGTGGCCATGAAGCTGTCCGCTACATCACCATGGCAGCCCAGGCACATTTCGGTGATCGCATGCACGTCGCCGGGCAGTTCGCTGAAGACCATGCTGTGGTCCATCGCCGCCTCGGTCCGCTCGGGCACGAAATCCCACGGGCTGGCATCCTGGGCCCGAATGATCTGGCCCGTGGCAACCAGTGCCACCGCGCAGACAGCTGCGATAAGGAAGAACCTGATCGACTTGATCACCCTAACGCTCATACTCCGGCTCCTCTTCCGTTCGATACGGTTTAGGTGTTCGTTACCCCTACATCCAATAGTGAGATTATATCAGATTAGACATAGGTAATGACTGGCATCTGTTCTCGTTTTTCCACACACCATCATATTCATAAAGCGGCATAACATCGCCGATTCCCGGTTCTCGGACTGCCGAATTCCAGCGACAAAATCCAGGATTGTATATGAGAATTAGTCGCAATACAATTATTCCAGAGCATATATTACTATTGATAATCGATTCAATATAATGATTTGCCGGCCTATTCCGCTAGCTTTTATTACTGAACCATTCAATGCGACAATGATCGAGCCTGTGTTTCACATGAGCAAGTACTCAATAATTGATGAGATAATGGCATAGACTGCGTCAAGCTATAGCGGTAGCAATTTGGCTATTCGGCCCCTCCCCGGGTCGGCCATCATGCACCGCGACGCCAGAAAAGCAAAATTCAGCATATGTATAGATAACGTATTACGCAGCTATCATGACACCCGCGCCAGGATTACACATCGCCTCGCTGACAATTGTTAACTCCACGTTAAATGTCAGCATCCAGCGCTCCGCCTGACCGGCACAATGGCGGTCCAGCTGGCCCGGCTGATCGGCGGCAACGGTGCTCCGCCGGCTTGAGCGCGTTCCTACTCGGCGATGAAGGCTTTGGTCCAGGCCGGACGGTCCGGCTCCTGGTCGTTCTCGACCATCTCCCGCCAGCGCTCGTCGGTCAGGCGGTCACTAAGCGGCCAGGTGAACTCGTAGTACGAGTACACGCCGCCCTCGGCTGCCTGCAGGCCACCGTAGCCATCGGGTGTTACGACGACGATCTTGAAGATCCGCCCCGTCGCCACGTCGAGCGTCATGCCGGTATTCACGTCGGTGCACACGTCGGCGATGATCGCCGCCGGCTCGTCGCCTTCCTCCGGCATCGCGTACTCGTCCAGGGGCTCCGCCACATCGCCGGACTTCTCGATGATGTTGCTCAGCCAGTAGCCGTAGTATTTCAGCTGCCAGTTATCGTCCTCCGAGATCTGCCCGCCGGCCAGTTCCAGTTCCGCGATCCCTTGCAGGAACACCAGCTTGCTCTTCAGCGAATCGAGCAATTCGCCGATCGTCTCGGTCAGCAGGTCGCGTTCGGCCAACCCCGTTTGCGTCAGGTCCGCCAGTGCGTAGAGGCGGGCGTAAGCCAGCGGGTTGGGTTCGACGTAGTTCCAGATGATCTCCTCGGGTGGCGGGGCCGCGCCCGCGGCGGGATAGCACTGCTTGGCATAGAGGATCGTGTCGTGCTTCAGCTCCGTCCAGCTGCCCAGCGCGGTCTGCAGGTCCTTGCGCTGCCAGGCCGCGGTGCGCATGTACGGCGGATAGCATTCATCCTTCGGCGGAATCACGCCGGCCAGGGCGTAGAGCCAATTGAAGTAGACGTTCTGCGTCCAGCTGTCCAGCGTCAGCTCCTCGATCTCGCCGCGCACCTTTTGCATTTGGCTGTCGTATTCCGCGTATTTCGTCTCGCCCGCTGCCTCCAGGATGTTGTAGGCTTCGGCGTTGCCTAGCGCGGCCATCACGTCCAGCGCGTTTGGCATGTAGCGCCCGTAGACCTTCTCGTGCACCAATTGCTGGAAGACATAGGCATCGAGTACGAAGCGCTGGCCCATGAACCGAAAGCCCTGCGTCTCCTCGGTGGCGTCCTCCCACTCCCAGTAGAACATCGAATTGATCTGCGGCGGCGGCAATTCGCGCGCGGCCTGGATGAACTGGGCCAGCAGGTTGTCGTCGGCGATCAGCTCCAGCGTGATGTCGCCCCCGTAGACGTCCCGCATCACCCGGCTGTATTCGCGCAGGCCCAGATCGTCGGCGTTGCCGACCAGAAAGGCCGTCGGGTCGTAGATCTCGGCCCACAATTCGGTAACCGGCCGGGTCGTCTTGGTCTGCTGGGCCAGCCGCGTGATCAGCAGCGCCAGGCGCGTTTCGGCCGGCACCTTCAGGCGCATGTTCAGCCGGCCGTACCACATCATCGCCAGGAAATAGCGCTGGCGCTGGGCCGTGCGCGTGTAATGCCCGCGCGGCACGTACTGGCTGTAATCCTCACGGTAAGCTTCTTGAACATCCATCGTCAGCACCGGCGAAACGGCGAAGCCGGCGTGGTCGGCGATCAGTTTCAGTTCCGGCTCGACCAGGTCCTGGATCGCGGCGTCGATCGCGGGCGGATTTGCCGAAAGCAGCTGCTCGGCCACCGCGAAATACGCCCAGACATGACGGGCGGACTCTTCCAGCTCGGTGTTTTCCAGCGACGCCCACTCGCTCTTGGCCGCGGCGGCCAGCGCCGTCGTAATCTGCTCCAGGTGGCTGTAGAACTTCTCGTCCTCCAGGTCGCGCAGCAGTTTGTCGAACAGCAGGTGATAGACGTGCAACACCGAGTCCACCGTCACGAACAGCGGCTGGTCATCGTATTCGTAGCCCGCGTAGAAATCGGAGAACTCCTCGTATTCCTGGGGGCGGACGCAAAAGCCGTTGGTACTGAGCAACTCGGCCTGCGCCGTGGACAGGTTGCCGGTGTTCAGGTACCTGACGCCGGCCAGGTCGATCGGCAGGGCCAACGGACCGTCGGTGAACGACGCCGGCAGCTTGACCGCCGGTTCCTGGTAGCTGCCGCCGAATCCCCGGGCGATCTCGCCAAACGCCACCGGGCTGCTGGTGATCTCCTCCATCGGCTCCTCCGGATCTACCGTCGTGGTGGGCTCGGTGTCTTCAGCCGGCGTCTGATCGTCCTGGGCCAGCTGGTTCTGGTCGTCCGCCGGCGTCTGGTCGTCCTGGGCCAGCTGGTTCTGGTTCTCATCGTCCGTCGGCGCGGCCGCGGAGCCGCTGCAGGAACAAGCCACGCAGACCGCCAGGGCAATCAGGAGCAGGCTCGTCTTGAAGATGTTGCTCAGAAATTGCATCATAAACCCCCGCTGTTTTCAGCTTGCCTCCCGGCCGGTTCTAACCGCCGGCCCGGCTATCTATTTATACCAGCCCGCGCGGCGGATCCCAGCTCCACTAGCGGCTGGATCTCAGGTACACAGTTTTTTACTGGTAGGGGAGTCCCGCCATGGCGTGACGTCGCCTCTACGCCTGTGAACCCTGATCAGCACTAGGCCGCACGAGTGCGGCCCCTACCGCCAGCGCTACCGCCGGCCGGCCAGCAGTTGCTGCGTCATTTTCTGCATCTGCTTGAACTGGCTCATGAAGCGGTTGACGTCCTGCACCGTGGTCCCGCTGCCGGCGGCGATGCGGCGGCGGCGGCCGGCGTTTAAAAGCCGCGGATCGCGCCGCTCCTCCCGCGTCATCGACTGCACCAGCGCCTCGAACTTCGTCAGCTCGGCCTGGCCCTGCTCCAGCTGGTCGTCGCTGATCTTGATGCCGGGGATCATGTTCAGCAATTGCTTCATCGAGCCCATCTTCCTGGTCTGCTTCAGCGCGGCGAGGAAGTCGTCGAGGTCGAACTTTTTCTGCTTGCGCAGCTTCTTTTCCAGCCGCGCGGCCTCGGCCTCGTCGAAGCTGACCGTGGCTTTCTCCAACAGCGTCTGCAGGTCGCCGTAGCCCAGGATGCGGCCGGCCATCCGCGGCGGGTGGAAGTACTCCACCGCGTCGGTCTTCTCGCCGAGGCCGACCAGGCGGATCGGCTTGCCGGTCACCGCGCGCATCGACAGCGCCGCGCCGCCGCGGGCGTCGCCGTCCAGCTTGGTCAGCACCAGGCCGGTCAGGTCGAGCCGCTCGTCGAAGCGCTTGGCGGTCTCGACGGCGTCCTGGCCGGTCAGCGCGTCGAGCACCAACAGGATCTCGTCGGGCGCGATCTCCGCCTTGAGGCGCTCCAGCTCGGCCATCAGCTCCTCGTCGATCGCCAGCCGGCCGGCGGTGTCGACGATCACCGGCGTCAGGTTCTCCTTGGCGGCAGAGGCCAGGCCGTCCTTGGCCACCCGCACCGGATCGGCGCCGGCGGGATCGGCTACGGCATGCACGGCGGTGTGGACCTGCCGGCCCAGCACCTGCAGCTGGTCGACGGCGGCCGGCCGCGACAGGTCGCAGGCCACCAGCAGCGGCCGCCGGCCCTCGCTTTTAAAGCGTGCCGCCAGCTTGGCCGCCATCGTCGTCTTGCCGCTGCCCTGCAGGCCGACCAGCATGATCACGAAGCGCCCGGTGCCCAGGTGGAACTTCGGATCGAGCTCGGCCCCGCCGAGCATCGCGGTCAGCTCGTCGTAGACGATCTTGGTCAGTTGCTCGACCGGCGTCAGCGAGGCCAGGATGTCCGCGCCCAGCGCCCTGGCCTTGATCTGCCTGATCAGGTCCTTGACGACGCTTAAGTTGACGTCGGCCTCCAAAAGCGCCAGGCGGATCTCGCGAAGCCCGCCTTCGACGTCGGCCTCGGTCAGCCGCCCGTGGCGCGCCATCTTTTTCAGCGCGGCCGCCAGCTTATCTTGCAGTCGATCGAACATGGGGCGATGATTATAGCGGGAAGCGGAGCAGCGCCGGTCTGACGGCTGTTCGTCGGAAGGTTAAAGTTGAAAGGTTCATGGTTGAAGTGGGGATTGAGGTCAAAGGCGATAGAGACAACAATGTATATCAGCCGGGCTTCTGGCCGGTAATCGTATGTGAAATTCGTGGCGTCGATGTCGGCAAGTATTTTCACTCGTGTTTCCATTGTCACTGGCCAAAGGTCCGGATGACTAAGCTCTTGTGATTTGCCGCATATCCCCATCCAGCCTAGCTCATTTGCATCACTCCTTGTCCCTTCCCATTAACCTTTGCCCTTTAACCGTTAACCTTGTTCTTGCCAGCAAGACGCTGGCGCTGCACCCGCCAACTGCTAAGATATATCAAGCCGCAGGAGAGCTAGTCAAAGACCGCCTATGACCAGGCAGACCAGAGTCATTACCCTGATCACCATCATGGTGCTTGTGGCATTGGTCATCACGCTCTCCGCGGAGCGCATCCTCTACCGGCATGCCCTGACCAACGAACTCAGCCGTTGCCTGGACACCGCCCGCGACGTCGCGGAACTGGCCGAGGTGCTGGCCCGCCAGCTCAAGTCGCAGCCGCCCGCGAATTCCGCGCAGGATTGGGAAGAGCAGCTGCTGCGGCAACTGGCCTCCGCCGCGCGCCCGATGCAGCCCGGCAACACTAGCCGGCTGGTCGTCTGCCGGCTGGCGGGTGAGAACCTGGAGCTCGTCGGCCTGAAGCACGGCGCCGGCACCGCCGAGCGCACGACGATCCCCTGGGCGAGTGCCCCGCAGCCGTACAAACGCGCCGTGGCCGGCGAGGCCGGCACCCTGCAGACGGAGGACGAGGCGGGCCACCGGATCATCGCCGGCTACGCGCCGCTCGACAAACTGAACATCGGGGTGGTTGCTTCGATTGAGCTGGCCGAGGTCCGTGCGCCGTACACGCGCTCGCGCATCTTCATCGCCTTCGGCGCGGTGGCGCTGACCCTGCTCGGGATCCTGATCGCCAACTTCATCATGCCCGCCTACCGCCACGCTTCCGAGCTGGAGGACCGGCTGCGCGACCTGATCATCAGCAATACCGACATCATCTGGGAGACCGACGGACAACAGGCGCTTACCTATTGCTCCGACAACTCCTCCCAGATCCTCGGCTGGGCACCCCGCGAGTTGCTGGGGAAAAAACTGCACGAGGTCTTCTGCATCAAACCGGAATGCCCGGTGGCCCGGCAGCTGAGCGGCCTGACCGGCCGGTCCGAGCCGTTGACCAACCTGGAGACGTATACCCATACGCGCGACGGCCAGCCGGTCTACCTGCAACTCAGTGGCGTGCCCGTCCTGAACCGCCAGCAGGAATTGCAGGGCTACCGCGGCATCGCCAAGAACATCACCGACCGGCGCCAGGCCGAGGAGGCGCGGCGCCGGCTCAACGACGAACTGGAGCGGCGCGTGCAGGAGCGCACCGCCGAACTGGCCGACGCCAACTACCTGCTCAAGCAGGAGGTGGCGGAGCGCAAGCGCATCGAGGAACGCGCCCGTTACATGGCCCTGTTCGCCGAGCTCAGCCCCACGCCGGTGGTCCGCTTCGACACGACGGGGCGGATCCTGATGGCCAATCCGGCGGCGGTCGAGATCCTCAGCCTGCGCTCCAACGACACGCGCGGCCTGGGTGAGATCCTCGAGGACTTCACCGGCCTCGATTTCGCGCAGTGCATCCAGGAAGGCGCGAAATTGAACATCACCGCGGGCATCCGCCGGCGCTTCTACACCTTCAACATCCGCGGCATTCCGGAGCTGGGCTTCGGCCAGATCTACGCCAGCGACGTCACCGAACTCGTCACGGCGCGCGTCGAGGCGGAATCCGCCAACCGCGCCAAAAGCCAGTTCCTGGCCAACATGAGCCACGAGCTACGCACGCCGCTGACCGTGATCAACGGCTTCTCCGAGGTGCTCCTGGAAACGGCGGGCTTCCAGCCGGAGGACCAGCAGCACATCTATCTCGAGCGGATCCGCAAGAACGGCGAGCACCTGCTGGTGCTGATCAACGACCTGCTCGACCTGGCCAAGATCGAAGCCGGGCGGATGGAGTTGGAGTACACGCGGGTCGACCTGACCAACCTCCTGCGCGAAGCCGCCGAGCACATGTCCACGCACGTCGGGCGCCGCGGCCTGGAGCTGTTCGTGGACGTGCCGCCCGCGCCGGTAGTCATCGAAGCCGACCGGATCCGTATCAAGCAGGTCATCCTCAATCTGATTTCCAACGCGATCAAGTTTACGCGCATCGGCTCGATCTCGGTTTGGCTGAATTCCTCGCCCAGCTGGGTGCGGATCAGCGTCAAGGATACCGGCATCGGCATCTCGCCGGAAAATCAGCGGCGGCTGTTCTATCCGTTCGAGCAGGTCCACGACAAGCAGAAGATCTCCGAGCCCGGCACCGGCCTGGGTCTGGCGCTGTGCCAGGAAATCGTCGAGGCACATCATGGTAAGATACACGTGGTTAGTGAGTTGGGTATTGGTAGCGATTTCATCGTAGAATTGCCGGTCAACAACCACCATGAGTAGCCAGCGGATAGTTTACGTAGAGGATAACGCCGACATCCAGTTGCTGTACGGTGAATACCTGCGCTCCGCCGGGTTTGACGTGGAATGCTCCTCCCATCCCGAGGCGGCGCTGGAGATCATCAACACCAATCCCCCCGACCTGATTATCATGGACGTGCAACTACCGGACATGGACGGCATCGAGCTGACAATCCGGCTCAAGTCCGATCCGCAGACGGCGCAGATTCCGGTCTATATCCTGTCCAGCTTCGCGATGGACCGCGACAAGGAGCGCGCCGCCCAGGCGGGTTGCGACCTTTACCTGACCAAGCCGATCAGCCCCTCGCTGCTCTTGGAACACGTGCGCGAGTTCTTCGCCGCGCGCGAGTCCGGCTAGCCGGCCGCTGTACGCCGGTTCCGGCCCGCCCGTCGCACCGCCGATCGGCTAGTGCTGCTTGGCTTCCTCGTCCACCGAATCGCTGACGAGCTTCAGGGCTTGGATCACCTGTTCCCAGGTCGTATCCGGATATCGCGACATGTAACTGGCCAGGGTGGAATCCAGCTCGCTGGCCAGCTGGGTCGGATCGCTACGCCGCAGGTAGTCGTCGATCGCCCGCGCGGCCTGCCGGCCCTGGCCCATCGCCAGGATCACCGTCGCCGCGCCGAGCACGATATCGCCGCCGGCGAACACGCCTTCGCGCGAGGTCATCAGCGTCCGTTCGTTGACGATGATGTTGCCCCATTTCTTGGTCTCGATGTCCGGCGTCGTCTGCGGGATCAGCGGGTTGGGCCCGTTGCCGATCGCGATCACGACGGTGTCGACATCGACGAGATAATTGCTGCCCTCGATCGGCACCGGCCGCCGGCGGCCGCTGTCGTCCGGCTCGCCGAGTTCCATCTTTAAAAGCTCCATCTGCTTGACGCGGCCCTTCTCATCGCCGATGAAGCGCACTGGGTTGGTCAGCAGGCGGAAGTCCACGCCTTCTTCCTGGGCGTGATGGATCTCCTCGATCCGCGCCGGCATCTCGGTCTCGCTGCGGCGGTAGACCAGGTAGGAATTGTCCGCACCCAGCCGCAGTGCCGTCCGCGCCGAGTCCATCGCCACGTTGCCGCCGCCCACCGTCGCCACGTTGCCGCCCGACATCGTCGGCGTATCGAAGCGCGGGAACTCGTAGCCTTTCATCAGGTTGCTGCGCGTCAGGTACTCGTTAGCGCTGTAGACGCCGATCAGGTCCTCGCCGGGAATGCCCATGAACCAGGGCAGGCCCGCGCCCGTCCCGACGAACACGGCGTCGAAACGCCCCAGCAGCTCGTCGATCGTCTCCAGCTTGCCGATGACGTAGTTGTAGTGAATGCGGACGCCCATCTTCTCGACGATATCCACTTCGGCCTCGACGATGCTCTTGGGCAGCCGGAATTCGGGGATGCCGTAGACCAGCACGCCGCCGGGCTTGTGCAACGCCTCGAAGATCTCGACGTGGTGGCCGAACCGGGCGCAGTCGATCGCCACCGTCAGGCCGGCCGGGCCGGCGCCGACGACGGCCACCTTCTTGTGCGTCGGCGAGGCGACCGCCGGCAGGTCGACCTGGCCGCTTTTGCGCTCCCAGTCGGCGATGAACCGCTCCAGACGGCCGATCGCCACCGGCTCGAACTTCTTGCCCAGCACGCACTGCTCCTCGCATTGCGTTTCCTGCGGGCAGACGCGGCCGCAGATCGCCGGCAGCATGTTGGTTTCCTTCATCTTCTGGATCGCGCCGCGGAAGTCGCGGTCGGCGATCAGCTTGATAAAGCCCGGAATGTCGATGCGCACCGGGCAGCCCTGCACGCACAGCGGATTGCGGCACTGGATGCAGCGCGAAGCCTCGAGCACCGCGGTTTCATCGGAGTAGCCGAAGGGCACCTCGTTGAAATTGTGCGACCGTTCCTTGGGATCCTGCTCGGGCATCGGCTGGCGGGGAACTTTGATTTTCGGTTTGGCTTGCAGGTCACTCATGGCTCTCACCTCGGGCTTTAGCGATTTCGGCTTCCAGCTTGCACAGGCGCTCGCGCCGCGCGTCCAGGTCCTGTTCCTTGCGGCGGTGCCAGCGCTCCGAGGCTCGATGCTCTTGTTCCGTGTAGGAGTTCAGGCGGTTGATCAGCTGGTCGAAGTCCACCTGGTGCCCGTCGAACTCGGGCCCGTCCACACAGGTGAACCGGGTCTCGCCCCCCACCGTCACGCGGCAGCAGCCGCACATGCCGGTGCCGTCGACCATGATCGAGTTCAGGCTGACCAGCGTCGTGACTTTGTACGGCCGCGTGACCTCGCTGACGACTTTCATCATGATCGTCGGCCCGATGGCGACGCACAGGTCGACATGCTCGCGCTCGAGGATCTCCTTGAGCGGCTCGGTCACCAGGGCCTTGCGGCCGTGGCTGCCGTCATCCGTGCAAACGATCAGCTCGTCGCTGACGACCGACAACTCGTCCTCGAGGATGATCAGCTCCTTGCCCCGCGCGCCGACGATCGAGATCACCTTGTTGCCCGCCAGCTTCAGGGCGTTGGCGATCGGGAACAGCGGCGCCTTGCCGATGCCGCCGCCGACGCAGACGCACGTACCGAACTTCTCGATATGCGTCGGCTTGCCCAGCGGCCCGACGACGTCCAGCAGGAAGTCGCCGACCTCCAGGGTCGACAGCTGCTCGGTCGATTTGCCCACGGCCTGGTAGATCAACGTGATCGTGCCCTTCTCTTTGTTCGCATCGGCGATCGTCAGAGGGATCCGCTCGCCATGCTCATCGATGCGCAGCATGATGAACTGGCCGGCCTTGCGCTTCTGAGCGATCTTGGCGGCCTCGATCACCATGCGGTAAACGTCCGCCCCGATGCGTTCATGTACCAAAACTCTGAACATGCGCTTATCTCCTGACATGAACTTGACTCCGGATACAGCTAGGACAAGTAAGTAGTTGCGCGGAACTGGTCGGTTGCGGATCGCGGATGCAAACGCCGACGGCGAAACGTGCCCGTGCAGCCAGCGGCCCACGCGCGCGCGCCATCCAGTTTCCTGTCAAACCCAGCATCTCCTGGTTCCTATGTGAACCTCTGTTTTGTTTTCTGATCCTTACCGGCCGCGGCCCAAGCCAGACGGCCGGACTGCTAGCGGGGTCTAAGCCTATTCTGTTCGTTCAGCGCTGCCTGGATTTGATCGGGCGTCGCATAGCCTAGATGTACCAAAACCTCGCCGATTTTGCTGTAGTAAGTCCGGCCCTTGCCGGGCCTTAAGGCCTCTGCTATCTGATCCTCGGTCAAAATGCCTTTAGCAACGAGGATTTCACCAATTCGAGCAGGTCGCGTGCTTTTTTCGATCATGCCCCGACTTCCTCCAAGAGCTTTATGTGCTAAGTCTATCAGGCAGCGCGCAGAAATGCACGTTGAGACAACCTCTCATCTATCTGGAAATCCAGTCCGCCGGGCGGCGCGCTCCGCGGTGAGGACTCAGTGGTTGATGATTCCGACCGCGGCCCGGTAGGGCGTGGTCGCCGTGGTGTAGCCGGTGATCACGATATCGCCGCCCAGGTTGCGCCGGGCGCTGACTGGCGCCCCGTGCAGCTCCCCGTCCAGCGGCGTCTTGATCCAGGCCCCGCCGAGGTACTCGACAAACTGCATCCGGCTGTCGGCCAGGGGCACGACCGGCTCGTAGAAGAGCACGACCGGCTTGGTCAGATGGTAGTAGGCGTACAGGCTCTCGGCACTGGTCCCGTCGGTGGCCGCCGCCAGCTCCCAGGTCAACGACTGGCCGGCCAGGCGCTGGCCCAGATAGACGCCGGGGCTGCCGCCCTGCCGCTCGACCGCCAGGCAGACGTGTCCGCCGGCATGGTAGTCCAGGCCGAGGCCCGCCGGCCCGTTGACCACCTCCGTCGACAACACTTCCGGCGCTTGCCAGACGCCGGCCGCGGTTTCGGCCAGGCGCACGGCGTCGGTGGTGTCGATCCAGGCCACGCCCCACTGGAAGTCCGGTTTGCCGCTGACCGTCAGCGCCTCGATCTCCGCGGTACCGGTGTGGATCGTGGCGGGTTCCGACCAGTCCAGGCCGTTCCAACTCCGCGCCGCCAGGTCCGTCGAACCGTCCGTCGCATAAACCAAGATATTGGCGCCGTTGTACGGGTTGTATTCCAGGCGGGCCAGGCTGGTCCCCGCATAGACCGCCACTTCATCGATCTCGCCCAGGTCGGTCAGGAACCAGGTGGTCACCAGGTTGCCCTCCGGCGTGTAGCTACCCACCAGGTAGTCCTTGGCGTACGACATCGTACAAGCGGTATCGAGCTGGCAATAGGCGTCCTGGCCGATCGTCTCGCTGGTGAACGACTGGCCGATCAGCGCGGCCTTGCTGGCGCGCGCTGTCGGAAAAGTCTGGCCGGACAGGCAGAGCACCGAGCTGTCGGTCAACAACACGGTCTGGTGCTTGGCGGTAATGGAGTTGCTGCCCTGGGGGGCGAAGTGCGTCTGGCCCAGGTAGGTGTCAGCGCGATTGAGCAGCTGGCCGTAGCATTCACCGTCTCGCACCTCGTTGTGGCAGACATACACGCCGGCCTGCCCGTCGATCACGGTGTAAGCGCCGGCGCCGCCCTGGGCGATTCCGGCCCCCTCGGCCAGCGTGTACCAGTCGTCGGCCACACTGCTGTAGCCGTGCAGATGCTGCCGGCCGTCGGTGGCGAAGTCCGTCCAGTAAACCACGGCCTCGTTGTCCGCCGTGGTATCCAGGCCGACGCCGAGCAGCCCGCTCAACTCGCCGGGCAGGGCGATCTGCTGGCTGCCGTTGGCGCTACCGTAATTGTCGCCGTAATAAATCTGGCTGCTGGTCGCCAGGGCCCAATAGAGCTCGGTGAAGGCCGGCGCCACGCCGCCCAGCACCAGCTCGCGGGCCGTGCCGGTGTAGGTCTGGACCGGCTGGTCCGTATCGGAGCTGTCGGTGAAGCTCCACTGCCGGACCTCGCCCGGCAGGCAATACACGAAGTAGGAGTCCGGCCCGCGGAACACGTCGAACGGCAGTTCCACGTTCGTGCCCAGCGCCACGCTGTCCGTGCTGAAACTGCCGCCGGACTGCTCGTGCCAGACGTGCAGGGTGTAGTCGATGTCCCCGCCGTTGTCGACTCCGGCCAGCAGGGCCACGGCGATCCGGCCGCTGGCATTGGCGTCCAGCCGCGCGTCCACCAGGTGGTCGGCGGTGATCGCCTGCGATTCGTTGGCCGTCCAGAGATTGCCCGAGGCGTGGTCGTAAACCGTCCAGGTCAGGTTGCCGCCGGACTGGTCGACCGCCAGCAGGCTGAGCCGCGGCGCGCGCAGGGCGACGTCGCAGTAATAATCGGGGGTAATTGCGTTCGCGTAATAGCTGTTCCAGCTGGTGCCGTCGAAAAAGCGGACCAGGGCGTTGTCGCCGTAGGTGAACAGGCAGCCGAGTTGCTCGTCCGCCGGCCAGGTATCGACCTGGACCACCGTGCCCGGCAAGCCGGTCGAGGTCGCGCCCTGGGCATAGTCGAAGTTCAGCCCGACCGTCAGCGGCTGGATCGTGCTGACGGAATTGCCGTCGCTGACCGTCAGCTTGCAGGTCACGGGCCCGCGGCGCGTATAGGTATGCTCGACGGATTCCAGGCCGACCGTCGTCTTGTCGACGGTGCCGCTGTTGTCGAAGTCCCATTTACAGATCAGCTCGTCCAGCGGCGTGTCGACATCCGTCGTGGGACTGGGATCGAAGGTCACGGACTCGCTGTTCCTGATCTCCACGGGCAGGTAGGTGAACGCCGGTTCCGGCGCCACGCTGGTCTCGGTGGTAAACGACGGGGTGTTGCTCAGCGGGCTTTGCGTGTTGAGATGATAGGCGCGCACGCCGATGTAGTACAGCGTGTCGGCCTCCAGGTCGTTGAGCCGCCAGCTGGTCGCGGTGATCAGATTGGGATTGCGCTTGACCACGCCCGGGTCGCCGACCGCGAAGTTCTCCTCGGGACCGGTGTAGACCTCATAGCCCAGCGGCTCGTCGCCGTCCGGCGCGGTCCAGCTCAGATCCGCCCACAGGCTGGAATAGGCCTCGACGGTCAGGTCCGTCGGTGGCGGCTGCGGATCGGCCAGCGGCGTCGCGGCCGTGGCCGTGTTCGAGGGCTGGCTCTCATTCGAGGCCAGATCGAGCGCCGTGATCCGGAAGTGGTAGGTCGTGCCGGGTGTCAGTCCCGAAGCGCCGAAGGATTTATCGACCGCCGTGGCTTCGCCGATCTTGTCGGCCTCCGCCGCGTGCACGTCGAAGTCCGGCTCAGGCCCGGAATAGATGTAGTACTCAAAGAGGTCATTTTCCTCGTTCTGGTCCCAGGTCAGCGTGATGGAGGTCGACAGCGGCGCGTAGTTGCCGAGGTTCTGCGGCGCCTGCGGCGGCGTCACGTCCTTGTCCGCCTGCAGGTTCAGGTAGACGACGTCCACGTCCTGTCCCGGCGCGGCGACGATCGCGACGTATGTATAGCCCAGGGCCGACCGGTACTCGTCGCGCAGGCTGTAATCGTGCTCGGGGTTGATCGCGGTCAGCGGGCCGAGAATCTCCCAGGTCTGGTCGCTGTAATTGCTGAGCAGCAGCCAGTACTCGCTGCCCGTCTGGGGCACGACATCCACTGCCAGCGTCCGCGGCAGCAGCTCATCCTCGAACTCGCCCCAGCACCACAGGCCCCAGGCATAACCATCGTCCGGCGCACGCAGCTCCAGCCGCGAGAAATTGACCGCGGCGCCCGTGTCGGAGTTGGCGATCCGGTCGCTGCCGTTGACCACGTTGTCTTCCAGCGAGACCTGGCGCGCCGCATCCGGCAGCGTTGAATCGCCGGGAAAGGCCGGCCATTGGCCTGGCGCGGGTGAAGCGACGGTCTGCTCCGCCGGTGGCAAGCCCCCGGTAACATTCGATCCCTGGCAGCCGGCAGCCAATACGGATGCGATCCCCCAGGCAACAATTATCAGCAATCGCGAACGCATGTTTTATCCTGGCCCGGTATGCCGTGTTGCTGTCGCGGACCTGTACTAGTATAACCTGACTAGCGGCATAAATATTGCCTCGGCCGCCTGCCGATTACCCCGCTGTCTATTGCGGTAATATGTTAGGTAGTACCACACTCAGTGGGTTTAGCTATGCCGGCTGATATGAATTTGGGTAAGCGCAGAATCGCGATCAGTTCCGCACTGCTCGGCTGCCTGCTGCTGGCGGGCTGCGCGGGCGGCGGCAACCAGGTCTCCGCCGGGACATCCCTGGCCGCGGCGACGCCCGCCCAGATCATCGAGCGCGTGCCGGGCGGCCGGCCCGGCGTCGATTACGACCCGGGCATCATCGAGGTCATGTACCGGCCCGACGCGGTGCTGCCGGCGCAGTTGCGCGGACCGGTCGACGCCCGGCTGCTGCCCGCGGACGAGCGCCCCAATCCGATCCTGCGCCAGAATCCCGGCTACGCCGAGATCAGCGAGGCGATCGCCACGCGCTTCGGCCTGGACATCCGCCACGAGGCCTATATCCCCGGCTTCAACTGGGCGGCTTTCGCCGTACCCGCCGGAGTGGACGGCGCGGCGGCGGTCCAGGGCATCAGCACGGAGTTCGGCTCGGTCGCCGCCACGGTCGGGTTCAGCGGCATCGGCCACGCCGGCTTCGTGCCGAACGACCCGGACTTCATGGCCAGCACCTCGTCCAGCGGCGTGCAGTGGGGCCAGCGGCGCATCAACTGCGCCAGCGCCTGGGATTACACCAGCGGCGACCCGGATCTCGTGATCGCGGTGGTCGACACCGGCATCACGATGCTGCATGAGGAGCTCAACGGCCAGATCCTCGATCCGCAGATCTACTATCCGGATAGCCACCTCGACATCGCCAACGACGACAATACGATCGAGGACCTGCACGGCCACGGCACCGCCGTGGCGGGCGTCATCGCCGCCAAGACCAACAACGCCAATACGGTGGCCGGCATCGCCTACACCTGCCCGATCATGCCGGTCAAGATTGCCAATAGCGACTCCGGCTCCATCGCCAACATGCTGGTCGGCTGCGTGCTGGCCGCCCAGCTGGGCGCCAAGGTTATCAACATGAGCTGGTACGGCTCGGGCGTGTCAGTGGAGTTCCAGGCCGCGCTGGCCGTGATCCAGGCCAACGAGCAGCTCGTGGTCGTCTGCGCCGGCAACAACTCCAGCGACAATCCCTCGGTGCCCGGCCGTTATGATCAGTGCCTGAGCGTGGGGGCCACCGACCAGTACGACGCCCGTTGTGATTTCAGCAACTACGGCCCGGAGGTGGACATCGCCGCGCCGGGCGTGGACCTGAAGGTCCTGACCCACACCGGCCTGTACCGCGACTGGTGGGGCACGAGCTTCTCCGCCCCGATGGTCGCCGCCGGCGCCGCCCTGCTCTGGAGCCACGCGCCCGAGCTCTCGCTGGAAGAAGTGCGCGGGATCCTGCAGGGCACGGGCCCGGAGATCCCGACGTTTACCAACAGCGAGGTCCGGCGCCTGGACTTGGGCACGGCCCTGACCGCGATCCCCTACATCGAAGCCCCGGCGCTCGACCGGCTGATCTACAGCGGCAGCGCCGACCTGACCCCGGTCCCGACGGGTGATGTCGCCAGCGTCGAGCTCTACGTCAACGACGAGCTGGCCGGGACGCTCATCACCGCGCCCTGGACTTTCAATGTCGACTTGTCGGGCTTTGACTTCGAAACCGTGGACCTCGAATTCCGCGCCGTCGGCACGGCGATCACCGCCAGCGACACGGTCACGCTGCTGGTCGACAACCTTGGACCAATGCTGGCCGTTACCGAGCCGTTCAGCGTTCCCCCCTTCGCGGCGGTCGGTTACGATGCCAGGCAGCTGTCCGCGGCGCGGCTGGCGGGGCTGAAACAGCTCGACGCCGGCGCCTGGACCGCGGCGGACGTCGCCGCCAACGGGCCCGCCTGGTGGAACAACGGCAGCGGCGGCTCGATCGGCTGGGGCATGCGCCTGACCGAACTGGGCAACAACTACGGCGCTTTTGAAACCGACGCGCTGGTCACCCGCCGGATCGACCTCGGCTCCGCGCTGAGCGCCGCGCTGGCCTATGCCACGCGCTACAACATCGAAATCGGCGCCCTGGCACACGACTACGGGCGCGTCCTGGTCACCACCGACGACGGCCTGAGCGTGACGCCGCTCCTCAACGGCGCGACACCGGTGGCTTACCACGGCTATACCGCGGACTTCCTTCAGGAGTCCTGCGACCTGGCGGACTGGCTGGGCCAGGAGGTGCGCTTCATCTTCCTGTTTGAAAGCGACGCGACCGGCAGCGGCGAGCAGGCCGGCCAACAAGCCGGCTGGTGGATCGACGAGTTGGCGATCAGCGGCGAATGGGTCGCGCTGACGAGCGTCACGACCGCGGCCGACGGCGTGCCCGGCGCGGTCGGCGGCGTGACCGCGCTGACGGCGGCGCCGGCCGAGCCGTATTACGCCGACCAGGTCGAGTACTGGCTGGACTTCGCGCCGCTCGGCGTGCTGGACACCTACGATATTGAGCAGACCTCCGCCGCCGCACCCTTCGGGACCGAGTTCGACCTGAGCGGCGCGCTCGAGCTGCCCAACCAGGTGGCGATCCTGCGGGCCACGCCGGTCGCCAGCGACACCTCGACCGGCGCGCCGGTGACGGCGGAAGTCTACCTGTTCAACCACCTCGGCGACACCAACGCCGACGGTGTGGTCGATGCGCTGGATACGGCGGGCTATCCCGCGCTGCTCGGCCTGACCAGCGCCGACGCGGGCTACGTGCCGTTCTTCGATAGCGACCTCGACGGCACGATCCGCGACAACGACGCGGGCGCCGTGGGCTATTTCTACACCGGCGAGTAGTACACTCCTCACTGCAACCTTGATTACGAGGGGAACGTGTGATGCGCAATGTCTACCGCCTGCTGATCGCCGTACTGGCGCCCGTCCTGCTCGGTACGGCCGCCTATAGCCAGCCGGCCGCCGGGCACGCGCCGGCCCTGATCCAGCTGCCCGCACCGGAACTCGACGGCAGCGTCTCGCTGGAACGGGCGCTGGCCAGCCGCCGGTCCGCGCGCACGTATGCCACCGAGCCGCTCAGCCTGGCCGACGTCGCGCAACTGCTCTGGGCGGCCCAGGGCGTCACCGGCTCCAGCGCGCGCTTCCGCACCGCGCCCTCCGCCGGCGCGCTCTGCCCGTTGGAAGTGTATGTCGTCGCCGCGAATGTCGGCGGGCTCGAGCCCGGCGTCTATCGCTACCGGCCCGTCGAGCATGCGCTGGAGCTGGCCGTGGCGGGCGACCGGCGCAGCTTGGTCAGCACCGCCGCCCTGGGACAAAAGGCGCCGGCCGCGGCCCCCGCCGTGTTCGCGATCGCCGCGGTCTACAGCCGCACCAGCGGCAAATACGGCGAACGGGCCGAGCGCTATGTGCCGATGGACGCCGGCCACAGCGCCGAGAACCTGCTGCTGCAGGCGACGGCGCGCGGGCTGGACTGCGTGCCGATGGGTGCCTTCGACGACGCCGAACTGCAGGCCGCCCTCGGCTTGCCCGCGGAGGAAGAGCCGCTCTATCTGATTCCGGTCGGCCACCCGGCGCCGTAACCGCCGCCAGCCTTAGCCCGCGTGCTTGACCCGTTTTAGTAGGCTCGTGATAACACTCATGGCATCGGCCTTGATTGCGGCATTCTCCGGATCATTCTGGAACTTAGCAACCATCACCGGGCCTGCGCTGTCCGGTTTTTCAAAATCCACTCCCAGCCATCCAATCGCTTCTTTGACCGACTCGTCTTCGACGTGCGCGGCTAGCCATACGGCGATGTCATCTAAGTGTTCCAATGAGTTTTGCAGCAGGTAAACCAGATCGTAGGCGTCCTTGGCATTATGCCGGTTGCGAAAAGCCAAGGTCTTGAGAACAACATATGGCGCATGCCCGCACACCCAGATATGGCGATTAACTTCAGCGCCAAAGGTGTTGTGACCGCTTAGTCGAATCTCTTCACGGCTTTCGAAAGCGTACTGCAATCCCGGTACGCAAAACGCGGCTAAATCGTGCGTGAGATGAAACAGCCGTCCTGCTTCCGTACCACCAGCGGGTGGAATTAGAAAATCCACCTTCACTGATTGGCGCGCGCTCTGCCGCCAGCGTTGATGGGAAGGATTTCCCCGCTCATTAATATCTTGCTCAAATCCCGCCTGTTTCAACCTTGTGCTAATGCTGGCATATCTTTCCTCATCCAACAGCGCCAGGCTCAATCCTAAATCCAGATCGGTGGATCCATAATGTGGCTCAAAATCATCCTGCTCGGAATTCTGATCGACGAGCAAGGTCGGCACCAATCCCCCCACAACGACCATATCCGCCATCAGATCGTCCAGGACGGTGGCAATGGTCAGACATATCCTCAGCGCGTAACGTGTTCCCTCCGCACCTGTTTCATCAACATTGATCTCCATGGTTCTATCCAAACAATAAGTACTCGTTTCGCAATTCCTGGTAGGCCGCCTCGGACCGTTCTGGATAGTCTTTCAGGTCCAGGCATACTTGCAGGGGATGAGCACATTCCAGGCCTCCGACATCCCGGCTCCGCCAGAATACGCTCGGGTCATTGGGAACGACCAGCCACACGTTTGCTCCGGCGTCTAGCGGCTGGAATTCCATTTCATCCAGCACGCCGGGTTCCGGCAATTCCGCTAAATAGAATGCCGCCAGGCGGTATGTGGCGTATTGCGTATATTTCCAGGCCGCCGCTAATCCGGTCGCTACGTATCGGATCTTGTTACGCTTCAAAACGGCCGCGACCTTGTCCGTAAGCTGCACGCCGCCACGAGCCGGGCAGATTCCGGCGGTTACCTGGTGGTCTTGAAAATCGTAAGCCAAACGCCAGTCCTCGTACAAGCGTTCCGGCTGTGCTACCCGGATCATGCTGTATTCATCAATGTCGATATACTCCAGTTCAAGCATGCGGTTGATGACCGTACTGACATAGCCTTGGTTTAAACCAGTATCACGAACCAATTGTATTTGCCTGAATGCTACATATGGATCGAATAACAGCAAGCGGATAAGCCGCGAGCTTTTTGCTGAGAAAATATTCTTAATGCGACCACGCCGTTTGAATTTATTAGTCTCACCCTTGACGGAGATAAAGAGCTTTTCAGCCTTAATCCAGGCGTTACCGGACAGGTCCAGCCAGGATACATTATATTGCCGGCATAGTTCATCCCCCACATTTCCCATGTACGGTACCACTATCAGAGGCATGGTTCTACTCGAGGCTTTGTTGCATTCTCCTTTCAGCGTTTCGATTGCTTGTAGTATTTGCGCAGAACTGGACGTGCCAATAACCTCCGCTGCAAACCTGTAGTCGCCGACTTCGATTACGGCATCAGCTGAACCTAGTTCTTCAGTGGTGTAATTGTTAGCTTCTTGAACCGACATCCCAGTCAGAGCAGTAAGCCTATCGACACAGAAAAACAGTGCAGCACCTTTGCCTGGCGATTTCATATATTGTTATATACCACAATATTGTCATTTGACAAAGTGGGTTATTATAGCAATGTTGTGCATGCGGCCAAAAAGCCAATGGCCTATATGGCTTTTACTAGCCTCAGCATGGTTTGGGCCAGTCCTAGCCCGCGTGCTTGGCGGCCACGCCCTTGACGGTGCCCTGCAGGGCGCGGGCGATCACCACGCGCTGCATCTCCTGCGTGCCCTCGTAGATCTGCGTGATCTTGGCGTCGCGGAAGTAGCGCTCGACCGGGAAGTCCTTGGT
>JAFGCY010000094.1 GCA_016932385.1 bacterium | reverse complement strand
CGGGGGCGATCCCGTACGCCGGTGCCGGATTTACGAAACACTACCTCACCTGCGCGCATCGGTTCCGCCAAGAAGTTCGAACTTCACTAGTAATATAACAGACAAAGTATGATATTTCAAGGTAATAATAGTGACATAGCACGGAATAGCACGGATTAACATTTGGGAAAAGCGGGAGGTAAGCGTAAGCGTATGCAAGTAAAAAGTGGAAAGTGAAAGTAGAAAGGACTCAGTTGGCTTCGCGGTGATGTTGAGAATAATGCGCGACGTAGTATCGTCCCATTTTCCACTTTGACTTTCTACTTTTACCCATTGAATGGCAGCGAGGCAGCAATGACTTCACTTGGCGCGACCGAAGCCGGCGGTAGTACCCGCGGCCACTGCGGGCAGTGGTTCCCACGCCTGGAACAGCATTGCCGGGTACACCGTCTAAACCGTTGTCCGGCCGCTATGATTGTGTAAGACGTGTTTTCGAAATTTACAGCCAACTCGGTCGTCCTGCTGGGCCTGACGGCCTTCACCGTCACGGTTGCGGCGATCTTCGAAAACCCGCTGTTGGTTTATACGGCGGTATTCCTGGTTGTCACCAATGTCCTCTTGTTCATCTGGGCGCAGTTGAGCGTCTCGGGCATGAAGGTCGTCCGCAGGGTACCGCGGCTGGCGATCGCCAAGCAGCCGGCCGAGATCCTGATCGAGCTGACCAACCTGCGCCGCAGCGCACGTTACGGCACGCTGGGCTTCGACCTCCACCAGGAGCTGACGCCGGGCAAGGATTACACGCCGGTGGCGTTTCTCGACGCCCCGCCGCTCCAGCCCGTCGAGGCCAGTTATTACATCGTGCCGGCGCGGCGCGGCGCGTTCAAGGTCGGGCCGTTCTTTCTCTACGGCGGCGACCCGTTCGGCTTCTACAAGTGCTGGAGCAAGAAGGAGCAGTTCAGCGAACTGACGGTGCTGCCCTGCCCGGTAGCGTTCAGCTTCCAGCAACCGCCGAGCACGTCGTTTCTAAGCCAGGACGAACTGGAGACGGTGCCGGTCAGCGGCAACAGCACGGAATTCCTGGGCGTGCGCGAGTATATCGAGGGCGAGCCGCTCAAGCGCGTGCACTGGCGGACCAGCGCGCGGCTGGGCCGATTGATCAGCCGCCAGTACGAACTGAACGTCGCGGCTTCGGTCAGCGCACTGGTGCTGGCCGACGACGCGATGTACACCGGTACGAAGGTCGACAACCCGCTGGAGTACAGCCTGACGATGGTGGCCAGCCTGGGCCACGCCACGCTGACCGAGCGCTTCCGGCTGAGTTACATGGCGCTGACCGGCGAGCGTTACGAGACCGCCAGCGGCACCGGCCGCGGCTTCTATGAGGAGCTGACCGTGCGCCTGGCGCGGCTGAAGGGCGGCGGGGCCGTGAACTGGGAGAAGCAGGGCCGGGTCCTGCTGGGCTACCTGCCCGCCGGCTCGCATCTGGTCGTCTTTGCGGCCAGGATCGACGATGCGCTGCGCGGACGGCTCAGGCAGCTGGCCGTGCATTACCGCGGGCTGAGCGTCGTGACCTTCGATCTGGATAGCTTCAAGTTGCAGCGCAAGGCCGCCGACGACGGCATCGAGACCAACCTGGGCGACGGTTATGTGATCTACCGGCTGTCCCACGGCGCGGAGCTGGGCCGCGTATTATCGCAGTGCCTGGGCAGTCCGGCCAGGCGGGGGGTGGGCCGTGAGTCTTAGCCGCGCCCGTTCCCGCAAGATGCCCACCCAGATGCTGGACGCCAGCTTCCACCAGCGCCGGCTGTTGTACGTGTTTACCTACCTCTCGGCGCTGGTCGCCCTGATTATCCTGCACCTGGCGCTGGACGACCTGAACCTGACGCTGGGCCTGATCGGCGCGCTGACCGCGGGCTTTGTCTACAGCTATTACGTGGCCCCGCGCTTCCGGTCGGCGACGACCTACGTCGTCTCAGCGCTGGCCGTGGCCTTGTCGGTGTTCTATTTCCTGCAGATCCAAAGCGACGTGACCAAATACGGTAACTACCTGGGCATCCTGCTCGGGATTCTCACGGCGCTGTTGGCTTATAAGGCGTTCTCGCCCGGCGACCATCGCTTTATCATGATGGTCTGCACGATCTTCCTGTTGTTCTCCAGCGTGGCCAGCTACGACCTGAAGTTCATGCTGCTGCTGCCGCTGTTCCTGATCTTCGCCGGCGTGGCGCTGTACATCGCCAACCAGATCGAGGTGGCGGTGCGCGTCGCGGGCACGACGGGCCGCAGCGTCGATCTGCGCTTCAGCGTCGGCATCAGCTTCCTGCTGGTGCTGGTCCGCGCGATCATCGGGCTGATCGCGCTGTCGGTCGTGGCCTACGTGTTCACGCCGCACACCTCCGAGGGGCAGCGCCGCCTGATCCTGACCGGCGCGCCGACCGTCAGCCGGCCGGATGAGACCCCCGCCGAGGACGATCAGATCAGCTCCGAGATCCAGTCGCCGGAGGGCAATGCCGAGATCGGCCTGGGCGAGGACTTCGACCTGACGGGCTCGGGCCGGCTCAGCGAGGACGCGCGGCCGGTCCTGCAGATGAAGTGCCACCGCTCGGGTTACCTGCGCGCGCGCGTGTACGATATCTACACGGGCAGCGGCTGGATCCA
Source organism: bacterium (assembly GCA_016932385.1). Taxonomy (GTDB): domain Bacteria; phylum 4484-113; class 4484-113; order 4484-113; family JAFGCY01; genus JAFGCY01. The sequence continues at coordinate 15,445 of JAFGCY010000094.1, read as the reverse complement.
GTCGCCCTGGCTGGATCCGGATAAGCCCAAGCTCGACCCGAATGAAACGGTGCTGTTCAAGCTGACCGCCGACCAGAGCATCAACCGAATGGAGTCGGACGCGTTCGCCGTTTACGGCGTCCGCCTGTTTGACTTCCCCTCCGAGACATCCGTGGACCGGCTGCGCCGGCAGCATGGCGTGATCATTCCGCAGCGTCGCGACGATGAAACGACGCGCCGCGGCAAGTCCTTCAACATCTACTCGCTCAACGACATCCCCGACCTGGAGTACGACATCGTGCGCCAGGAGATCACGATCCTGGAGCAGCAGCCGCCGTTTTACTTCGCGATGTACCAGCCCTTTAGGCTGGAGAACATCTCGCGCACCGAGCATTCCGGCCCGTTGGACGAGCCGCAGGTGACCCGCGCCTCGACGATCCAGCCCTGGCCGATGAATCTGCCGCATCCGGAGAACTTCACATACACAGTCTACTCAATGGAGGTCCGGGCCAAGCCGGGCCAGCTCACGGAAGTCTACGAGAAGGGCCCGCCCGAGATCGTCGACTTCTATACGCAGTTGCCGCGGGAGCCGCAGTACGATGCGACCGTCCACGGCCGGTTGGGGATCCAGCCCGACGAGTACCGGCCGGTCACCCGCCAGCTGCTCAACTTCGCCGGCCAGTTCACCCCGCCGGTGCTGCCCGACGACCCGGAAAGCAGCTCGCTGTCGGTCTACGAGAAGGTGATGTCGATCTACAACTACCTGCTCGACGAGGAGAACGGTTTCACCTACAGCCGCGAGTACGATGAACTCGACCCGGAGATGGAAACCTGCGAGGCGTTCCTGTTCGGCAACCGGACGGGCTATTGCCGCTATTTCGCCAGCGCGATGGCCGTGATGTGCCGGATCAACGAGATTCCGGCACGGATCGTCACCGGCTATTCGCCGACCACCTACAGCCTGATCGACAATGCCTATATCTACAAGGCCAGCAACGCCCATGCCTGGGTCGAGATCTACTTCGACGGCTACGGCTGGATCATGTTCGATCCATCGCCGGTCAGCCGCAGTCCCTATACCGGGGGGCAGACGACGCAATGGATGGGCGGTGTGATCGACTTCCTGCAGGACCTGTTCATCATCGACCCGGCCGGCACCCAGCAGGTGATCCTGCAGGCGCTGGCTCAGGCCTGGCAGTCCGCGGTGGGCAACGCGCTCAGCCTGGTCACGCTGCTCGCGTCGGTGGGGCTGCTCTGGCTGGCGCTGTGGCTGGCCGGCCGCTACCGGCGGTCCAGCCGCTATGGCCGATTGCGGCCGGAGAATGCCGTCGTCGAGACCTATGCCGCCGTGGCCGACCAGCTGGAACGGCTGGGGATCCGGCCCGGCACGGGCCAGACCGGCAGCGCGTTCCTGCGCTCAGCCGGCCGGCAGCTCGCGCCCCTGGCCGACGGCTTGACGCGGCTGACGCCGATCTACCAACGGGCCGCCTTCTCGCCGCGCCAGCCGGACGAGCCCGACTTAATCGCCGCGGCCGAGGTGCTGACGGCGGTCCGGGCCTATGTCCGCGAGGAACTCCAGCGCCGGAAGCAAAGAAAATGACACGCCTGTTGATCATCAACGCCGACGACTACGGGTTGAGCCCAGGGGTCAGCGCGGGGATCTTACGGGCGGCGCAGGGCCTGGTGACCTCGACGACGGTGCTGGTCAACCTGGTGACGCGCCTGGAGGTGAAATTCCTGATCGGCGCCGCCGCGGGCGGCGCGCTGGGGGCGGGCATCCATCTGAACCTGACCTGCGGCCGGCCGCTGACGCGCGACTACCCCGCCGCCCTGCGCGATGACTACGGCGCGTTCGACAAAGCCGTCGCCCTGGCGGAAGCGACCTGGAGCGAGCCGGCGCACCGCGACGCCGCGCGGCGCGAGTGGCGGGCGCAGCTCAAGCAGTTGCTCAGCTACGGCGTGCAGCCCGATCACATCGACAGCCACCATCACGCGCACCTGCTGGACCCGCTGTTCCCGCTGGCACTGGAGCTAGCCGTGGAGCTGGGACTGCCGCTGCGCGCGCGTTCGGCCCAACGCGAAGTGTGTACCCAGAATTGCGTCCCGACCGTGGATACCTTCGTCGAGGGTTTTTATGGTACAAACTGGGTGTCGGCAGAAAATCTGCTTTTTGAATTGGACAAGGCTACCGGCGATACGGTGGAAGTCATGTGCCATCCGGGGCTGACGGATGGGCTGCTCAAGCTGCGCTCCAGCTACCGGCAGGAGCGTGAGTTGGAGTTGGTGACACTCTCCGGTGCTCACTTGCGTGAGGAGGTGACAAAGCGCGGATGGAGATTGGGAGGTTTCAACAATCTAAGATAGCGGCCATCCTGGCGCTGTTGATCGGGGGCATCGCACTATGGTCATGCAGCGGCAGCCAGCCCGGCCTGTCGGAGGCCGCCCCGCCAGTCGTGACGGATGCGAATAGGCCGGCGGGCAAGCTGACCGCCGAGTGGCTCAGTACGCAGCCGGGCCGGCGGATCGGCGGGTTCAGCTTCCATCTGCTCGACGCGGACGGCGCTGTGATCGCGGACTGGCCGGGCCTGAGCGTGACGGGTACCGCCGATAGCGGTGGCGCCAGCTTCACGCTGGTCGGTACGGCGCTGTCACCGGATGACGCCTACCTCTACGTCGTCTACGACGGTGGGTGCTTTGCCTACCGGCAGGCGCAGCTCAGCCCCGTGGCGCGGGATGAATACATCACGCTGGCCGTACCCGGCCGGATCGAGGACGTGCTGGTGATCGGCCTGGCGCGGGTGGGGGCGCATCGCGGCACCGGCGCAGTCGCTGGCGAACTGCTCAGCCTCGTGTTCAGCGCCGGTCCCGAAGCGGTCCAGCGCGCCGTCAGCGCGGTCAACGACGATCCGCGCAGCGTGGCGGAACTGAGTGCCAGCGGCGGCGGGGACTATCTGGTGGCCGACCTGTGGTGGACGGAGCTGAACATCGGCGATTACAACAACAACGGGCTGGTCGAGGTGGCCGACCTGACGCCGATCGGCATTTACTACAACCAGGAGGTGGCGGCGGCCGACGATCCGGAACTGCTGGAGGTCGTCGACGGCAACCGAGACGGCTATATCACCGTCCACGACATCACGCCGATTGGCCAGAACTACAACACGCACATCGACGGTTACCGGCTCTATGCTGCTTTCACCGCCAATCCGCAGACCGCAGACTTCAAGTTGTATCCGGCGGCAAGTACAGCGATTTATCCGCGGGACACTTTGTATAACCTGATGGATGAGCTGGCGAAGAAGAAACGGCTTGTCTATCACCGAAATGATCTACCGGTGGAGGATCCCAGCGGGGTTTGGCAAGGCGGCCAGGTCAGCTTCCAGGTGCGGGCTTATGCCGACGACGACGGCGCACTCACGGAAGGGCCGGCCAGCAACGCGGTGCAGTTGACCTACGGCGGGCTGCCGGGGCCGCCGGACTGGAGCGATCCGGTCAACGCCGCCGGCATAACCGACGCCTGGGGCGATATGGTGGATGGTGAGGCCGGCGTCTGGGTGGAGTTCGGTGACGCGTATGATGTCGATGGGGACGACGTCTATTACCGGCTCTATTACGATGAAGCGGATGGCTTCCTGTTCGGTGAGGCCAGCATTCTGGAAGTTCCCGAGAGCGAGTTGACGGGCGATCCTCCGTACCAAGTGTTCATTTCCAGCTTTGATGACGCTACGGTTCAACAGGCCAACAGCGGGCCACTCGCGCGCGGGACAGACTACGCGTTCTATGTGACCGCCGCCGACGGGCCGCTCGATGATGGCCAGGCGTCCACAGGCAACAACAGCCCGTTGACCGCCCATCCACCGGCGCTGGGTGAAAGCAGCGAGCCGTGGTCGCACTACCGCGCCGATGCGCAGCGCACGGGCTGCAACCCGGACTGCGAATTGTACGAGCCGGTTGCTGCGGAGCAATTGGTAGACCTGGTTGGCGGGATACCGACTTACTTCACCCATACGCTAATCAGTGCAGAGGGCTGGGCTTTTTGTCCTGACGCCGGTCGGGAGCCGGGCAAAGTGGATTTGGAAACGGGTGAGTGGAGTACGTTCGGTACGCTGCAAACTCCGGAGTACTTCTTCGGCGCCCTGGGTGACAACCGCCGGATCTACAGCGACGGCGCGCAGCTGTCGACGGCAGTGGCCGATGGCAGCGATGAGCGCTTGGCTTCAGTCAACTGCGGTGTTCCGTTGTTGTTGCTGGGTGATTTGCTGTACGTGGTTAGCGAGGGCGGGGATATTGTTTGCCTAACCGCCGACCGGCTGATCGAGCAGTGGCGCTTTGACTTAGACCTGATGGCGCCGCCCGACACAATTTTGGCGCCGGCGGCGGACGATGAGTATGTCTATTACGCCGTGGATCAGATGCTGTTTAAATATGACTTGTTGACTGGTGCCAGCGCAGGCCAGGCGACCCTGGCTTTTCCGCCCGCCGGAGACAGTCTGGCCCTGGACAAGGCCAACCAGCGCCTTTATATCGCCGTCAATTCCGCCGCGGAAACGGACAACACAGTACTGATCGAGTACAACACCAACGACCTGGCCGAGTCCCAGCGCTTCCCCGCACAGGGCTATTACTTTGCCTCGTCTGCGCCTTGCCTGGCGCTACACGCTGATCCACCGGTGGTGTTTGTGGCCTGTCGGAAAACACATGTTGACGAACAGAATGCCTTGCTCGCGTATGATCCGGCTACCGGGTTCGCCCGTTGGCAAGCTTGGCAAGCAACTTATGGCATTACGTCGATAACGTGTTCGATGGATCGGATTTTTGGGGCTACTAATGTCATGGTCACTTGGGTCTATGATTTTTCCGGCCGGCACCGCCAAAGATACGTCAGACCCGTCAACCGTGAGGTTACGCTGGCAAGCGATCTGGGCCTGTTGAATGGTCAGTACCTGCAGCGCGTTACGACGCAAACGCCGGATCCACCGCCTTACTATCCAGGCGGCGAAGAAGGTATCCAGCAGGTGACAACGGATGACGGCGAGGTCTCGTTGGAATGGGCTCCCGCCCTTGACGAACATGGCGAAGTAGTCAGCTTTGCGATCTACGTCAGCACCAACCTGCCGATCGAGTATAACGAGCCGCGCACATATACGACCGTCTATCCTGGTTACTCCGGTAATGTAACATCGACGACGATCGACGGTCTGGATAACGGCACGCGCTACTGGTTCGCGGTGCGCGCTTATGATGGCCTCTGGGGCGAGGATGAAAACCTGGAAGACAACGACAGCGTGCTGGGGGCCACGCCGCCCTGGCAGAGCGAGCGGCTGATCCTCGGCGACGACCTGCCGGCGGGCGAGGCGTTTTTCATGCGCGGGCTGATCAACGCTGCCGACGAGATGCACCTGGTCTACAACCACGAGGCCGACGGGCAGCTGATGCACCTGTGGGGGACAACCGGCAGTTGGCTGGCCGAAGCGGTCGATGACGGGCTGGACAACAACCTATCCGTGCAATGCATGGAGCCGGCCTGGGACGCCGAGGCCGGGCAGATCGTGATCGCCTACGCCAACCAGTCGCTGGGTACGGTCGGCTACCTGGCGCGGAATGTGCTCGGGTTGTACGACCAGACGGTGTTTGCCGATGCCACGCCCGCGCAGAACCCGCAGGTGGCGCTGGCGATCGGCACGGAGTGGGCTCAAGCTTATACGCAAGACATCTTCGACGTGGGCCTGGAGGACCACGTCGACTACTACCTGAAGCGCACGGTCAGCGGGGTCTGGGATCCCTACGAGCCGGCGGAGGAGACCAACCTGGCCGGCCGCGACCTGGACCTGGTGCTCGATCCCGCCGACGGCACTTCGCCCTGGCTGGCGGTGCAGCGCGGCGGCGAGTCCACGCCGAACCGTCACACGCCCGAGGACGGCGAGTGCCTGTACGCGCGCTGGGACAGTCTCAACACCGAATGGGACTACGAGCTGGTCGACGCCGGCGACAACGCGCCCGACAGCGACTGCGGCAAGCGCGTCCAGCAGGTGCTCGACGCGGCGGGCAATCCGCACCTGGCCTACCTGGACCTGGACGCCTCGGCCGACGATCCGCTCGGCCAGCTGAAATACGCGGATTACGACGGCGCGGACTGGCAGGTCGAAGTGGTCGACGAGTTCGATCTCAGCTTCCAGACCGGCAACCTGCAATACACCTGGGGCGAACTGGGCCTGGCGCTGGTCGACGACGGGGCGGGCGGCCAGCTGCCCGTGATCGCCATCCACGACCGCCTGACGGACAGCGACCCGGGCGAGCCGCATCGCAGCCGCCTGCTGGTCTGGGTTCGCGACAGCGAGGGCGATTGGCAGCCCGAGCAGCTGACCGACACCGAGTGGCTGTTCCCGCGCGATCGCGAGCCTTGCGTGCTGCTGGTCGATTCGGCGCAGGTGGCGCATGTGTTCTACGTGACGGACGACGACAACCTCGTGCCGCTGTCCGCCAACGCGATCGTGCATTACTGGCGGCCCGTGCCGTTCTACTGAGTCCGGTCCAGCCACTGGCGCTGGAGGCTGCGGCCGCTGCCCAGGTCCGGCGCTGGTTCGTGAGGCCGCGGGGTCCAGGCGAGGCCGGTCAGCGGCAGCTGGAGCAGCACGTTATCGTAGTAATCGGCAAGTTGGCGGCCGGTCAGCTTGATCCTGGCCTGGCGCGTGATCGGCGCCAGGAACTCCACCCGCGGGAAGTTGTCCGTGTTCAGCCAGGCGATGCTCAACGGCGCCGACTGGCGCAGGTGCCACTGGCCGACGAACAGCTGCGGGATATCCGTACCGCGCGTGATCACCGGATCGCGGCCGCACCAGGGTAGGGGCAGCCGGCCGACGCGCGCCGTCAGCTCACTGGCGTCGAGCTGCAGCGGCTCCTCGCTGCCGATGAAGGCGATCAGCGGCGCCTTGGCATCCAGCTCGCCGCGCCAGATCGTCGTGACCGGGAATACAGCGCTGAAGCTGTCGGCGATCAGCTCGAACTCGGCGGGGCCGACTTGGTAGAGCGGCAGCCATTGGCAGAACAACCCGCCCGGTGCCAGCCGCTCGCGCGCGGCGCGGTAGTGCTCCACGGTATAGAGATAGCCGGTCTGGCTGTGCCAGGGGACGAACAGGTCGCTGACGATTACGTCGAACCGGCGATCGGCGGCGTAGAGATAATGCCGCGCGTCGTTGATCACGACCTCGGCCCGGGCGTCCGCCAGGACGCTGTTGTTGTACGGGGCGAACAGCGCCGCGGCGTCGGCGACTTCGGGGATCAGCTCGACGGCGACGGCCTGCTCCACCTCCCGGTGGTCCAGTGCGGCGCCGGCGGTGATACCGGTGGCCAAGCCCAGGAAGCAGACCTGGCGCGGGTTGGGGTGCAGCAACAGCGGCAAGTTGCCCTGGCGCAACTCGCTGTCCGCGCCGACCGTCGCGCCCAGCACATAGTGGTTGTTCTGCTTCATCCAGAGGTCGCCGGCCTCCTGCTGGGTGACGGTGATCAGGCCGTAGGGCGTCTCCCGCTCGTAGATGAGCCGCGATGACTTGCCGACGACGCTCAGCGGCCACTGGGTGGTGACGATGCCGGCCGCGACGAGGAGCACCAGGCCCAGCGCGGGCAGGGCCAGCCGGCCGGCGGAGTAGCGCCCGCCGAGGATCACGATACCGAGCACGGCGTAGAGTACGGCATAGATCGCGAAGCTGTTCCAGAGGCCGGCCGTGGGCAGCAGCCAGAAGCTGGTGATCAGCGAGCCGGCGGTGGCAGAGAGCGTGTTGACGGCGGTCAGGCGCCCGACCGCCGCTCCCGCACCATGGGCGCCGGAGGGGGCCGCGGCGAAGCAATAGGGCAGCACCGTGCCCAGGAGCAGCACGGGCAGCAGGACGACCAGCGCGATCAGGCCCAGCGCAGCCAGGATGTAGATCGCGAAGCCCGGGCCGGCGTCGAAATAGCCCAGCCGCGTGAAGCGCTGGAAAATGAAGACACCGAGCAGGATCGCCGGAGCGCCGGCGGAGCAGGTGATCGCCGCCCAGGGCGCCGGCGGATAGCGGCCGGCGAAGCGGGCCACCAGCCAGCTGCCGCCGGCCAGCGCGATCAGGAAGACCGCGACCACGCCCCCGAATGTGTACGTGCTGTTGTGGAAGGTCATCGCGAACAGGCGCGTGAACAGCACCTGCAGCCCGAGCATGCCCCAGCCGGACAGCCCGGCCAGTACATACCAGGAGGGAGTGAGACGCGCCTGCGGGCCTGCGAGCGCTGGAGAAACCGCGTTTTGCTCAGCCGGCTTACTAGGCCTCAGCGCATCGGCCAGGGCTTCGACCCGATCCACGGGCTTGCGGCGCGCCAGCCAGAGCGCGGCGAGGCCGCAGCCGGCGCTGAGCAGAGCGGCGAAATAGCCGCTGCCGGCTACGCCGATGTTGAGGATCAGGACGAAGGTCGCCAGCAACACGCCGCAGAACGCACCGGCGGTGTTCAGCCCGTAGGCCAGGGCGATCCGCTGGGCCGACAAGCCGCGGGCCGCCGCGCTGACGTGCTCGGCGATGAAGGGCAGGGTGGCTCCCAGGGCGATCGTCGCGGGCAACAGCGCGAAAAACGTCACCACCGCGCGCACCGCCAACTGGACATCCGGATTGGGATGATTGAGCAGACCGGCCAGTTGCGGCTGGGTGAAGCTGTTGAGCAGGTGCGGGGTGGCCACCGCCCAGGCGGCGACGACCAGCTCGGCCGCGCCGTAGCCGCTGAGCGGGCGCTTAAGCCGCCCGGCCCAGCTGCCGGCCAGCCAGTAGCCCAGCGCCATGCCGGCGAAGTAGGCCGCCAGCACCACCGCCGCGGCGTGCACCGTATGGCCGAAGAACAGCCCCAGCTGCCGCGACCAGGCGATCTCGTAGATCAGCCCGGCACAGCCGGACAGGAAAAACAACAGATAGACCACGCTGGGATTATCCCACTGGGTTACGCGAAACGGGAATCGCACCTATCCGCGCTGAACTAACCGATGCAACGCCCTAACTTAGAATGAAAGCTTGCCATCCGGCGGTATATGTATTATCATCTGCGCAATTGCGCAGGAGTGCAGATAACAATGACAGATCTATGGGATGAAGCGGAAATTTTCAAAGCGCTTACCGATCAACTGAGGTTACGGCTGCTGCTGTTGTTACTGAGCAAAGGCGAAGTCTGCGTATGCCGGCTGGCTGAGGCGCTGGCCGAGCCGGAGTACAAAATTTCGCGCCACTTGCGCGTGCTGCGGGCGGCTAAACTCGTCGGCGTGCGCCGCGCGGGCTCGTGGATGTACTACCGGATCAACGCGGATCTGCCGCCGCTGGTGGATTGCCTATGCCGCTGCCTGCAAAACCAACTGGCCACCCATGCCGTTGTCAAAGGCGACCTGGCGCGGTTCAATCCGGAAGCTTGCTCGATAGGAACACGAAAATGAAAATACTCTTCTTATGTACTGGCAACTCCTGTCGCAGCCAGATAGCGGAGGGCTGGACTCGTCACCTTAAGGGCGATACGATCGAGGCTTGGTCGGCGGGAATCGAGAGCCACGGCCTGAATTCGCACGCCGCGCGGGTGATGGCTGAAGCCGGCGTCGATATCAGCAGCCAAACCTCGAAGAATATCGCGGAGCTGCCCTCCGTGGAATTCGATTACGTGGTTACGGTCTGCGGGCATGCGCATGAGAACTGCCCGGTATTCCCGGGCGCGGCCCAGATTGTCCATGTAGGTTTTGACGATCCACCGGCGCTGGCTGCGCAAGCGAAGACCGAGGAAGAAGCCCTGGCCCATTACCGGCGGGTGCGCGACGAAATCCGCGAGTTCGTCGAATCCTTGCCGGACAGCCTGGAATAACGCACCGGCTTACTTGGCCGAGGGGTTTCACATTCTAAGTAAATCACAGCTACGGAGTGTGTGGTGAGCGCAATCAAATGCAAGGATCAGGACACCAGGCGGATGTCCAGCCCATTCGAGCGATACCTGACATTGTGGGTGGCCTTATGCATCGTGGCCGGGATCCTCCTGGGGCGGTTGGCCCCCGGGCTGGCGGTGCGTTTGGACGGCATGGCGATCTTCGTCGACGGCGCGCCGATCGTGTCCATCCCGATCGCCGTGTGCCTGTTTTTCATGATGTACCCGATCATGGTGAAGATCGATTTCGACTCGGTGGTCAAAGCCGGCAAGAGCGGCAAGCCTGTGTTACTAACGCTGTTCATCAACTGGTGCGTAAAGCCGTTTACCATGTACGCGATCGCGCTGTTGTTCCTCGGCGTGCTGTTCCGCGGCTTGATCGGCCCGGAGGCCACCGACCTGGTGAAAATGCCCTTCGGTTTGGACCTGCCGGTCGGCGCCACGCACGGCACGGGCACGGTGGTTCTCCATGATGGCGTCAAGTTGCTTGAAGTGCCGCTCTGGCGCAGCTACCTGGCGGGTTGCATTCTGCTGGGCATCGCGCCGTGCACGGCGATGGTGCTGGTCTGGGGCTACTTGGCGCGCGGCAACGATGGCCTGACACTGGTGATGGTGGCGATCAACTCGCTGACGATGCTCGTGCTGTACGGCGTACTCGGCGGTTTTCTGCTGGGCGTCGGTCGGCTGCCGGTGCCCTGGCAGGCCTTGTTGTTGTCGATTGCGATCTACGTCGCGCTGCCGCTGGTGACAGGCTGTTTTTCCCGCCGCTGGATTCTAGCCGTAAAAGGCGAGCAGTGGTTCAAGGAGAGGTTTCTTCAGTTCCTGACGCCGGTGACGATCATCGCCCTGCTGACAACCCTCGTGCTGTTGTTCAGCTTCAAGGGCGAGGTTATCGCCGCCCATCCGCTGACGATCGCCTGGATCGCGATACCCCTGTTCATCCAGACTATGACGATCTTCGGGCTCAGTTACTGGCTGGCACGTGTGCTGCGGCTGCCCTACGCTGACGCAGCGCCGGTAGCGATGATTGGCGCTTCGAATCACTTCGAGGTGGCGATCGCGACGGCGGCGATGCTGTTTGGCTTGTCCTCGGGCGCGGCGCTGGCCACCGTGGTCGGCGTGCTGATCGAAGTGCCCGTGATGCTCTGGCTTGTTGCGATCTGCCGCCGCACGCAGGATTGGTTCAAACCCGCCGGCCAGGCGGACACATCCAGCGTTTGACACCTGCCCTCGCGCCGCTGCGCGAGAACGCACTAACCGCCGGGATACCCGCCGGACGGGGTGGCGCCGCTCGCGGCGTCGACCGCCGTGCCGTCCAGCTCGGCCAGCCGCGCCTGGGCCTGCTGCACGATGTACAGCATGTCCACCGCCGCGCCGTTGGCGATCACATACTCGAGCGCCACGCGCTCGTTGGCCTCGTCGGCCTGGGCGCGGTAGATCTTGCTGAGCGTCCAGTGCACCGAGACCCGGGTCTTGGCGTCGGTTTCGGGGTTCTCCAGCTGCGCCGCCGCCATCTCCCAGGCCATCCCCAGGTCGCCGGACTTGATCAGGAGCTCGGCGATACGCAGGCGGTCCTTGGGCTCGTTGCGGTACTCCTGCGCCCGGTAGGCGCAATAGAGCGCGCCGGCGATGTCGCCCTGCATCTCCTTCTTCATCGACGGCACCAGCCAGCGCAGCATCGCCACATAGTTCTCGCGCTCGGGCGTCCACTCCAGCCGGCGGTAGGTCGGATCGTCCACCGTCGCGACCGGAATCTCCCCGCGCACGGCGTAGCTGTCCCAGACCTCGCCCAGTTCGCCGCCGCTCTGGTCGGCGAAAATTTCGCGCAGCTCAGCGCTGTCGATCGCCGGCGCGGAGTTGCCGGCTTCGTGGATCAGGCGCAGGATGCCGTCGATGCCGTAGGGCCGGATGGCGTCCATCGTCAGCAGGAAGGCGGCGCTGTTGTGATAGACCGCCGCGGTGTCGTCGAGCCTGTCGCGCCGGTCGAAGGACAGCGGCAGCTCGTAGCCGAGGCTGAAGTTCATCAGGTAGCGCCGGTAGAAGAGCGGGTCGTCGGCGCCCGCCTGTGGCCCGCCGTCGCCGTAGTAATACTCGACGAACTTCGCCGCGCCGTAGTTGGCCATGCCCTCGAAGAACCAGCGCGGCCCGCCGACGTCGTAGCCCCACCAGAGGTGCGCCGTCTCATGCGCGATCAGCGGGATGCCGGTGCGGTCGCCGCCGAGGATGAAGATCAGCCCGGCGTCCTCGAAGGCCTGCACGCCGTGCTCGTCCGGCACCAGGAACACGGGTTGCGTGGTCACGCCGCGCTCGCCCCAGAGCCCGTTGTAATAGCTGATGATCTCGCCCAGCGCGTTGATGCTCTCCATCTGCTCCACGCCGTCGATCAGCTCCGGCGGCGCGAAGACCTGCAACTCACCCCAGTCCGTGGCGATTGTTTGCGACGGGAACTTGGTCGCCACCAGCATCTGATTGCGCGTATTGGCCGGCCAGTCGGCCGTGGCCTCGTCGCGGTAGGGGCCGTAGCCGCCCTCCGGTCCGCCCATGTTGAAGACGCTGACCTCGGCGCCGCCGCTCGCCAGGATCGTCCAGCCGTTCTCATCGACCGCCAGGTCCATGACGATATCGGTTGCGCTGTCCTCGCCGGGCCAGAGCGCCGCCGTATCGAAGCGGTAGACGCCGCCGTAGCCGACGCCGGCGTAGGTTTCGGGCACGATGCACTCGGCACCGATCCTAAGCTCGTATTCCTCGCCGGGCTGGTAGTCGCCCTTGACCGTCAAGATCCAGTCCGACAGGCCCGGGCCGCCGCGCGTGAACTCCACCGGCCGGACCAGGTCGTCGGTGATTTCGGTGATGGTGAGCCAGGGATAGCTGACCAGTTGCAGCTCGGTGCGCGGCTCGCTGACCGTGAACTTGGCGGTGATCGAGGCGGACAACTTGCCGGGCGCCGCCGGGTCCTGGTCCACGCCGTGAGGCAGGAACGCGTAGCCGTAGGCGATCGAGGTGAAGTCCACCACCGGATCGAGTTCGCCTTCCTCGGGCGCCCAGGGCTGTTGGACGAACACAATGTTGCGGTAGTAATCGGTGATCGATACCTCATCGCCGGCGGCGTTGATGCGGTAGTCCCAGCGCGTGCCGTCGTCGGTCCAGACGGCGGCGAAGGTCTCGTTGCCGACCGGGAAACGCGGGCGGACCACCTTGGTCCCGCCGCCGCCGGGCCGGCCGCCGGCGTCCCAGTGCGAGTCGCCGGGCCCGTGCTGCTGGTTATCGCCGGCGATCCAGCCGTCGCTGTAGGCCTGCAGGTAGACGCTGGTAAATTCCTCCTGCTCGGTGTCATCCAGCTCGTACCAGCTGCGGATCGCCACCGGATAGCCGCTGGTGACTTTGCTGGCGGCCTTCGCCGCCACGGAGTAGAACGCCTGGTGCGATTTGCGGCGGACGGTGCGCTGGCCGGGATCGATTTCGGCGAAGAGGTTCAGCACTTCCCCACCCGTGGGCAGATTGTCGATGACCAGTTCGATATCGCCGATCACCACGCCGGCGGTGCGCTGTTCCACACCGGTGAAGCTGGCCACCACGCCGCTGTTGATCTTCAGCGAGCCGTGCGGCAACACGGCCTGCATGTCGCGGATGGTGATGTACGATGCCTCGTGCAGCTCGGTCAGCGCGTCGTAATCGTCGTCGGCCCAACCGGTGGTAATCGCGCTGGCGACCAGCACGGCGCAGACGACAACCAGGATGCTGGAAAATCTACCCACGGTACACTCCTTGGAACGCTGAGTCTGATACCAGTTATATCTCATGCCCCGTCGGAACCTTGTACCGGTGTTCGGATAAAGAAGAAGCCGGATTGGTGAGGATCCGGCTTATCGCATCTACCGTCCGTTACGCCCCTCGACTCCGGCTAAGAATACAACAGGCGCTAGGACACACATTTTTTGTGTCGGGTGTGGATCCTCCTAGCTAACCCACACCCGGCAGCATGTCCGCTACCTGTATTGTCACGCAAACACCTGCGTTCACAAAGGCACACATTCTCCGCAATGTCGGGTACTCACTTTCAGCCGGTTTTAACCGGAAATTTTGTGGCACATGCTACAAATAGACATTACGCGCGCTGGAGGAACTATGGCCGGTCACAAGCCGTTTGCACTGGACAGCTACAGATTACTGGGCAACAGCGGCCTCAGGGTCAGTCCGCTCTGCCTGGGCACGATGACCTTCGGTACCAAATGGGGCTGGGGAGCCGACCGCGAGGAGAGCCGCCGCCAATTCGACCTCTACACCGAGCGGGGCGGCAACTTCATCGACACCGCCAACGGCTATACCGACGGCGAAAGCGAGGAGTTCGTCGGCGAGTTGATCGCCCGCGACCGCGAGCGCTTTGTCGTGGCCACGAAGTTCAGCTTCGGCACCAATCGCACGCTCAAGGATCCCAACCGCGGCGGCAACCACAGAAAGAACATGGTCCAGGCGCTGGAGAACAGCCTTAGGCGCCTGAAGACGGACTACATCGATCTTTATTGGCTGCATGTCTGGGAGTATCGCGCGCCGGTGGAGGAGGTGCTGCGCGCCGTCGACGACCTGGTGAAAGCCGGCAAGATCCTCTACTTCGGCTTCTCCGACACGCCGGCCTGGAAGGTGGCGCAGGCCAACACGCTGGCCCGGGCGATGGGCTGGACGCCGGCGATCGCCCTGCAGATCGAGTACAGCCTGATCGAGCGCACCGTCGAGCGCGAGCTGACGCCGATGGCCCGCGAGCTGGGGCTGGGCGTCACACCCTGGGGCGCGATCGGCGGCGGTGTGCTGACCGGCAAGTACCTGGACAACCCGGCGGGCGAGAGCAACCGCGGCGCGATGAACCAGATGCGGTTGACCAAGCGCAACCAGCGCATCGCCGCCGAGGTGGTGCGCACGGCCAACAAGCTGGCGCGCACGCCGGCCCAGGTGGCGCTGAACTGGCTGATGCAGCAGCCGGGGGTGACAAGTCCGATCCTCGGCGCGCGGACCGCCCGGCAGCTCGAGGACCTGCTGGGCACCGCCGACTTCCTGCTGGAGCGGCGCTATGTGGAGCGGCTGAACAAGCTGAGCCGGATCGAGCTGGGCTTCCCGCAGAGCTGGGCGTACAACGAGAACGTCCAGAGCTTCATCGCCTGCGATACCGAGATCGAGCAGCACTTGCCGTAAGCAGGTTCAAGGTTCAAGGGAGCTGGGCCAAGGGCCGGTCGGGGATGTATGGCTGTGTGCCCAGTATTGATGCGCATCAACGGGTAGGGTCGACGCCCGCGTCGACCGCAGCAAAGGTTATTTCTCGGGATTCCGCAAAGCTTGCTTGGCGGATGCATTATTCCCGCGAATGGCGCACAGCCCCGCCATGGTGGGACGTGCCTACAAGTCTCTCGGAAGCCACAAGGTGGCGCAAGTGCCGCCAGTACTAGCAGTAGCGCAAGCCCCCATGTTTGCGATTCAGTCATTGTCCCGCCGCAGGCGTGTCTTTGGCACATTGCCACGAAATGCCATGAATATCGCGTGAATACGCCACATTGACGTTACCTGCATG
>JAFGCY010000093.1 GCA_016932385.1 bacterium | reverse complement strand
TCCTTGCCGTTGTCCGACGTGATCGTCAGCACCTGGTCCCCCAGCTCCGCCGCGATCTCGATGGTGGTGCCAGCGCGAAAAGCGCTTGAATCTGGTACGTTCTACCTGGGTTAGTCCACAGGGCGTGCTTGATTGGTGCGAGTTAACCTAGGCTGCGAGCGCCGGAGGAACTATGTAGTCAATAATGATCTACGTTGAACACGACTGCCGCGGTGTACCTCATCGCGGCGGTTTCCTTTTCAAGTACTCTATTGCTTGCTGTTCCTCCCCACTACCCCCTCCGCCGCCATCACGATCAGGTTATCGCTGGGGCGGGGGGCAAGCTCGGGGTGCGTGGCGTACTGCAACCGGCGCAGGTCGGCGGCGGTGAGGCGCTGGTCGATCGCCAGGGCCAACAGATCCAGGTAGCCCGCCACGGCGAAGGTGCCCAGGATCTGCCCGCCGATCAGCCGTCGCTAGCCAGCTCGATGCGGCAGTGCGCGCCCTGGTCGGCGTTGAGGAACGCGATCGTGCCGCCCTGGGCCGCCACGGCCCACCGCGCGATCGCCAGGCCCAGGCCCGCCCCGCCCCCTTCGCGCGACCGCGACCCTTCGCACCGGTAAAAGCGCGCGAATACCAGCTCGCGCTCGTCCGGCGGGATACCCGGCCCGGTGTCGGTGACATCGAGCACCGCGCGGCCACCGTGGCGGGACACCGCGACGGTAATCCGCCCCCCTTCCGGCGTATAGCGGATCGCGTTGTGCACAATATTGACCAGCGCCTGGCGCAACAGCTGCGGGTCGACCCGCGCGGTTACGGGCGCCGCTGCCGCCAGCACCAGCGCCTGCCGCCGCTCCTCCGCCAACACGGCCAGCTCGTCCACCACCTCGCCCGCCAGTGCGGCCAGGTCCACTTCTTGCGGTGCGGGACGGGCCGTACCCGCGTCAAAACGGGCCAGGGCCAGCAGTGTTTCCAGCAGCTGCGACAACCGTGCGGCCTCCTCCAGGATGCTCGTAAGCGCCTGTCGGCGGTCGCCGTCGTCCGCGCCGTCCTGCAACGCCACCTCGCCGACGCTGCGGATCGCCGCCAGCGGCGTGCGCAACTCGTGCGAGGCATCGGCGGTGAAGCGCCGCAATTCTTCGAAAGCTCCCTCCAACCGCGCCAGGGTGGCGTTGATCGTCGTCACCAGCCGCCCCAGCTCGTCGGCGGGATTGGCCACGGGCAGGCGGTCGGCCAGCGACCGCGCCGTCACATCGCGCAGCCGGCGGTCGATCGTGCTGATCGGCGCCAGGGCGCGCCCGGCCAGCAGAAAACCACCGGCCAGGGCCAGCAGCGCCGCCACCGCGGCGCCGAGGACCAACACGAACCCCAGGCGCTGCAGGGCTTCGTCGTACAGCCGCGCATCCACCGCATAGGCCAGCGCGTATCCGCTTTCATCCACCGCGCCAAAGCGGACGCGCCAGTGCCCGTCGCCGGTCGCCAGCGTCGTGTAGCCCGATTCCAGGTCGGCCGCCTGTACGGGCAAGCCCGCGTCGCACCAGCCCTGCGTCAGATAAACCGGCTGCCCGTGATTGAACAGGATAAACGCCGGCTCACGGCCGAAGTGATAGATGTCATAGATGTCGCCGCCCGAGATCCGCATCACGCTTGCCACGGCGTCGTAGCCGGAGTCCAGCTCGCGGTCCAGGGCCGTCAGCAGGCTGGCGCGGACGGCGAGATACACGCCGCCGGCGAACAGCATGAGCAGCACCAGCAGTACCGCCGCATGCCACAGCGTCAGCCGCGCCCGTACGCTCACGGCGTGTCCTCAGCGATCATGAAGCCGACGCCGCGAATCGTCCGGATCAGGCTGGGCTCGTCGGCAATGTCGATCTTCTGGCGCAGCCGCGCCAGGTGCACGTCGATCACGTTGTCCAGCGGCCCGGAACACGCCACGCCGTCCCAGACGTCGTGGGCCAGCATCTCGCGCGTGACCACCTGGCCGCGATTGAGCAACAGGTATTCGAGCAGTTGAAACTCCTTGGCGGTCAAAGCGACAGGCGTGCCGTCGCGCATGACCTGCCGTTTGACGCGGTCCAATACCAGGTCCGCGATCTGCAGGTGTTGCGTGTCCGTCGCCGGGCCGCGCCGCGTCAGGGCGCGGATCCGCGCCAGTAACTCGGCGAAAGCGAACGGCTTGACCAGGTAGTCGTCGGCGCCGCCGTCCAGGCCACGCACGCGGTCCTCGACCGTATCGCGCGCGGTCAGGATCAGTACCGGCAGGTGCTGGCCCCGCTCGCGCAAAGCCGCGAGAACCTCCAGGCCGTCGCGGCCGGGCAGCATCAGGTCGAGGACGATCAGCTCGTAGCGCGCCGTGGTGGCCAGAAAGTAGCCTTCCTCGCCGGTGGCTGCCACCGTGACCTCGTAGCCCTCGCGCTCCAGCCCCTGGCGCAGCGCCTGCGCCAGTTTCAACTCATCCTCGACCACCAGGATGCGAATGACTTACCTCCCGCGCGCGCCTGTCTCCGGCGCGGCGAACAAGTCTGCTGCCAACTCCACATTATTTTCCACGGACTCGATGTGGAGCACGCTCGAGCCGCCCTTGCGGCCCAGCACAATTGTAAACGGCACCTGCACGCCATCCACGGTGCGGTAGTCCGTATACCAGCAGTGGTAACCGATCCCCAGCAACAAGCCGGTCTCGGTACTGAAGTACATCCGGTAATGCGCGGGGGGATAGCCCGCCGGTTCCAGGACATAGGCCGGCTCCGACAGATAATCGGGCGATTCGTCGATCCGTTCGATCCCCACGCATTCCAAACCAGGCAGGAAGTCCGCCAGCCACAGCGCATTGCGTGGATCGAGCAGCCAGTGCAGCTTGGACCGTGGGTCCTCATTGACGGTCAACTGCCCGTCCGCCGCCAGGATCCAATGCTGCCCGTCCGCCCACCCCTCGCGGCACTCGCCGGCGGCGGTTTGCTCGACTTGCAGGCTGCGGCCCGGTGCCAGAAACATGTAGGTGATCGGGACCTCCTCGTGCGGCGGTGTGTGCCAGTCCAGGTCATGCACGAACCGGCCACTGACCACGCGTGAATCCAACCGCTCCAGCGCCGCCCGTCCGCCAACGGCGTCCACGTACCAAGCCAGCACCTGCTCCGCCGTCGGCAGGTCCAGCTGTTCCTGGGCGCTAACCGGCGCAGTTGCGCTGGCGCTGATAACTAGCCAGATGATCATTGCAAGTATTCCGCGTTGCATATCGACCTCCAAAGCAATCTGCCTTGATTCTAGGCCGTCTGCCTACGGAATACCACGAAGGAATTCTTAAGATTTCTTCAGGTTCAATGCTATCTCCGCCGCCATGACGATCAGGTTATCGCTGGGGCGGGGGGCCAGTTCCGGATGCGTGGCGTGCCGGGGAATTCCGCCGGCAGCTCGCGCCCCTGGTCCGCAGGGCATGCAGCAGCGTGGTCTTTCCCGAACCGGGTGCTCCCGTGATTACCACCCGCTGTTTTCTGCTCATTTATCGAAAGCAAAAGTTATTTCGGCCGCTTTTCGAGGAGAACTTCCGGTATTTCACACCGTGTGAGATCAAGATTGATTGCGGGTTTGATCTATCTGCGGTTGAGGCATCCGACCAATGACGCGCCGGGCGGCCGGCGTCCCCGACGCCGTGACGCGCCGAACGATCAAGGAATCCTGTGGAGTGCTTAGGCTTGCGTTTGCTAGTTCAGCCGGTTTAGAACCACGCCAGGCCGCGGGCGAAGCTGCGCTTGCGCTCGGCGGCGACCATCTTCTTCAGCCGCTTGACGGCGCGGCCGTGCAGGATCGAGATGTTGGCCGGCGTGCACTCCAGGCGCACCGCCAGTTGGCGCTGGCTCAGGCCGTCGCGGTAGAGCCCGTGGATGATCTCCTGCTCGCGCGGCGACAGCTCGTCGAGGTTGGCGAAGATGAACTCCAGCCGGTCGAGGTTATAGCGGTCCTCGCCCTCGCTGGCCAATTGCGCGAAGAAGTCGAACTCGCGCATCTCGTTGCTCTTGATCGCGATCTTCTGGCTGCGCAGGTAATCGATCATCGCGCCCTTGACGCGCAGGTAGGCGTAGCTCTTGAACGGCACGCCGCGGCGGTGGTCGAAGTGATCGACCGCCTGGATCAGTCCGACGGTGCCCTCGCTGATCACGTCCACCGTCTCCTCGCCGAGTGAAAGGCCCAGCTTGCCGTAGATGTGGAAGACCAGGGGCTGGTAGGCTTCGATGATCCGTGCCCGCGCGCGATAGTCGTAATGCTCCCAGAGGAAGGCTTCCTCCTCCGGCGATAGCACCGGCTTTCTGACGGCTGTATCGGCCATGCTCATTACGACGTCGTTAACTTACTCCCGTTCAATCCTCGTCCGCTGAATCCCGATCCGGCCTGGGCTGTGCATACGTGCGCATACACACGCCCCAGAAGCGGAACGGTCCAGCACGGCCAGTGTAGCACTACCGCTTATCTAACGTCAAGGCCTTGGGCCGTTTCACTGGAAAAGACGGTCCGATTTCCCGGCTTCGGTGGAATTTAGTGAAATTTTTCACGAATCTATTGACTTGCCCCATGTCGCGGAGTAATGTTGCCCGCGATGCGCTTTGGATATGCCTTCGGCGTGCGACGCCGACACCTAATCTGGCTTTTGGCCGGACCTGTAAGTGCGTGGCTGATCATTCAGTTCACCAATCTGGACCCCGACCAACCGGCGGTTACCCGTATGGCGGCGATCGCCGTGTGGATGGCCTTGTGGTGGATCACGGAAGTGGTCCCGCTCGCGGCCACCGCATTGATCCCGGCCGTGATGTTCCCGATCCTGGGCATCATGCCGGAAAACGACGTAGGACCGATGTACTTCAACTCGACGATCATGCTGTTTTTAGGCGGCATGATCA
Organism: bacterium; assembly: GCA_016932385.1. GTDB lineage: Bacteria > 4484-113 > 4484-113 > 4484-113 > JAFGCY01 > JAFGCY01. The sequence goes on along the minus strand of JAFGCY010000093.1, from coordinate 9,748 downwards.
TCGCCCTGGCGATGGAGCGCTGGAACCTGCACAAGCGGATCGCGCTTTTGCTGATCCGCATGATCGGGCTAGGGCCGGGGCGGCTGACGCTGGGCTTCATGGTGGCCACGTGCTTTCTGAGCGCTTGGATCTCCAACACGGCCACGGCGATGATGATGCTGCCGATCGCCCTGGCGGTCATCGCCAAGCTGGAGGAGGCCGGTGGCGAGAACCAGCCGGGCCTGAAGCAGTTCGAGGTCGGCCTGTTACTGGCGATCGCCTACGCGGCCTCGATCGGCGGCATGGCGACGCTGGTCGGCACGCCACCCAACCTGGCCTTCACCGAGATCTACAAGATCAGCTTCGGCCATGCACCCGAGATCAGCTTCACCAAGTGGGCGCTGTTCGGCATGCCGTTCTCGCTGACCCTGCTGTTCCTGTCCTGGCTGTGGCTGCGCTTCATGTATTGCCGCAAGTACAAGGGGGCCACGCACAAGACCGGCGTGTTCCGCGAGGAGCTGAAGGCGCTGGGCGCGATGTCCTACGAGGAGCAACTCGTCGCCTGGATCTTCGGCTTGACCGCCGTGTTGTGGATGACGCGCGGTGCGATCACGATCGGCAGCTTCACGTTCCCCGGCTGGGGCTTTTTATTCCAGTCCGTGGCCGAAAGCGGCAAGGTGATCAGCTATGTCAGCGACGGCACCGTCGCGGTGACGATGGCCGTGCTGTTGTTCATGATCCCGACGCGGCGACCGCATCGCGGCATGCTCGTCGGCTCCGAGCAACTGCAGAAGCTGCCCTGGGGCGTGCTCTTGCTGTTCGGCGGCGGTTTCGCCCTGGCGGGCGGCTTCAAGAGCAGCGGGCTGTCGCAATGGTGCGGCGAGTACATGACGGCCTTGGCGGGCCTGCCGCCGCTGGTGGTCGTCTTGGCCGTGGTCGTGGGCATGGTGCTGCTGACCAACCTGACCAGCAACACCGCCTCGACGCAAATGATCCTGCCGATCATGGTCACCCTGGCGGTCGCGATCCAGGTCAACCCGTTGTTGTTGATGATCCCGGCCACCCTGGCGGCCTCGACGGCCTACATGCTGCCGGCGGCCACCCCGCCCAACGCGATCATCTTCGGCTCGAACCGCGTCAGTGTTGCCGAAATGAGCCGCGCGGGTCTGGCGCTGTCGGTAGTCAGCGTGGTGTTGATTATTGTGGCGATCGTCACCCTCGGCCCCTTGGTCTTCGGCATCGACCTGTCGGTGATGCCGGAATGGGCCGGGCACTAGAGTGGCGCTCCCCAGTGCCCGGCATGCCACAGCGATTGGCTAGAAGATAAATGAATTGCTGATCGCAGGCGTACCTGCGCGTGAGCGAGTTAAGCCAGACAATGTCCTGACGGCAGATAGCTTGTCGCGAGCCAGTTGCGAGCACCGTAGGCCAGATAACGCCCCGAACCGGCATTACTACCTCCACATGGCGCGCGCCAACGCGCCTGTCGTATTCGGGGGGAGCCACCTTAAAACTTGGTCAATCTAACAGACGCCGCGGCGGCGGCGAAAGTTACAGACCGGCGCAAAATCCGCCGCGGTTTCTTTCATCGCCGCACGGCGCGTCGTGCTATTCAATCATCGTCCACAGGCCCAGGTAATTCTGCTCATCATCCCAGAAGGCCAGCGAGGCCAGTCCGCCGTTGTCGATCAGGTTCGAGGCGCGGTCGTAATAAGGCACCGTGGCGTTATGGATCTCGCGTACCACCGGAGTTTCACCGCCTCCCAGCAAGTGCAGGTAATTCAGCTTATAGCCGACGGCATAAGTCTCGTACAGCAGGGCCAGCGCGCCATTGACCTCCGCAAACGACAGCAGGTCCGTTACGCCGGAAACAACCGGGATGCCGCTCACGAATCCATTGCCGGCTTCATCCAACGAGGCCGCGATACGCAGGTTGCCGTCACCGTCGATAAAGGCCACCCGCACGAAATTCCAGGGCGTACCCGCGCAGTGCAGCAGGCAGTTGTGGCTGAGCGTGACGTCGGTCTGCCCGTCGACCGCCACCGGCGTGCCCGGCTCCACGGTCGCACCAAAGGCGATCCGCAGGAACAGCAGGTCGCGGTCCGCCAGCGTGGTATAGACCAGGCCGATTTCGTCAGCGAACACCAAGCTGTTGCTATAAGCCTCGACCGTGCCCAGTGTGTCCAGTTCCAAGGCCGAAGACCAGGCCGTGCCGCTGGCGTCCGCGGCGCGACAGACGACCAGGTAATCGCTGTTGTTGATCGCCACCACGGCGGGCGCTCCGTCCAGCTCGGTCAGACTGATGCGCGCAACCTTGATACCCGAGGCAATTTGCAGCGGCGTCGACCAGGAGGTGCCCATCGCGTTCAGACCGTGCGAGTAATACAGGTTGGCGTAACCGGCCACGTTCGGTCCCAGGAAGCAGACCGCCGGCAGGTTGTTGCTGAGCAGTTTAAAGGAGCAGAAGTTCTCGCTGCCCGAACCCGCCGAGAGGATCGTCGTTGGCGCACCCCAGTCCGAACCGGCAAGATCGATCGCCCGCCGGAAGACCAGTTTCGGATAGGTCGGGGAATCGCTGTTGTAATAGCACATTGCCGGGTAGTCATCGGCGAAGTCCAGGGATGGGTAGCGGCCGCCGTAGCCATGCAATCCGATCACATCCTGCTGGACGCCGAACACCTCAAGCTGCCCGTCAATGGTTGCCCAGTCGCCTGAATCGTCCCTGACAGCGTATTCCATCACATAGCTGCCGGCGCTATCGAACGTTACGCTGATCGCCGGCGAAGATCCGGATGTGGTATGTAAACCGTATTTAAGCCGATAAGTTACGATCTCGCCATCGGGATCGTAGGAATTGGAGAAGTTGAAAGTCACCAGGCTACCCGCCTGCGGGGACTCCGGCTGGACGTAAACGCTGACCTCCGGCAGAACATTGGCCACCCAGATCATGATGAACGCGGTGTCCGTATCGCCGCTGCTGTCGGTCACGCAGACCCGGGCCTGGTGATTGCCGGTGTCTTCGTAACTGTACGTCGTCGTGTTCTCGGTGGTATAGGCATCGTATGTGCCGTCGCCGTCGAAGTCCCAGGCATACTCGACGATCGTGCCGTCCGCATCGGTACTGCCCGAGGCGTCGAACGTCACCGTATCGAGTCGCGTGCAGCTGGTCATATCGGCCGTCAGGTCTGCCTGCGGCGTCTGGTTGATTACGTTGATCACGATCGAGTCATAACCCACGCCGCCGTCGTTGTCCATCGCCGAGACCGTTGCCTGGTACTGGCCCGGTACACTGTATGTGTGTGAAGTGCTCGGTGTCGTGCCGGTACTGCTATCAAACGTACCGTCGCCGTCGAAATCCCACTCGTAGATGATGATGTGCCCGTCCGGGTCTCCGCTGGTGCTGGCGTCGAAGCTGACGTTCAGCGGGGCGTTGCCGCTGAACGGCTCGGCGGTCAGGATCACACTCGGCGGCTCGTTGCCGGGGATATTGACCACCACGATATTGCTGCGCGGGCCCAGACTGTTGGCGAGCGGGTCATAGGCGCGCACGTAATAAGACCAGGACTCGCCTTTCTGTGCTCCGTCAATGAAGCTGTAGGGCAGCGGCCGGTCCAGGCCGGCGGTGGCACCGATCGCCGCCAGGGCATCGGTCCGCGGCACGGTCAGGACGTCCTCGGGATTATTCGGGTTGGGCAGAAGTTCAAACGCCTCCTGGCCGGGCTGGCGGCGGTACACGCGAAAGCCGCTGAGGCGCTCCTGCCAGTGCTGGCCGATCGGCGTCACGTCGCTGACGTTGACCTCGCCATCGCGGTTGCCGTCCACCGCGGCGATCCGCCAGTTCAGGTCGCCGTTCGTGCCGCTGGGCCACCAGGCAAACCCTTCGTGGTCCGCGGGATCGTCGTATGAGACCAGGCTTTGCCAATACACCGCCAGCGGCGTCAGGTCGTTGACCGTGACCATGCCGTCCAGGTTGTAGTCCCCGCTGCACAGCTCGGTCCAGTTCAGCTGGATCTCATAGCCCTCCTCCAGCTCGGTGGTGCCTGCCGTCAGGTCGAAGACCTCGTTGGCTTCACCGTTCGGAGCCAGGCTGGTTGCGCGGTCCAGGCCCGTGCCACGCGCGTATAACTCGGCCTGTAAGACTGCCATCAGGTCTGGCGCGACTGCCGCGGTATCGTCCGTCGGAGTGACTGGAGACAGCGCCGTGGTGTCGGAACCGCCGCACGCCGCCAGGAAGATCATCACGAGCACGGACAAGCTTACCGTTGCCGCGTGGTGATAGGAAAACGCCTTACCTGTATTATGCATATACCACCCATTTATCAGCGTCGGGGTCGCCGGAGTAGATGAATTATAGCTATCGCAGCACATTCCACCAAACGCCTGGGGACACCGGTTCGCCTGTCCCAGCAACGGCTGCCTAGGTGTCATAATCTATGTATGGCCAAGCTACCGCAGGATTCCAATCCCAAAACTCGCATCAAGGCGCGGCGCCAGGAAGACCGCCGGTTGCTCCGGCACAGCGACGTGCTGGCGGCGATCCTCAACACCGCGGGCACGTTGATCGTCGTGCTCAATGCCGAGGGCGAGATCATCACCTTCAACAAGGCCTGCGAAACCATTACCGGTTTCACCGCCGAGGAGGCTGTCGGCCGTTACCTGTGGGATGTGGCCAATCCGCCGGATCAGGCGGACCAGGTCCGTGAGTTTTACCAGATGCTGATTCGCCGGGAATTCCCGGAAACGCATGAGCGCTACTGGACCGACCGCGACGGAATCCGCCACCTGATCAAATGGAGCAACGCCGCCATCCGCGACGATGCCGGCACGCTGAAGTACATTGTCGCCACCGGCCATGACATTACGGAATCGCGCCACGCCCGGCTGGAATTGCAGAAACGCAGTGCCCAGCTGACCGAGCGCATCAAGGAACTGCGCTGCCTGTTCGGCATCTCGCAGTTGAGCATCAAGCCCAACCTGACATTACAGCAATTCATCCAGGGCGTGGCCGAGTTGATCCCGCCGGCCTGGCAGTACCCGGAACTCTGCAGCGCTCGGGTCCGGATCGATGACACCGACTTCACGACACCCGGCTATGGTGACAGCACGGTCTGCCAGCGTCGCCCGGTGTACCTGGGGGGCCAGCCGATCGGCGAGATCCAGGTCTGTTACGCCAGTCTGCCCGAACCGGACCAGGAGCCCTTCCTGGTCGAGGAGGAGCAGCTGCTAATCAACATCAGCGAAGCGGTCAGCCTGGTCGTGGCGGACTTCGCCTCGCGTCAACGAATCCGCGAATACCAGGAGCGCCTGCGCTCATTGGCCTCCGAACTGGCTTTGACCGGTGAGCGCGAGCGCCACCGCATCGCCCAGCAGCTGCACAACGAGATCGGTCACAAGCTGGCCAGCCTTAAGTTCCGCCTCGGCGAACAGACCCAGCCGCCCGCCAAGCACGTGCAAACCGAGCTGATCGGCTTGATTGAGAGCACGATCGAGTCCACCAGAAACCTGACCTTCGAGCTCAGCCCGCCGGTCCTGCACGAACTGGGGTTGGGTGCGGCGCTGGAGTGGCTCTCGCATCAACTGGAGGTCAACTACGGCATTCCCTGTGAATACGCCGATGACCGTCAGCCTAAGCCACTCAACGAGGACCTGCGCGTGGAGGTTTTCCAGGCCGTGCGCGAGTTGCTGGCGAACGTCGGCAAGCACGCGCAAGCTTCCGGCGCGCGGGTCGGCGCCCGGGTAGTAGACGGGCAACTCATCATCGAGGTCAGCGACAACGGCCGGGGATTCAACGCCCAGCAGGAACAACCGGCGAACGCGGTCAACCTGGGCTGGGGCCTGTTCGGCATCCGCGAGCGGTTGGCGCACCTGGGCGCGAAGGTCACCATCGATTCGGCCCCCGGCCGGGGTACGACGGCCCGCATCTCCGCGCCGTTGGTGGAGGAAAGCGCCGCCGCCGTCGCGCCACGCGGCGAGCTGGAAGCGCCGCCGGCCAAGCCACAGCGCGAGCCGATCCGCATCCTGCTGGCCGACGACCAGCAGTTGACCCGGGCCGGCCTACGGGCGCTGCTGGAGCGTGCCCCTGACTTCACGGTCGTCGCCGAGGCCGTCGACGGCGAACAGGCCGTCAGCCTGGCGGCGGAGCACGGGCCCGATGTCGTGGTGATGGATGTGGCGATGCCCAAGCTCAACGGCATTCAAGCCACTTCGCGGATCCTGGCGCAAAACCCGAACATTAAAGTTATCGGGCTGTCGATGCATTCCGACGGGCAGTTCGTGGTCGAGATGCTGCGGGCCGGCGCCACCGGCTACCTGCTCAAGGACTGCGCCCAGGACGATCTGGCCCAGGCGATCCGCGTCGTCCAGGCCAACCTGACCTTCCTCAGCCCCGGCCTGGCGGCCAGCGTCGCGTCGAAATACGTGCAGAATACGCCGGCGCCGGACGAACCCGCCAGCGAAGCGGACCTGGCGGCACTGGATGAACTGACCGCGCGCGAACGCGAGGTGCTGGTGCTTCTGGCCGGCGGGCAGAACACCAAGCAGATCGCCCAGCAACTGGCGGTCAGCGTCAAGACGGTCGAAACACACCGCCAGCACGTCATGGAGAAGCTGGACGACCGCACGATCGCCGGGCTGACGCGCTTCGCGATCCGCTGCGGCCTGGTCTCGCTCAGCGAATAGCCAGCCAAGCCCAATCAGCGTCGATCGGGGAATCCCTGAGACGTCAATCGGGGGTGACCTGACAGGATTATCCCAATTGTGATGCGGCCTCAGACGTGGATAATACGCATAACACCGGAACCGGCCAACCCCAAATCCGGTTACGGCGTCAATCCCATCGAGGAGTAATCAAATGAGTACGATCCGCACCAAGCATCACACCACCGAGCCGCAGACCGACGGTCCGGCGGCTCCGCTGACCGACGCCAGCGGCATGCCGGAGATCCGCCAACTGGGGATCTGCACCACCTGCGTCCACCAGGGCACCTGCCTGTTCCTGGCCGCGGCGCGCAAGCCGGTCTGGTTCTGCGACGAGTTCGACGACGTCCGCGGCGAACAGCACGCCGAGGAACCGCGCCCGGTCAAAGCGCCGGCGCCCGTCGACCAGTTGTCCTTCAGCGAGGCCCAGCACATCGGTCTCTGCACCAACTGCGAATCCCGCAAGGAATGCATGCATCGCCAGCCCGGCCAGGCCGTCTGGGAGTGCGAGGACTATCGCTAGCCCCGGCCCACGGCTACAGCAAGGAGTAATCACATGGCTAAAACCACCACCACCGAACGCCCGAGTAAATCCATCAAGAAAACCGTCCTGCTGCCGGACGGCACCAGCAAGACCGAAGTCATCGCCGCTACGCCGGTCAAGCCCGTCGGCATCTGCAGCACCTGCCGGCACCAGCCGCGCTGCCTGTTCTTCAAGGCAGCCCGCCAGGCGATCCACACCTGCGAGGAGTTCGCGGTGGCCGGCGCGGACGACGAACCCGCGGCCGCGGCCAACGGTGAGCTGACCTTCACCGGCGGCGTGCAGTACGGCGAGGGCCAGTCCGCCGGGCTGTGCGTCAACTGCGAGACGCGCCTGACCTGCATGCACCGCCGGCCCGGCGAGCAGGTCACGGAGTGCGAGGACTACAGCTAATCCACCCAGCGTAAGCCGTCCCGGCCGCGCGAGGCCGGGACAGGCTGCGCCGCCGCCGGCTCCCCGCCGGCGCTGATTATCACGAACGTCTCCGGCACCCGCCGGAATTCAAGGAGAACACAGTGCCCAAGACTGTCGATGATTTCATGCGGCAGGTGGCCGAAAAGAACCCGGGCGAAACCGAGTTCCACCAGGCCGTGCGCGAGGTCGCCGAGTCGATCCTGCCGATCCTGCCCCGCCATCCGGACTTCGCCCAGGAGGAGATCCTGGAGCGGATGACGGAGCCCGAGCGCGTTTTGATGTTTCGCGTACCCTGGCTGGATGACAGCGGCAGGATCCGCTTCAACCGCGGCTTTCGCATTCAGATGAACAGCGCGATCGGCCCCTACAAGGGTGGACTGCGCCTGGATAAATCCGTTAACCTCTCCATCCTGAAGTTCCTGGCCTTCGAGCAGGTCTTCAAGAACTCCCTGACCACGCTGCCGATGGGCGGCGGCAAGGGCGGCAGCGACTTCGACCCGATCGGCAAGAGCGACCGCGAGGTGATGCGCTTCTGCCAGTCGTTCATGACCGAGCTTAGCCGCCACATCGGGCCGGACACCGACGTGCCGGCCGGCGACATCGGCGTCGGCGCCCGCGAGATCGGCTACCTGTTCGGCCAGTTCAAGCGCGTCAAGAACGCCTTCCAGGGCGTGCTGACCGGCAAGGGCCAAGACTGGGGCGGCAGCCTGATCCGGCCCGAAGCAACCGGCTACGGCGTCGTCTATTTCGCCGGCGAGATGCTCAAGCAGATCGGCGAGGGCATCAAGGGCAAGACCTGCCTGGTCTCCGGCGCCGGCAACGTGGCCATCAACGCCGCGCGCAAGATCAACCAGCTCGGCGGCAAGGTGATCAGCCTCTGCGACATCCACGGCGCGATCTACGATCCCGCCGGTATCGACGAGGAAAAGCTGGCCTGGGTCGAGGAACTAGTCTTCAAACGCCGCGGCTTCCTCGACGAGTATCCCGCCCGGTTCAAGGCGGAGTTCTGGCCCCAGCGCAATGTCTGGCACATCCCCGGCGCGGAGCTGGCCTTCCCCTGCGCGACGCAGAACGAGCTGCCGCTCGCTAGCGCCAAGGAGCTGGTCGCCAACGGCATCCGCCTCGTCTGCGAGGGGGCCAATATGCCCAGCGTGCCGGAAGCGATCCACCTGTTCCACGAAAGCGGCGTGCTGTTCGCGCCGGGCAAGGCGGCCAACGCCGGCGGCGTGGCGGTCAGCGGCCTGGAGATGAGCCAGAACGCCCAGCACTTGAGTTGGACGGCGCAGGACGTGGAGGACAAGCTGTTCAACATCATGTGCAGCATCCACCGGACCTGCGTCTCCACCGCCGCGAAATACGATGCGCCGGGTAACTATGTGGTCGGCGCCAACATTGCCGGCTTCCTCAAGGTGGCGCGGGCGATGCTCGACCAAGGTGCGGTATAAAGCCGCGAAAGGAGAAGACGATGAAGAAGATCGTTGGTTATATGGAAGGCGCGGACCCGCTGTGGCTGACCACCCTGCAGCTGCTTGGCTACGACACGCTGCCGTTGTCGAACGGCCAGGATGGCCACGGGCTGAATATCCAGCTGATCATGCACGGCAACCGGCCGGACCTGGTGATCTGCTGGCCGCACAAGCTCCTGTACCCCGGCGAGTCGGACATCAGCCCGCGGGACCTGCTGCATGCGACGACGCTGTTCGAGATTCCGGTGCTGGTGGCCTGTCCGCTGGAATTTCAGACCGCCGCCGTGAACCTGCTCGGTGACCTGCCGGCCAACGTCCGTCTGGTCGATCCGGGTGAGATTCTGGCCAAGGCCCGGGAAATGCTGGCCCGCAACTGAGTAATCTCCGGCTGCGCCGCTCTAAGCCGCCGGTCTTGACCGGCAGCGCAGGACGGCTGCAGCTAAACTTCCGCTTCACGCGCAGGTCGTAAGGCCTGCGCGTTTTTTTTAACATCGCCCATTCTTGAGAACGCTCATGATCAGTAGCGCAAGCCCCCCTGTTGGTAGAGCAAGCCCCCCTGTTTAGTAGAGCAAGCCCCCGTGCTTGCGTGAGCAAGGTTATGCGTGGGCAAGGTTAATGGTTAAAGGTGAAAGGTTTGACTTATCCCTTGCCC
>JAFGCY010000092.1 GCA_016932385.1 bacterium | reverse complement strand
GGGCAAGGGATAAGTCAAACCTTTCACCTTTAACCATTAACCTTGCCCACGCATAACCTTGCTCACGCAAGCACGGGGGCTTGCTCTGCTTAGATGGGCCGCACAAGCGCGGCCTCTGCTGGGATACCTGCGCGCAAAAAGAAGCTCACCCAGGGGACGGGTGAGCTAGGAGGGTTGAGATGAAAGGGGTTGTCTATTTAACGCGCGCGTCCTTGTTCATCGTCCGCAACGCTTTCGTCGACACACGCATGCGCACCTTGCGCCCGTGCTCGTCGACCATCGTGACCTTGACCAGGTTCGGCTGCCACTTGCGCTTGGTATGGCGCTGTGAGTGCGAGACGTTGCAGCCGGTCTGCGCTTTCTTTCCAGTTATCGGGCAAACTTTCGACATATTACCTATACCTTCCAACGCGGACTTCGCCCTTAGGTCGCGTTCATCGGAGTAACCCGCGCCGCAAATGCGCGCAGGTATGCCCCGGTATGCCCACAAACCGCAAGGGTTCCCGCGTATGCGAGTATACCTTTACTCTATTGGAGTGTCAAGGGGTTTCACGGCGTTCTAAGGGCGTTTTACGCCGGATTGCGCTAGTTATGTTCGCGCATCCGCATCAGCACGATACCGATCACCAACAGCACGCCGTTGGGCACCCAGGCGGCCACCGGCGGCGGCAAGACGCCCGCCGAGCCCGCCTTCTGGCAGATAATGAACATCGAGTAATAGACCAGGATCGTGACCAGGGCCAGGCCCATGCCCATTGCGCGGCTGGAGCGCTGCGGCATGATCGCCATCGGCACGGCGATCAGCACGAAAAACAGCGGCGTTAGCGGAATGCTCCACTTGAAATGCAGCGCCGTGGCGAAATTGAGGATCTCCTTGTCGGTGGCGGCCAGCCCCTCTTCCTTCATTTTATCCCGGATGATCTGGTCCAGCTGGCGGATCGTCAGGTCCTCGGTGGCCAGCATGCGCCGCTTCATCGAATCCGGCGCGATGTTGAAGCCCGGCACGACGAACTCCTCGGCTTCCGTGATCAGCTGCTCGTTCTGCCCCTCGCGCCGGTGCAGCATCACCTGGCGCATGTGGTACAGCGTCCAGGCCTGGTCGTCCCACTTGGCGCGGTCGGCCTCGATCATGAAGTTGTTGTACTTGTTTTGGTCATCGAAGAACAGCAGCGAAACGTCGCTGAGCTCGTTGCCCTCGATCTCGCCGGCGACCAGCACCCACTGCAGCTGGCCCGAATCGGGATTGTAAAACGTCCAGCTGATCCGCTGGCGGGACCCCAGGCCCTCGGCGCCGGTGATTACCGCGGACTCGATGTTCTTGAGCTGCGTGTTGCAGTGCGGCACGATCTGCTCGTTGCCTAAAAACGTCACGCAGGACAGCACCAGGCCGACGATCACGAACGGCGCGAGGATCCGCGTCAGGCTGATCCCGCAGGCTCTGAGCGCGATGATCTCGTTGTCGCTGTTCAGGCGGCCGACGCTTAAGAGCGTCCCGAGCAGCACGCCCATCGGAATCGCCAGCATCACGAACTGGGGGATCGCGTAGCCGACCAGGGTGAAGAACATGCTGGGCGGCAGATCGTATTTCTGGATGAACTTCAGCGCGTCCTGCAGCACCACCGTCGAGACGATCAGCAGCGAGAAAAGTCCCACGCCGAACAGCAGGGGGCTCCACAGCTCACTCAAGATCATACGGTCGAGGGTTTTCAGCACCGGCGCCGATTATACCCGCCAACCGGAGCTTTCCCATGTTTTCGCCGCCGCGGGAACAACCGCGTTCAGCGGGAAGTCTCATTCTCTGGCGGCTGAAATAATATGGGGGAAGCACCAAACGGCGAAGCCGACGAAGTGCTTAAATGGCGGCCGGTGCAGGCGACGCGGGCCAACGCCCGAGTTTCCTCCCGCGAACCACTCCCCACCAGCATCGCGTGTGGCTAATAGACGCCACCCTCGCCTAACGGGCAGCTCGCTGCCTCACCGGCGCCACCCCTGCCGCCGCCAGGAGCGTGCGTTGCACGCTCTTAGTTATTCCGGTGGCACTCCGTGAGCAGGCTCATCCTAATTGAACAGCACCGCGAAGACCAGCGCCACGATGCTCATCAGCTTGATCAGGATGTTCAGGCTCGGTCCGCTGGTGTCCTTGAACGGATCGCCGACGGTATCGCCGACCACCGCCGCCTTGTGCGGGTCGCTGCCCTTGCCCAACTGGGCTCCCAGGAACACGGTGCGCGACTGCAGCCGCTCCGCGTCGTCGAAGCTGCCGCCCTCCGCGACCACCCGCTCACGCTCCGCCGTGACGTAGGCGTCATATCGCTTGAGCTCGGTCGGGTTGAGGTTCTGCATCATGTAGTCCTGCCAGTGCTCGCCGTGCTGGTTGCGCATCTGGAGCGCCAGGCCGTCCTGCTCGATGTGCTTCTTGGCGTTGTCCCAGGCGCCGCCGGCGTTGGCCATGAACAGCGCCAGCATCACGCCGCTGACCAGCGCGCCGGCCAGCAACCCGCCCACCGCCTCGGCGCCGCCCGCCACCTCGGGCAGGTTGACGCCCTGATTGGCGGCCAGCTCCAGATACTTGAAGACCAGGCCGACGATGATCGGCGCGGCGATCGCCAACAGGCCCGGCAGGACCATCCGCTTGATTGCCGCGGCAGTCGAGATACTCACGCAGCGCGTGGAGTCGCCTGTCACACCCTGCTTGCCCTCTCTGAGGCCGGGAATCTCGTTGAACTGGCGGCGAACCTCGTTGATCATCTCCTGGGCGGCGTGGCCGACGGCGCTCATCGTCAGCGAGCTGAACAGGAACGGCAGCATCGCGCCGATCAGCAGGCTGATCACGACGACGGGTTCCGTCAGGTCGATGCTGATCGGCTGGCCGCCAACACTCGCTTTCTGGCTGTAGGCCGCGAAGAAGGCCAGCGCTGTCAACGCGGCGGAACCGATCGCGAAGCCCTTGCCGATCGCCGCGGTGGTGTTGCCGACGCTGTCCAGGCGGTCGGTGATCGCGCGGACCTCGCTGGGCAGGTGGGCCTGCTCGGCGATGCCGCCGGCGTTATCGGCCACCGGACCGTACGCGTCGACCGCCAGGGTCACGCCCAGCGTGCTGAGCATGCCGACGGCCGCCACGGCGATGCCGAACAAGCCCATCGCTGAATTGGCGAACCCGCCGCAGGCGGTGAAACTGACCAGGATCGCCAGGCCGATCATGATCACGGGCGCGGCGGTGGAAACCATGCCTACCGACAGGCCGGATATGATATTGGTGGCCGCGCCGGTGCGACTGCTTTCGGAGATCGAGCGCGTCGGATTGAACTCGGCCGAGGTGTAGAACTCGGTCAGCAGGCCGATCGCCGTGCCGGCGACGAGCCCGGCGACGAGTGCCCAGGCGATGCCCCAGGTCCCGAGCACGTTGAAGTAGAACCCGACCAGCAGGAAGCCACCCAGCGCCATCAGGGCGGCGGCGACGAAGGTACCGTTCCGCAGGGCCGCATGCGGTTGGGACGAGGTAAACAGGTTGGTATAGCCGATGCCGATGATACTGGCGACGATCCCCAGCGCGGCCAGCATCAGCGGGACCATCGCGGCCGTCAGCGCCGCGTCGCCCACCTCGCCGCGCAGGGCCAGGAAGCCCAACAGCATCGCGCTGATGATCGAGCCGACGTAGCTCTCGAACAGGTCGGCGCCCATGCCCGCCACGTCGCCGACGTTATCGCCGACGTTATCGGCGATCACCGCCGGGTTGCGCGGGTCATCCTCGGGAATGCCGGCCTCGACCTTGCCCGCCAGGTCGGCCCCGACGTCCGCGGCCTTGGTGAAGATCCCGCCGCCGACGCGGGCAAACAGGGCGATACTGGATGCGCCGAGGCTGAAGCCCAGGATGTACTGGTCCAGCGTAATGTCAAGCCTGGCCCCCAAGACCACCGTGAACAGCCACAAGAGCGCGCCGATGCCCAGCACGCCCAGGCCGACCACCGCCAGGCCCAGCACCGAGCCGCTGTTAAAGGCGACCCGGAGCGCCGCGGGCATGCCGCTTAGAGCGGCTTGCGTGGTCCGGGCGTTGGCCAGCGTCGCCGTGCGCATGCCAAACCAGCCGGCCAGGCCGCTGGCCAGGGCCCCGCAGACGAAGCTCAGCGCGGTCTGCCAGCCCAAGCCGGCGAAGAAGATGACGGCGGCGACGACGATCACAAACACGACCAGATAGCTGTACTCGCGCTTCAGGAAAGCGTTGGCGCCCTCGAAGATCAGGCGATTGAGCTCGCGCATGACGTCGTTGCCCGGATCCATCCGCGTGATCCGCCAATACAGCGCCGCGGCGATGACGATGGCTAACACTGCGCTGAGTAGAATCCATCCAAGGTAAGCTGACATTTCCATCTCCCGTACCACGGCCTGGGGGGCCGCCGGTGGCATTCAAGACCTGCGGTAATGAATTATTTACCCGATGACTGATTTATTTTATCGCGACGCCCGGTCCGGGGCTAGCCGTCCAGCAGGCTGGTGCCTGTCCAGCTTTCGGGCGGCTCGATTTCCAGCATTGCCAGGATCGTCGGCGCCACGTCGCACAGCGACCATTCCGCCGGCGCCTTGAGCGCGCGGCGCGGATCGCTGACCAGCACGAACGGCACATCGCTCATGCTGTGCTGCGTGTTGGGCGAACCGTCGGGGAACACCAGCTGCTCACAGTTGCCGTGGTCGGCGGTAACGATCACGCTCACGTCCGCGCCCCAGTGCACCGCGCCGAGGATCTGCTCCAGGCAGTGGTCCACGGCATGCACGGCCTTGAGCGCCGCTGCCTTGATGCCGGTATGGCCGACCATGTCGCCGTTGGCGAAGTTGACCACGAACAGGTTGAAATCGCGCTGCTTGAGATGCTGGACCAGCCGGTCGGTGACCTCGTAGACGCTCATCTCCGGCTTCTGGTCGTAGGTCGAGACCATCGGGCTCTGCACCAGGACGCGCTGCTCGCCGGGCCAGGGATCCTCGCGCCCGCCGTTGAAGAAGTAGGTAACGTGCGCGTATTTCTCGGTCTCGGCGCTCTTATAGACCGTCAGGCCGCGGTTGGACAGCACCTCCACCAGGGTCTCCGGCACCACGTCGTCCTGCAGCAGCACCTCGTTTGGGAAATCGTCGCGGTAGCGGCGCACGGTGAAGACGCGCGTCATCGGCAGCTGGCCGCGCTCGAACCCGTCGAACTCGTCGAAGATGAAGGCGCTGACCAGCTGGCGCATGCGATCGGCGCGGAAGTTATAGAAGAAGACGAAATCGCCGTCCTTGATGCCCTCGTAGTCGTTGAGCACGCTGGGCGTGATGAACTCGTCGGTTTCCTTGCGCTCGCGGGCGGCGGCCATCGCCTCCTCCCAGCCGCTAAACCGCAGGCCGTCGCCGTGGACGATCGCCTCCCAGTGCTGCTGGGTCCGCTCCCAGCGCCGGTCGCGGTCCATGCCGTAATAGCGGCCGCCCAGGGTGGCAAAGCCGACGCCGCTGGGCATCTTGTCACTGAGCGAGCGGAAGTACTTCTCGGCGATCGCCGGCGCCGTGTCGCGGCCGTCCAGCAGCGCGTGGACGTAGATGCGCTTGATGCCGCGCCGGCGGGCCAGGTTGATAAAGCCGCGCAGGTGGTTGATGTGGCTGTGCACCCCGCCGTCGGAGAACAGGCCGATGAAGTGCAGCACGCTGGTGCCGCGGCTGCAGGCGATCAGGAACCGGTTGAGGTCCTCGTTGGCCGAGATCGCACCGGAGTCCAGCATGCGCTGGATCGCCAGCAGGTCCTGGTAGACCACGCGGCCGGCGCCGAGGTTGAGATGGCCGACTTCGCTGTTGCCCATCTGGCCCTCGATCAGGCCGACGTGCGGGCCGTGGGTGATCAGCCGCGTGTGCGGGTAGTTGGCGACGAGTTTGTCCCAGGTGGGGGTGTCGCCCTGGTCGATCGCGCTGATCGACGGGTCACTGGCGATTCCCCAGCCGTCGAGGATCAGCAATAAAACAGGTTTTATTTCAGGTGTGCTTGGGCTGTCGGCACTCATGTGCTGATTATACGTTAGCCGCGGCAATTATTCTGTCGGGACGGCGGCGAAAACTTGATTCGGCCGCTGGCGGGGATGTTACAATCAGCACATTCTGACTGGAGCCTGTCATGAAGCATGCATCTTATCTAATGGCGATGATCCTGGTGGCGATCGTTTGTGCTTTGGCTGTCGCACCCGCCTGGGCCGACGGTTACGCCGAGGACGCCGTAGCCGAAATTCCGGTGCCGCCGGTCTTCAAGCTGCCGCCCGCGGTGACGCCTGAGCTGATCGTCGTGGCCAACGACGACGCGGTGCGCCAGGGGCTCTCCGACCGCGGCTACTGGGTGGTGCCGTCCATCGCGCGCGCCGTGCTGGCGGCCGAATGGGGCTATACGATCTACGTCACCGCCGGCACCTACTACGAAAACGTCCGCCTCGAGTACATGGGCGACCTGCAGATCATCGGCGAGCAGGGCGTTTTGGTGATCGCCGACAACGACCAGGACGTGTTTTTCTTGCAGGAGTGCGAGGACATCCGCATCCACAACATCGACATGGTGCACGAGATCGGCGAGTCGCCCTGCCTGCACAACTGCATCGTGATCTGGGACTGCCAGGACGTGCTCGTCGAATACTGCGACCTGTCGGGCTGCGGGTATATCGGCGTCGAGGTGCTGGGCAACGGCAACCCCGACAACATCCGCGTGGAGAACTGCGCGATCCACGACTGCGAAGTGGCCTATTACGACGTGGCGGATAACGCGCTGCGGCCGCTCAACAACGTGATCTGGGCCTGCGCCGAGAAGGAGTGGGAGTAGCCCGGCTAGACCCCGCGCTTCTCCAGCCACCAAAACAGCGACAGGCAGATTGCGGCGAATCCGGCGATGACCAGCCAGGGGCTGACGCCCAGCGCGGTGTCGAGGTCAATGCCTTCGCGGTACGTGCCCCAACTGACCAGGAAATCGCCGATGTACGGGTTGACCAGGTTGGCGTAGAAAATCGAACCGGCGAGCCCGCCGAGGAAAACCCAGCCGGCATCCCAGCGCCCCTCGCCCATTGCACCCAACAGCGTGCCCGGGCAATAACCGCAGATCGCCCAGCCCAGGCCGAAGAGCATGCCGCCCAGGATGAACGGCAGGAGCACCACGAACCGGGATTCCCAGTTGACGAGGTAGAGCTGCTCCAGCGCCGTCATGCCGATCGCGCCGACCAGGGCCGCCGACAGCATGAACTTCATCACGGTCATGTCCTTGAAGCGCAGCATCCCGAGTTGCTTGTCGAAGCGCAGTACATGCGCCCGTTGCAGCAGAAAGCCGAAGATCGCGCCGAAGACCAGACCGCTGAGCAGCTCCATCGCGTAGATCGAGGAACCGGCCGCATTGTGTTCCAACATTTCGGGGTTCATGATTCCCCCCGGCCGCGGGTGTCACAACCCGGCGGATAGAGAATGCTGGCCATGATCACGCCGCCGAGGAACATCGCGGCAAAACCGATGAAGCCCGAGGCGCTGAGCACGACCATGCCGGACAGGCCCAGACCGCTGGGGCACCCGAACGCCATCCGCACGCCCATCAGCGCGATGAAGCCGCCGATGAATCCCCAGACCATGCGCTTGACCACACTGGGCCCGAACCGTTTACGCCAGGTATCGGGCACGCCTTGCCACTTGAAATCGTTGAACAACCAGGCCGCCAGCGCCGCACCGACGATGATCCCGACGGCAAACGTCGCGAACCAGTTGGGTTTGATGACCAGGCGGCCGAACTCGTCTGCGGCCCGCAGCCCGCGCTGATAGATCAATAGCCCGCAGCACTTGGTCAGCCAGGAGTAGAACGGCGTGACTCCGAACTGGCGGTCGGCGAAAAACGCGCACAGCGTCAAAGCCAGGCCGGTCAGGCCGCCGGCCAGATACGGGCTCCAGGGGGGCGCACTCCGCGGTTGTTCCTGTCGACGCTCCATATTTCACCTGACGCTGATTCGCGGTTCGAGTTACAGCGTCAGGCCCAGTATAGCGGATTAGCCGCGGTCGTCGCCGCGGCTGCCAGAACCGCCGCGCTCGCTACGCCCGCCGCGGTCGCCACGGTCACTGCGGCCCCGGTCGTTGCGCGGACCCCGGTCGCGGCCGCCCCGATCGTTGCGCGGGCCCCGGTCGCGGCCGCCGCGGTCATTGCGCCCGCGATCACGGCCACCGCCGCCGCCCCGCCGTTCGCCACCGTTACTGCGCCGCTCGGGACGCTCGCCGTAATCGATGTCCGTGCGGATCAGGCTGATCTTACCCTGGTCGTCGACGTCCTCCACGCGCACCGGAATGATGTCGTTCATGTCCAGGACGTCCTCGACCCGGTCGATCCGGCGCTCGGCCACGTTGCTGATGTGCAGGAAGCCGTCGCGGCCAGGCACCAGCTCGATGAAGGCGCCGAACGGCATGATCCGGACGACCTTGCCGTTGAACTCGCCGCCGGGCTCGATGTCCGTGGTCATCGCGCGGATGATGTTCAGCGCGCGCATCACGCCGTCATGGTCCGTACCGCTGACGAACACGCGGCCGTCCTCGTCGATATCGACCTCGGCGCCGGTGTCGGCGCAGATCTTCTTGATGTGCTTGCCGGAGGGACCGATGACCAGGCCGATCTGGTCCACGTCGATCTGCAGCATCTCGAGCATCGGCGCGTAGGGGCTGATCTCTTCACGCGGCTCGGCGATGATCTCGCTCATCTGGTCGATCACCGTGCAGTAGCCCTCATAGGCCAGCTTCAGTGTCTCCGCGACCATCGCCACCGTCAGGCCCTCGATTTTGACGTCGAGCTGGATGGCGGTCACGCCGTCCCGGGTGCCGGTGACCTTGAAGTCCATGTCGCCGTTGAAGTCCTCGAAACCGCACAGGTCCATCAGCAGCCGGTACTCGTCACCGTCCGTGACCAGGCCGATGCTGATGCCGCCGACGGGCTTGGTGATCGGCACGCCGGCCGCCATCAGCGCCATCGACGAACCGCAGGTGCTGGCCATCGAGGAACTGGCGTTGCTCTCCGTGACCTCGCTGACGACGCGGATCGTGTAGGGGAACACTTCCTCGGTCGGCAGCACGGGCTCGACGGCCTTCTCCGCCAGGGCGCCGTGGCCGATCTCGCGGCGGCTGGCCCCGCGCATGAAGCGGACCTCGCCGACGCTGTAGGGCGGGAAGTTGTAATGGTGCGTATAACGCTTGGTTTCGTCGAAGTTGACGGTGTCGATCCGCTGGCGGTCGCCGCCGCTGCCGAGCGTGACGCAGCTGACCACCTGGGTCTGCCCGCGGGTGAACACGGCCGAGCCGTGGACGCGCGGCAGCAGGTCGACCATGCCGGTGATCGGCCGGATCTCGTGGTAGCCGCGGCCGTCGACGCGCGTGCCCTGCATCGTCAGCTTGCGGGCGTGCTGCTTGACCAGCTTGCCCACGTAGCGCTTGATCACACCGGCATCGAGTTCCTCGTCCTCGGCGATCAGCTCCTCGGCGACGGTCTTCTTCAGATTGTCCAGCAGGGCGAACAGGTCTTCTTTGGTGTCCGCCGGCAGGATCTGCTCGATCCGCGGCTGGGCCAGCCGCTCGACCTTGGCCTTGAGCGCGTCGTCCAACTCGACGACCGGCTCGTAATCCATCTTGGCGCGGCCTCGGCCCTTGGCGAAATCCTCGATCTGGTCGATCAGGTGGATCACCGCCTCATGGCCGCGGCGGATGCCTTCGGCCACGATCTCGACGGGCACTTCCTGGCTCTCGTCCTCGATCATGTTCACGCGGTTGCGCGTGCCGCTGACCAGCAGGTCCATCTGGCTCTCTTCGAGCTGCTCGAAGGTGGGATTGATGATGAACTCGCCGTTGACGTAGCCCACGCGGACCGCGGCGATCGGGTTGTCCCAGGGAATGTTGCTCAGCGCCAGCGCCGTGCTGGCACCGGTGATCGCATAGACGTCCGGCACGACCACGTTGTCCTGGCTCATCGCGGTGACGATCACCTGGACCTCGTTATGGAAGTCGTCCGGGAACATCGGGCGGATCGTCCGATCGACCTTGCGGGCCGTCAGCACCGCGTTCTCGCTGGGCCGTCCCTCGCGCTTGATGAATCCGCCGGGGAATTTGCCGGCGGCGTAGAAACGCTCCTCGTATTCGCACATCAGCGGGAAGAAATCGATGCCCTCCCGCGGATCCCGGGTGGCCGTCGAGCAGCATAACAGCGTCAGGCCGTCCACATACACCATCACCGCGCCCCCCGCCTGCTTGGCGATCAGGCCGGTTTCCACGCGGAACGTGATGTCCCCTACCGTAAAGTCCTTTTTAAAATGTTCCACTTCGCGCCTCTTGTTAAGTTATTCGCGCACGACGCAACGCGCGCACGCAGTGAAAAGGGCGCTTAAAGGAAGGAAGCCGGAAGAAGGGCTGCGCGTTACTTGCGCAGACCGAGGGCGGCGATTACTTCCTGATACTTGGGATAACTCTTCTTGCGCAGATAATTTAAAAACTTCCGGCGCTTGCCGACCATTAATAACAGGCCGCGCCGCGAGTGCTTGTCCTTTTTATGATCCGACAAATGCTCGTTCAGATCTTTAATGCGCTGAGTCAGAAGCGCAATCTGCACTTCCGCCGATCCCGTATCGCTGGGGTTGAGCTGGAACTGATTGATAATTCCAGCCTTTACCTCCGGATCCATCGTCATAGTCGAGCCTCCACAGCGCCGCGTCGACGCCGTCTAGTCCTTTTCTATTCCTTTTCACTTGAGCGCGAAATTATAGCACGATCCGACGGTTGTCAACACCTTATGGAAATTAAGCCTAAACCAACTCCCCGCCGGCGCCGATCCCGGTTCGGCGCTTGACAGCCACGGGCCGCGTGGTACACTTTTTAGCCCGCCAGTCCGGCGGGACGCTTAACCCGCGCACGTAGCTCAGTGGATTAGAGCATCTGACTACGGATCAGAAGGTCGGGGGTTCGAATCCTCCCGTGCGCGCTTCGTTTTCTTCCCCGGCTAGCCCCGGGCCCCGCCGCGCGGGCCCTCCAGCCAGACATCCAGCCACTGCGCCTGGAAACCCAGCAGCTCCCGCGCCGTTTTCACCGCCAGCCAGTAATGGAAAAACACCATGCCGCAGTCCTTGTCGCCGCCGGTTACGACGTGCCGCCAGGCTTCCGCCAGCCCGGGCTGGCCCGTAAGCCGGTAGACATCGCGGACTTCACCGCACTCGGGATGGGTCAGCCGGCCGAGGTGCTCCAGTTCATGGGCGGCGACGATGCCGCTTTCCTCCGCCAGCTCGCGGTGCGCGGCGGCCCGCGGCTCCTCGCCCACGTTGACGGTACCGCCGACCACCTGCGTGCCGTGCTCGGGATGGCCGCAGTGGTTGAAGACCAGTACTTCGGCATTCGCGCCGCCGCCCCGCGTCACGAGGACCACGACGCGCATGATCAAACCTTCGGGTGTCAGTGCCGGCATGTCGTTGTTATGCCCCATCCGGCGCGCGTTCAATCCGCCTAGTCATGCCAGATGCTGTCGGTTAACAGCGTCCGCACACGGGCGATGTAATCGAGGATGTCGCTGCTGACTCTGAGCGAGGCATGCACCAGTTCCAATTTGCCTTTGAGCCGGATGATTTCATGCTCGACGCGCTCACTGGTCTCCCGCAGGCCGAGCTTCAGCCGCTCCAGTTCCTGCAGGGCCTCGGTTTCTCCGCCGCGCGCTTTTTCCTCCAGCTCGCCGCCCTCGGCGATCGCCGACTGCACCAGGTGCATCGCCATGCGGTTGAGGGTGCCCAGTTTGCCGGTCAGTTCCAGTACGACCGGAGTCAGTTGTTCCGCGTGGTAATCGTCCGTTTCATCGAGCTTCTTGATGAACTCCTCGAGCTTAAGCATGGTCTGGCCGCTCTCGTTGATCACAACCGCGCCTCCCGGGCAAGCTGCCCGCAGGGCATTGTCGCACATATCGCGTCGGCGGCAAGCTCCGCCCCGAATCCGCGGCAGCCGAATTGATCCTTTTTTGAGATCACCCCGACGGTTCCTTGAGGCTTAGACTGCATACTCTGAATGCAGTCGCGCGGTTCCTGTTGTGATTGGTTCTTTCTTCGCTGCCGCGGTTTCGCGACCGACCTTGATTATCGGGGTGGAAAAATGGACGGACAACCTTCATTCAGCCGCGATGCTCTGCCGGTCGTCCTGGTGCGCGGCTGGGGCGCTCTCGACATTCAGGACGAACAACGTCTCACGCACCAGGGTTTCAACATCGGCACGGTTTATCCGCACAAGACCGGGCCGAACTACATCTACGAAGGCCTGATTCTGCGCTTCCTCAAGGACCGCGTGCATCCCTACGAGGACGCCACCAACGTGCTGCGCTACTCGCCCGGCGCGGGTACCATGATCGACCCGGACAACCCGCTGGTCGAGCGGTTCGCGAACGTCTGGAACTCGCTGTGGGTATTTCGCTACTACGATTTCGAGCACCGCGACCTGAAATACTACGGCGAGCAGCTCGCCGAGTGCATCGCGTATGTCAAACAGGTGACGAGAGCGCCGCAGGTCAATATCATCGCGCACTCGATGGGCGGCCTGATCACGCGCTGGATGCTGCAACGCGTGTATGGATCGAAAAACGAGGCCCACCGGCACGTCAACAAGGTGGTCACGCTGGGTACGCCCCACGGCGGTATCAATTTCGCGCATTTCGCCGACATCCTGCCGGTCGGCTTCGAATTGAAGTACTTCAGCCGCAACTGGTTGAACAAAAACCTCGGCGGCACCCGGAAAAAATGGTCCGATATCTCCGAAAGCTTCGATCCGGCGGGATTGCTCTGCGTAATCGGCACCAACCGCTGGTCATATGCGGTGGGCTCGAAGTATTTGACCGGCAAGCGCAGTGACGGCCTGGTCCAGCAGAGCAACGCCAAGGTCGACGGCGCCTATACAGCCTACGTACACAAATGCCATGGCGGCCGGGACTCGCTGGTCACCTCACGCGAGGCCTACGAGCTGGCGACGCGGTTTTTCTTCGGCGACAACCTGGTGACGATCACGCGCGTCAACGGCCGCATCCTCGGCAAATACGAGCTGTTCGGCAGCCCGGAGTTTTATACCGGCCATTCCGTCAAGCCGCGCGGCGTGGATTTCTTTTTAAATAAGCAGTGCAAGGACTGCGAAAACTGCGAGGGTGCATTCAGAAAGAACAAGCTGCCAGCAGGCCGGGTTGTCTATCGCGGCTTCCTGGACAGCGCCAAGATCGTCGCCGCGGCGGCGGAAAACAGCGACATCGCCTTCCGCTTCGATATTTACATTGGCGAACGCGACATTCTGGGCCAGATCGGCTTCTCCGATACGATCGTGCTGGACCAGCAGTGCGTGTTCAAGTACGAGATCGACGGCCAGACCTTAAGCCTGTATCCGTACATGCAGTCCGCCGGCGGCGAGCTGGGCGACGTCGCGGAACCCGACATCATCAAACGCAAAGCCAAGCAGATCGGGCCTGCGCGCTACGAGTTCGGCCCGTTCAACGTTAAATACCGCACCTACGAGGCCGAGTACGCGGTGCACGTGGAGTATGTGGGTGAGTAAGTAAAACCGGCCGCACCCGGCGCGGCTTGGTAATACAAGTAACAAAGGAGACAGCTATGTCGATTGCATTGGTCAAGCTGCTGGCTTACGTAAACGAGTTGAAAAGCGCCAAGTGGTCCTGCAAGTACCAGGATCAGGACTGGCAGGTGGAGGGCGTGGACATCGACCTGAAGCCGAAACTGCTGGAATTCAGCTGCACGATCAAGCGCCAAGAAGGAGATCACGTGATCGAGCACTTCATCATCCTGCAGGAGCACTACGAGGGCGGCGGCGACAAGCTGTTCCTGGATCGCCGCGAACACGACGCCGACCATGACATCGCCGTCAAGTTCCGCCTACTCCCTCCGTCGACGAAGATCAAGGTGAAAACCGAGTTCGACCTGGACGACAAACCCGGCTTCGAGGAAGTGCTCTACCTGGCAACGAAGCTGAAGGTGTCGGTGTTGTAGTAGTATTAGCCAGACTACTATTAGCAATCGTTGTTTCATTGCCTTGGATTAGCATAAAGAAAGCGAGGTTCCACATGTACTGCCATAGCAAAATCCGCTTTAATCCTTATTCACGCATTGCTACTATTGCCGGCGTTGTTCTGGTAGCAATCTGTATTGTGCTAGTATTCCAGATTTGTATTGCATATAAGGATGATGTGCTGTTTGAACATAGTTTACTGAGTAGGCTAACATCCGAAAACGAAATTCAATATAGAAAACTGCAGACATTGCAGCAAGATCTCAATAATATTAATAATGAAATATTGGCTATAACTGAATTGAATATAGATTCCGAGTATTTAATCTTGCTTGGTATGAAACGAAGCAGTATTCAAGAAGAAATATCTAGCATTGAATCTGCTATACAGATACATCCATTTTTTATTCATATTGGTCCTACTCTGGCTTTGCTTAAACTAGTGACGATTGGCTTATTGTTATTTGCCTTCGCCCCACGGAAGCTTTTCGAAGAAAGCCTTCAATCAGACAGAAAGCTTCGTGGGCTCTTACCCACATTGGATAACAAGCCAGCAAAGCACCATGTTAATTTAGCCAATTACTTCATGTTGCTTGTAATTGTGGCATTGATGATTCTAATACCTTGGACATTGCAAAATCTTGAGGAATTCATTGCCATCATAGAGAATGGAAATGAAGCAAGTATTGAACAAGGATTATATGCATTTTGGAATAAATCTTTTATATTGCGATGGTATGACATATTTATATACTTGATTTATGCAACATTGGTGGCAGGTGTGTGGTATCAGTGGCTTTTACACTTGAAGGAACATCAAATTCATATCGCTAAGTTAAAACACTTATATGAAACCGAGAAACTATCCGGTCTGGACATTGGATGTTCTGCTAGTATCGTGTGCTACCTAGCGAAGTCCTTTCAAGAATGGCAAATCAGATCAATTATTCTCATAGTCGGCTACTTAGCCGTCATTTTAAATATGCCACCTCAAGGATATGATGCAATGGCAATCATAGGTTTCATGTTCTGGATTGCTCAGATACTAATTCTTGTAATCACTTGGATAATCTTCTCATTACCATTAGTGGCAGTCTGGAGTTGCTGGCTAGAAATGCGTATCAGTGGTATTCGCGAAGTAGCGTACAAGAACTCGTCTCTGGCAAAGAAAGAAGACGTCGAGGTTCTTGCTCTTACTTACAAAGAAATGCAGCCGGCAACAGCAAGCAGCGTGTTTAGCACAAGCATAGCTGTTACTGCATCCTTCCTACTGCCAATCGTTATGTTGTTTCTGAAGTAACCTGAAGAAGCTTCTACTCCTCCAGGTTCACCCCGTGCTGGCGCAGCAGGGTCAGCAGGCTGCCGCGGTGGCCGGCCTCGTGAGCGACCAGGCCCATCAGCACCCTGAGGATGTTGGCCGGACCGCGCTTTTCCGCTCCCGCCGTGTCGAGCTCGTACTCGCGCATCGCCTTGAGCTGCAGCTCGAAGGCCTGCTGCGCGCCGTCCGGCACGTCGAACAGCGTCGAATACGGCTGGTCGATGAACGCGTCGTACTTCGCGCGCGCCGTTTTCAAGCTGTCCAGGAGCGCCTGCTTAGAGCCATATTCCCTGAACGGCCAGACGCCGTCGTCGCCCGGGCCGGTCTCCGAGGATGTCCAGTAATCCTTGGCCACTTCCTCGCCGGTCAGCGTCGCGGAAAACATCAGCCGCGCGTCGGCGACGTGCATGATGATCTCCGCCAGGCTGAAGCAGAACTTGCCGCTGGGATCCTCGGGCCGCCAGTCGAGCAGGTTCTCGGGAACCGCCGCCGCCAGCTTGTCGGTGTGGTTGAGCGTCATTTCCAGCCACAGCAAATGCTCGCGGATCGTCACTTCTGATTGCGCCATCGCATCCATTTCAACACCCCTGCCTTTTTTGATAGTGTCCTTATTGGCACTATACCCCGGTTGAGCGTATGCTATTCTGGCCGGTGATTACCGGGGCGGAGGAATTCCCATGAGTATCGCCAACCTGCTCGAACGCGCGGAACAGTGCCACCAGGAAGTGGCGCTAGAGTATTACAACGCCTTGTCCGGCCGACAGGACAAGCTGGACATCGTCAGCATCCTCAACAACTATCCCGAGTTGTATTCCAAGGAGACGCTGGCCCTGGTCCGCGAGACCGAAGGCCAGGCCGACCTGGACGAGCGCGAGCGCCGGTTCTTGAAGCTGGTGTTCACCTCCAACTACTTCACCGGCCGCCTGAAGTCCTACACCGACAAGCTGGCCAACGCCGAGGGCGACAGCTTCGTCGAGTTCGACGGCCAGCGCATCCCCTACCGGGCGGCGCCGGTGGTGCTCGCCAACGAGGCGGACTACGACAAGCGCGGGGGGCTGGGCCGTGCCTACCTCGCCAAGCTGGCCGAGCTGAACCCGCTTAGGGAGGAGGCCGAGGGCATCAGCCGTGACCTGGTCGATGAACTGGGCTACACGAGCGTGATCGACATGATGCAGCAGCTGGCCCTGATGCGCATCTACCCGATGCGCGACCTGCTGGCCGGTTTCCTGGACGCGACCGACGGGATCTACGAGGAACGCCTGGAACGCTACAGCGCCGAGACGCCGGGCTTGAGCCGCGAGACGCTGCGCTACGCCGACATCGGCTTTCTGATGCGGGCGGGCCGGTTCGACCACCTGTTCCCGCCCAAGGAGATGGTGCCGGCGCTGGCGCGGACGCTGAAGGGCCTCGGTATCGACCTCGACAGCCAGCCCAACGTCACCCTCGACCTGGAGGAGCGCCCCAAGAAATCGCCGCGCGCGTTCTGCATCGGCATCGACGTGCCGCGTGACGTGCGGCTGGTGCTCCAGCCCCGCGGTGGCCAGGACGACTTCGCCACGCTGTTCCACGAGGCCGGCCACCTGCAGTTCGGCGCGCACATGTCGCCCGGGCTGCCCTTCATGTACCGCCAGTACGGCGACACCAGCGTGCACGAGAGCTACGCGTTTTTGCTGCAGCACCTGGTCGACGACCCGGCCTGGTGGCACGAGATCATGGGGACCGAGCCGCCGGCGGAGTTCATCCGCTTCGCGCGTTTCCACCGGCTCTACTTCCTGCGCCGCTACGGCAGCAAGCTGCTGTACGAGGTGGAATACCACGAGCGCGGCGGCGGGCGCGCCCTGGCCGATGTCTATGCCGAGCGCCTGCAGCGCGGCTGCGGCGTGGCCTATCCTAAGGAGCGCTACCTGGAGGACTTCGACTTCGGCTTCTACGTGCTGCAGTACCTGCAGGCCTGGATCTGGGAGCGCCAGTTGCGCGGGCATCTGAAGCGCGAGTTCGGCGACGCCTGGTTTACGAACCAGAAGGCCGGCGACTTCCTGCGCGAGCTGTGGCACGACGGGCAGAAGTACGACGTCTGGGAGATCGCCGAGCGCCTGGGCTTCAGCGGCCTCGACATCGAGCCGATCAAGGCGGAGTTGACGGAGTAGCCTTAACTGCTCGGCGTTGGGCTCGTCATGCGTGAATAAGCTACAATGGCTGATACACGCGATCCTGTGGCGCGGATGACTGTGAGCGAGGAAGGACATGGCGAAGCTTAACTATCTAAACGGGTATCTGCCGTCGAGCGAATGGGAGATGGAGCTGACGCGCAAGGGCTTCTCCGAGGCGCTATTGGAATTGGGCGAGGAGAACCAAAACGTCGTCGTGCTGGACGCCGACCTGGCGCAGTCCACCCTGACGAAGTTCTTCGCCGAGAAGTACCCCGAGCGGTTCTTCGAGTGCGGCATCGCCGAGGCGGACATGATGAACACCGCCGCCGGCCTTTCCAAGATGGGCAAGATCCCCTACCTGGCCAGCTACTCGATCTTTTTGTCCGGCCGCGCCTGGGACCAGATGCGCAACACGGTGGACTACAGCTTCTGCAACGTCAAGATCGCCGCCGCCCACGGCGGGATCAGCGTCGGCAAGGACGGCCCGACGCACCAGAGCATGGAGGACATCGCCTGCACCCAGGTGCTGGTGAACATGGCGCTGTTCCTGGCCAGCGACTACTGGGAGGCCAAGAAGGTCACCAAGGCCCTGGCGGCGATCGAGGGTCCGTGCTACAGCCGGCTGGGCCGCGAGAAGGTGCCGACGCTCAGTAGCGCCGACACCCCCTGGGAGCTGGGCAAGGCCAACGTGGTGGTCGACGGCGGCGACGGGACGATCATCGCCAACGGCCTGATGCTCAACCGCGCGATCCTCGCCGCCGAAGCACTGGCGGAGGAAGGCGTGTTCCCGCGCGTCCTGAGCATGCCGACGATCAAGCCGCTCGATACCGACGCCGTGCTTAAGGCGGCCGGCGACACCGGCGGCGTGGTGGTCTGCGAGGAGTGCTCGATCTACGGCGGCCTGGGCAGCACCGTGGCGCGCGTGATCGGTGAAAGCGATACGCTGGTGCCGTTTAAGAGCGTGGCGATCCGCGACATGTACCTGTCCTCGGGCGACCCCTGGGAGCTGATGGACCTCGCCGGCCTCGGCGTGGACAACATCACCGCCGCCGTGCGCGATGTCCTGGCGCGGCGGAAGAAGATCACGGCGATGGGGTAACTAGCTGTCCCATCAGCCGCGGCTATAATCCCCCGCGGGAGCATCAGCCATGCCAAGTTTTGTTGCCGAGTACATCGGCGTGATCCATTCGCCGTTCACGCGGCTCGAGGACATGCCGATCCAGCCGGTCGGCGCTAAGGATGCCACCGGCACGGTGGTGGTCGACGAGCAATACGCGCCGGGGCTTAAAGACCTCGACGGCTTCAGCCACCTGCACCTGCTCTACCACTTCCACCGCGCCGACCGCGTCGAGCTGACCGTCGTGCCCTACCTGGACACAACTAAGCGCGGCGTCTTTGCCACCCGCTCGCCGCTGAGGCCCGTGCACATCGGCCTCTCGCTGGTGGAACTCACTGCCATCGACGGCAACCGGCTCTCCATCCGCGGCGTGGACGTGCTGGACGGCACGCCGCTTCTGGACATCAAGCCGTTCATCCCGCATTTCGACAACCGCCCGGACGCGCGCTCCGGCTGGATGAAAGCACCCCGGGACAAAGTGGAGCGGCAGCGCTCCGACGACCGCTTCGCCTAGCAAGAAAGCTACCGATAAACTGAAAAAACGCTGCACACGAACTGGATTTCCGGTACAATTTCATTAACAGTTAGGCACTACCGGTGCGGCTGGATACACTATTTTCGGGCGGACGCGGGAGGTAGTAAGATGCGAGTAACGCACGTTAGATTCTTGTTTGTTGTTATTTCATTACTCTGCTGGCTGGCGGCCGGTTGCGGGGGATCAGCAATCAACCTCGACAACGGCGTTACGCCCGGGGAGCAACCCACCCAGGTACTGCCGGACGTAGCCGAGCTGCCGCGGACGGTCAGCGCCGTGGACACGGAACTCGATTTCACCAATCCCATCGCCTACAGCAGCGGCTATGTGGTGGAAAACAGCGGTGCCCGGATCACGGCGACCGGCGACCCGGAATGGGGCGTGCTGGCCGTGAGCGGCTACGGCACCGAGCAGCTGCCGCGGACGGCGGCCTTCCAGATCGGAGCCGCCAGTCCCGAGGACGGCGAAATCTTTCTAGGCCTGGCCGACTACGCTGAGCAGACCTGGCGCTGGCAGGCTATCGACGTGCATGCAACGAACCGGATTTATCAGCTGTTCGACGTACCGCTGGAAGGGCAATACTTCGATCCGCTGACCGGCAATGCGCATCTCGTGATCGCCGTCTCCGGCAATCTGGCAGTCACCGTCGGTCCGGGCTGGCTTTTAGCCTCGCCGCCCGGCGATGTCTATCCAGGCGACTTCACCGTCTCCGCCGAGACGCCGATCACGCTGCTGGACGGCTACGAGGTTTTGGGCGGCCATCTGACGATCGGTGCCGAGAATGACTCGCTGGCCAGCCTGAGCGACCTGCGTTTCATCGGCGGCGAACTGACGATCGAAACCAGCAACGGCAGCGATGCGCTGGCCAACCTGCGGGAGCTGGAAAGCCTGGAAACGATCGGCTGCAACCTGTCGGTAAGCTTCGTGCAAAGCCTGAACGAGTTGGCCTTGCCGGATTTGGCATTCGTCGGCGGCAGCGTTTGGGCGATCGAGAACCCCGAGCTGGAGACAATCAGCTTCGACAACCTCAAGGAGGTCGGGCGGCATTGGGACATCATCCAGGGCGCGTCGTGTTACTTCAAAGACAACCCCAAGCTGGCCACGCTGGAACTGCCGGCGCTGACAACCGTCCACTATGGCGGCGTGCAGGTCAATTATGCCTCCACCTACGAGGAGTGCGATCCCCCGCTGGCGACGGTCTCGCTGCCGGAGTTGCAGCATGTCGACGGCTTGATGCAGTTCGTCTACGCCGAGAACCTCGAGACCATTGAAATGCCCAAGCTGGCCGGCGCGGAGCGGATCTCCCTGCAGGTCCTGCCGGCGCTGACGACGGTGGATGTCGGTCCCATTACGGAGATCATGGAGGTCAGGCTGACCTGGCTGGACAACCTGCCCACGCTGGAACCGTTCAGCAACTTCACCAAGATCGATTACTTTTATCTGCGGCAGATTCCGCTGATCACCGACGTCGACGACATGGCCGGCCTGCGCACGGTGTGCTCGTTATGGATCGAAGGCAACGATCGCCTGACCTCGCTGGACGGTCTGACGCACCTCGATCCGCATAGCGGCGACGCTTACGTGATCAACGAATTGCTGATCAGAAGCAACCCGGCCTTCCCCGACGGCGACCAGACCGCCTGGGATTTTGTCGACGACCTGGGCGGACCGGAAATTATCACCAATGCCGAGATCCGCTGGAACGGCGACGACGCTCCGGAAGAATAAAAGCCCGCAAGCGCCGTACTACTACCAGCGCCAACGCCGGTAGTAGTACGGCCGGCGGGCGATCTCCAGGCAGCAAAGCGCGGTGAACCACCAGAGGACCAGCGTCAGCAGGTAACCACCAGTAACCTGGGCCAGAGCCTGCTCGCCGTACGGGTGAATCGGCTGGCCGAACAGGTGCTCCTCGCGATTTCGTAGCTGCCGCGTATACCAGCTTGTCTGATGTTCTTGGCCGGTCCAGAAATGCTCAAGATTCGGGTAGGCGTGGCCCAGACCGGTGTGGAACGGCATCGCCGGGAAATCGTAGGCAAGCGCCGCAGCCAGGCTCTGGACGCGCACGGGTGGGGCCGACCAGCCCAAGTTTCCACCGGTGTAATTGGTCAGATAGGCCTGCATTTCACCCGCAACGCCCGCACTGATTCCCATCGCCAGCGGAATGACTATCGCTCCTACCAGTACTACGGCGTGACCGAGCCAGCTTCTCTCGCTGAGTAAGGCGAGGATCAATAGCGCCATCACGACTACGGCGCCGGCAATACTATCCACCCACAGCGCCTGGGCGCCCAGATCCTGCGCGACTTTGTTTGCGTAAAGCTCGCGGCCCTGCCACAGCGAGGAAAACGTAGCAGCCAGAGCCAGCAACAGCGGAATGAAGGAGACCAGCCGCGTCTGGCGTAAG
Source organism: bacterium (assembly GCA_016932385.1). GTDB lineage: Bacteria > 4484-113 > 4484-113 > 4484-113 > JAFGCY01 > JAFGCY01. Next base: position 13,140 of record JAFGCY010000092.1, on the reverse strand, counting down.
GCCAACTGCACGCAGCCCGCGAACAGCGCGAAATGCGGCAAGCGCAGCAACAGAAACAGCGTGAAGGTGTAAATGCTGTAGTTATCCAGGCCAAGCTGGCCGGGGTATTCATATGATGTAATCATGCCCGTCAATTGCGCGATCACTGCCAACGGCAGGTAGGCCAGCAGGCCGACCGCGGGCACCACGGTGGCCAGCGCCGTGCCGGCCAATACGCCTAGCAACACGCGGCTGCTGGGCACCGGCGTCAAGTACCAGCTGCCCAGCCCACCGCGCACGTCGTCCACCAGCGTGCGCATACCGTTGGCGATCGCCAGGTACAGCACGAAAAAACCGGCCAGGACGATGCTTAGATAAATGAAATGCAAGTAATTAACCGCCAGCCACGCCATATTGGTGCTAAAACACGCGTTGAGAAAACGAACCGGCCAATTGGGAAGATTGCTTTCCAGCAGGACCAGCGCCAGCCAGCACAGGAGGATAGTGATCGCCGTCCTCCCCGGGGTGCGGCGCATGCGGCGCAGTGCCAGCGTTAGATGTGGCAACTCCATTGAATTGATTCTACCCGACCCGCGTCCCAAAATCGATGGCGAGTGATCAAACCGCGCACCGCGCCTATAATCTGCCGGTGCTGTGGTGGACTGACATGCGGCAGGATGCGGGCGAATGGTACCAGGCCTGGGCCACGGTGGGCGAGAACCCGTTCGCGATGTACTTTAGCATCGCCCGCCAGCGGCAGGCGGCGCGGGTACCGGCCTGGCGCCGGCTGCTGGTCTACTTCGTGATCTGCGGGCTGGTCGTCCTCGGCGCCGTCATCCCGCTGACCATCGAGATCATCAACGCCACGTACTCCTCCAGCTACGACCTCGAGGACATCGTGTCCTTCATCACGGCGACGCTGCTGGCCACGCTGTCCGCCGCGGTCCTGGTGTTCCTGCTGACGTCCATCTACGACACGGCGTTGGCGGTCTCGGCGGTGCTGGCCGATGCGCGCTCGCGCCTGCGCGGGCATGTCCTGGACGACATGATCGCGACGACGCGGCTGACCGACCGCGAGCTCGTCGCCGCGGTGGTCCGGTTGTTCTGGCCGCGGCTGATCCTGGCCAGCCTGCTCTGCGCCGCGCTGTTCTGGCTGTGGCTGATGTACCTGCACATGCTGGAGCTGTTCTTAAACAGCCCGACCTCGCTGCTGGTGGCGCTGCTGGGCAGCCTGCTGACCATTGGCGCCGTCACGCTGACCGGCGCACTGGGCGGCCTGCTCTACATCCTCTGCCTGCTGATCGCCGGCAACGGCCTGACCGGGGCGTATGCCGCCTCGACCTACGGCATCCTGATGGGCCTGGTCCAGGCGGTGCAGATTCCCGCGACGGTCGGCGTCACCCTGGCGCTCGCCGCCCAATACGCCAACTCCAATTACTTCGATGACGGGCTGGAGCTGCAGTTCGGCCATGCCCTGGGCTGCGCCGTGCTGATCGTGCTGTTCTTCGCGCTGACCCTGGCCCGGATGGACCGCTGGCCCGGCTTGCGGCCGGCGCTGGCGATCGGCATGGCCGTCTTGTTGCCGGTGGGCCTGGGTGTGCTGATCCTGGGCGATATCTACAAAGTCTTGTCCTTGTCCGGCAATGAGGGCGAGTCGCTGATGTTCAACTACGTGCTCAGCTGGGCGCCCTTCAGCCTGTCGTTTCCGCTGGCCCTGCCCGCGCCGGTCTGCCTCGGGAGCCTGTCGCTCGAACACTGGCTGACCGAGATGCCCGAGTTCTACCGGTTTCCGCTGCTCGTCCTCCAGCAGCTGGTGCTGATCACCGTCGCGCTTCATTACGCGCGCCGCGGTGTCGCCGAACGGCGCAGCAATCTGTCCTAATCGCGGACGCGGATGTAACCTTTAGCGCTTCCCGGCGTTTATATATTCAGGCAAACTGGTCTTAAGGGGAATCGGAACATGCCTGGCCGGCCGGGACATTCCCGGCCGGGCCCGGCAGGTGGGCTCTCCGTCGGTGTGATTGTTGACGCCGCCGGCCCGGCACCTGGAATTCGCCGGCGCCGGTGGCGTTTAAGTACAATATCCCCATGGCGCTCAAGGCAATCATTACCGCCGGCGGGCTGGTACCCCGCGATCTTCAGCCGCTGACCACCGCCAGCCGCAAGGCCCTGATCGAGCTAGGCGGGCGGACGCTGCTGGAGACGGCCCTGACGGCGACGGACGGATGTGCCCTGGTCGACGATGTCGTCGTCGTTGGCAATGCGGAGGTCGAGGCGGCGCTGGCGGGACGGGCCGCCTTCATCGCCGAGGGTGAGTCGCTGATCGACAACATCCAGCGCGGCTTCAGCCACTTCGACGACCTGCGGGCGGACTACCTGGTGCTGTCGCCGGATTTGCCGTTTCTGACCAGCGCGGAGCTTAGCTCCTTCATCTCCACCGCGCGGCGCCACTGCGAGCTGGGCGTGCCGACCGTCGGCCGCGACACCTTCCTGGCGGCCTACCCCGGCTCACCCAATCGCTTCGAGCACATCGGCGGCCGCGCGCTGACGATGGGCAGCTGCTTCTATTTCACGGGCCCGGCGCTCAAGACCAACATCCCGCTGGCCCGCGACTGCTACCGCTACCGCAAGTACCCGCACCGGCTGGCGCTGATGCTGGGCCCACGGATCGTCTGCGCCTTCATCTTCCGCCGACTCACGCTGGAGATGCTGGAGCAGCGCGCCAGCCAGCTGACCGGCGTCACGACGCGGACGATCGAGTTGGCCGAGGCCGCGATCGCCTACGACATCGACAACCGCGCCAATTACGACTACGCCGTCGAGTGGCTCAGGCGCCGCCCGGCCTAGTAGCGGAAACCCGCGGCGATCTGGCAGCCCTGCGGCATGCTGTCCGGGCTGAGCGCGAAAACCATTCCGCCGTGGCGCAGGGTCTGGTCGCAGGCCAGGTCCAGCAGGTCCTGGCTGTGGTCGCCGGGCTCGCTGTGCAGCTCCAGTTCAGCGCCGTTAGTGTCCCAGCGGCCCCATTGCTGCACGCCCATCGGCACGAACAGGAAATCGACCTGCCCGTTGAACGCGGCGCGCAGGATCACACCCAGCTGCCCGGACGCCTGGCCCGTACCGAGTTGGCGGTTGAACTTCTCGGTGGCGCTCAGCATCACGCGGGCGAACTGCGGCCGGACGATGCTCCAGGTGCGGCTGTGCAGGTCCACCAGGCTCAGCTCGTCCGGATTCCCCGTGATCGAGCCGCCGAGAATGCTCGGATAGTCGCTGAGCTCGCGGTAGACCGGCAGGTGGGATTCCACCGCCGCCAGCACCAGCGGGGCATGCTCGTTCACCAGCACGCGCATGACCGCGGCGTCGACCTCGCGGAAATAGCGCTTGAGTTCCTCGGGCTGGTCCTCGTCGGCGCTGCCGCCGCCGTGCAGGATCGCGCCGCCGCGGCCGCCGGCGGAGCTGGAGTGGTGCGTCGTGGCGCGGTAGCGGAAAACGCTGGCCATGCCGGCCGGCGCGCCCTCCAATTCCAGCGGCTCCAGGCTGTCGCGCGTGCCGATCAGCAGCCGCGCCTCCTTCTGGGACAGCGCCAGCACGAAGTAATGCCCCTCCTCGGTCAGCATCGGCAACAGCGGCTTGATGTAGAAGCGCGGGCTGACATAGACCCGCTCGGGGAACCGGAGCGGCAGGCGGTAGGCGCGCGAGAAGCCCGGGGCCAGGAATACGGCCAGCCCCTCACGCTGCGCCTGCCAGAACATCGCATCGTCCACCAGTTCCAGGGCCGGCTTGAGCAGCTCGGCGACCTGGCCGGCTTTAAACCCCTGGTCCGCCAGCTGGCGCTCAGCCGTACCGAGCAGGTTCTTCAACCTGATCGGGTCCTGCTGGGTTTCACGTCCGGCGCGGTGGGTCGGGAGATAGATCGACACGCCGGGATCGGGGGCCTGGTTCAACAATTCGTGCAGATTCCGCTTGCCAAAGACAATCATCCGTCGCCCCTAAGCATGATTTAGCAATCAGCCACCTACGGCTGCCTTCCAATTCAGTTTAACAAACTAAGCGCGCCGCCGCCATATCGCCGGGGTGGAAAGCTACTCGCTCTCGAACAGCCCCAGCTGCACGGCACGCTGGGCGCGCTGGCGGGCCTCGTTTTTCACGTCCTCCAGCTCGGCCAGGATCCGCCGCGCGCGGGTCACGACGGCCTCGGGCAGGCCGGCCAGCGCCGCCACCTCGATGCCGTAGCTGTCGGAAGCCGCGCCGGGCGACACGCGGTAGAGGAACAGGAAGCGGTCGCGGTCCTGGGCCACCTCGACCTGGAAGTTCTTGACGCGCGGCAGGACCAGTTCCAGGTCGGTCAGCTCGAAGAAATGCGTGGCGAACAGCACCAGCGGCCGCGCGGCGTGCTGGTGCAGGTACTCCACCACTGCCTTGGCGATGCTGATGCCGTCGTAGGTACTCGTGCCGCGCCCGACCTCGTCCAACAGCACCAGGCTGGTGTCGGCGCAGGTGTTGAGGATCTCGGCGGTCTCGACCATTTCCACCATGAAGGTGGACTGCCCCAGCGCCAGGTAGTCCTGGGCGCCGACGCGCGTGTAGATGCGGTTGAAGACGGGTAGCACGGCGCGCGCGGCCGGCACGAAGCCGCCCAGCTGGTTGAGCACCGCCAGCACGGCGACCATCCGCAGGTAGGTGCTCTTGCCGCCCATGTTCGGGCCGGTCAGGATCGCGATCTGCTGCCCCGCCTGGTCCAGGAAGCAATCGTTGTCGGTGTAGTGGCGCCGGCCGACGGCCTGCTCGACCACCGGATGCCGCCCGCCGCTGATCTCCAGGCGCGCCTGGTCCTCCGCCAGTTCGGGCCGCACCCAGCCGCCGTCGCGCGCGATCAGCGCCAGGCTTAAGAGCACATCCAGGCGCGCCGTGGCCCGCGCCGCCCGGGCCAGCTCCCCGGCGCGTTGCGCGACCAGCTCGCAGAGTTCCTCGAACAACTCGCGTTCACGGGCGGCCAGGCGCGTCTCGGCAGACTGCATCTCGGTCTCGCGGGCCTTGAGCTCCGCGGTCACGAAGCGCTCGGCGTTGACCAGCGTCTGCTTGCGCGTGTAGTCGTCCGGTACCAGCGCCAGGTTGGCCTGGCTGACCTCGATAAACCAGCCGAAGGCGCCGGTCTGTTTGACCTTCAGCGTGCGGATGCCGGTGCGCTCGCGCTGGATCTCCTGGTAGTCGGCGAACCAGTCCGTCCCGCCGTCGACCAGGCCCCGCAGCCGGTCGACCAACTCGTCGGCACCCGGCCGGATCGCGCCGCGCTCGCCCAGCTTGGCCGGCGGGTCTTCGGCGATCGTGCTGTCGAGACGCAGGTGCAGCTCGTCGAAATCGCCGATCTCGCCGCCCAACTCGTTGAGCAGCTCGTTGTCAGCCTCGGCCAGCAGCCCCGCCAGCCCGTACAGCTCGGGCAGGGAGCCCGTCAGTGCGCGCAGCTCCTTGGGATGCGTGCGGCGCAGGGTGACGCGCTGGACGATGCGCTCGATGTCCTGGATCGACTGTAAAAAGCGCTCGATGTCCTGGGCCAGCTGCTTGACCGCCAGCAGGTGTTCGACGCAGGCGTGGCGGCGCCTGAGCACGTCCGCATCGGCGTAGGGGGCCACCAGCAGGCTTTTCAGCTCACGCCGGCCCGCCGCGCTCTGGCAGCGGTTGAGCAGGTCGTACAGGCCGCCGCCGGTGGCATACGGGTTCTGGCTGGCCAGCAGTTCCAGGTGCTCGATCGCGCGCGTATCCAGGTACAGCTGCCCGGCGGGCGGGACCACCAGCGGATAAAGGCTGACCTGCTGGATCTTGAAGGTCTCCTTGAGGTAGCGCACCAGGGCGTACAGCGCGGCCTGGGCCGCCGGCAGGTCGGCCAGGCCGAAAGCGGCCAGGTTGCCGACCTGGAAGTAGCGGGTCAGGAAATACGACACGTCCTGGGCCGAGGGTACCGGCGCGTAGTAATGCACCACCGGCCCGCCGGGCCCGTTGCCCGTCAGGCGCCAGTCCGGCTCGTCCTTCAGCCCCGCGGGCAACAGCAGCTCCGCCGGGTAGTGCTTGAGCGCCGCCGCCAGGGCCTGGCGCGGCTCCGCCGCCGGCAACTCGGCCAGCTCGACGCGGCCGCTGCTGCTCTCCAGCCGGGCCAGGCCCACGCGTTTACCCGATCGCGCCAGCACGGTCATGAAATTGGAGTTGTCGGCACTGAGGTACTCGTCCTCGACCAACGTACCGGCGGTGATCACGCGGGTGACGGCGCGCTCCACCAGCCCCTTGGCCTCGGCCGGGTCCTCGGTCTGTTCGCAGATCGCCACCGTTTCGCCGGCCTCGACGAGGCGCTTGATATAGCGCGTGCTGGCGTGGTGCGGGATGCCGCACATCGCGATCTTGCAGTCCTTGAAGCAGGCGCGGCTGGTCAAGGTCAGGCCGAGGATCTCGGAACCGCGCACGGCGTCCGGCCCGAACATCTCGTAGAAATCGCCCAGCCGGTAGAGGAGCAGCACCGCGGGCTGCTCGTCCTTGATCTGCGTATACTGCCGGAACAGCGGCGTCAGCTGGCTCCGGTCCGCCGGAAACTCCGCTTGTACGCCGGGTGGCAGCAGGGGCATGGTGGCTGATTATAGCGGTGGGTTGGCAGGCGGGAAAACCGTTGAGTCCCTTCTCAATTGACTGTGAAGTTAGGCAATCTCTGGTAGGATTTACGCATGCGGCCGCCACGGCGGATTGAAGAAAGCATGGGAGTGTACCGCCCCGCCCAACGAATGTCGAGCGACCCGATCACCGGCTATCTGCGCATGATCTGGTTCGTCGACATCATCAGCTCGTTGTTCATGGCGGCGATTCCGTTCGTCCTGCTGGCGCTGGCGGCGCACTACGGCCCGCGTATCATGGGTTTCATCCAGGAGCTGGACGACATGGATGTGCCGGCGGAACTGCCCGCCACTTGGCCGCTGGACGAGGTCACCCTGCCCGCCGGCGCGCTGCGCACGCAACTGCCCAACGGCTACTGGCGCTTCAAGCCGGTGTATTACATCGACGGCGAACGCTGGCAGGATCCGGTCAACTACGGCAAGGTCCCCCTGCGCTGGGTGGTGGCGTTCTGCTCGGACAATCCGCCGGAGACGGTCTACAACCACTATGTCCAGAGCCTGAAGTGGCCGTTGTACCGGCCGCGGTCCGTCGACCGCCTACCGCTGGAGACGCGGCTGGTCTACGATTACTGCGATGGCGACACGTTCATCTCGATCACCGGCCCCGGTCCTTACGACCAGGGCCGGCGCTATATCGTCACCATTCTGATGTACGACAACTAACCGCTTCACCAGCCGGCTGCGTAGCGTCAGGTTTACGGAACCAGCGTAATCGAATTGGGCACTCCGGCGTAGTTGTTGCTGATCGTACCCCAGAAATATTCGTTCATCTCGCTATCACCGTAGTAGGTACGCTTAACGTCGTGAAACTGCTCGAAGCCTAGCGTAACGCTCGAGTGGATTTCCAACTCGAAATTGAACAGGTCGCCGGTGCCGCTGGCCACTTGGTTGCCGCCAATCGGGATAACATTGAAATCAAGCCGTTGCCGGCCCCCGCCGATATCTGAGGGCGAGATCATGAAATCCGATGGCAGCAAAAAGCCCGTCGGATCGATCACCACCCAAATACCGTCGACCCCGTCGCGCTCCCCGCCGGGCGATCCCACATTAAAGGTGTTGGACACATAGTCGTTGCCCGTCTCCATCGTCACTCCGACACCGGTCAAGTACATGAACGGACTGGCCGTCTGGTTGGTGCGCACGGTGATCAGGACGTGGTCGCCGTCCGAGGCGGTCGTCTGCGCCGGAATCGCCGCCAGCGAGTCCGCCGGCAGCACGTAGCCGTCCGGAATATTGAATACCCAGGGATCCGAGTAATAGCCGTCGAAGTCGATTTCCGCCGTGAAGGTTCCCTTGTACGTGCTGGAAACTTCTAACAAACCAGCATTGATGCTTCCGCCGGACTCCGGATTCAGGTGATAGGCCGTGCGGCCGTCGGCGGTCACATCGCCCCATTTCGTGGTTGTCACCTGGAAGTGGTATTCATCGCTGTTATCGACCCGGTACGGATCGGCGGAGGTGCCCGATCCGGTGCCCGGCGGGTCGGTCAGCGTGAAAACCGGCAGGAAAATATCCAGGGGATCGATGCTGGCATTGTCGTCATCCGCCCAGAAGTGCTCGGTGCCATTGGCCTGCGAGTAATAGGTCTTGCTTTGGCTCGAGCCGTCCAGCCGCTCCAGTCCGATCACGATCTGCTCGCCGTCCACGGCGTCAGCCGGAATCCGCAGGTCGAAGCTGAACAGCTCGCCCGTGGCCTCGCTGATCTGGGATCCACCCGAGGGCTCGATCCAGAAATCCAGCGCCTGACGTCCGCCTCCGAGATCGACATAGACGCCGATCTGCCCGTCGGTCGGCACCACCAGGCTCTCCGGCGACACTGCGCTCCAGACCTCGCCGTCGGGCGCGGTCCGGGTCCCGCCGGGCGCGCCGGCATTGAAGGAACTCGCATAATACGTACAACCGGTGTCGAACGACACGCGGACGCCGTCCAGCGCATAGAACGGATTGGCTGTCTCGAAGCAGGCCACCAGGATTTTGACCGCCTGGCCCGGGTAGACATCGAAATCCTGGGGAATCGCGAGGATCTTGTCCTGCAACTCACCCGTCTCCGTCACGCATAACGTGAAATCATACGTATCTTCGCCATAGCTGTTTTGGAGCCACAGATGAGCCGGATAGTATCCCGGCGTGCCCAACACAACCGTCGGTGATTCCGCAGTTGAGGTGGCGGGCGTTGCTCCGCCTTCAAAGGTCCACAAGCGATCAGTAAAGGGCGTAGAACCAAGTACCGTCGCGCTCAGGGTCAACTCAGATCCCGTCTCGCCGGCCACCGGCCAGACGTTGATAATTTGCGGCGCGCCGCCGGGATCGGTCACCGTGAACGTGAACGGGAAATCGTCGCTGCCGTACGGATCGGTAATCGTCACGGAGCAGCTGTACTCACCCGGTGTCCCCAACTGCACGTATGGCACGGGGGCGGAGCTGGTACTGGGCGTGCAAGCGCTGCCGAAGTCCCAAGAGAATCCGGGCGACGCACTGGCCGATGTATACGCCGCGGTAATGGTGGTCACTGCCCCACTCGCGCCGGATAACGGGTTGACCGCTGTGATTTCCGGCGGATCCGGCGTGGCAGTGACCGTCAGGGTGAACTCGAACTCGTCGCTGCCGCCCTCATCCGTCGCCGTCAGGCTGGCGGAGTATTCGCCGGGCGCGCCCAGCGTGACCTGCGGGCTCGCCTCCGTGCTCGTAGCGGGTGTCGCGCCGCCGCCGAAGTCCCAGACAAAGGTTGTCGCCGCCGTCGTGAGCCCGGAGAAACCGAATGTCTGCAACTCCCCCGTCACGCCGCTTTGCGGGCTTACATCATAGATCTCGGGCGTAAACGGACCTTCGTCGACGACGAGGTTGAAATCGAAGGTGTCAGCGCCGCCCTCGTTGGTCACGGTCAGGCTGGCGCTGTAGTCGCCGACCGCGCCCAGGGTTACTTCCGGTGCGACAGCCGTACTGGTGTTCGGTGTAGCGCCGCCGCCGAAATCCCAGGCGTAGGTCAGCGGTTCGGTACCCGTCACCGTGGCTGTGAAGGTTTCGCTTTCGCCGGTATGGCCGCCGGATGGCTGCACGTCCGTGATCTCCGGCTCCACCGGCTCGCCCGGCGTCAGCACGACGTTGCTCGGTTCGCCCAGCGTGCTGCCGTCCGTCGGCACCACGCGGTGGTAGGCCTCGACCGGCGTGAAGAACTCATAGCTGAACCGCTTCTTGGTATCCCCGCCGGGCTCGCCGAAATCGATCGTGCTGACATCGGTCCACGGGCCGTCCTCGGCATCCGAGCGCTGTAGCACATAGCCGCCCACGCGGCAGTTGAAGCACTGCCCGATCGGTGTGATATCGGCCACATGCACGAGGCCGTCGTTGTTGCCGTCGGCCAGGCTGGCCTTATCCCAATTGCTGTCACCTGTACCGATGTCGAAATAAATCCCGACCGGCGTCAGGTCGTTGACCGCGACCAGTTTGTCCTGGTTGTAGTCGCCCTGGTTCTGATACGACCACTCCAGCCGGTAGTGCTCCGATCCGGAGAAGACCACCGCCAGGTCGGTCACCTTGTTCTTCTCGCCCGTCGGCGGCGTGATCGCGATCTGCGAAACCCCACGCTCGCCCAGCACGCGCTTCAACTCCGCCTTCAGCTGGGCATCGACCGCCGGATCAACACCGGACGGCACGGGCGCGGCGTCGATCTCCGCCAGGATCTCGGCGATACCGCGCGCCGGGGGCAGTGGCTCCGGCGTAAAGCCGGGCTTCAGTTCGGCCAAGGTCGAACCGCCGCCGCCGCAGGCCGCCAGCGCAGCTGCCAGGCAGGCAACCAGCAGGAAAACCCAACCGCCTCGAGTGTACTTGCAGCTACACACCATCACTAAAACCTCCCATCTATTTCAACACGTAGCTAATACTAACTTGGTATGAGGGCAAATTCGGGCACAGTTACACCCCAATCCCAGGAGACACTTGGCACAATTCACCCGTATCCGGACGATCAATGCCAGGAAATAACGCTGTCAACGGCAATTGAAGTGAAACCGGTTTCCCCAACGGTACCGCACCGGCGCGCCAGCACCAGCGCTGCACATTACTATACCCGCGCCACAGAAAATGTTCGTACGCGCCAGCGCACCGGCGGCGTACCGCGGCAGCGCCGCTGAGCGGCTGCCGCCAACAGCCTCCCGCGCTGGCCCGGATGCTTTGACACCGGGCGGCGCCGGTTGCCGTTACAGGTCGCGCCAGTCTTTGCGCCGCGGCAACCACGGCGAATCAACCCGCGTTTCGGGAATAATGTTCTGAGCAGTTGCATGATGGATTTATGTGTGGTATATACTACAGCGTAGTATATACAGAGGGGTGATATATGGCCCATTCAGAGTATCTGGCCGGCGTGCTGAGGATCCTGATCCTCAGCGAGCTATCCCGCGGTGAGGGCTACGGCTACGGCATTGCCAAGGGGATCGCCCGGGCCAGCGGCGACGAACTGACCGTACGGCCCGAGAGTCTGTACCCCGTCTTGCACCGGATGGAAGAGGAACAGCTGGTCAAGGCGCGCTGGGAAACCGCCGAAACCGGCCGGCCGCGCAAGGTCTATACGCTGACTCCCAAGGGAAAGCGCCGCTGGGACAAGGCCCAGCGCGAGTTCAAGGCGCTCAGTTCGGCGACGCTCCGCGTAATCGAATCCGGTCCGGCGGAGAGTGCATCATGAGCATGTGGATCGGGCAACCCGAGGACTGGGGGCTGAGCCCCGCAAAGCTGCGCATTCTGCAGGCGGAGTTGGACGACCACCTTGATTGCCTGCAGGCGGACGAGGGGATACCGGCGGCGGACCGGGCGCGCACCGAGATCACCAAGCCCAAGAACCGGCGGCGCCTGGCCGGCCCGTACCTGACCGACCAGGTTTACGCCACATTGCACCGTTGGCCGACCCGCCGGGAGTGGCGCGAGCTGATTTTCCTGCTGAGCTGTTTCGGTGTGATCCTGGTCAGCGACTGGCTGGCGATCCAGGTCAGCTTCGGCTGGAATGACCTTTCCTTCGAACGCTATCAGGCCGGATCGCAAGCGATCCCCCCACACCTGGCCTGGGTAAACATGGAGGTCGCGGCTTGGCTGCTGATGGCCGTCGGGCGCGCGGCGTTTTTCACCGGCTTCGCCTATACGCTCTGGCGGGCCTGGAGACTGGGCTGGGGGGTGTTGCTGGCGCGGATCCTGCAGCTCAAGCTGATCCATACGGTCCTGGTGATCACCGCGTTCTTTTGCCTCGGACCCCGCATGTACAGCGCGTACTACGATGGCTACGGCTATCTGCTCAACTGGCCGCAGTGGCTGACGGCGCCGGTGCTCCTGGCCGTCGGCCTGGTCAGCGCGATCGCCGTGTTGATCGCCAGCCGCCGGCGCGCCTGGGCCTGGTCGCTGGCTGTTGCGCTGACGGCGGTGTTCTTGTACGCCGGTGGTCCGCTGACCGTCGTCGAGATGCAATCGCATCAGTCGATCAGCTACCTGCCCGTGCGCGCGGCGGACGGTTCCACCCAGTTCGTGCCGAACAACGACAGCACGGAGATCGCGGAGCGCGCCGCCTACTGTGAGCGCTGGTTGCCGAACGTCGCGTGCGACGCGGCCCATAACAAAATGACGATTACGTATTACGACATCCGACCGCTGGCCGGCGCTTTCGTGAACCGCGGCCGGCTGGCTCCGTCGACCGCGGAGGAACTCGCACGCCAGCAGCGCAAGGTCGACCGCACCGAGGCCGCCACGGGAAACCTGGCCGTCGCCGGGCCGGAGGCGGCGCCGTGCGGCGGCATCGGCTGGCTCTCGTTGCCCATTCCGCTGCTCGGGCTGCTCGGGCTGATCGGGCTGGTGGTGATCATGGGGCGCCGCGGGCCGGCCGAGTTCGCCACCTACACGGCGATCTGCGTGCTGGCGATCATCGCCACGATCCTGCCGTTCTTCGCCGGCCAGCCGATCTCGCATCTGGTGGAGCTGAGCCCCTTGGCGATGCTGCATACCCCGCTGCCGGGCTTCGAGACGCTGTTGACCTATATCGCCCTGGACTGGGATTGGATCTCGCTGGTCGGCGGGCTGGTGCTCAGCGCGGGCGTACCCTGGCTGTTAACGGCGTGGTTTTTAAAACCGGCGCAGGCGGAACTGCCGCCGGCGGACCTGGGCCTGGCGGAATAGCAAGAAAGGGACTAGGCAGCAGGGATCAGGGACTAGCGGAAGAACACGTCCGTCCGCCCAATATTCATGCGGCATCAACGTGTAGGGCCAAGCCATGCTTCGCCCTGCTGATGGTTGTATATCACTGTTCAGCGGAGCCAGCGTAGATTGAGGTTGGAGGTTGAGGATTACCATTAGCACCAGGCGTTTTGCCGTTGCCGACAAGAGGGCGAAGCATGGCTTCGCCCCTACCCAAGATACTCGCGTCAGTAATGAATTTGATACGCTACGGGCGACGTCACGCCATGGCGTGATCGCCCCTACAGCCAAGAACCCCCATCCAGCCTGATCTGACCGGGAGCCATCAATGGTTGGGAGCCAT
>JAFGCY010000091.1 GCA_016932385.1 bacterium | reverse complement strand
GTTCGCCCATTAAAGCGGTACGCGAGCTGGGTTCAGAACGTCGTGAGACAGTTCGGTCTCTATCCACTGTGGTCGTAGGAGAACTGAGAGGAGATGTCCCTAGTACGAGAGGACCGGGATGTACCTGCCTATGGTGTACCTGTTGTTCTGCCTGGAGCATTGCAGGGTAGCTATGCAGGGCCGGGATAAGCTCTGAAAGCATCTAAGAACGAAGCCCCCCTCGAGATTAGTTCTCCCACTGGGTTAACCAGGTAAGGTCCCCGGAAGATAACCGGGTATATAGGCTGGAGGTGTAGAGACAGCAATGTCACAGCTGACCAGTCCTAATCGACCGAGGTCTTGGCCATTCTATCTCCTCTTCTGTTTTTTGAAGAGGACGCGAAATGAGTACAACTCGTTGCCCCGCCAAACACAGTTTTCTTCCCCTTCCCCATCCCCCCTTGATCCAAGCAGCAGCTTGGCACGCCTTTGTGTAGGGTCCACGCCTGCGTGGACCGGTCGATAGTAGCATTTAGGCATTGAACGAAGCCAAACAGGACTCTCCAACCAGTAATTCGAGGAAACTGGCTCCGCAAAACACCGAGAAACAGCCCACCTAGCGGTCGACGCAGGCGTCGACCCTACCGTCAATAGGCGAACTTCCCCGCCGCAACATCCATTACTGACCTGCATCCTACTCGTTGCTAAGCAAGTTAGGGAGGATTCAGCACATGCCCGCCAGTCGTACAGCAATCATCTGCGCAATCGTCATCCTGCTTTCGCTCGCCGCCCTGCCTGCCTGGGCCTATGACGCCAACGTCGGCAACCGCGCCGCCAATTTCAAGGGTTACGACATAGTCAACCACGAAGCGATCGAGCTCGACGACTATCTCGGCCAGTGGGTGCTAGTGGAACATTGGGCGACCTGGTGCGGCTCTTGCATGGCGGAACTGCCCAATCTGATCACAAAGACGCGGCCGTACGTCCGCGACGGGCGGCTGAGCGTTATCACGGTCAGCTCGGACACCGCCGAGGACCTGCCCCGGCTCAAGCAGGCGATCCGGCAGCAGCGCCTGCCCTACCCCGTCATTTACGACGGCGGGATCTACGACCCGGACGAGATCGGCCGCGCCCTGCCGGCCGTCGAATGGAACGTCAGAGGCTGGCCCGCAACGTTCCTGATCGATCCGCAGGGCGTGATCGTCGCCAACGAGGTCCGCGGCGAGGACCTGGCGGAGATTCTCGACTTTTATCTCAGCGGCAACGCACCGGTCGTCTCCTTGTGCGGCTATGCCCGTGAGAACGCGGACCGCTCGATCTCGATCTTCGCCGAGGTCGGCAACACCTCGCGCGAGCCGGTGCGCGTGACGGCCTGGGTCTATACCGCCGACTGGACCTGGGACGAGGACTGCATTGTCATCAACGAGGAATCCGGCATGGCGGAGAATCCCGAGACGGTGCTGGTCAGCTTCGACGATTTCTGCGAATCCGTGGCGGAGATTGTCCTGCCGGCGGACGAGGCAATCGATTACTACTCATGCTGGCTGGAGGCCACCGTACCGGGCACCGAGCACATCGGCCCGGCGGATTACCCCGGCATTCGCTTCGAAGTGCGGACCAACGACATCCTGCTGGTCGAGGACTTCTACTATGATGAGGAGATCGCCGACTGCCGCGTGATCCCGCGCGCGGAATAGCAGCCGCCGGCGCGCCGGGCGATTTGAACATGAAGCATCGGCACCTGCCACCGACGCAGGACAGCCTTTGCACACCACGATCTCAACAACTTAATCTCGTTTTTACCCCTATTTTGGGTTCGCACCTTAAAATGTTTCTAATCGCTAAATACAAACAACCGAGGTATTACTGGTATCAGGGAGAGAGGAAACCCAGGTTTCAAATATAGCTGTACTGCTCCAAACTCGTGTTGGAGAAAAACATGGATGATTTGGCAGGCCTTTCACGCGAGGAGTTAATCGCCGAAATCCAGCGATACCGCGTGTTGTCAGCCGACCAGACACAGTTTAACCGGCTGTGCGAAAACGCCATGCTGGGAATCCTGATTCTGTCCGAGGAGCGAGTCCTCTACGCCAATCCGCGCTTCGCCGAGATGATCCGCCAGCCGGTGAACGACGTCCAGGGCTGGACGCGCGCGCAGCTGTTCGATGTGATCTTGGCCACCGACCGGCAGGGCGTCGAACGGGCCTGGCAGGCGCTGATGGGCAGTCAGAACAGCCTGCCCGCGGAGTTCCGTATCCTGACCGACACCGGCGAGCAGCGCTGGCTGCGGGCCGTGGCCCGCCTGATCGAATTCACCGGCCAGCCGGCGATACTGGTCAATCTGGTCGACATCTCCACCCTCAAGGAAACGCAGCGGCGGCTGGAGCAGCGCGAGTCCGACCTGGCCCGGGCGCAGCAAATGGCCCGGCTGGGTTCCTTTCGCGCCGACCTGCGCACCGGCCAAGTCACTCCCTCGCCGGAGGCCAAGCTGATTACGGGGCTCGACGATGCCACGCCGACGCTGCTCGAGTTCGAAGCGCTGATCCATCCCGAGGACCTGCCGAATGTCCAGGCCAAACATCAAAGAGCCGAGCGCAGCGACGGCCGGTTCGACGAGTTCTTCCGTATCTTGCGCGCCGATGGATCAGTCCGCTACTTGCACGAGCTTTCGCAAATCACGTTCGACAGCGCGGGACAACCGGCATCGCTATTCGGACTGGTCCATGACATTACGGAGCAGTATGAGCTCAAGCAGCGGATCAGCGAAGCCGAGGCCCGTTATAAAAGCGTCGTTGACAGCTCACCGATGGGCATCCACCTTTACCATCTGCAGGATAATGGCCAACTTGTCTTCACCGGCGCGAATGCAACGGCCAACCGCCTGCTTGGGATTGACCATGCGCCCCTGGTGGGCAAGTCGATCGAAGAGGCCTTTCCTCCGCTGGCGGGAACTGAGATACCGGGCGCCTACCGAAACGTCGCGAATACCGGCGAGTCTTGGCAGACGCAACAGATAAACTACGAAGATAATAAAATTCAAGGCGCTTTTGAGGTGTACGCTTTTAGCATCTCACCGCGCAAGATCGCCGTGATGTTCTGGGACATCACCGAGCAACTCCGGGCCCGTCAAGCCCTGCAGGACAACGAGGAATACCTGCGCGCGCTGTCCGACGCCACCTCCGAGGCGATCTTCATCTCCGAAGGCGGCATCTGCATCGGCCTGAATAAAACGGCGGAACGCATGTTCGGCGCCCAGCCGGAAGAGTTTCTCGGCCGCCCGTTGACCGACTGGGTGGCACCGGAGTCGCGCCAGCAGGTCAGCCGCAATATCCGCGAAGGCACAACTGAACCTTATAAGTTGATCCTGCAGAAGAAGGACGGCGAGACTTTCCCGGGGATTGTGCAGGGCCGGATGATGACATACCGCGGCAAGTTGTCCCGCATTTCGATCCTGCAGAACATCACCGAGCGCGAGGCGGCCGAGCGGAAGATCAAGGAAAGCGAGCGCCGCTACCGGTCGTTCGTGGAAAACTTCCCGGGCATCGCCTACCGGTCCTCGCTGGACTTCCTGCCCGTCTTCATGCACGGCCAGGTCACGGAAATCACCGGCTTCACCGAGCAGGAGCTTGCCGCCGAGGGCTCGAGCCTCGAGAACCTGATCTACGAGGACGATTTCCGCGGCCAGTTCCGCTTCCAGCAGCAACAACTCAAGCGTGAACCGGGCTACGCGATCGAGCGCGAATACCGGATCGTCACCAAGGACCAGGAGATCCGCTGGATCCACGAGAACGTGCGCAACGTCGTCGACGACAGCGGCCAGCCGGCCTATGTGGAAGGGGTGATCTTCGACATCACCGACCGCAAGCAGGTCGAGGACCAGTTGCGCCAGGCCCAGAAGATGGAAGCGCTGGGGGTGCTGGCGGGCGGCATCGCCCACGACTTCAACAACATCCTGTTCGCGATCCTCGGCAACGCCGACCTGATCCGCGACACGCTGCCCGACGACGACATGGCCCAGGCGTGCCTGGAGGCGATCATCAGCAGCGCCAGCCGGGCCAGCGACCTGGTCAAGCAAATCCTGACCTTCGCCCGCCGAACGGAGCGCTCCCGCCAGGAGATCAACATCGTGCCGCTGGTCAAGGAAGTCAGCAAGCTGATGAAATCGACCCAGCCCTCGAACATCAACATCGTAACCGAAATCCTCTGCACACAGGCACCGGTGGTGGCGGATCCCACCGAAATCCACCAGCTGCTGATGAACCTGTGCACCAACGCCGGCTATGCCATGCGCGAGCACGGCGGCAGGCTGTCGATCTTCCTGCGCCCTTGGCGCGGGCCCGTGGAGGAGCCGCTGCCGGAAGAACTGGCCGCCGAGCACTATTTCGTCCTGGAAGTCAGCGACACGGGTATCGGCATCCCCGAGGAAATCCGCGGCCAGGTGTTCGATCCGTTCTTCACCACTAAAGCCGTCGGCGAAGGCACGGGCATGGGCCTGGCCGTCGTCCACAGCGTCGTCGAGGAGTTGCAGGGTTGGGTGGACATGACGAGCACGGTGGGCCGCGGCACGTCTTTCAGGATTATCCTGCCGATGGCCGACGCGGACGAACAACCGGAATCCGCCGGTGAGCTCAGCGCCCCGCGCGGGGTGGAGCGCGTGCTGGTGGTCGACGACGAGCCGGTGATCGTCGACGTGCTGAAACAAACACTGGCCAACCTGGGCTATCAGGTCACGGGCTTCACCAGCAGCGTGCAGGCGCTGGAGCATTTCATGCAGGACATCGCGCACTACGACGCGGCGATCCTGGACCAGACGATGCCGAACCTGACCGGCGCCGAGATTGCGCAGCTGATCCTGATCGCGCGGCCCGAGTTTCCGATCATCATCGCCACCGGCTTCAGCCATACGCTGACCGAAGCCAACGCCCAGGCGATCGGCATCCGCCGCTACCTGGAAAAACCCGTCGACACGCGCGTGCTGGCCAAACACCTGCGCGAGGTGCTGGATGAACAGAAGGCCACGGCCAAACCAGCCTCCGCCGCAGGCGCGGGCGCGGGATAGCTGTAGGGGCAATTCCACTTCGCGCCCAGGCGGAGGTGGGTTGCCGACGGTAGGGCCGATCCCGCCATGGCCCGATCGGGCGGCATGCATGTCGCCCTGCCCTACCCTAATCCAGTCCCAGCTTATACCGCACGGCCTTCTTCAACTCGTCGTAATGCGCGTTGGCGGCGTGCTTGAGCGGCTCACCGGTCAGCCGCGCGGGCAGCTCCGCGTCGTCCGCGCCGACCACGGCCAGGCCGGCGTTGTCCAGTGCGGAGAGCGCGCGGCCCAGCTTGCCGGGCGCCTGGCCCTCGCGGACCTTGAGCACCACCGGCACGTGCCCGGACTGGGCGGCCTCGCAGACCATCGAGAAGCTGTCGCCGGTCACGAACATCCGCTCCGCCAGCTCGTAAAACGCCGGCAGCGGATTCAATGGGTCCTCGGCGGCGTTGAGGAAGTAACTGACCTGCGGGCTGGCCACATAGTGCTTATTCAGCCAGCTCAGGCACCAGGCGGGCGTGCGGCGGCTGGTCGTCACCAGCAGCTGCGCGCCGGCTCCGCGCGCCAGGCCGTGCAGCGCCGCCAGTTCATCCAGCACGCGGTCGCCGGCCCAGGGGCAGGCCTTACTCGGCCCGCCGATCGCCACGCCCCAGTACTTAAGCCCGCGGTCGAGGTCGCGCTCCACCGCCAACTGCGCCGCCAGCGCCTCGCCGGCGGCCTGGTCGTGGTAGCCCAGCGCCAAGGGCGTGACGATCACGTTGGCCGGCAGGCTGGTCAGGTTGGCCAAGTCGTGCGCGGGCACGATATTGAGGTCGAACGCGGACCGCGGGATCAGCGACGGCGTCATGTTGGCGATCGAGGTGGCCTGGATCAGCCGCGCCAGCACCAGGTTGAAGGTCGCCGGCGGGGTGCCGGTCGAGATCGTGTACAGCTTCAGTTTGCCCTGGGCGGCGGCGACCTCCATCGCGAAGTCGCGGAAGCCCCACTTCGAAGCCGGCTCCAGATAGCGCTCCACCAGCCGGTTGGCCTGCCGCCGGCTGATCGAATCGGGCCCGAACAGCCCCAGCCGCAGCCGCAGCTGCAATTCCGCCGGCCCGCCCTCGCGCACGTTCTGGCGCAGCTGCATCGTCAGCGGCGCGATGTCGCCCAGCATGCGCGCCAACACGCGGCTCTGGTTCTCATGCCCGCGCTTCAGGTCGGTGACAATCGCGCAACGAACGGCCATCCCCTACCCCGCCAGCCGTTCCAGCACGCGGCCCAGCAGTTGCTCGGCCTTGTCCATGTCGTCTTGAGCCACGAACACGCTGATGTCGCTCAGGCTGGTGATGATCTCGATGATGTTGATCTTGGCGTTGGCCAGCACGCCGGTGATTTCGCTCAGCACGCCGGGCTCGTCGATGAAGCGCCCGCTGGAGAGCCGCAGCTCGCCGATGCCGCCCTTGAGGCTGAGGTTCTTCAACTTCGCCGGCCCCTCCCCCAGTTGCTTGTGCAGCTCGGCGTAGGCCGGCTCCACCGTCGCGCTCGGCAGGTAGATGCAGGCGAAACGCGGCGTAATGCTGACGCCGGCGGGCTCGCCGTCCAGCGCGCCCAGCCACTCGGCCAACAACGCGGACAGGCCGTTCCAGGCCGCCAGGTCGCCGACCAGCGACAGCATGCTCAGCTCCGCGGGATTGCGGAAGAGCGCCGCGCGGCTCATGCCGAGTACGCTGGTGCCGGACTCCTCGAGCTGCTCCAGTTCGCGGTAGTCCAACAGGCGCACCTTCAGCGCCGGCGTCATGAAGTTCAGTGCCCGTGGGTGCAGCACGCGCGCGCCGGCGGCGCTGATCGCCTCGAGGTCCTCGATCGTCAGCTCGGTCAGCAGCCGCGGGTTCTCGGCCAGCCGCGGATCGGCCGACAATACGCCCTGGACGTCGGTGACGATCGCCACCTCGTCCGCGCTGATCTGCGTGGCGGTGATGAACGCCGTGATATCGCTGCCGCCGCGGCCCAGCGCCACGACGTGCTCGGCCGAGTCGACAGCGAAGAAGCCGCTGATCACCGGCACCGTGCCGACGCGCAGGTGCGGCAGCACGAAACGGCGGAAACGGCTGACGGTCTGTTGCGTGCGCAGGTTGAAGGGCCGCTCCTCGTTGATCTTGGCGGTGGCCAGCGGCGAGTTGTCCTCCAGGTCGGCGATGATCGGCCAGCTCTCGGTCTGGCGCGGGATGAACGGCTGGGCGTTGACGCCGAAGCTTCTGAGCGCCGCGACCATCATGTGCACGCTCTGCTCCTCGCCCAGCGCGGCGAACTCGCAGGTGCGCGGGAAGTCGACGTGCTGGTCGCTGACGGCGTAGATCGCAGTCAAGAGCTCGCTGGTGGCGTTGCCCGGCGCGCTAACCACCACGGCGATCTGCTCGCCGTACTCGACGAGGCGCGCCACATGCCGGGCGCCTTCGCGAACCAGCTCCGGCGTCGCCAGGGAGGTACCGCCAAACTTAATCACCCTGCGCATGCGCTAATTGTAGCGTGCCCCGCGCATCCGCTAGAATCTCTCGATGCTGCGACGCATGCTGATCATCACGGTACTTTGTCTGGCCGCCGCCGGCGGTCCGGCCGGGGCCCAGTCCGAGCTCGACCTCGACCTGCTTTGGCGGCGGGGCCAGTTTGCGATGGCTCGCGAGCTGATCCAGGCCAATCTCGACGCCGGGCGGACTACGCCGGAATTCCTGGCCGATGCGGCCCGCTGCGCCGAGGGCATGCTGGACTACGCCCTGGCGGCCGACCTCTATGCCCGCCTGGCCGACGCCGTTCGCGCCGACGACGAGGCCTACCGCGCGGCCCGCGAGCATGAGTGGCGGAACCGCTGGCAGTTGGAGGGCAGCACGTCGGCGCAGTGGTACCGCGACGCGCAAGCCGAACTCGCCGCCGCGCTGGCGGAGGTGGAGCTGACCGGCAGCCAGCGCCGCCGCCTGCCGCTGGAGTTGGAGTACCTGTTGGCGCTCGTGGCCGACGAAGCGGCCGAACCCAGCCCGGAGCTGCGCGAGTACCACCCCAACAGCGACGTGGTGCTGCGCGCGGCCAAGGCCGCCCTCGACGCCCTGGCTGTCGAGCCCGACGACGCCCAGCGGCTGGCGCTGATCGAGCGCTTCCTGGCTAACTACCCGGATAACTATTGGCGGCATTTCGCCTGGCGTTACAAGCTCTACACCACCTGGCGCATGCACCAGACGCAAGCGCTGGTGGACAGCGCCAACGCCTACCTGGCGGAGTACCCCAGCCAGCCCGAGAGCCACGGTGCGGTCAGCCGCTACCTGTTCGAGGCCGACCTTGAGCCCGAGTTGGGTTATGCCAGCGCGGTGCGCAGCGTCGAGTTGTACGAGACGGTGCTGGGCCTGGACGGCTCGGCGGCCAGCCTGGCGCGGCTCAACGCAAGCACGGCCCAGGAACCGCCCCAGCCCGACCACCGGCCGCCCGGCCGGCGCGCGATGTTTCTGGAATACCTCGGCAGCCGCTACAACCTGGGACGCTACGAACTTGTCCGTGGCGAGTATCAGGCCGCGCTGGAGCTGGTCGAGCCGCTGATCGCACTCGACCCGTTCACTACCGAGGAGGAGCACACCCTGGCGCCGTTCCAATTGATCGCCGCGCAGGTCAAGGAAGCCGACGGCGATCCGCTGGCGGCTTATCACTACTATCTGGCGGCGGCCTGCGCCGGTGACAGCCGCAACCGCTACGCCTTGCAGGCCGAGCAGCAGCTGCCGGTGGTGGCGGAGCAGCTCAGCGACCGCGAAGTGCAGGAGGCCTGGGCACAGGCGGTGCCGGCGGAGCTGGCCGGCATCGCGATCCCGCGCTTCACCGACGTGACGGATGAACTGGGGCTGAAGGGCGCGGGCGGGCGGCGGGTGGCCTGGGGCGACGTGGATCTCGACGGCGACCCCGATCTGCTGCTCGATGGCGGGCGGCTCTGGCGCAACGACGTCGGCACCACCGCGACGGGCGGGCGCTTCAACGACGCCAGCCGGCTGTGGGGGCTGACCGGCGGCGCGGCCGGCGGCGTATTCGGCGATCTCGACAACGACGGCGACCTGGACCTCTACAGCTTCGCCCACGGCCGCCAGGCGGACAAGCTCTGGCGCAATGAAATGCTCAGCCGTAGCGGCAGCCCGTCCACGCGCTTCGTGGACATTACGGCGGTGGCCGGCGGCCCGACGGACAACTATCCCAGCGAAGGCGCGGCCTGGCTGGACTATGACAACGACGGCTGGCTGGACCTCTACGTCGGCAATTACGAGCAGGGCGGAACCGCGGACGAACTGGGCGCGGGCACGCCGGACCTGCTTTACCACAACCTCGGCGGCACGCGCTTCGAGCCGGCCGACGAGGCCGCCGGGCTGATCGCGCCCGGGCTGACACTGCGGCCCTGCCGCGGCGCGGTGGCCGCCGCCGACTATGACGATGATGCTGACCAGGACCTGTTTGTCGGCAATTACCGCCTGACCGAGAATTACCTGTGGAGCAACAACGGCGACGGCACCCTCACGAACGCCGCGCGGCTGGCCGGCGTGGCCGGAGTCAATACCGACGGCTGGTGGGGCCACACGATCGGCGCGGCCTGGGGCGATGTCGACAACGACTCCGACCTCGACCTGTTCACCGCCAACCTCGCCCACCCGCGCTACGCCTACTTCTCCGATAAATCGCAGCTGTTGATCAGCACCCAGGGCATCCTGGGCACGATGTTCAACGATCGCCGCGCCCAGTGGGGCATCCGCTACGAGGAGACCCACGCCGGACCGGTGTTCCTCGACGCCAACCAGGATGGCTGGCTGGACCTGTACCTGACCTCGACCTACGAGGGCCGCAGAAGTTTCCTGTACTTGAACGACGGCCACGGGCGATTCCACGACGTGACCTTCCTGGCCGGCTGCCGCGTGCTGGCGGGCTGGGGCGCGGCCTGGGCCGACTTCGACGGCGACGGCGACCTGGACCTGGCGGTCGGCAGCGACGGTGGGGTGCGGCTGTTGCGCAACGACACCGCGCCGGGCCAGTGGCTGGTCGTCAGGCTGAGCGGCGGCGCGGGCGCCAATCCGGCGCTGAGCAACGCCGCGGCGATCGGCGCGCGCGTCACGCTGACCACGCAGAACGGCGTGCAGGTCCGCGAGCTGCAAAGCGGCTCGGGCACCGGTTCGGGCAACGAGCTTTGTGCCCACTTCGGCCTGGGCAACGCGACGGGCGTGATCCGCGTACGGGCGCGCTTCCCCTCCGGCGCGGTGGTCACCCGTGCGCTCAAGACGGGCAACCAGGTGGTGACGTTAAGTGAGCTGGAGGCCGAACCACCGCAGGTGGAAGACGCCGCGGGGCTGATCCCGGCGCGCGGGGATGAGGGAGCCGCCACCGAGGGCGAGGCAGCCAATGCCGACCAGGCGGACGAAGATGCCGAAGACGAAGAAGGGGACGAGTTGTCCCGCCCGACCGGAACCCGCGGCGGGGGCTAGGTGTAGGTGACGGTCTAAGACCGTCCCTGGCATGGCCAATTATCGACGCCAGCCGGAGCAAGCCTACAGCGATCAACGCCGGATTCTTGATTACTGCCCTACCGGCGATTCCCATCTGGGCGGGTCTTAGACTTGCCTCTACGAGACGAATCCGCATCCAGCCTGGGCGCCAGGCCGTGTGTCCCTACTATAACTGACAGCTTTCCCGGCTATTCTTCCTTGAACATCTTGGATTTGAACCAGCGCAGGCGCTTGCGCGCGCCGAGTAGCAGCAGGTGGCAGTCCGCCTCCAGCGGCTCGTCGGGATCGGGCGCCGCCCGGACGTGCGCCTGCCCCAGCGGGTCGTCGGGCTGGCACTTGATCGCGATCAGCGTCACGCCGTGCTTGCGGCGCAGGTGCAGTTCCTCCAGCGTCTTGCCCACCAACTGCGGCGGACAGGGGATCTCCAGCACCGAGAAGTCGTCGCTCAGGGGCACCTGGCCCGCCAGATCCGGATAGAGCAGCTGGTCGGCGATACTGTGCGCGACGTCGCGCTCGGGGAAGACCACTTCCGTAGCGCCGATCGCCAGGATCGCCTCGGCCTCCTCGCTGGTGGTCACGCGCACGATGATCCGCTTCATGTGGTGCTTGCGCAGGGCGTGGGTAACCAGCACGGACTTGTCGAAGCGGCCGGGAAAGGCGATGATCGCCACGTCCAGATCGAAGGCGCCCACCGCGGCCATCGCCTCCGAATCGGCGGCGTCCAGGCAGACCGCCCGTGGCACGTAATCCTTGATCTCCTCCACCTTGTCGGCGTCGATATCGACGGCGAGGACCACGGCGCCCTGCCCGGCCAGCTGCTGGGCGACCTGCGAACCGAACCGGCCCAGGCCGGCGACCAGGAAAGTACGCGGCAGTGTTTGTTTTTCCATATTCTCACCCAATGTTAACTTGCTCCTCGGGCAAGGTGTATTCGACGCGGCGGCGCTGGCCGATCAGCGAAATGCCGATCAGCAGAGGTCCCAGGCGGCCGACGAACATCAGGCCCACCAGCGTCAGCTGGCTGGGCACCGCCAGCGAGGCGGTGATGCCGGTCGACAGCCCGACCGTGCACAGCGCCGAGACCACCTCGAACAGGTGGTCGAGCGTCTGGCTGCGCGCGGCGACGTGCTGCAGCCCGGCCGATTCGAACACCTGCAGCAGGATCAGGCCCAGCGTCATGATCAGGCCGAAGCCGAAGAAGGTGGCCACCGCCTTGGAGACCAGGTCCTCGGGAATGCTGCGGTTGAGGATCTCCACCTGCGGGCGGTTGCGCAGGCGCGCCAGCGCCAGCGCGAACAGCACCGCCACCGTCGTGGTCTTCGCCCCGCCGGCCGTCGAGCCCGGCGAACCGCCGACCAGCATCAGCAGGATCAGGATCAACAGCGACGGGTTGGTCAACTGGCCGATCGACACCGTGTTGAATCCGGCGGTGCGGCTGGTCACTGCCAGGAACAGGCTGTTGTGCGCCAGCCCCCACCAGGGCTGGTTCATCACCGGATTGACGCACTCCAGCAGGATGAACAGGGCCGTGCCGCCGAGGATCAGAATTCCGCTGGACAGCAGCACCACCCGCGAGTGCAGCGTCAGCATCCGCCGGACCCCGTTGAGCCGGCCGCGCAGGTAGTAGCCGAGATCGGCGAAGACGATGAAGCCCAGGCCGCCGAGTACGATCAAGACGATGATCACGACATTGACCGTCCAGTCGTCGCGGTAGCCCTCCAGGCTGGTGCTGAACAGGCTGAAACCGGCGTTGCAGAAAGCGCTGACCGCATGGAACACGCCCAGCCACAGCGCGCGCGGCCAGGGGTAGTCCTGCGCGAACCGGCAGCTGAGCACGATCGCGCCCAGCAGCTCGCTGGCCAGGGTGTAGCTGAAGACCTTGCGGACGATCTCGGCCGGCGAGTAGCGGGTCAGCGACCCGTGAGCCTGCTCGATCAGCAGGCGCTGGTGATAGGGCAGCCGCCGCTGGCGGGCGATCAGAAACAGGTTGGAAAACGTCAGCACGCCGATCCCGCCGGCCTGGATCAGCAGTAGCACGACGACCTGGCCCCAGCCGCTGAAGGTGGAACCCAGGTCGCGGACGGTGAGACCGGTGACGCAGACGGCCGAAGTGGAGGTGAACAACGCCTCGATGAAGGTCAGGTTGTGATACGGCGCCTGGGACATCACGGGCAGCGCCAGCAGTAGCGTGCCCGCGGCGATGGCGCCGGCGAAGGAAGCCACCAGCAACCGGGACGAACTGATGTCGACACGCTTGCTCATAAGTACCCTGTAATGCGCGAATATGATAACGCGCCGCCGGCAAGATGGGGAGGGGAAATCGTCATGTCAGCAGTAGGGGAGCCACTTGGGGCTCCCCGGGCGGCACGAGTGCCGCCTCTACTGGTTACCGCCGCCAGAAGCCCGGCAAGAACAGCACGGTGATGGCGAAGACCTCCAGGCGGCCGACCAGCATCAACAGCGCCAGCACGGGCTTGGCCAGAATGTGGATGTGCGCGTAGTTGTCCGTTGGGCCGACCAGCCCCAGGCCGGGGCCGATGTTGGCGACGCTGGCCACGCTGGCCGTGACGCTCGTCACCAGGTCGTGCCCGCAGGCTAACAGCACGATCACGCCGGCCAGAAACCAGCCCATGAACAGCAGGCTGAAGCTGACCACCTGGTCCTCGATCTCGGGATCGACGACATGGCCGCCGATCCTGAGCGGCACCACGGCGTGCGGGCGGAAGCTGTGCGCGACGTGCTTCCAGGCCCAGCGCACGGTAATCAGCGCGCGGACGACCTTGATCCCGCCGCCGGTGCTGCCCGCGCTACCGCCGACGAACATCACCATCACCAAGAGGCCCTGGGCGAAGGGCGTCCACTGTTCGAAGTCCGCCGTGCCGAAGCCCGTGGTGGTCATGATCGAGGTGCCGACGAAGGCGCTGTCGCGCAGGGCGGTCAGGAAGCCGACATTGCCCTGCCAGAGCAGGTTAATCAACAGCAGCACGATCGTGCTGAAGAGCAACAGGGCATAGCAGCGGAACTCGGGATCCTTCCAGAACAGGAAGCGCTTCCGGAGCGCTTGGTAGTACAACGAGAAGTTTACGCCGCAGAGGAACATGAAGAAGGTGATTACGACGTGGAAGTAGGTGCTGTAGTACCCGACGCTGGCGTTCTTCGTCGAGAAGCCGCCGGTGGCCATCGTGCCGAACGTGTGGCAGACGGCGTCGAACGGTGTCATGCCGCCGATCCACAGCATCAGGAATTCCACCAGCGAGATGCCCGTGTAAATCAGCCACAGCGAACGCGCCGTATCGGCGACGCGCGGATGCAGGCCGCTCTTCTCTGGGCCGGTGGCCTCGAAGCGGAACAGGTGCTTGCCGCCGATGCCCAGCGCGGGCAGGATCGCCACGAACAGCACGACGATCCCCATCCCGCCCAGCCAGTGGGTCTCGCTACGCCAGAGCAGGATCGAATGCGGCAGCACCTCGATGTCGGTCAGCACCGAAGCGCCCGTCGTGGTGAAGCCGCTGATCGACTCGAAGATCGCGTCGATCAGGTTGGGAATCGTCTGCGAAACGTAGAAGGGGATCGCCCCGATCAGGCCGGAGAGCACCCAACCGCCGGAAACGATGAACAGGCCCTCCTTGCGGTGCAGGTCCTCGCTCTTGCCCGTACCGATCACCCAGAGCCAACCGCCCAGCGTGGCGGCGACGACTACGGCCATGATGAAACCGAGCAACGCCCCCGGCGTGCTGTGGATTTCGCCCAGCGAGACGATCAGCGGGAACAGCAGGCTGAACGCCAACAGCCACAGGATGTAGCCGATCGGCCGGGCGGCGGCGCGAAAGTTCATTGCGCCGGCTCCAGGTCGGCCTCGCTGATCACCTGCTGCGCCTCCTTGTTACGGGCCAGCATCGCCTCGACCCAGGGCAGCTGCTTCTGCACGGCGAACAGCACCACGCTGTCGCCCTCCAGGATCACGTCATCGCCCTTGGGAATCACCGCTTTGTCGCCGCGGATGATCGCCCCGACGCGCACCCCGCGCGGCCAGTCGATCTCGGACAGCTGTTTGTCGAGGTGCTCGAAGGAGGCCGAGGACTGGAATTCGATGATCTCGGCCTGGCCCTCGGCGACCAGCGCCACGCGGTTGACGCCGCCGCCGTGGACGAAGGCCATCACCTGGTTGGCGGCCAGCAGGCGCGGCGAGAGCGTCGCGGTGATCGAGAGCTTCTTGCCCAGCTCGGTGAACTGGGGCTTGTCGACGATGGCGATCGTGTGCTTGACGCCGTGCTCACGGGCCAGCACCGCCGCCATCAGGTTGGTCTCGTCGGAGCCCGTGGCGGCGACGAAGGCCTCGGCCGTGCTCAGGTACTCCTCATCGAGCACGTCGATGTCGGCGCCATCGTCGTCGATGATCTTGATGTGGTTCAGCTCGTCGGCCAGTTGCCAGGCCCGCCGGCGGTTGTATTCGAACAGCTTGACGCGGTAGCGCGGCGTGTCGAAGTATTGGGCGATCGCCGCGCCGACGTCCCCGCCACCCACGATGATGATCCGGCGCACGTGGTCCTTGCGCTCACCGACGCCCTTCTGCACGTAGCGGATCGCCTCGGGCTTGCAGATCACGACGAGGCGGTCGTGGGCCTGGATTACGTCGTCACCGCGCGGGACCAGCACCTCGCCGTCGCGAACCACCGCGGCGATCATCGCGCCGGGCAGGCGCAGTTCGCTGATCGGCCGCGTGGTGAAGGGGCTGTCGGGGAAGACTTCGAAGGGGCGGAAGTGGATCCGGCCGAAGCCGAACTCGCGAATGCCGCTGCCGCAACCCGCCTGGATCACGGCGGTGGCCTCGGCGGCGGTCAACAGCGAGGGGTTGATCACCAGGTCGATACCCAGGTGCTGGCGATAAAAGCCGGTGCTGGAGGCCGCGTAGTCGTCGCTGGAGATCCGCGCGATCGTGCCGGGCGTACCCAGCCGCTTGCTGAAATAGGCGGCCAGCAGGTTGGCCTCCTGCGAGTTGGTCATCGCCAGCAGCAGGTCGGCCTTGTCGACCTCGGCCTCCTTAAGCGCACTGATATCGGTGCCCGAGCCGATCAGGACCTTCAAATCCAGGTGGTCGCTGATCCGCTCGATCTTTTCGGGATCTGTGTCGATCAGCGTAACGTTGTGGTGCTCGGCCACCAGGTACTGCGCCAGATAAGCGCCGACCTCGCCCGCACCAATGATCACAATGCGCATGGCTGTATTCTACCGCCGGTCTGGATTAATTACGCGCCGCAGACACCGCCGGACGCATCCGGCCGGCGGCAGCACTGGACTGGTGTGGTTTAAGTGTTCGCCAGTTCGACCAGCTTGGCGAAAGCCTGCGGATCGCGGATGGCGAGCTCGGCCAGAACCTTGCGGTTGATCTCGATGTTGTGGCGCTTCAGCCCGGCCATCAGCCGGCTGTAGGGCAGGCCGTTGGCGCGGCTGGCGGCGTTGATGCGGGCGATCCACAAGCGCCGGAACTCGCGCTTGCGCGTGCGGCGATGGTTGTAGGCATATTGCATCGCATGGCGTACGGCCTCTTTGGCGGCGCGGTAGAGCCGGCGGCGCGTGCCGCGGAAGCCCTGCGCGGCCTTCATGATGCGATGGCGGCGGCGGCGGGAAGCGACTGCTGTCTTGGCGCGTGGCATTAGAGTTCACCTCCCGGACGGATCAGCTTGGCGAAGCGCTTGGCGTCCGCCGGCTTGACGGCGCTGAGCACCTTGAACCGGCGCTTGCGCCGGCGGGTCTTGCCCGACAGCAGGTGCGCGCCCCCGGGGCGCTTGTGCATGATCTTGCCACCGCCCGTCACCTTGAGGCGCTTGGCCGTGGCCTTGTGGGTCTTCATTTTCGGCATCTATATCCTCCGAAGCCGGCAGTAAGGAACACCAAACCGGACGCTCAGCCCGCGCAATTGCGTTGGGAAAAGCAAACTGGCTGCTTGGCTCAGTTCTTGGTCGGCGACAGGATCGCCGACATGCGGTTGCCCACCATGCCTCTGCTCATCTGCTCGACGATAGCGTCGCCTTCCAGCATCGCGCACAACCGTTGCAGTTGCTCCTTGCCGTTGGTATCGGCATAGGCGCGTTCGCGTCCGCGCAGGATCAGATTGATCCTGAGTTTGTGCCCCTTTTCAAGGAACTGCTTGGCCTTCTTCATTTTCGTTTCGATATCGTGCGGACCGATTTTCATCGAGAACGAAATCTCCTTGAGAGATGTCGCGCTCTTCGAGACGGTTTTCTTCTTCTTCGACTGATAGACCAGCTTGCCGAAGTCCATGATCTTGCAGACCGGCGGCTTGGCGTTCTTCGCGACTTCCACCAGGTCCAGACCCGCTTCCTCGGCCATCTGCAAGGCTTCCTGGATTGGCGTGATTCCACGATTCTCGCCCTGGTCATCGATCAACTGCACTTCCCGGGCGCGAATCTGCCGGTTGACGCGGTGGTCCGTCTGAACCTCCGGTTTCCTATCGGGTCGTTTACCTTTACCGCCTCGCTTCATGAACCTCCCGGTCCTACAATATCGAGCTAAAGAATATACCAAACAGCCGACACAGTGTCAACGCGCGCCAAGGCGCGTCAACGCGAATACCAGCTGGTTGATGGCCGCTGGCCGAGGCCGGCCCGTGCGCAAGCATATCATGTTTCCGGCGGAATTGTGTTATAGCGGAAGAAGTTACTGGATGTCAGTGGCCAGGCTTGGGTAGGGGCGAAGCCAGGCTTCGCCCTGTATTCATGCGGGTTACCGGCCAAGAGAGGCGTGTAGCGGTGGGTCCCCGACCCAGCGTCCGCTTCGTAAAGACGGCGTCGGGGACGCCTTCCACACGGGCTCGGGGAGCCCTGCCACAGAGGATTGTTGGCAGTTACCAGTTGTCAGAAGAGATAAGTAACGCAAGCCCTCGTGCTTGCGTGAAGAAGTTCAAATAGTAAGTTGATGTTAAAGGGCTTTGATCAATATAGAGAAAGCGGGCCTTATGTCTGCTTTTCAGAATCTTCTGAGCAACAGAAACGAATGCTACAAATCATTCTGGCACGGTAGCTATCAACGTACTTAAACTTACGACTTAAACATAAGCTGTTTCGCACAATCCCGCCACGGCGGGATTGTGATACTAGTAAGCAGCGCAAGCCCTTGAACCTCCACGCTTGAACCTTGAACCTGCCCCGTTCGCCAGGCTGCCGGCGCACCCCATCCACCATCACCCCCGGTAGATCACGCGGTTGCGCTCGGCCTCCCAGCCTTCAGCCTTAATGCAATAGCGTGTGTCTCGCCGCGCTCTAATCACGATGTAATATCTTGACAGCTCCCTCCGGAGAGTGCTATTATTTTGTACTCTGGTATCACCGGAGAGCTGTAATCCCTTCGGATGGCGCAGTAATATGCACCAAACACACCTTTACAGTTATGCAACGCTTGCTATCGTCTTGTTTTTTGTTACAATAGTTGTGGCACCTGTCAGCGCACTCGCGCAATACGATTGCGACTCGATTGTAACAACAAGCAGGGTAGTTGATTGTTACACGGCGATCTGTCCTGTTCCACAGTGCGATCCCGTTATGACAACAGTCACCATCACTGAGTTTAGGTTCACAGGGATCGAAGAGTCTTGGCCTTGTGATGAGCCCTGTTATCAGAAGTGGTTTGTGAGTACGGAGGTCACAAGTTGTGCGGGGTGCATCTACTCGTCATGGCGGGAGACGGGGCGAGATCAGTTTGAGATTTGCTATGACCATCCCGAGTATGGTGGTTCCGTACCAGGCCCGATATTGCCGTGGCCTTCACAGTAGAAACAGACGCGGGGCTAAGTAGAAGATTTTCTACCAATATTGGTAGATCAGAGATTATTTAGGAGCTAGAAATATGACAGTGAGGATTATCGTTGCCTTCTTAGGTTTAATCGCAAGCGTGGCCTGCCTGACTGGAGCCGCATTCGCCCATCCTTGTGACAATTACGAAGCTGTTCCACTTCCGTATAACTATAGCGATCCGGACAGCGTTTATCCGGCGGAGTGGAACTACGGAGAAATTACTTTTATCCAGTATACGCCCCGGAACCAGATGACCAACGAGGAAGCCTACATGATCGGCGGTTGTCTTGATCCTAGCAATCCGGACAATCGGTTGGCCCTGGGTACGTGGTGGTGCTTGGTCATGAAGTACGCGGATGCGTATTACGACAAGTTCGGCAGCATTCCACCAGAACTCACTCCAGAAATATGCGCGTCGGCAATGGGAGTCGATATCACGGAATTACCCGCCGGCGAGATGGAGCAAATCATCAGCCCGGTAAATGGACGTTACCCGCGGCTCAACTCCAATTCGTTTTCCGCCGGCGATATGTACATTCACGTGCTGAGTAACGACGAAATGAATTACTTCGCATCAATCGACGACCGTTATCGCCAGATCTGGTTTGAGGGTCAGGAGTACTCACCCGTTGAGCATCAAACACGCCAAGTATGGTTTGAACCCCCCGTCTGCTATGTGCGTGTCTATGGGCACAGCGGAGTAATTCACAACGCGATCACCTTTGACTATGTACGAGCAACTGAGTAGTACTTTGCGATAATGGCAAGTACACCAGTCAAGCTAACTCTTGCTGTTAACGCTGCTAAACGTCACCGCCGGTAGATCACGCAGTTGCGGTCGGTCTCCCAGAGGTGGCACTCGGTGATTTGCACGCGCTCGTCGTCCAGCCGCGCGGCGACCGCATCGCAGATGTGGCGCGCCAGGAGTTCCAGCGTCGGATTGAGCTCGTCGAACGGCGGGATCTCGTTCAGCAACCGGTGGTCGAAGCGCCCGATTACCTCCTGGATCGCCTGCTTGAGCGCGGTGAAGTCAAGCACCATCCCCTCGGCGTCCAACTCGTCGCAGGTGGCATAGACCCGCACGCGGTAGTTATGCCCGTGGAGCTGCTCGCAGGCGCCGTGGTACTCCCGAAGGAAATGCGCGGCGGCGAAATCCTGCTCCTTGTAAACCGTGTAGCGTGGTGCGCCCATGCCTTGGTTATACCACCCGCTGGCTACTGGCGCCGCTCGGAGCGCAGGTTGCCGTCGATCTCCAACAAAAGCTTGCCGATGGTCTGGCGGCCCTCCAGCGCCTCGTGTGCCTGGGCCACCTGCTCCAGCGGATAGATTCCGCCGACCGGCAGTTTCAGCTCGCCGTTGATCACGCGCGGCAGGGTTTCGCGGATGCTGCGCTTGGTGATCGTCTCGTGCAGCACGTGGTGGTAGAGGCCGTAGGTGGTGATGCCGGCCGAGCGCCCCCACAGTACGTTCATGTCGTACTTGGGCTCGCCCGAGGCATAGCCGAAGATCACGACGCGCCCGAAGTTGGCGATCGCGCGCATGTTGCCGGTCTGGGTCTCCTTGCCGACGCTGTCGCAGATGATGTCCACGCCGTGGCCGCCGGTGATCTCGCGCACGCGCTGCGGCCAGGCTTCGGTCTTGTAGTTGATCGCCCATTGCGCGCCGTGCTTTTTGGCGTGCGCGCATTTCTCGTCCGTGCCGGCGGTGGCGATCACCAGGTTGCCGGCGTCGCGCGCCAGCTGGCAGAGGATCGTGCCCACCCCGCCGGCCGCCGCATGGACCAGCACCCACTCGCCGGGATGGTGCGCCTTGGCGCTGACGTTGAGTACGCCCCAGGCGGTCAGCACCTGCAGCGGATAGGCCGCCGCCAGCTTCAAGGGCATCGCGTGCGGCAGCGGGATCACCGCGTCGGCTTCGGCCACGGCGTACTCGGCGTAGCCGCCCGACGAGCCGGTCAGCGCGCAGACGGGCTGGCCCGGCGAGAGGTGGTTGACGCTGTCGCCGGCCTGATCGACGATGCCGCTGATCTCGCCGCCGAGTACCGTGGGGTACTTCGGCTTGCGCAGGTAGCGCCCGCTGCGCTGCAACACGTCGAAGAAGTTCAGCCCGGCGTAGGCGACCCTGATCCGCACCTCGTTGGGCTTGGGCTCCGGCAACGGCAGGTCCGCGGCGATCCGCATCACCTCCGGCCCGCCCGGCTCGTTGACCATCACTGCACGCATGAAAACTCAGCTCCCATCGGTGTGATTCGGCAATACCAGCATCAAAGCAGGTACTACCCTGCTTATCGGGGGAAACAGCTTAATAGTAAGTTCATGATGGAAGTAACTGGCGCTGGGGCGGAGCGCCGCCAGCCTGGCGGCCGGCACTCAGGGGTAGATCAGGAGTCGGGTTGTCAGCTGCACCACCAGGTAGTCCTGCCCGCCGCTGTTGAGCGCGGCCACCGACCATACCGAATCGCCGAATTCCTCGTAGTACTCACAGGCTCCATTGCTGCTATACAGCAGGATACCGGAGCCGAACGGCATACCGTCACTGACGACGGCGATCTCGGTGTCCCCGTCACCGTCGAAGTCGCCGGCCACCGGCTTGGTCAGCGGCATGTCGCCCCGCCTGGCGCCCGGCGGAGCCTGCAGGGGCACGAACACGCCGTCACCGGTGTAGTAGCCGTTGGTGCCGGTCAGGAATTCGGCCCGGCCGTCCCCGTCAACATCGGCGCAATTATTCGAGCCATCCATCTCTGACCAGCTACCGAGTACTGTCCGCTGCTGGTCCTTGCCGACGCTGACGAGCTCCCTCGGCTTGGCAGCCTCGGCCACCAACTCCTCCAGCGAATCGCCGTCGATGTCGCCGACCGCGCTGCCCAAGTTATATCCGGGCAGGCTCAGCTTTGCCATCAGCGTACCGCCGGTGCTATAGACCAGCATGGTCGCACCGTCGTACAGCCACAGCTCATCGCGACCGTCCCCGTCGTAATCGCCGACCAGCGCTTCATCGCTCAGGTTCGGCAAACCGTTCGGGCTGGCAACCAACTGTCCGGACAGATCGATGATCGGAGTCGTGGTGGGCGGATTGCCCGTGGCCGAACTTGCGCGGTTTTTTACCACGTCATATATCATCGGTTCGGGAATAACTTCGTCAATGCCGTCTCCGTCGTAGTCCCAGCTGGTGACCTGCATCAGGTATGCGTTTCCGTGAATTCCCACCGTTCGCCTGGCGCCGTCGACCTCGTAGACGTGACCTCTGTGCCGGCGAATCAGCAGCAGTTCGTCGTCGGGATCGGCATCGAAGTTGCCGGTGGTCAGCCCGCCCATCACTCCGCTATCACCCCGGGCCACGGCACGCACATAGGAAAGCGGCCCGCTGTCGAGCACTCGCCAGGGCAGCTGCTGCCCGTAGTTCAACTGTGCCCGTGGAGTACCAGGATAGGTAACAGCCGTTTGCCATCCGTGCAGGCAGTCCCACAACACGGCCGCCACAAAAAGCAGCGCGATAATCCCCAACACCTTCAGGCCTGTCCGTGAGCGTTGCATATGTCCCTCTCCTGATCCAAGTATAATGCACGCGGCCCCTTCTCCCCGAGCCCGTTAAGTTCGTAGCGGCGACGGCCCCTGGTTGTGCGAACAAGCAGAAGTAGAAAGTGGAAGTATAAAGGTCTTTGGACAAGCAGTGAGTTTCAAGCCACTTTCACTTTTACTTTCCACTTTCACTTGCCCGGACGCGCGCACCGGGGCTTGCTCGACTTTGGCTTATGGCCTATGGCCATTGGCCTGCTCGGGCGGCATGAATGCCGGCCCTACGCTACTTCCCCTTGTCCCTTTTCTTCGCCGGGGTGTCGTAGGTCAGCACGGCCAGGAAGGCCTCCTGCGGGATATCGACGCTGCCGATCATCTTCATCCGCGCCTTGCCCTTCTTCTGCTTCTCCAGCAGCTTGCGCTTTCTGGTGATATCGCCGCCGTAACACTTCGCCGTCACGTCCTTTCTTAAAGGCGCGACGTTCATCCGCGCCACGATGTTGGTGCCGATCGCGGCCTGCAGCGGGATCTGGAACTGGTGGCGCGGGATGGTGCGCTGCAGCTTCTCGACCACCTTTTTACCGCGGTAGTGCGCCTCGTCGCGGTGGCAGATGAAGCTCAGCGCGGTGGCGGCCTCGGCGTTGACCAGGATGTCGACCTTGACCAGGTCGGCGCGCTGGTAGCCCGCGAAGTGATAGTCGAAGCTGGCCAGCCCGCGCGAAAGGCTTTTAATGTTGTCGTAGAAGTCGTAGAGGATCTCGGCCAGCGGGAGCCTGAATGTCAGGTTCAGGCGGTCGGCGCCGATGTACTCGCTGTTTACGAAGTCGCCGCGGCGTTTCTTGGCCAGCTCGATCACCTGGCTCATGTACTTGCCGGGCACGATGATCTGCGCCTCGACGACCGGCTCCTCGATGAAGTCGATCCTGGTCAGCTCGGGATAGCGCGCCGGATTGTCGATCACCAGCAGGCTGCCATCCTTCATGTGCACCTGGTAGACCACGCTGGGACTGGTGGAGACGAGGTCCAGGTCGTACTCGCGCTCGAGCCGCTCCTGAATGATCTC
This sequence comes from bacterium, assembly GCA_016932385.1. Lineage (GTDB taxonomy): Bacteria > 4484-113 > 4484-113 > 4484-113 > JAFGCY01 > JAFGCY01. The sequence goes on along the minus strand of JAFGCY010000091.1, from coordinate 35,921 downwards.
CATGTGCAACAGGCCCAGAAAGCCACAGCGGAAGCCGAAGCCCAGCGCCTCGGAGCTCTCCTGCTCGAAGTGCAGCGCGGCGTCGTTGAGCTTGAGCTTCTCCAGGCTGGCCCTGAGCTCATCCACGTCCTCGGCCAGGCTGGGATAGAAGCTGCAGAACACCAGCGGCTTGGCCTCCTGAAAGCCGCTGATCGGCTTGGTGGAAGGCCGCGTGGCGTAGGTGATCGTATCGCCGACGCGCGCCTCGGTGATCGTCTTGATCCCGCTGACGATATAGCCGACTTCGCCGGCCTTGAGGCTGTCGACGGGCAGCATTTCCGGCGAGAACACGCCGACCTCGCCGACCTCGTACTTCTTCTTCGTGCTGACCATCAGCAACTGGTCGTTGACCTTGACCGTACCGTCGAAGACGCGGCAATAGGTGATCACGCCGCGGTACTTGTCATAATGGCTGTCGAAGACCAGCGCCCTGAGCGGGGCGTCATCGTCGCCCTCGGGCGGCGGGATGCGTTTTACGACTTCCTCCAGCACCGCCTCAACGCCCTGACCGGTCTTGGCGCTTACGGCCAGAATCTCCTCGGGCCGGCCACCGATCACCTGGACGATCTCCTTGGCGACCTCCTCGGGCCGCGCCACCGGCAGGTCGATCTTGTTGAGCACCGGAATGATCTCGAGATCGGCATCGAGCGCCAGGTACAGGTTGGCCAGCGTCTGGGCCTCGATACCCTGGGCGGCGTCGACTAACAGGATCGCGCCCTCGCAGGCTTTGAGGCTGCGGCTGACCTCGTAGGTGAAATCGACGTGGCCCGGCGTGTCGATCAGGTTCAGCTCGTAGGTCTGGCCGTCGTTGGACGGATAGTTGAGCCGCACCGCCTGCAGCTTGATCGTGATGCCGCGCTCGCGCTCCAGGTCCATGCGGTCTAAGACCTGCTCCTGCATCTTGCGGTCCTCGATCGCGCCGCACAGGTCGATCACGCGGTCGGCCAGGGTCGACTTGCCGTGGTCGATGTGCGCGATGATGCAGAAATTCCGGATGTTTTGCTTTAATGCCATCAGCCACTGCGATGATAGCAGATTCGAAGGCGTCCTGCCGGTGTTAGAATGAAATCATCTTGAGTTGAGGGTGGGCATATGCGCTGTCTGGTGCTGCTGATCCTGGTATTTCTCCTGCTGGCAGGCGGCTGCCGCTCGACCGATCCGAGTTTTCACAATAGCCAGATCCAACTACTGGCGGACCAGATTCAGCTACTTGAGCAGGAATTGGCCGCAGCTCAGGAATCCGGTGATGCGGAATATATCGAGATGCTTGAAAGGGAGTTAGAGGAATTAAAAAGGCTCGCCGAGATGGAGCAAGCCTATCTCCAGGCAAACTGACGCTGCCGACTAACTAGCGGAACCCGGATTACTCCGGAAAAGTCGGATAACCATGGGCGGTAAATCGAAAGCTAACAGAAAGCCGGTTCTCCTGCTAATCATCATCTTGCCAATCGTGGTTATCGCGGCGTATTTCCTCTGGATGAAAATTGGTGCACCGGACAGGGCGGGGTCCGGCTCAGCTGTTGCAGGAGATACTCCTGGCGGGGTGAAGGACCGAATAGCCCTTGCGTCGCAGTACAAGCACTGGCCGGAGCGTAAACTCGACTACGTGCAAATGACGGCACTGGCCGGGAACAACAATGATTTCGGCTGCGATTTGTATCAGCGCCTGGTAGCTGAAGGCGAGAACCTGACCTTTTCGCCGTTCAGCATCTCCACCGCGCTCGCCATGGTTTACGCCGGGGCCAAGGGCAATACCAAGCAGCAAATCAAGGATGTCATGCGCTTTGACCTGCCTGATGAACAGCTGGTCAAAGCCTTCGGTGACCAGTGCTGTCGCTTTGACCAGGTGCGCGGCGAATCACATGACTACTATGAGTACGCAGAGGAGCTGGGGATGGATGCCGACGAAGCGTCCGCCGGGCTGATCATCGGCGGCGTGTTCACGGCCAACTCGCTCTGGCTCGCCGACCGGTTCACTATTGATAAACATTACCAGCGGCTGGTGGAAAATGACTTCAACGCGAAGATCGAGACCATTGATCTCGGCAGTGCGGAGGCTGTGCGCCGGATCAACGCCTGGACCAACGCCCAGACGCTGGGCCAGGTGCCGCAGGTTGTCGACCAGGGCGTTGTCAACGACGACAGTGCGGTGGTGCTGGTCAGCTGCCTGACCCTTGACCTGGGCTGGCCGCCTAATGACACCTATGATGTAAAAGACTTGCCTTTCTCGGTTGGCAGGCTCAGCAAACCGAAAGTCCCAATGCTGACCAAAAGCCAGAAATACCCGGTGGCAATGACGGATGATTTCACCGCGCTGAGCATGCCGTTGTGCAGTAACGTAATATCGCTGCTGATCATCCTGCCCAATGAAACATTTGGCATTGGCGACGTTGAAAACCAACTCACTGGTGAGTTGCTGGCGGATATCAACAGGCATTTGAAGGACACCGAGACCGACCTGTTCCTGCCGAAGTTCAAAATAACCTTCGATTGCCAGCTTATTGATAATCTCGCGGTGATGGGCATAACCGATGCATTCTCACCAGCGCGTGCTGATCTAACCGGCATGGGCACTTCAAGCCGGGGCAACGTTTTCATCGGCGAAATAATTCACAAGGTCAGCACCGAGGTGAACGAGGAAGGCGTCGGCGCCGCCGCGGCGACGGCGGTCATTGGTTATGACAGCAAGGTCATGTTTCACGAGCCCCCCGAGCGGATCGAGTTCAAGGCCGATCATCCGTTCATCTTCCTGATTCAGGATACTGAGACACATGCCGTGTTATTCATGGGCAGGATCGTGAATCCCCGGCAGTCTGACTAGGCTTGGGCGACGCCCGGGCGGAGCAGGAAAGCAGCGGATTTTCAGACGGGTTGATTCAACCGACCCCGGAGCTGAGTATCCCGTATTGTTGAGTTAAATGTCGATTATTCGGCTTGGGCGGCAGGTTAGTTCTGCTATGATGTAATGGAAGCTGAGCCGGCCGCCGGAGTGACCGTGGCCGGTGAACGCGACGGGGCACGCGAGAGTCTTGGCGCTGTGCTTCGGTTAATAGCGATTATCACAGCGGAGGATGGACTTGGAAGTTATTGTTAAAGGCAAAAACGTCGATCTGGCGGATGATCTGACCCTCTACACCGAGCGCAAGATCGGCAAACTCACGAAGCTGTCAACCCGCGTTCAGTCGGTCAAAGTCACGATGACCAAGAACGCCAGCAAGAACCCGAACAAGGCATTCCGCGTCGAAGCCATCGTCAACGCGCCGGGCCAGACGCTCAAGGCCGAGGAAGACGACGGCAGTTTCTATAGCGCCGTCGATGCCGTACTCGATAAGCTGCGCCGGCAGCTCAAGAAGCTCAAGACCAAGCTGACCGACAAACCGCGCGGCAAGCCCGGCCGGTCGACCGTCCTGCCCTACCCCGTCGAGCCCGTTATCGTGGAAGACTTGAACATCGAACCGCCGGAGATCATCATCCAGCGGTTCCCAGCCAAGCCGATGAGCACCGCCGAAGCGGTCATGCAACTGGAAGTCACGGGCGGCAACATGCTGCTGTTCGTCAATGACAATGCCGTGGTCAATTGTCTCAGAAAACGGCCCGAGGGCGGTTATTTCCTGTATCTGCCTGAAGAAGAAGTAAAGTAGCCGTCGGGCGGGTAACAGCTACCTATTACTAACGAGGTGCAGGCATGGATAACAAATGCCCGAGTTGCGGCGCGGAGATGCGTGCCGAGGCGAAGTACTGCGACCAGTGCGCCACACCGCTGACGCCCGAAGTCGCCGATAAGCCCAAGAGCGCCGGCGTCAACTGGACCGCGCTGGCGATCCTGGCCCTGGCGATCGCGGCGATCGCCTGGCTGCTGCTGCTGCCCAAGTCACCGGAGCAACCCGGCACGATGGCAACCGCCACAGGCAATCCGCATGGCACCTCGGGCGGGCAGATGGGTTCCAGCTCGGGTGTCAGCCCGCACGGCATGGGCTCTGATACGGCCACGGGCATGCCGGACTTCGAGCAGCTGCGCGCCAATCTGGCCGCGGACCCGCTGGACGTGGAATCCCTGGCGACGCTGTACCAGACCTACGGGATGATCGGCCGCGCGGCGCAGGTGCGTCCGGAGCTGGACGCAGCGATGGCGGCGCTGGCGGAGCAGCGCGAGGAACTGGGCGACGACTTCGAAACCAAGGGCATGGAGCTAAGCCTGATCGCCCTGCAGAGCGGCGATATCGACGGCGGCCTGGCCGCGCTGGACAAGCTGATCGAGCTGACCGAGGGCAGCGGCCAGTCCCTGCTGCTGACGGCCGACGTGTATGCGCGGCTCGACGACCCGGCCAAGGCGATCGGCTATTACGACCGTTACCTGGAATCCGCTGATCCCGTCGCCGATGGCGCAATCCATGAGCAGGCGCTGGTCAACCGCGCCTTGGCCATGGTGGCGCTGGCCGATACCGCGGAGACGCCGGACCAGGCGCAGCTGGGCCGCGCCGTCAACGACCTAACGCAAATTACGACGGGTGATGGAGCCAGTTTCGAGGCCTGGCTGGGGCTGGGCAAGGCTTATTACCTACTCAGCGAGAGCGACAAAGCCATCGTCGCCTATGAACAAGCCCGTCAGCTGGCCACCGACGACACCATGAACTGGCAAGTAGATTCGGGGTTGGCCGAGGTGCGCGGCGAGGAGCCGCCGGAGCCACCGGCTTCCGCTCAAATGGGCGGCGGCATGGGCAGCCCGCATGGCGGCATGGGCGGTTCGAGCGGTATGGCCAATCCGCACGGTTCGATGAGCAATCCCCACGGCTCAGTGGGGGACGGCACCACCGACGGCTAACCGCCGGACAATGCGATAATTACGCCATGCAAATCCTGGGCGTAATCCCCGCGCGCTATGCCTCGACGCGCTTTCCCGGCAAACCGCTGGCGCTGATCGCCGGCCGGCCGATGATCCAGCACGTCTACGAGCGCGTGGCGCAGTGCGGCGAGCTCAGCCGCGTGATCGCCGCCACCGACGACGAGCGGATCGCCGACTGCGTCCGCGGCTTCGGCGGCGAGGTGGTCATGACGCGCGCCGACCATCCCAGCGGCACCGACCGGCTGGGCGAGGTGGCCGCGGTGCAGACGGGCTATGACTATTACGTCAACATCCAGGGCGACGAGCCGCTGATCTCGGCCGCGGCGATCGACGCGCTGGCCGCCGGCACGGCCGCGGCCGGGGCGGGAATGGGTACGCTGGTGCGCAAGCTGACGCTACCCGCCGACCAGCCGATTCTCGCTACGCCGGATGTGGTCAAGGCCGCGGTTGGGCGCGATGGCTATGCACTGTATTTTTCACGTTATCCCGTGCCCTACGCGCGGCGCCCCGCACACGCCGTTTATTACAAGCATATTGGCATCTACATCTATACGCCGGCGGTGCTGACGCGCCTGTGCGCCCTGCCGCCTTCGCCGCTGGAGCTGGCCGAGAGCCTGGAACAGCTGCGCGCGCTGGAGGACGGCATCCGCATCCTGGCGGTGGCGACGAACTACGACCCGGTCGGCGTGGATACACCGGCGGACGTGGCCGCGGTGGAAGCCCGGCTGGCCGCCCAGTAGAATACAACCGTGGGCGAGCGCAACCATCACCAGGGACCTCCCCGGCACCGCCACGCCGGACGCCGGAACGAGCGGACGCAACTGCTGGCCGTGCTGCTGACCGACCACCCGCCCCAGCACGCGCTGGACCTGGTGCCGGTAGCAGCCGCGGCCGCCGGTCACAAGCTGGGCTTCGAGCCGCTGCACTACCTGGCGGAACACCAGGCACTGCTAGGCCTGGCGGCGGCGGAGCCGGCGCCGTCCAGCCCGACCCGTTTGCCGGTACAACGCGGCCGCCGCGGCAGCAAGCCGCCGGAGGACCTGCTACTGCTGGGCCCGGCGCCGCGCAAGATCGGCAGCTGGCCGCGGCCGCAACTGGCGGGCGTGCTCAAGGCGGTCGGCCGCGCGCTGGCCGATGCCGCCGGTTCCGCCCCCCCCGCCCTACCCCACTGGTGGCTGGCCTGCCAGCTGGCGCTCCGGGGGACGATCCGGCGGGCGGAATGGAAGGCGCTCTGGCGCAGCCTGGGTCCAGACCGGCCGGAATACGGCGCGCGCATCGAACGCGTTGGGCCGCTCCTGGCTTGGCGCGAGTACCTGGACCAACTCGTCGCGGAAGTGGGCCGGCGGCTCTCCGGCGCCAAGCGCAATCCACTGCTGACGGAACTGAATGTCGAACTGGCCGCCAGCCTGTTCAACCTGCAGCAGTCCGAGCTGGCCGCGCGCGTGCTGCAACTGGCGGCGGAAAAGTATGAATTATCCTGCGCCGACACGGAAGCCGGACCGGTGGTGACGCTGGCCGGCGCGCTGGCCCCGCCTCCGCTCAGCGCTAACGATCAGCGCGCGCTGGCAGCGATGCTGGCGTTGTACGGCGGCGAGGAGGGCCAGCCGAAAAGCGGGCTGGCCGAGCGCTTTCCGGCGCAGCAGCACGTGATCCACTGGCTGTTCGAAGCGGGCCGGCTGGTCGAAACCCAGGACGGTTTTGTCTTCACGCGCGTGGAACTGGACGGCTATCTGACCGAGTTGGCAACCTGGGGCCTGCCGCCGGGCGAGATCGGCGTGGGTGATCTGCGGCGGCGGCTGGGCCTGAAACGCCGGCGGGCCGAGGCTCTGCGCGGGTATCTCGCCGCGCGCTACGGCGATGCGCCGGAGGACGGCGCATGAGCCAGCCGCTGCTGAAGGTGAGTGGGCTGACCAAGTACTTCCCGGTCAAGGCGGGCAGCTTCGCCGCGGCCGGCGGGCGCCAGCTGCGCGCCGTCAACAACATCAGCTTCAGCCTGGCGGCCGCGCGCACCCTGGGCCTGGTTGGCGAGAGCGGTTGCGGCAAAAGCACGACGGGCCGGCTGGTGCTGCGGTTGATCGAGCCCAGCGCCGGCACGATCGAGTTGGCCGGGCGCGACCTGCTGCAAGTGACGGGCGCCGAGCTCAAGCGCCTGCGCCGGCGGATGCAGATCGTGTTTCAGGACCCGCTGTCGAGCCTCAACCCGCGGCTGAGCGTCGGCCAGTCGATCGCCGAGCCGCTGATCGTGCACGGGGTACCGGTCGCTACGCGGAAGGAGCGCGTCGGCGAACTGCTCCGCGAAGTGGAGCTGCCGCCCGATGCCGCCCAACGCTACCCGCACGAGTTTTCCGGCGGCCAGCGGCAGCGCGTCGCGATCGCCCGCGCCCTGGCCCTCAAGCCGGAGCTGATCGTCGCCGACGAGCCGGTCAGCGCGCTGGACGCCTCGATCCAGGCCCAGATCCTGAACCTGCTGGGCCGCCTGCAGCGCGAACACGGCATGGCCTACCTGTTCATCAGCCACGACCTGGCGGTGGTCCGCTTCCTCTGCCACGACGTGGCGGTGATGTACTTCGGCCAGATCGTCGAGCAGGGGCCCGTCGAGCGCGTGTATACCGCGGCACACCACCCGTATACCCAGGCCCTGCTGGCAGCGATCCCCCGTCCCGAACCCGCGGCGCCGCCGGTCCAGCCGCTGGAGGGGCTGGTGCCCGATGCCACCCAGCCGCCACCGGGTTGCGCCTTCGCCAGCCGCTGCCCGTTCGCCACTGAGCGCTGCCGGGCCGAGGAACCGCCAGTCTTCGACGTGGGCGAGCGCCATTTCTCGCGCTGCTGGTTAAACGAATCGGGCGATCCCGCGTCATAATAGGGCGATGAAAGCGCTGGCGTTCGTCCTTACCGTGTATTGCATGGCGGCCGTGGTGGCCGCGGCGGCTTACGGCTGGCAGATCGGGCGGGATATCGCCGCCGATACCCGGGACCGGCAGAAGACCGAGACGCAGCTGACAACGCTGCGCGCGGAGCTGCGAGAGGCCGAGGGCGCCTACGACGAGATCAACGAGCGCCAGGTCAGCGAGCGCGTCAGCTACACCGGCGCCGAAGCGATCCAGATGAGCTATCTGGTCCAGGCCGCCAAGGAACGCTACGTGGCGGCCCAGGAAGCGGTGGGCGCGGCGAACGAGCGGATCGAGCTGCTCAATATACGCATCGATCAGCGCCGGCTGTGGTTCGTGCCGCTCGGCGCGGCGACGCTGTTACACCTGCTGGGCGTCTTCTTCTTCTGGCCCTGGCGCGAACGGCGCGGCGCCATCGACCGCGACCGGCACTAGTGGTTTGATCGCATCGCGTCCAGGTTCAAGATCGTCTTGCCGTCGCTGATCACCAGGTCGATGTTCTCGTTGAGCTTGTCGATCGCCAGCCAGTTGAGGTAGTTCGGATTGGAGGCCAGCGCGTCGTTGACGATCTGGATCCGCTCCGCCTGGGCCTCGGCTTCGATCTTGATACGCTCCTTTTCCTGGCGCTCCTTGTCCAGCACATAGACCATCTGCTCCGCCTGCTGCTGGGCGGCCTTTTTCTCCTCGATCGCGTTCACCACCGTCGGCGGCAGGGCGATATTGCGCAGCTTGACTCCCTTTTCGTCGAGGATCACGTTGTACTGCCCCAACGCCAGGCGCAGGCGGTCGACCAGATTGTTCTGGATGACCTCGCGGCTGGCGGAATAAGCTTCCGTCGCCTCGTATTGCGCGAACTCGTTGCGAATCGCCTCGCGCAGCGTGGGCCGGATGATGATGTTCTCGTAGTCCCGGCCCACCGAGGCATGGAGTTCGTTCAAGCCCTCGGGGTCCAAGTGGTAAAGCACCGTAATATCGAGATCCATCTTCAGGCCGTCGCTCGACAGCACCTGGATCGAATCCGAACGCGCGATCTGACCTTCTTCCACGATGCCACTCATCGTGTATTCCTGGGTCTTGATGTTGTACATCTGGCGCTCGTACACGCCCGGCATGACCAGGCGGTAACCGGCGGCCAGTGGCTTGGAGAACTGATGGGTAAACAGGTTGTACACCACCAGGCGCTGGCCGACGGGTATGACGACGATGCTGCTGGCGAGCAGCACGACGACGGCCAGCAGGATGCCGCCGGCCCAGCCGCGCGTCTTCATCTGCTGCAGTTCGAGCTTGGTAAACCCGCCCTGCTGCATCTTGCGCGCATAAGCCACCGCCAACATGGCGGCGACAAAGATAATGATGATTGTAAACAAACCAGTCATAGCTCACTCCGCTTCGTTTGCTGGCTACAGCCTATCATCCGGCCCGGCCACTAAGGCGGCCGAAGCCTGCAGACGCATTAGCCCGTATTCCTCTAAGACCGTACCCGCGAAGCGGCGCGTAAATTCTGCCGGCGGCATATCCAGGACTTCACGGGCGGTGAGTTCGCGGATGCCCGGGCGGGGCTGAACGCGGGGTTCGGCCGTCACGGGAGGGGCGGAGTTGTAGGGGCAGGCCTGCTGGCAGGCATCGCAGCCGTAGAGCCAGCCGTCCAGCGTGGGCGCGGACGCCGGATCGCCGCGCCGGGTGGAGTTGAGATAACTCAGACAGCGGGAAGCATCGAGCACGCCGGGCGCGGGCAGCGCGTCCGCCGGGCAGGCGTCGAGGCAGAGCCGGCAGTCGCCGCAGCGGTTGTCCACCGGCGCGTCCGGCGGCAAGGCTTGGCTGGTCAGCAGGCAGCCGAGCATGAAGTAACTGCCCAGGCCGGCCGTAAGCACCAGCGAATGCCCGCCGCGCCAGCCGAGACCGGCGGCAACCGCCAGGGCCTTTTCGTTGAGCGGCGAGGTATCGACGGTCGCCTTCCAGCGGTGGCCATCCACGCGCGCGTCCAGCCAGCGGCCCAGCTCCGCCAGCTTGCCGCCGATCACCTCGTGGTAGTTGTCCCCCCAGGCATAGCGCGCCACCTTGGCCGTCCCCGCCGCCGGCCAGCCGGGCGCCTCGGTATAGATACTGTGCGCAACCACCACCACGCTGGCGCACTCCGGCAGCAGCCAGCGCGGATCGTAGCGTTGTGCCGGACGGCGCCCCAGATAGTCCAGCGCGCCGGCGTAGCCGCGGGCGAGCCATTCCTCGTGGCGGGTGGTTTCGGCCCGGACGGCATCCGGCGCCGCGATCCCCAGCGCAACGAAGCCCAGGCGCTCGGCCTCGGCGGCAAGTTGGGATTTCAGGTAGGAGGCGTCCATGGCCGCCGCTCAGGCACTGGCCTGTTCGTCGCTGCTGCCCGCACCGCCGTCCGCGGGCTCGTCGGCGGGGGGTTCCGCCGCGCCACCGGCATCCCCGCCCGTGCCGCCGTCCTCACCGGCGGCGCCGGCCTCGTCACCCTCCTGGGCCGATTCCGGCAGCTCATCCACCTCGATGATGATGGCGTTTTTGTCGTCGGCCTCCTCGTCGTAGACGCCAAGCGTCTCGTCGCGCAGGTACTGGTAGATCCGCTTGGCGATCTGCTCCTCCTGCAGGAAGCTGTTCTCCATGCGCATCATGCGCTGGATCGGCGCCTGCCAAGCCTGGCCGGTATATTTCGGCGACCACTCCTGAGTGCCGTAGTGCTCCCAGTCGAAGGCGGCCTGGAAACCGCACTCGTGGCACCAGGTGCAGCGGTTGAATGTCAGTTCCTTATCGCTGACATTGATGCTGGGATTGCCCAGCCCTTCCCGCACCGCCTCCGGATAGACCACGGTATCGCGGATATCGAAATTGCTCGTGTTGCCGTACATCTTGGAGCTGCTCGCCAGGTACTCGCCCGCGACCTCCTCCTCGGCCTGTCGCGGCCGGCAGCCGCACAGGGCGGCCAGAAGGATCAACAACAGGCCCAGCGCTGCCAAGTGAAACACAAACGCCGGCGGGTACGTCTTGTTGACTGTGCGGTTTGCCATCATGTCCATTATACGGACTGTACCGGCGAACGGCATGTTTTAGTAAATCTTCGGTCGGCAACGTATAATCGCAGCATATGAGTACGACAAGAATTACGACGACAGTCATTCTGGCCTGCCTGGTCGGCCTGCTGGCCGGCTTCGGCATCGGCAACCTGCCCCGCCAGCACGCGCTGGCGAATGTCCTGGCGGCGAGCGGCGACCAAAGCCCCGCCGGCGGCCAGACTACGGCAGGGGTCAACTTCGCCCAACCGGCGGCCAATCCCGCGGAGGTCAACGCGGCTTCGACCACGGGCGTAGGCGGCAGCTTCGTCACCGATGTTTATAAGAAAGTCTCACCGGCGGTGGTGCACATCACCAACCGCGCCACATATGAAGGCTTCGATTTCTTTTTACGCCCCCAGCAAATTGAAACCGAGTCCACCGGCAGCGGCGTCATCGTCGAATCGTCGGGCTATATCCTGACCAACCATCACGTGGCCGCCAACGCTAACGAGATCCTGGTTGTCCTTAACGACGGGCGCGAGTTTACCGCTAAGGTCATCGGCAGCGATCCCGGGACCGACCTGGCCCTGTTGAAGATCGACGCGGACTCCCCGCTGCCGACGGCGACCTTGGGCGATTCCGCGTCGATCGAGGTCGGCGAATGGGTGGTGGCGATCGGCAACCCGCGCGGCCTGGACTGGACGGTCACCTGCGGCGTGATCAGCGCCTTGAACCGCGAGTCGATCAGCCAGACCGGCCAGACGATGACCGGCCTGATCCAAACCGACGCCTCGATCAATCCGGGCAACAGCGGCGGGCCGCTGCTGAACGCCCGTGGCGAGATTATCGGCATCAATGAAATGATCATCTCGGGCAGCGGCGGCAGCGAAGGCATTGGCTTGGCGGTCCCGATCAACACCGCCAAGGAAGTGCTCGAGGATCTGATCCAGCACGGCCGCGTGATCCGCGCCTGGCTGGGGGTGTCCGTGAAAGCCGAGGTTTCGCCGCAGAGCGCGCTGCGCTATAACCTGCCGGTGGATTACGGCGTGGTGGTCGGCAATGTCTTTGAATCCAGCCCGGCCCTGCACGGCAATCTCAAGCCTTACGTATCCGACCGGCGGCGGAACGGCCAGTTCCGCTATGACATCATCACGCAGGTCGCCGGCGAGCGGGTGGACAGCCAGCGCAAGCTCCTGGACCTGATCCGCGCGCAAGCACCGGGCGATTCAGTGGACATCGAGCTTTACCGGATTACAAACGGCCAGTACGAGGTCCTCAACACGACCGTAGTCGTCGAGGCCCTGCCGGCGGATGCCCCGCTGATCGGCGTGATCTAACCGCGCAGCGGACTTACAACTGGGAGTGTCATCAAGAAAGGCGGCCCTGATGCCGCCTTTTTTTTGTTCCGTCGTCGCAAACCTGTTACTATTTAGTCAGCCGCCGGGGGTGGCGCACTAGTTATGGATAGTCACTTCTTCGGCGCGTAATGTTACGTTCCGCCGGGTTTCCGGCAATTCAATGTTAGGGAGTTCAGTTATGGGCAGGCAGCTCAAACTACTTCTCGCGTATCTTCTCCTCATTCCCCCGATCATCCTCTCCGGCTGCGGCGGCGCCGCTGCGCCCGCCGGCACGCCGGGGATCGATGACGGCGGCACCAACACCGGCGCTGATCCGCTGGTCCTGCCGGCCGGCGAACTGCCGCCGCTGCCGGTGGACGAGCCGGCCACAGCGACCACCAGCCAGACGAGTTCACCGTTCATCATGGGCAACGACGACCTCTACGCGATCTCGGAGGGCGTCGAGCTGCTCGAAACGGGCATCCGGATGCAGCCGGGCGCCGGTGAACTGCAGTTCGCCATCTACCGCTGCCAGCCGGCCGGTGAATTTCCCGACTACGTATTCGATCGGCCGGGCCATACGGTCGATGACAATTTCTTCATCTACTATGCCAATTTCACCGAGGGCGTTTGGGAAATGGCGCACCTGGGGTATGACTCCTTTTCCAGCAACCCGCCGCAGCTGATGTACTTGGCGGACGATATCCGCGGTTGCGTCTCAACCGGCGGCTGGGTGTATATCGCGGTGGTCGTTTACGACGGCCTGAGCCTCGACATCAACTCCCTGTACGCGCCGCCCCTGAGCTGGCGCTGTGAAAACCTGCTCATCGAAACCATGTACGGCGAGTATGTCTGCGCCGGTCTGGAACACGACTTCTACCCTCTGGACATGTTGTTCACCGGCGAGATCCACGCCACGCTCGACAATCCCTACCTGGCCGCCGGCGCGGCCGAGCACGGGATTACGATCGCGCTGACCAACGTCGCGCCGCGGTGTTTCGTCGCGATGACCGCCTACCCCCGGACCGATGGCGGTTGGGACGCTCTGTACATCGACGATTACCGCCAGCGAACCGATTTCCAGTCGCACCCGATGCTCCGAAGCGATGTGATCGCAATCGGCTGCCTGCAAGCCGTTCGCACCGCGCAGGACAGGTATTACCAGGCCTACGGCACTTACGGCACCTTTGCGGAGCTGGTCGCCCAGGCACTGCTGGAGGAGCTTTACTACATCGGCATCAACGCCCGTTGGCCGAGCCTTAGCCTGGTACTGGTCACCGATGGCTCCGGAGCCGGCTATCTCTGCCAGGTTACCAACTCCGAGTCCAATCTGGTATTCAACATGGACGAAACGGGTGAAATCAGCTGGGAGGCCGGCAGCTAATCACGCCGGCAACCGGGCGGCCGGGCTAAATAAATGTAGCCCGGCCGCCGATATACACATTAGTTGCGTTCATGCGAAACGCGGTCCGCGGTGTTAGAATCTAACACCTGAACTTAAACCTCATGGAGGAGGTATAGGTGATGCAAGACTACATCTCTGGTATTGCTCCCAAGGGAATGGAGCAAACCAGCGCTTCACCCCGAAACCTCGACCATGCCGAGCGGACTTCGCCCGCAGCTCCGGCTGAGAATAAGCAAAACACCGCGCCAGTTGAACGTGACGAAAGTAAGCCCAAGGCACAGGTCAAGGAGGAGCGCTCCCTGGATGAACTGGCCGAAATGTTGCGCAAGCTGAACCTGACGTTCGACCTGTTCGAGATCGAAGCTGAGTATTCCGTCGAGGAAGACAGCCACGAAATCAAGGTCATCATCCGCAACACGCGCACCGGCGAGATCATCCGCCGCATTCCCCCCTTCGAGTTCGAGGCCAACTACAAGGACCTCAAACGGGGACTCGGCACGCTGATCAACGCCTCGGTCTAGGGACGCCGATCCGGTCGCCTGCCGTCAAGGCATTGGGGTGAGGAATCATGTCCGTACAATTTCTGGGAATTGCCAGCGGTACCGACTGGGGCTCGTACATTGACGCCCTCGTCCAGGTTCAAAGCGCGGCTAAAAACAAGCTGGAAGCGCAGCTCAACAAGCTGGAATACGACCGCGCGATCATGTCGGCGGTCAACGACCAGCTGGCCGATTTCAACACGACCCTGTCCACCCTGCGGTTCGAATCGACCTTCCTGTCGCGCCTGGCGGAATCCTCCGATGCCGGCAGCGTCTCCGCCGTGGCCCAGGCGGGAGCAACGGTCGGTTCTTACAGCGTAATCATCAACCGCCTGGCCGCCGCCAGCCGCGCCACTTCCGGCCTGGACGGCGAGATCTTCAGCAAGGTCGTCAACCTAGCCGGCTCGGAAACGATCGGCCTCGCCAACATGGTGCCCTACGACGATTTCCAGGAAACGCGCGCGCTGTCCACCACGCTGATCAAGAACACGGTCCAGGCGGGCAAGTACGGCGCGGAAATCACCGCCGGCGATACGATCACGATTACCGGCACGCTCAAGGACGGCGTGACCAACGTCAGCGGCACGTTCACGTTCGCCGGTGACGAAACCGACACGCTGGAGCGCCTGGCGGTCGCGATCGCCCAGGTGTTCCAGGGCGAGATCGCCGCCAGCGTGGGCTCCACCGGCGAACTGGTCTTGCTGGAAACAAACCCATCGGTGGCGGGCGACGTCACATTCAATACGACGATCCCGCCGCTGGACCTGCAATTCAACGACACCGACTACTCCGGCTCGACGCTGGACTTCGGCATCGGCAACATCGTCGCCGGCGGAGCGGCGGTCGCGCGGCGCCTGGTCAACGACCAGCTCTACACCAGCGGCGGCGCGCCCGTCCTGCTCGATACCACCGACCTGGCGACCCTCGACCAGGTCACCGGCACGCTGGGTAACGGAGACATCATCCGCATCACCGGCACCGAGCGCGACGGTTCGGCGATCGCCTCCACCGACTTTACCTATACCGGCGCGGCCGGCGGCCAGACGATCGCCGACCTGATCGCCACGATCAGCGGGGCCTTCACCACCGCCACCGCGACCTACGAGAACGGCCGCATCGTCCTGACCGACACCGCCGCCGGCGCCAGCCAGATCTCGATCAGCCTCGCGTTCGTCGACCAGGGCCTGGCAACCGAGTTCGACCTGGGCGAGTTCGAGGTCGGCGAAGTCGGCCGCGACGCGACCTCCCAGATGGTCACGACCGCCAGCTTCACCGTGGAAGGCACCGGCGAGCATCTCCTGTCGAGTACCACGGGCAAGGCCGGCCAGATCACCGGCACGCTGATGATCACCGATCCGTCCAACACGCTGGAGAGCTGGATGCTGGGCGCCACGAATGTCTTCGATATGCTCAGCATCGACGCGGACGGCACGGCCGGCCCGTTGGAGGCCGTGCGGATCGAGGGGCTCAACGAATACTCGACCATCCAGGACCTGATCGACGCGATTAATGCCCAGGTGCCCGGCGTCACCGCGCAGCTGGTGGACAACGGCACGAGCTACAACTTCCAGATCACCGCCAACCAGGGCGGCACCGACATCCGCGTCTACGACGACGCCAACGGCGTGCTGCAGATCCTCGGCCCGGGCAATCCGACTGATATCGATTCGTCGGTACCGGACACCTACTCCACGGCGGCGACGACGGACACCGACGATGCGACGCTGGTCGCCTGGTACCAGCCGGACAACGGCGGCCCGATGCAGCGTCGGATCTGGACCGGCGATGAAGGCGTGGCGGTCGAGGGGCTGATCGGCGGCGTGGCGATCATCGGCAACGGCGGCGCCTTCGACGACGGCGTGGCCACGATCGTCACAGCCAACAGCGACGAGCTGAACACCGAGCAGGAGATGTACACCTACATCTTCGGCGACGACGACATCGTCACCACTTCGCCCACGCACCATCCGCCGTTCGACCCGTCGCTGTCGCTGGCCGAGGCCGGCTTTGCCACCACACCGCTGAACGCCTCGACCAGCCCGCTCAACCACACCGACGGCTTCTTCACGATCAACGGCACCCGGGTCAACGTCGGCGACGTAAACACGATGACGGTCAACGAGCTGCTGGGCACGATCAACGCTAGCGGGGCCGGCGTCACCGCCTTTTTCGACACGGCCACCGGCCGGTTCTACCTGCGCAGCAATACGTCCGGCGCAGAGGACATCGACCTGGGCGGCGGCGGCGACACGAGCAACTTCCTGACCATCGCCGGACTGACGACCGAGGCCGGCGGCGTGGTCCTCACCGGCCAGGCCAAGGGCAACATCGATATCGACCTGCCGATCTCCGAGGCCGGGTTCGCCGCCACCCTGACCGCCGGCGTCTTTACGATCAACAATACGAAGATCACGATCGACACCGGCGTGGACTCGCTGACCGATATCATCAAGAAGATCAACAACTCGGGCGCGGGCGTGATCGCCACCTACGATCCGGTCGCCGACAAGTTCACGCTGGCCCAGGACCTCGACAAGAATCCGACGGCTTACCGGATCACGGTCGGCGCCGCGGACGACACCAGCAACTTCCTCGAAGCCGTGCAGTTGACCACCGACACCACCGTGCCGACGCTGATCGGCAGCGTCCGCCAGACCGCCAAGTTCAGCGTCAACGGCGTCAGCTACACGCGCAACAGCAACACCGTCGACGACGTGATCGACGACGTCGAGCTGTCTCTGAACGCCGTGACGACCGGTAGCGAGACGATCTCGATCACCTCCGACACGGACAAGATCCAGGAGGCGATCCTCGACTTCGTGGTGGCCTATAACAAAACGATGGAGTTGCTTAACGGCCAGCCGCTGTCGACCGAGGAGCGGGAGCGGACGGCGGAACTGACCGACGAGGATGCGGCCACGATGTCGACGGACGAAATCGAGGATTACCTCGTCGAGCGCGAAGAACTCCTGATTCGCGAGTTCGTCTCGCGCGACGCGACCGTGCGCCAGATCACGCGCAAGATCATCAACTACGTGCAGGGGCTGGTCACCAACGACGGGCTCTTCCAGAGCCTGGGCCAGATCGGCCTGGCTACCGCCGAGGTCGGCTCGGGTGTGGCCGCGGCGACTACGATGCAGGGCCGGCTGCTGGCCCCGACCAGCGATCGAAACGAACTGCTGGATTACATCGAGGCTAACGCCGACCTGCAGGAAGCGATTCGCAACAACGACGAGGACCTGTTCAAGCTGTTCGCCAACGTGCTGACCAGCACGCTGACGCACCAGGGCTCCCGCAACCTGAGCGGCGGGATCGCCGTCTCCGACAACCTCAACTTCACGATCAGCGACGGGGTCAACACGGCGTCGATCAACTTCAC
This sequence comes from bacterium, assembly GCA_016932385.1. GTDB lineage: Bacteria > 4484-113 > 4484-113 > 4484-113 > JAFGCY01 > JAFGCY01. The sequence goes on along the minus strand of JAFGCY010000091.1, from coordinate 18,480 downwards.
GTCCGGCACTTATACGCAAAACACCGTGATGAACAGGATCAACCAGCAGATCCTCAACGCGGGCATGTCCGATTCCGTGCTGGCCTACTTCGATTCCAACAACCAGCTCAACATCAAGGTCGCCAAGGCGGACACCCAGGCCTATCTGCAACTCCAGGACTACAGTACCGGGTCGGACAGTGTGATCACCTTACTCGGCCTGCAGACCGGCAGCTTCTTCGGCCCCGACCCGGACATCTCCGGCGGCGTGGCCCTGCGCACGCGCGAATACCTCAACAACATCACCAAGACCGGCGGCATCGTGATGGAGCGGCTGAAGCAAAACGGCAGCTTCGACCGCCAGATCGACACGATCAACGAAGCGATTACCCGCCAGGAGATGTTTTTGGCGGACTATGAGCAGCAACTGCGCGACAAGTTCGCGCGCCTGGAGACCACGTTGTCCGGGCTGCAAACCCAAAGCGACTCCGTCGAAGCGGCGATCGCCCAGTGGCTGAAGAGCAGTAACAACGATTAGTTGACCAACCGGACGGGAGTGGAGACCCCGGCCGGACTCGTTACCGGTTACGTGCCAACCGGACTCTCCGCGGCCCGCCGTCTGGCGGGCTTTTCGCGGAGCTAGTCCATCCGCTCGACTTCCCAGTACCAGTTGCGCTCGAGTTCGATCAGCCGGTCATCGAGATCGGACGAGACCTGCGTGCCCGTGCCGCTGGCCAGCACCGTGCCGGACAGCGTCTCGACCAGATATGCACCGGGCGTGAAGGCGGTCGTGAAGGTGAACTCGAAGGGTTGCGACTCCACCGCGTTCTGCACAAAGTCCTCGGGCATCCGGCCGTCGATGGCAAAGCGCCACTTGCCGTTGGGCCGGTCGAGCTGGTAACGGTCCCAGTAGGTGTCGCAGAACGGCGGCTCGGTCCAGTCCGCGACGGTCAACTCGTCCTTGGACATCAGCCCCCAGACCGTCAGCACCGGCAGGCGCTTGGTGGTGTTCCCGCGCACCGCGACCGTGCCGAGGATCCGGAAGGACTGGCGCGGCAGCAGCTTGTCGAGCACGTCCCCGCTGTCCGGATCGACCAGGCGCAGGTCGGCGACGGTGACCTCGGGCAGCGGCGGCCCGGTCAGTACCAGCTCCACCTCGTCGCTGACGCGGTTGGCGCCGGCCAGCTTGGCCTCGACGTGCAGTTTGTAGCGATCGGCGCCGAACAACCGCCCCAGCTCGATCCTGAGCGGCAGCACATACTCGTGCTCGCCGGCGTGGACTGACAGTTCGGCGGTGTGCTTCTCGAGCGTTTCGCCGCGCCGGTCGGTCAGGCTGTAGAACACCTCGGCCGTCTTGCGCTTGTCGTAGCCGGTGGTCTCGAAGCGCACCAGCGCGCCGATGATCGCCTGGTCCGGCCAGGTGAAGTTGGTCCGGCCGGCCTGCTTGCCCGCCTCGACATCGTAGGCGTAGAAGCTGATCAGCGAAATGGTGCTGTCCGCCGCCCGGGCCGGCACCGCCAGCAGGCACAGCGCGCCAATGAGGATCGGCCAAATGCGTCGCATACCGCTCTCCCGTGATTGGTCTTCACTGGTTGTACCATACGGCCGGCCAGTGGCCCGGGCGCGGCATGAAATCAGGCTTCAGCTAGCGCAGTAGCGTGACCTCGACGGTATCGCGGGCGATCATCAGCTCCTCGTTGGTTGGGATCACGAGCACCTTGACCCGGCTGCCCGGCGTGCTGATCTCCGCTTCCTTGCCGCGGACCGCCGCCTGGTTGGCCAGCTCGTCCACCTGCACGCCGAGGAACTCCAGGTCGTTGAGCACCATCGAGCGCAGCAGCGGATCGTTCTCGCCGATACCGGCCGTGAACACGATCGCGTCGATAAAGCCCATCGCCGCGGCGTAAGCGCCGATGTACTTGCGCGTCGAGTACGCCATGATCCGCATCGCCAGCATCGAGTGCTTCTCCTCGGCCAGGGCGTGCTCCTCGACGTCGCGCATGTCACTGTAACCGGAGAGGCCCTTCAGACCGCTCTGCTTGTAGATCAGCTCATCCATCTCTTCCTTGTTCAAGTCGAGCTTGCGCTGCAGGTAGGTGATCACGCAGGGATCGATATCGCCGGTGCGCGTACCCATCGGAATACCGGTCACGGTGCCGAAACCGAGCGAGGTGTCGATGCTCTTACCGTATTTCACGGCGCAGATCGAGGAGCCGTTACCCAGGTGGCAGGTGACCATCTCGAGGTGCTTCAACGGGCGCTCGATCAGCTCAGCCGCACGGTGCGCCACGTAACGGTGGCTGGTGCCGTGGAAGCCGTAGCGCCGGATCTTGTATTCCTCGTAGAACTTGTACGGGATCGCGTAGGTGTAAGCATAATCCGGCATCGTCTGATGGAAAGCCGTATCGAAGACCGCCACGTTGGGCACGTTGGGCATCTTCGCCTGGCAGGCGTAAATGCCGCTCAGGTTCGGCGGATTGTGCAGCGGAGCCATCTCGGAGTTCTCCTCGATCGCCCTGATCACGTCACCGTCGATCAGCACGCTCTGGGCGAAGCTGTCACCGCCGTGGACGACGCGATGGCCGGCGGCCTCAATCTCGTCCAGGCTGCCGATCACGCCGTGCCCGGCATCCGTCAGCGCCGCGACCACCAGTTCGATCGCCACGCCGTGGTCGGGGATCGCTTGCTCGACGACGTGCTTGTCGCCGCCGTTCTGGTGGATCAGCCGGCCCTCGTCCAGGCCGATGCGCTCGACCAGGCCCTTGGCCAGGAGCTTCTCCGACGGCATTTCGTAAACGCGGTATTTCAGGCTGCTGGAGCCGCTGTTCAGAACAAGTACGTACATGCTGAGACCTCCCGGCTACTGCGTCTGCAGCGCTGTAATCGCCGCGACGCTGACAATATCGTCCACACTGCAGCCGCGGCTGAGGTCGTTGACCGGCAGGGCCAGGCCCTGGCTGACCGGCCCGATCGCTTCGGCTCGGGCCAGGCGCTGGGTGAGTTTGTAACCGATGTTCGCGGCATCCAGGTCCGGAAAGATCAGCACGTTGGCGTGGCCGGCGACCGGATCGCCGGGAGCCTTCTTCTGGCCGATCGACTCGATCAGGGCGGCATCCGCCTGCATCTCGCCGGAGACCTGCAGTTTCGGCGCTTTCTCGCGCACCAGCCGCGTCGCCTGGACGACCTTCTCGACGTCCGGGTTCTCGCCGCCGCTGCCGTTGGTGGAGAAGCTGAGCATCGCCACGCGCGGCTCGACGTCGCAGAGCGCCCGCGCGGTCGCCGCGCTGCTGACGGCGATATCGGCCAGCTGCTCGGAGTTCGGCTGCGGATTGATCGCGCAGTCGGCGAAGACCATCGTGCCGTTGTCGCCGTAGGGGCAGTCCGGCACGATCATGATGAAGCTGGAACTGACGATGCTCGTGCCCGGCGCGGTGCCGATGCACTGGAACGCCGCCCGCAGCACGTTGGCGGTGCTGTTCAGCGCGCCCGCCACCATACCATCGGCCAGTCCCTCGCGGACCATCAGCGCACCGTAGTACAGCGGATCCTTGACCTGGTCGCGGGCCTGGTCGATCGTCACGCCCTTCTTGGCGCGCAGCTCGGCGAAGGTCGCCGCCAGCAGTTCGCCGTGGCCGTTGGCCGCCGGATCGATCAGCTTGATGCCGTCGAGATCGACGCCTTCCTGCGCCGCCAGCTTCTCGGCCTGGGTCCGCTCGCTGAGCAGCGTCACCTGGCAAATGCCGGCGTCGACGAGTTGGCGCGCCGCGTGATACATCCGCGGTTCATCGCCCTCGGGCAGCACGATATGCTTGCCCAACTTAGCGGCACGTAGCCGCAAGTCGCTAATAAACTTGGTCATTGCGTGTTAGTCCTCACACAAGCAGAGTAGGTGAAGCTGACGCCTGGCGTTTGGGCGTCGCTGACGGATAATAATACTGGAAGAATGCTTAAAATGCACTAGATTTACGTGGATTTCTCGACGTTTTTCACAAAATTCCACAGGGGCCAACCGTTATAATGCTCGTTTGCGCGGGTACTCTAGAAATACGCGAACTGGAACCTTTTTTTGGATGGGAAATCATGGGATAAGCAGGGCGGGGTAACCGGCTGATCCGCCTTGGCTGCAGAGCATTACCGGAATTCACGGGAATTTTCAACGGCAGAACGATATGTGGTGGCATCTCGACGAAACCGATAGCGGCGTGCGCCAGCAAAGCGTGCGCGAGTTGCTGCCCAAAATCCTGCCGCTGTTCTATCCGCACCGGCGCTTCCTGTTCGCCGCCTACGGGCTGCTGATCGTCATCACGGGCTGCTTCCTGGCCGGCCCGTTGATCATCCAGCACATCATCGACAACTTCCTTAACTCCGAGGATCCCGCCGTGCTGGCCGTACCGGTGCCGGAGCGTGTCCATGGGCTGATCGTCGCCGGCGTGATCTATGCCGTGGTGGCAATCGTGCTGGCCAGCGTCGGCTATTTGCAGGGCATTACGTTGTTCAGGCTCGGTATCAACATCGTTACCGACCTCAAGTCGCGGCTGTTCAACCACGTGTTGCACCTTGGCCTGGACTTCCACGAGGAGCAATCACCCGGCAAGCTGATCAGCCGCGTGGAAAGCGACACCGAAACGCTCAAAGAGCTGTTCAGCGACGTAACGGTGAACCTGCTGCGCAATCTGATGTTTTTCATTGGCATTCTGGTCATGATGCTGGTTAAAAACTTCAGCATCGGCGTCTGGATCCTGCTGTTGGTGCCGGTGCTGTTCGCCGCCGCGTTCTGGTTCATCAACTTCATGCGCAAATACTGGCGTGAATGGCGCGTGCAGTGGGCGGTGATCATGGGTTACGTCACCGAGTACATGCAGGGTATCGACGTCATCCAGCAGTTCAATTACCAAAAGCGTTCACGCGAGCGGATGTTCGAGACCAGCATGGGCAAGTACCGCGTCGAGGTACCGTCCTCGTTCCTGGACTACGGCTTCTGGGGTGCGTTCCTGTTCGGCGAGATCATCGCCATGATTATCGTGTTGATCGTCGGCATTAACGGGGCGATCGCCGAAACGGTCAAGATCGGTACGGTGGTGATGTTCTTCCTCTACATCCAGCAGATGTTCCAACCGATCATGCAGCTCTCCGAACAGTTGAACTTCATCCAGCGCTCGTTGATCAGCGTCGAGCGCGTACTGGGCATTCTGGAGACCAAGCCCTCCGTGGACGACGGCGCCAAACCGGCCGTGGAACTGGCCTTCGACCACGAAATCAAGTTCGAAAACGTCTGGTTTGCTTACAAGAAAAAGGCCACGGAATCCGCCGACGCGGATGCGTCCGAAACCCCGGCTGCGCCGGATGCGGAGGATGAATGGGAATGGGTGCTGAAGGACGTCAGCTTCACGATCCCCAAGGGCTATAACATCGCGCTGGTCGGCGCCTCGGGCGGCGGCAAGAGCACGATCGTCAACCTGTTGCTGCGGTTCTACGACCCGCAGCGCGGCCGAATCTTGGTTGACGGCCGCGATATCCGCGACTACCCGGTCAAGGCCTGGCGGTCGCATTCCGGCCTGGTGCTGCAGGATGTGTACCTGTTCCCCGGCAGCGTGGCCGACAACCTGCGCGTCTTCAATGAAACCGTCGACCTGAAGCTGGTCGAAAACGCCGCGGCGATCACCCGCGCCGACAAGATCATCGAAAACCTGCCGGACGGCTACCAGGGCGAGCTGGCCGAGCGCGGCGCCAACTTAAGCGTCGGCGAACGCCAGCTGCTCAGCTTCGCCCGCGCGCTGGCCCAGAACCCGCCGCTGTTGGTGCTCGACGAAGCGACCTCCAGCGTGGACCCGCATACGGAGCGGCTGGTCCAGGAAGCGCTGGAGAAGCTGTTGGAGGGCCGGACCGGCGTGATCGTCGCCCACCGCTTGAGCACGATCCTCAACTCCAACCTGATTCTGCTGATCCACCAGGGCCGCATCGCCGAAAGCGGCAATCACCAGGAACTGCTGGCCAAGAACGGGCTGTACGCCAAGCTGTTCCGCCTGCAGTTCGCCGGCAACAGCGAGGACGCGGCATGAAGCACATCCGCTGGATCCGCGAAGTCTGGAAGCCTCACATGAGCTGGCTCTGGCTGCTGTTCCTCATGACGCTTTTATCCAGCGCCGTCGCCCTGGCCTTCCCGCGCGTCATCGGCTATCTGGTCGACGCGGTCAACGGGCTGAGCCCGAAGACCACGCCACAGGAAGCGCACCACCTGGCGCTGGTCTACATCCTGATCCTGGCCGGTGTCGGCCTGGCGCGGACGCTGGCGCACTTCTACCCGGCCACTCGCGCGCTGGTCAACTGCAAAATCGAGGTCGACGTCCGCCAGAGATACTTCTCGCAGATCGTCGACAAGGGCTTCCGCTTCTTCAACAAGTTCCGCACCGGCGACCTGGTCACGCGCCTGACCGACGACATCGGCGGCTTCCCCAAGATCGCCTGGTTCTGCTGCAGCGGCATTTTCCGCGCGGTCGAATCGGCCAGCAAGTTCCTGTTCTGCGTGCTGTTCATGCTGACCATGAACTGGCAGCTCACGCTGCTGATCATCATCCCGCTGCCGGTGATGCTGTTCATCTTCTACCGCGTGCGGATGGCGCTGACCAAGCGCAGCCTGGAACGCCAGAAGATCATTTCGACGACCAACGACGCGCTGGAGTCCAGCTTCAGCGGCATCCGCATCTTGAAGGCCTTCCGCGGCGAGACGGAGCAGTCCAAGCGCTTCGATACGATCCTCCGCGAACGGATCGAGGTCGAGTTCCGGCTGATGAAGCTGTGGATGATGATGCACAACACCTTCATGGGCGTGCAGTTCCTGGGCCAGATCATCGTGGTGATCGCCGGCGGTCTGATGGTGATCAACAACACGATCACGATCGGCGAGCTGACGGCGTTTTTCGTCTACGTCGGGATGCTCTTGCCGCCGATGATGGACATCCCCAACCTGTTCGTCACCAGCCGCACGGCCTTCGCCTGCATCGACCGCGAGATCGAGATCGAGGAAACGCCCGGCGGCACCGAGAACTATGGCCAGGGCCGTGAGCAACTGGAACGCTTCGAGTCGATCCAGCTGACGGGCGCGGGCTTCAGCTATGACGACAAGCTGGCGGAGACGCTGAGCGGCATCGACCTGGAGATCAAGCGCGGCGAACGCGTGGCGATCGTCGGCGCCGTCGGCAGCGGCAAGACCACGCTCCTCAAGCTGATCAGCGGGCTGCTGCCGTCGACCGCCGGCATGATTCTGCTCAACGGCCGCCCGCTCAGCCAATTCGACCTCGCGAGCCTGCGCGCCCGTTGCGGCTATATCCCGCAGGAGGCCACGCTGTTCTCGGAAAGCGTCGTGGAAAACGTCAGCTTCGGCCGCGACCTGGCCCAGGCGCAAATCGACGACGCGCTCAGGCTGGCCCAGGTCTACGACGAGATGACCGCGCTGCCCGAGGGGCTTAAGCAGGTGCTGGGCCAGAAGGGCCTGAGCATCAGCGGCGGCCAGAAGCAGCGCCTGGCAATCGCGCGCGCATTGGCCGGCGGGCCCGAGCTGTTGCTGATGGACGACTGCACCAGCGCGCTGGATGCCGAGAACGAGCGCGCCTTCTGGGACGAGTTCACCCGCCGCCATCCCGACGCGGCCTGCCTGATCGTCACCCACCGGCTGGCCACGGCGCGGCAGGCGGACGTGATCTACGTGCTGGACAAGGGCCGGATCGCCGGTCGGGGCAGCCACGAGGAACTCCTGGCATCCTGCGAGCAGTACCGCAACATGCTGACCAAGGAAGAACTGCGCTCGGCGCTGGGCATCCGCCGCTCGGCCTAGGCCGGAACGCGGTCGCGGGGCTAATCTGACGGGCGGCTTAACTCTCCGGCAACTGGCGCACGATGACGTTCGCCCAGTACTTCGTCGGCAGATCCAGGTCCTCGTTATTGAGGATATACACACCCAGGACCAGATCGTCGCCGACAGCCAGGCTGCTGGGATCCAGCGCGTTGGAGTTGTTGTAATCACCGCCGACTTCAATCTCGCCGAAGGTCGTCAACTCGGAGAAATAAATCAGCAGGTCCCCGGCGATCGGCGTTTCGCCGCCGGTCGTCACTTCCGCCGCATCCACGAGTATTAACTCGCCGGCGGTTTCGTCGAACGAGTTGATCGTGCCGATATACTTCTTGCCCAGGGTCCAGATCGCCTGGTACAGGTCCAGGTCCAGTTCCTGCGCCAGGCGGGCTTCGCTGACCCCGTCGCCGTCGCTGTCGCCCAGGGCGGCTTCATAATTGTAATCGCCGCTCATGCCGCTGAGACGGCTGATCGTGCCCGTCCGGTAGTCCACGCGCGTCGGAGTTTTGTCGACCATCAGGCTGCCCGTGGTGTTCAGGGTTTGGGTGGCGAAATAGCCGCCCTCCGGATTCTCCACCATGTTGATGGTCCAATCCAGGCCGGTCGGAACCCCTTCCACGGGCGTATTGAGATTGATCAGCAGCGCGGAGATCTGATAGTCCGCGGGAGACAGCATCGACGCTGACTTGGCGGCACCGGTAGCCAGGTCGACGGCCGGCGCATAGACCACCTCGAGCAGCATCTCGCCGATCGGCACATTGAAAAGCCGCGCCTGCCCGTTACTGTTGAAATAAACCTGGCCGATGGGCTGGATTTCCAGACGCTCGTCGATCTGCATTGAGTCAACGATGTCAGCTGGATCGATGACGCGCAGGTACTCGAAAGGATTGTCGGACTGGTCACTGTGCGCATAGAACTGATCGAACAGCGGAATCCCTTCCAGCTCCAGATTGATCGTGACCGTAGGCGTGCGACCGGCGCTCCGGTTGTCCTCCGAGTCTTCCCCCAGTCCATAATTGAAATCGACCGGCGCCAACTCCCAGTCTTCCGTAATATGACCGGGCAAGACGATCCGATAGTACGGAGGCAGCCCATCGCGCATGGTGACGCGGCCCGTATCGATTCGCTGGCAAGTCGGCCAATACCCCTGCGGATCATCCACCTGTTTGCCTTCGGCGTACAACATGTATCCACCCACCGATGAACCGTAATTCTGGCCGATCATCGTCAAGTCGTAGATACCGATGAAACCATCGCGGCTGCCGTCAATCCAGTACAATGGATTCTGCGGCGCATTGGTGGCGTTGATGTTGTACTCGATGCCGTAGTTGCGTCCCAGCGGAGTCAGGTCGGCCACGGTGACGATACCGTTCAGGTCGTAATCCCCGATATTGGCCTCGGTCCACTCCGCCACGATGTGTATCTCGTCCTGGTAGGAGATCGTGAAGTCTTCGGCTTTGCTGAATCTCAGCGCGGGAGGCTGGCTGGTTTGTTTCGCCCCCTCCACCAAGCTGAGGCTGGCGGTGATCTCAGCCCCGCTATAGCTGGATAGCGGCACAATCCCGAAATCGGCACCTGTCGCCACGGGCACAGCCAGGTGAAGTGTGCTCTCTTCCTCGGACCAGGTCACGTCGCTGATCGTAAAGCCGTCAGGCACGACCAGCGAGGCAAACCGGCCGCGCTCCGGCAGCTGCTGGAAGGACAACGCAATCTGGTCGCCGGACTGGCTGACACTGATCCCATCCAGCGGAAGATTCTCAACCGGCCTCAGCGAAACCTGGCGGTCCGGTAGCGATCCGCCGTTCCCCGCGCAACCGTATATGCTCAGCAGCAAAATCCCGACTAAGGTAATCCCCCAATATCTCATTTGTACAGGTCCTCGAATGATTTTGCACCCTTGTCCAATAATCTTGGATCTCGGATACATTCGGCAATCACGCGTCCTAAGATTTTAACGCCGGCGTCAATCTCCTCCTCGGGGCTTCTGGAAAACGATAACCTCAACGCTGGAGCATCGCGCCTGTCCGGCATGCAAAATGACGCCGGCAGGAAGTTTACTCCCGCCTCTCTTGCCAAGCTTAGCAATGGCAACGAGTTTAGGCCTTTGGGTAACTCGACCCAGATTGTCAAACCTCCCTTGGGAACATGGAACCTGCACCCTTTCGGCAGGTAGTTTTTCAGAGCCTTGCACATCGCATTGCGCCGTTTCTTGTATTCCTTAACTGTCTTACGCAGGTGCTTGGCGAAATGTCCTTTGATAATGAACTCGTGCAACAGAACTTGCAGGAAATAGCTGTCGCCGGCATCGGCTCCTACTTTAGCCCTGACCATGGATAACGACAAACCTGCCGGTGATGTGATCCAGCCGATTCTGAGGCCCGGCAGGAAGCACTTGCTGAAAGTACCGATGTGGATTACATAACCGCCGGGATCGAGGCTCTTCAACGGTGGCGGCGCTTCGCCTTCATAGCGCAGCAAGCGACCCCAATCGTCCTCGACAATCGGGACGCGGTGCCGGGCAGCCAGTCTCAACAGGTGCTCGCGGCGCTCGGGAGACATTGTTACGCCGGTCGGATTGTGGTAGGTCGGCATGGTAATGATGGCTCGCACCTCGCCCTGCGCCAGCACACCGGCCAGGTATTCCGTGTCCATGCCATTCCCGTCAACGGGTATCGCCACGTAATCAATGCGCTTCGCCAGAAGCAAATTCAGGATACCGGTAAAGGCAGGCGCCTCGATGGCGACTTTCTGGCCATTGCGCACCAGCATATCCAGTACCAACGACAGCGCGCGTTGAAAGCCGCCGGTAATAATTATGTCGTTTTCACCTTCGGCCATCGGCACGCCGGACAGCGCCATTTCCCGCTCAAGATACTCCACTAGTGGCTGATAGCCCTGGACATTGCCACGGTCGAAGAAAAACTCCTTGGGATACCACAGCATATTCGTGGCAATCTGCTTAATACGTTCGAAGGGAAAGAGCGAAGGGTCCGGACTGGCTTGATGCAGGTGAATAAGCTTGCTCTGGTGCAAACCGCTGTGCGGCAATTGGAAGAACTCGCTATTGAATCCAAACGGCTCCCAGCGCATCGGCGGCAGTTCGGCCAACGGGCCGCCCATCTCCTCGCGCGTGCGCAGGTTGGTGCCCGTCGCCACCTCGGGATGCTCCGTCACGAACGTGCCGCTGCCGTGGCGCGTTTCGATGATGTTGTCCGCCGCCAGTTCGTCGTAGGCCCGCCGCACCGTCTTGACCGACACCCCCAGGCTGCGCGCCAGTTCGCGCACGCTGGGCAATTTTGTCCCCGCCGCCAGGATGCCGTTGACGACCAGATCTGTGACTTGGCGTCGAATCTGCTCGTAAGCGGCTTCCGGGCTATTTTTATCGATGTTCAGATTCATTATGATTCATATTATTCCAGCGGAGACAGGTGCACAAAAGACACACTAAACAGCCAATCTTGGGTTCACACTTATTATTATTCATTTCTCAGCCGGTGGCAGGAGCTTTCACTGAAATCCCGTCAGTGCTTATCAGACGCGTAACGGGCACACTATGTTCCACACTTCGCGCTGAGTGTGTACCCGAAAGTGTGCTACATCTGTGCCTTTGCGAGCGGCACACGTGGGGTTACACTTGGCGTGGTGATCGGAGGAAGCAGGTGGGATATCCGGTGACTATCCTGTCTGAAGCTTACTCCAGAGAACTTTGAAGCCAATCGACTCCTTTTGGGAAATGTGAAGCCCAGAGGCCTGTCGGCGGAAGCAACCAGGGAAGCCACAGTTGACAGGGCTCATACCTCCTAGGGGTGGCGGCGTGCCGGCCCGCCACCTTTTTTGTCGGTAAAATCCGGCTCGATCGTGCCCGTTATCGCATTCGCATATGCGCATAACATGGTAGAATGACCGTGGACAGCTCGGACTGGCCGGGGCGCCGTCCGGGCGGGCGCGTTTAAATCTTCAACCCCTGGCGGAGGAGCCATATGCAGAAATCTCATCTGTTCACGCCTGGACCGACGATGGTACCGGGAGATGTAGCGCTGGCAGGCGCGAAGGATATGATCCACCACCGCACTGACCAGTTCAAGGCGATCTATGAGAAGGTCGCCAAGCAGCTGAAGGTGCTGTTCGAAACCAAGCAGCCCGTGCTGGTCCTCCTCGGCAGCGGGACCTCCGCGATGGAAGCGGCGGTCGATGCGATCGTGGCCCCGGGCGAGAAGATGATCACCTTCAACGGCGGCAAGTTCGGCGAGCGCTGGGGCAAGATTGGCAAAACGCTGGGCTGCGTCGTGCACGAAGTGCAGTACGGCTGGGATGATTGCGCCGACACGGCTAAGCTGGAGCAAGCGCTCAAGGACTGCCCCGACGCGGTAGCGGTGTTCTGCCAGCTTAATGAAACCGCCAGCGGCATCGGCAACCCGGTCAAGGAACTGGCCGAGGTCTGCCACAAAGCTGACAAGCTGATCGTCGTCGACGGTATCAGCGGCCTGTCCGCGATGAAGTGCCCGATGGACGAGTGGGGCCTGGACGTGGTGCTGACCGGCAGCCAGAAGGGCTTGATGCTGCCGCCGGGCCTGGCGATGATCGCGCTGTCCGAGAAAGCGATCGCGAAGATGGGCGGCCATCCCGCGCGGATCTGGTACAACGACCTGCGGGCGGCACTGAAGAACGACGAGAAGAGCACCCATGCCTGGACCAGCGGCGTGAGCCTCTACCAGCAGCTCAGCGTGGCGCTGGACATGATGCTGGCGGAAGGTATCGACAACATCATTCACCGCTGCCACGTGCAGGGCGACGCGGTGCGCGCGGCGGCCAAGGCGCTGGGCCTCGAGCTGCTCAACGCCAAGAGCCCCGGCGACGTGCTGACCTCGATCCTGATGCCCGACAACGTCAAGGCCAGCGAGTTGGCCAAGTACTGCCGCGGGCACTGGGGCATCTATTTCGCCGCCGGCCAGGACGACTACAAGGACAAGATCATCCGGATCGGCCACCTCGGTTACCAGGATCACTTCGAGACGATCATGGCGATCGCCGCCTTCGAGATGGCGATGAAGCACTTCGGCGCGGAGATCGAGCTGGGCAAGGGCGTCAAGGTCGCGCAGGAGATCCTGATGGCCGACCTCGAGGAGCAGGAGAAGAAGGCCGCCTCGGCGGGCTAAACACCGGCCCTACCTTTGAAATAACCGGTAGCGCGGGTGTCCCACCCGCGATCGGCAGCCGGGACGGCCGCCCTACCATTGAAAACAACCGATAGCGCGGGTGTCCCACCCGCGACCGGCGGCCGGGACGGCCGCCCTACCACATAATGTGCAGGGAGGATGTAAATGGCAAAAGTACTGGTCTGTGATCCGATGGCCGATGGGCCGATGGAAAAGATGTACGCGATCCCTCACCTGGAGGTCACCTACTCGCCCGACGTCACGCCCGAGGAACTGCTGACGGCGGTCAAGGGCATGCACGCGATGGTCGTGCGCAGCCGTACCAAGGTCACCGAGGAGATCATCGACGCCTTCGACGAGATGAAGGTGATCGTGCGCGGCGGCGTCGGCGTGGACAACATCAAGGTTGATTACGCCGCGTCCAAGGGCGTGGAGACGAAAAACACGCCGGCGGCCTCCAGCCAGAGTGTCGCCGAGCTGGCGATGGCGATGATGTTTGCCCTGGCGCGCAAGATCGTGCCGGCGACGAACAGCATGCAGGCCGGCACCTGGGACAAGAAGGCGTTCAAAGGCTGCGAGGTCGGCGGCAAGGTCCTCGGCCTGGTCGGCCTGGGCCGTATCGCCCGCTTCCTGGGCAAGATGGGCCACGCGCTGGGCATGACCGTGATCGGTTACGACCCGTACGTGAAAGCCGAGGACGTCACGGAGTTTCCGGTCAAGGGCGTCGGCCTGGAGCAGATCATGGCCGAGAGCGACTTCATCAGCCTGCACGTACCGCACACCGAGGAGACGCACCACATGCTCGACATGGGCATGCTCGCCAAGATGAAGCCGACGGCGTTTCTGATCGACTGCAGCCGCGGCGGCGTGCGCGACGATTCCGCACTGGCCGCGCTGTTGACGGACGGCAAGATCGCCGGCGCCGGCTTAGACGTATTCGAAAAGGAGCCACCGGAGAGCAACCCGTTCGCGGGCATGGCGAACGTCGTGCTGGCGCCGCATCAGGGCGCGCAGACCGCCGAGGGCCAGAGCCGCGTCGGCTACGAGGTTGTCGAGATCCTCGACGAGTACTTCAAGTAGTCAGCGACACGACAAACGCGACATTCACGGGGGGCTGCGGCCCCCCGTTTTTTACCCCTGCCGACCAGTCTGCGCCGCATGCCAGCCCATGGCGATGCGTTATGATAATGCGCCAGTCAACTACCGGCTTGAGGTGGGGTATGTTTCGTTTCCGGCTGAAGTGGCTTGTTGTAATTGCCTGCGCGATTCTGGTCGCGGGTTGTTCCGGCGGGGGGCCGGGCTTAATCTCCGATGATCCCGCCAACGACCCGGGCAGCGTGTTGCCGTCGCTGGCCGAGCTGGCCGGCGCGCCGGATACGCCGACGCGCGCGGTCTCCGACAACCAGTACGATGTGCTCAGCGTCGCGCCGGTATTCAGTTCTCCCAATGACAGCGCGGTCTATTCCGGCGGCGAGCTGACCCTCGACCCCACCCTCAACGGCGGCATGGCCTGGGCGATCTGCGCGGTAACGGGCCTGGCCACCGACGGCAGCGAGTACCCGACGGGCCTGGCGGTCTCGAAAAGCGCCAATCCGGTGTGGATCGGCAGCAGCGACTACACCAAAGGTTACTGGGAGTTCCTGCAGTGCCTTGGCAGCGGCGGGCTGGCGCTCACGGGCGGCACCGGCCTGATGTCGGGCGGCACGACCTACGTCGCCCTGGTGGCGGTCGATGACGCCGTGGGGGACGCGGACGCAGTGACGATCGACGGCTTGACGCTGACGACTTGCTGCGAGATCCCGGGCGGCGATTTCCGCGAGCTGCTGATCATCTATAACAGCGATATTCCCGAGGACCTGGCACTGGCGAACTACTACGGCTCCTCGGTGACCGGGCGCGGCATCGATCCGGAGTATCGCCTCGGCCTGGCGCTGGGCGCTGGCCAGGGGCAATCGATCAGCCGCGCGGATTACGGCAGCCTGATCCGCGATCCGTTGATCGCGTTCCTCAATGCCAATCCGACGATCAAGGGCAATATCAAGTACCTGCTCCTGATGAAAGGCGTACCGCATCAAATCGAGGGCTATGAAGACCTGAACGGCAACGACGGCGTTACCACGATGTGCTCGGCTCTGGACAACGAGCTGTGCGTCCTGAACAGCGGCGGCGTGGTGGACGGCGCGGGCAACTACCCGATCATCGGCTGGCTCTGGAACGGCGTCGAGTACATGCAGCCGCCGGTCGACGCGCGCACCTTCTTCGAAAGCGACTGCGCTTTCACGCCGCATTACTTCAAGGTAAGTGATGCCAGTTCCAACCTGTACGACCTGGACTACCTGGTGGGCCGGATTACGGGCTATACCTACGAGGAAGCGCGGGCAACCATCGACCGCTCGCTGGCCGCCGACACCAGCGGCACGGGCTGGACGATCTTCGACTCCAGCAACGAACATATCTCCGGTTATCCGATGAATTACCTCGACACGATGGTCGACCCGGTCTATCCGTACGGCGTCGATACCAAGGACTGCGGCTACGAGTTGCTGACCGCGGCCGGGTTCAACGTCTTCGCCGACATCACCAGCACGCATATCCTGTCCACCACGGCCGGCCTGCCCGCCGGCGCGGCGAGCAACGTAATTGCCTATTGCAGCTGGGGCCAGCACGCCGGCATGAATCCGGAGTATATCCTCAATGACCTGGGCTTCACCTACCGGCCCGGTGCCTGTTTCATGAGTTACGAGAGTTTCAACGCCGCGACCTTCGACGACTCAAGCGGTATCCAGCGGCGCGGCCAGGGCCAGGTGGCGGACTTCCTGCGGATGGGCGGCACAGTCGGCATCGGCAACGCCTGGGAACCCTTCGACCGCGGCATCGGCGACGAGCGCTGGGCGTTCGACCGCTACCTGCACCACGGCGACCGCTGGATCGAGGCCGCCTATCAGGGCCTGCGCCTGCTGAGCTGGCAGGAGGTCGTCGTCGGTGACCCGTTGTGCCGGGTCGTGGCCCCGTAAACAAACAGCGGGTAGCTCTCGCTACCCGCTGTGCTGTTCCGCCCGTTGGCTTAGGCGGTGTCGCGTCGCTTTGCGCTTAGCATTGGTTGTCTCGTGAACGAAGACCGGCCCTAAGCCGCATCCTCGGTTTCCTCAGCCTCACCGGCGTCCTCGGTCGCGCCGGCATCCTCCGCCACTTCCGCTTCCTCGGCTTCCTCAGCCTTGAAGTGATCGGACAGCCCAGTTACGGCCTCGTCGTACTTGAACTCCTTGAAGTTCGGGTTGCCCTCTTCGATATGGCATTGCAAGCAATTGGCCTCATCCGGTATGGCCAGCGACGCCTTCTTGGCCTCGACGTCCTTAATCGGCACCTTCATATGCAACGTACCCGGGCCGTGGCAGGCTTCGCATTGAATTCCAGTCAGCTGCGGGGTTTCCTCGAAGCTGATCCAGCCACCGGGCTGGCCGTAGCCAGTCACGTGGCAGGGGATGCAATTCTCGTCCTGCTGCTCCTCCGCCGACAGCTTGTCCCAGGAGCTGGCCATCGGCCACTCCTGCCAGGCCGCCGCTTGATCCTTGTGGCACATGCCGCACTTCTTGGCGTTATCGCCGAGGTACGGGTTCTCCACGTCGTCCGCGGACAGGATGAAGCACAGCAGCATTACCAGGATCGCCGCGCTGAGCAGTCCATATCTCGCCATCATACCGCCTCCGGTTTTAGATTGCAGCTTACCTAACCCCGACGCCGCTACCGGCCTGACAGCCGGTCATCGGCTCCGGTGCAATTCCCCAAGCTACAAACTCCCGCCCGCTGGTTACGAGCCGTTCAGCTCGTTCAGCTTGGCGTTGGTCGCCGTCATAAAGTCGATCACATACGCCGGATTGTGCACCGCCGAGGAACCATCCTCCAATACGAGCAGGTAGTTCCAGAGGCACTCGCGATAGGCATTGCCGACCGCGTCGTCGACCGGCGGGCCGTCGTAAGTCGGCGGATCCGCCGTATCCGGCATGTTGTACAGCACCGGGTTGGCCGGGTCGCTGACATCCTTCCAGGCCGCCGGCCAATTGGCGACAAACTTGTCCAGCAGAGTCTGCACCTCGGCTTCAAGGTCGTCCACCAGCTGCTGCACAGTGGCCACATCGGTATGGCAACCGATGCAGGCCTCCCACACGGGCGCGAACTCGTGACCGGTGATCGCCGGCGCTTCGTCCTCGAAGTCCTTGGCGCGCATATGGCAGGTCACACAGGTATTCTCCAGGTTCTGGTGCATGTGGTTAGTTGTATAGGCACCGTCGAACTCGACCGCCGAAACGCCAAACAGAATGGCGCCCTGGGCGTTCGGATGCGGTCCGAAGTGGCCGCTGCCGCTAACGACCTGCCCGTCGCGATCCGACTCCGAGCGCCGCCCGTTGTGGCAGGTGATACACAAGTTGCCGTTGCCGCCGTTGACCGCCGTGTCCCCGAAGGGTAACACCACGTCCGCCGTGGGGCTGATCCGCAACTGGTGCTCGTTGCTGCTGTTGTGCGGGTCGTGGCAGGCGGCGCAGACGATGTGCATGCCGGGATTCACTTCCGGATCGAGGTCCTCGGCCGGCGGATCTTCGCCGAAGATCGTGACGCGGAGGAACCAATCGCCGGTGTGGCAGCGCACGCAACTCGCGCCGGTGGCTTCGTGTCCGGTCACGTCGAACGTGGCGTGGCCGGAAGCCTGCCACTCGTCGTAGGTCGGATGGTGCGCATCGGTATGGCAGGCGCCGCACAGCGCCGCATCCAGCGAAACCGGCAGCGCGCCGTTGGCCGGATGGCCGAGGCCGGTGCCATGGCAGTTCTCGCACTGGACATTGGCGAACTGCGGCGTCGTTTCGTAATCGACAAAGCCGCCGGCTTCGTAGCCGACGTCGTGGCACTCGCGGCAGGAGGCGATCCCGCCCTGCCCGTTCGTCTGGATAATCTCCTCGATCTCGGCGTGACCGGTGTCCGCCCACTCGGCATACACTTCGGCGTGGCAGTTCTCGCAAACGGCGGCGCCGGCGAAGCTGTAGCCGCCTTCGACATAACCGAGGGCGCTCAACTGGTCCGCGGTCAGCGGCGTGCTGAACTTATATTGCAGCTGGTTGATCGTGGTGGACAGCGGGCTCCAGTTGGTGCCGTCGAAGTCGACGAACTGGAACCGGAGCGCATCCGGTACGAACGGGATCGCGCCCGTGGTGTGCTCGATCTTGCTTTCACCCGCGTTCCACTGCGTCACGATGATTTCGCCGGTGTCGCTCAGCTCCTGAATGCGCGCGTTGTTATGGCAGTCCGCGCAGTCGCGGCCCTCCGCCACCACCGAGTGGCCGTGGAACGGGCCGAAGGCGATGAAGGTCTTGCCGTCGTAAACCACCGATTGGTAGGTTCCGGCGCGGACCTGGCCGTCGGCGTCGTTGAGCAGGAAGATGAAGTCCTTGAACGCGCCGGCGGGCTTCTTCTCGTGCGTCGTGAGCAGCGTGTCGAAGTGGCAGTTGT
>JAFGCY010000090.1 GCA_016932385.1 bacterium | reverse complement strand
TGCTCCCTTGAACCTTGAACCTATTCTTCTTTACCTTTCTTCAGCGGGACGGCCGTCCCTTTTTCTGCTTGGGCCTTGTTACCACCGGACATCGGCCCGATTATCCGGCGGGCGGACACCTCAGCGTCGGAGTACTAGCGAACACTGCGAGGCGGTCACTTCACTCCGTCGACCACGCCAAGACGTTTTCCGCGGTCGAAAGTGCACTTTCACACTTGTTATAACAGACACACCATGGCAATGCAAGGAAATTTCCGCGACATAGCGCGGATTAGCGCCGTTTAACATTTTAAGAAGCGCAGGCGTATGCAAAAGCCCCACAAGCCCCAGTGCTTGCGGACTAGGAGGCGAAAGGAGATAGGAGTGAGGAGTACTCTCCGATCACTGTCAGCACAGGCTCCTCTCTCCGCGCTCCTCACGCCGTCATCCTGGTTGCCCGGAGATGCCGGCTGGAAGACAGCGCTCCAACCCGCTGCGCTCCGATATGGCGGCGGTGTTGCGTCCTGGTCTAAAATCAATGCATGGATCGGGGTGACAGCGTTCCTGAATGGCAGGTGGTCGACGAGCTGAGCCGCCTGCAGGCGCGGATTCGCCCCCGGATTAATCGATTCGGCCTGCTGGCCGTCTTCGGTGGCGCGCTGGCAGTATTCGGCCTCCTCATGCTGCCGGGCGAAACGCTCTACCGATTTGTGATCGGACCGACGCTGCTTATCGCCGGCGTGGCCGCGCTGAGCGTTGCGTTGATCAGGATCGGCGCGCTTAAGGCTGAATTGCGCAAGCAGGCTCACCGGCGCGGCTATTTGGTGAGGCAGAGCCAGTACGGCGGCACCGAGATCATGCAGGCGATGCCGCAGGACCACTCGGGGCATGTCGACGTCATCCTTGCGGTGCAAGACGGTCGCTTCTGCCGGGCCTGCTGCACCGCGATCGCGACCGACGACGGCCGGATGTACTGCTGGCAATGCCATCAGGTGTTCCATACACAATGCCTGCTCGAAGGCCACATCTGTCCTTATTGCAGCCACGAGGAAGAAATTCCCGAGGAAATCGAGGAGTATTGCGTGGATCAAGAGTTCCCGACCGGCCGAGCCCTGGAGCACAACGCCGATCTCAGCGCCGTGGAGCTGCGGCCGCGCTCGGTCGAACCGCCGACATACCTCGCGAGATTGCGCCGCAATCTGCCGCAGGTCGCCGAGGATTACGGGGATGACGATGAATCAATCCGCAGGCTGTATCGAGCTGAGGCGCACGGTTGGCCGAATGAGGTCAGCAAGGCCTGGCGGTCCACAGCGACATGCCTGCCCAGGCTGCTGTTCCTGGCAGCTGCGATCTACCTGCCGTTTCACCCAGAGAAAACCGGGCATGTAGTTACGCTCATGATCTTTCTACTGCTGAGCCAGCGCGGCTATCTGTTCTTTGCCGGCCTCGGCGACCGCATTCGCGCCCGGCGGTGGCCGTTGGCGGCGCCATCACCGCCTAAAAGCGTGCTGATCGGCATCCGCACGTGGCTAGTCGGGTTCGCCGCCGTGTCGTATTACGTGATGCTGGGTGTATTTGCCTTCTTCGACCCAGCGAGCACGACAAGTGCGGTACTGATGTTGATTTTGATTCCGGTTTTCAGCTTTTCGGCAATCGGCGCCGTACTGATCGGCTTGGTGTGTCTTGCCGTGCGCTGAGCGAGGCCGCGCGCGAAGTCATCGGCGATAATAAATGCGGCCACCGGGAGCGGCGGCCAGCCGACGGGCGGGGAGGTGTCTGATGTTGTTTGCGGGGGATCCGGTCTGGACGGCGGTTGTCGCCGCCATGATTGCCTTGGCGTTGTCGAGCCTCAATGTGCTGTTCGCCAATCTGGCCTTCGAGGAATCCTACCGGCGCGGCTTTTTCACGGCCGGTACGCTGTTCGGCCTGCACGGCGGGATCCTGGGGCTGCTGTTCGTAAAGCACTGGAACATCATCGGCAAGCCGAACCTGGTCAACGAAATGCAGCTGCAATCCACGGAGGACAACGACCACGCGCGCTGGGGCCAGGGCCTGCTGCTGGGCCAGGCCGGCTGGGCCGTGGTCTACTGGCAACTCCTGCTGCTGGCCGTCATCCGGAGTCCGGCACTGGCGCCGCACTGGTTGTGGCTGGTGGCGCTGGCGTTGATGGGCCTGGGCTGGCTGCGGTTTCGAGGCAGCTGCCCGCCGATCTCCCGCCTGGTCCTGATCGAGCCGACGATCGAGGAGGAGCCGGCGGACCTGCTTGGCTTGATCAAACAACGCCAGGCCTGGGGGCAGCTGTTTTACCGGGCCTTGGGGGCGCGGCGGCTGGCGCTGCTGCTGGTCGGGCTGGCCGTGGCGGCGGTGCTCGGCGCGGGCATCCGCGTGGTGTTCGGCGGTGGCCTGGCGGGCTGGCTCTGGGCGGGGGGCTTCCTGCTGATCGCCGCCGGCGGCGTGTTCGGGGCGCTGGTGCTGCGCGGCCGGGCCGAGGACGACCTGTACGAGAGCGGACTGATCGAGCAACAGGCCGCGCCGACGCCCCGGCACGTGAAGCTGTTGAAGCTGCAGCGGCAATTCGCCGAAGGGGTGAACCGCTTAAACGCATCGCGCGCATACCAGCGGCTGTTGGTACTGGGTGCCGGTGGGCTGTTTGCCCTCGCGCTGATCTTCGAGCTGGCCTCCGACGAGGTCAGCTACGGCGCTGCGTTGACGTTTGCGATCGTGATCCTGCTGGGCGCCGGAGCGGCCGCCGGCTGGCTGAGCTGGCGGGACATGCAGACACATCAGGAGCTGGAGCTGGTCAATGCGGCCGGTGAGCAGGTGGCCGCCGAGTTCGAGGAGGAGCTGTTGCGCGAGGTCCAGGAAAATCGCCAGCAGTACCTGGGGGAGGTTTATCACTTCGAGTCAGGCGGGCTCGTCGGCGAGCAGCTGGAGATACCGGAATTCCTGCAACGCCGGATCAACGAGCGCAAGCTACTGGACAGCGCCCAAAAGCAGGAACTGGACGCGGAACGGATGCAGCAGACCACGGCCCAGGCCCAGTTGCTGTTCGACCTGGCAATGGCCGAGGAACGGATCGGCCTGACCCGCGACATCACGGTGACGATAGCGCTGGTGCTGTTCGCCGGCAGCGGGCTGAGCCTGATCCTGGGCGGCGCTGCCGAGGCGGTCCGGCTGCTCTGGCAGATCGGACTGGCCTGCGTAGCATACGCCGGGTTGCTGAGCATCGCGCTCAAGATCCAGGTGCTGCGCAATTCCGGCTGCTGGACGACGGTCGGGCTCATCTTCTACATCGCCGTGATCGTGATGGTGTTCAAGGCCGGCAGCTATGGAATGGTCGATACCGGGCCGCTGTAGGTGACAGCGCAAGTGGCAAGCGCAAGCGTAGGCAAAACGTCGCTACTTCCAAGCTGGATGCGGACTTATGTGTAGGGGCGAAGCCATGCGTTGCCCGATCAGGCCAAAAGCCATAGGCCAAAACGAAAGTAGCGGCGACCTCCGTGTCGCCGGATTAATCCGGCGCCAGGGAAGGCGCCGCCACGTTTACAGACACGCGTTATTATCTTGCGCCTTTAATTGCTATGCATTCCTATGCGTCGCCGGCTCCCGAACCACCGTCGCCGTTCTCTTCAACGGCCTCGGCTTCCGGCTCTGCTTCCTCCATGGTCTCATCCGCCGTTTCATCAGCGGTCTCGTCGCCCGTTATGGCCTCGTCAATGGTCTCAGCGCCGGCCGCTTGCTCGTCCGTCATCTCCGCTTCGGCCGCCGGCGCTTCCGTCTCGCCGGCCAGCGGGTCGTAGGTGTAGACCCAGTGCTGCTGGCCGCCTTCGCCGATCTCGAGCACGACGAGTTTCTTGGTCGTGTTGTGCTTGGCGTCGATCGTGATCGTGCCCGCCGCGCCCTTGAAGTTCTTGGTGTCGGCCAGGGCGGCGGCGACCGCGTCGTGGTCCACGCTGCCGGCGGTCGTGATCGCCTGCGCCACGACCTTGACCGCATCGTAGGTCAGGATCGCCATCGCGTCGGGCACTTTGCCGCCGTTGCGCTCCTTGTAGCTGCGGATGAAGTCCTGCACCGCCGGGTCCATGTCGTCAGCGGCGTAGTGGTTGGTGAAATAGCTGCCGACGATGTTCTCGCCGGCGACCTGGTAGAGCTCGGGGCTGTCGAAGCCGTCGCCGCCCAACAGCGGCTGCTCCAGGCCGACCTCGCGCGCCTGGTTGGCGATCATCCCGACCTCGGTGTAGTAGGCGGGCACGATCAGCACGTCGAACTCGTGCGCCTTGAACTTGTTGAGCTTGGCGCGGAAGTCCGATTCGCTGGTCTTGAGGAAGGCGTCCTCGGCGACGATCTCCAGGCCGAAGTCCGGCGCGACGCGCTTGACCGTCTCCCAGATGCCGACGGAGTAGTCGTTCTCGGCGTCGTAGAAGATCACGGCCTTCTTGGCGTGGATCGGGCCGTTGACGGCGAAGTCGACGATGCCCTCGCCCTGGAAGTCATCGGTGAAGCAGGTGCGGAAGACGTACTTGCGCACGCTGCCGTCGTCGTTGAGCGTCACCGTCGGGTTGGTGCTGGCCGGCGTGACCATCGGCACGCCTTTGTCCTCGGCGACCTTGGCCATCGCGATGCTCTGGCTGGAGCCGACCGCGCCGATCAGCACATCGACCAGGTCGGAGCTGATCAGCTTGTTGGCGACGTTGGCCGAGGGCTGCGCCATGCTCTGGTTGTCCTCGAACACCGCCTCGACCGGCTGGCCCAGCAGGCCGCCCGCGGCGTTGATCTCGTCCAGCGCCAGCTCCGCGCCGGCCTTGGCCGAGATGCCGAAGGTGGCCGCGCCGCCCTTCAGCTCCAGGTTGAAGCCCAGCTTCACCGGCCGGTCGAGCGTCGCCGTGCCGTTGTCGAAGGCCGGCTTGCGCCCGTGCTGGTTCTCGCTGGAATCGCCGGTGGTGTCCTCGTCCACCGGATTGCAGGCCGCCAGCCCGATCAGCAGGCTGACGAGTAATAGACTAAGTAGACTACGCATCGATCTCCTCCTCTGTGCGTGCCTTAGCTCGTGCTGA
Organism: bacterium; assembly: GCA_016932385.1. Lineage (GTDB taxonomy): Bacteria > 4484-113 > 4484-113 > 4484-113 > JAFGCY01 > JAFGCY01. Next base: position 1,936 of record JAFGCY010000090.1, on the reverse strand, counting down.
CCGCATTGTACAACAGTTCCGCCCGTTCTCCGGGGCTTAGATGCTATACTTTTCGTGTTGAGGGATGGCCGGCCCGGCGGTGGGTGCCGGTCATTTTGGCTTGGGCCGAAGTGGCGGAATGGCAGACGCAGCAGACTCAAAATCTGCCGAGGGCAACCTCGTGAGGGTTCGAATCCCTCCTTCGGCACTTTCAATCCACCTTATTGGTGTTATTGCTTGGATCATCCGCTGTTACTGAATCCGCTCCGCCAGCCGGGGTGCATTGAGATCGACTGACAGGACAGCCGCAGGGAGAGCTACATGCCGCACGGGCACGACAAGGAAGCAAGGCCGGAACTGCCAAGGCCCGCGGAGCAAGAGCTGGCCTACCTGGCTCTGGTTTTACCAGTGCCGATCTGGGTATTCAATCCGGATCTGCGCGTCGTCTACTGCAACGACGAAACCAAGCGCTTCGGTTCGGGCGACGACCTGGGCGAGCACCTCAGCGCTTTTTCCCAGCATGTTCAGGAGATCCTCAAGCCGCTGATCAATGACTGCCTGGTCCAACGTGCGATTATCAGCTTCGAGGGCTGGGTCAGCTCGGATTTGCGCGGCCGGAACTTCTGGCACATCTGCTGTATTCCGATCGGCGCGGAGAACGTGGCCTGCGCGATCATCGACCAGACCGCGCAGAAAAGCGCGCTGACGGCGGTCGAGAAGAGCGAGGCCCGTTACCGCGAGTTGGTCGAGTCGATGGCCGAAGGCATCTCCGCGGCCGATACCGAGGGCAACCTGGAATTCGTCAATCCGGCCCTGGAGCGGATCCTGGGCCACACCAAGGGCGGGCTGGCCGGCATGAACATCACGCAGCTGATCGATCCCAGCCTGTTCTCCGTCGAGGACCTGAACGCCGAGTTGCGCACGCGCTCCGATGCCGTGGTTTTCGAACTGCAGTTTCGGCGGCCCGACGGCGACGTGCGCGACCTGCTCCTGTCGGTGCGCCCGCGCTTCGATCCGCGCAACCGGTATATCGGCTCGTTCGCGCTGACCCAGGACATTACGCTGCACAAGCGCGCGGAGAAGTTGCTGATCCAGGAGCGCAACCTGACCGCGGCGGTCATCGATTCGACGCCGGCGCTGGTGATCGTGCTCGACCGCCATGGGCGGATCGTGCGCTTCAATCGCAGCTGCGAGGAATTGACCGGCTACAGCGCGGAACGGGCCGTGGGCACGCCGATCTGGGAGCTGTTGATCACGCCCGAGGAGGTCGAGGCGGTCAAGGAAGTCTTTGCCAACTTGACGGCGGGCCAGGCGGCGAGCACGTTCGAGAATTACTGGCTGACCAAGTCCGGTGACCGGCGGCTGATCTCCTGGTCGAACTCGATCATTCGGGCACCCAACTGCGAGGTCGAGTACATCGTCGGGATCGGCATCGACATCACCGCCCGTCGCTGAGCGGCCGGCATTCGCGCCGCGACGGAACAACCGCGCGATACGCGGGTCTGATTAAACGCCGATGGGAATAAGGCTGGTCAACTAAGACGGAGGTGTTGGCCGGCTGATGTTTGTTTAGCCTGCAATCCAGCCGACGGCGGCGCAGCCGGCCGAAGGCGGAAGATGCTACCGGGTTTCAGGCCCCGCGCACTCATATTCGGTTATTTCATTATTCGCGCACCTGATTCCTTCCGCCGCCGCCAACTGCCCGCCCGAACCCGCGCCGGAACTCCGGCGACGGTCAGGCGCGCCCGACGCGCAGACAAAGGAGCAGGCAATGCAATTTCACGGGACATGGCGCAGAGGCTTCACATTGATCGAGCTTCTCGTCGTTATCGTCATCATTGGTATTTTGGCCGCGATCGCGCTGCCGAACTACATCAAGGTCAAGGAAAAGGCCAAGGAAGCCGAGGTCAAGTCGAACCTGCACAACGTTCAGCTGAGCATCGAGCGGTTCGCGGTC
>JAFGCY010000012.1 GCA_016932385.1 bacterium | reverse complement strand
TACAGCTCCTGCCACTGGTGCCACGTGATGGAGCGCGAGGTCTTCGCGGATCAACAGCTTGCCGCGCAGCTCAATGCCAGCTTCATCAGCATCAAGGTCGACCGCGAGGAGCAGCCCGACGTCGACGCCGTCTACATGGAGGCGATGCGCTTGATGACGGGGCAGGGCGGCTGGCCGCTGAACATGTTTCTGACCGCCGACAAGCTGCCCTTCTACGGCGTGACATACCTGCCGCCGGAGCAGTTCTCCCTGTTGCTGACCGGCGTGTTGCAGGCTCAGCACACTGAGCCTGACAAGTTGCTCAATGCCGGCGCGGAACTGCGCGAGCGCATCGCGACGGAGATCGCGGCGGAGACCGGCAGCGCGGTGACGATGGACGAAGTGGCCCAGGCCGTGGACCAGGCCGAACTGAACTTCGACGAGGAGTGGGGCGGCTTCGGCACTGCGCAGAAGTTCCCGGTGCCGGCTCGCTGGCGCTTCTTGCTGCATTACTTCCGCGGCAACGGCGACGATTACCTGGCGGACCGCATCCGCCTGACGCTGGACCGGATGGCCGACGGCGGCCTGTTCGACCAGCTCGGCGGCGGATTCCACCGCTACACCGTGGAACCGACCTGGCTGGTCCCGCACTTCGAAAAGATGCTATACGACAACGCCCAGCTGGCGGCGCTCTACACCGAGGCCAGCGTCGTGCTCGACGACGAGCAGTACGCGCGCGTGGCGCGGGCGACGCTGGACTTCCTGCTCGCTGAAATGAGCTCGCCGGCCGGGGCGTTTTACGCCAGCTTCGACGCGGACAGCGGCGACGAAGAAGGCAGTTATTACGTCTGGACGCCGGCCGACTTGGTGGAGGTCGCCGGTGCGGAGGATGGCCGCGCGCTGGCCCAGGTTCTGGGGGTGACGGAGGCTGGCAACTTCGAGGGTGCCAACGTGCTGACCCGCCGTAGCGGCAACGGCGAAAACGAGGATGAAGACGTACTCGATACCGCCACCGCCGAGGCGCTGTTAGCGAGATGGCGCCAGCCGCTGTTGGACTACCGCAACCGGCGCCCCAAACCCGGCCTGGACCCGAAGGTGGTCACGGCCTGGAACGGCTTGGCGATCGCCGCGCTGGCCCAGTCCGCCGGCGTGTTTGCCGAACCCCGCTACAGCGAGGCCGCGACGCGTTGCGCGGACTACCTGTGGCAGTACCACCGCGCTGCCGACGGCGCGCTGCTGCGGGCGGGGACCGGCGGCGCGGCGACGGGCCCGGCCGTGCTCGACGATTACGCGGCGCTGGCTTACGGCCTGCTGGAGTTGTACAACACCACCGGCGAGCTTACGCAACTGGAGCGTGCGCTGGCGCTGATCGATTACGCCCGCGCGCACTTCCCCCACCCGGAGGCCGGATTCTATTTCACCGCCGCTGAGGTCGCGGCGCCGCTCGGCCGGCAGGTCGAGATCTACGACAGCGTCGAGCCCTCGGGCAACGCCCTGCTGCTGTTGGCCATCCAGCGTGCTGCGGCCCTGACGCACAACCTGGAATACAAACGAACGGTCAAGCAAGCGCTGGATTACTATTCCGGTGCGATGCGGCGGGCGGGCCTGGAGATGGCGGTCTGGTACGACCTGGCGCTCTTAGAACTGAATCCGTACTACACCGTGGTGATCGCGGCGGATGCGCCGGACGAGCAGTCCGCGGTGCTGCTGGAGATCGCGCGCCAGCTGGCGATGCCCTACGCGGCGATCGTGGCCAAGCCGGCCCAGGACGCTGCGGCGCTGGCCGAGCTGATCCCTTCCGCGGACGAGCGCACGGCGATGGACGGCGACCCCACGGCTTACGTCTGCCAGTCCGGCAGCTGCCGCGAGCCGACCAGCGACCCCGCCGAGCTGGCCTATCAACTCACCGGCGACTGGCGCTTCTGAACTCAACTATTGCAGATTTCAAAGCTATAATCCCTGCCATGCTCACGCAGCTGACCGAGCCGGGGGCGGCCATCGCCAAGGTGGCCGGCGATCCGCACCGCGGATTCATCTTTCGCCGCTTCGTCACGATCGGCGAGGGCGAGTATAAAGTCAAGGTGCTGGCCGACGATCCGGCGAACCCGCATCTCTTAGTCGCCCACGCCGGCAACAACTTCATGTTCCACGGCGAGTTGCACCGCTTCCAGCCGATGATGGAGGACATCCTTAACGGCCGCGTCGAGCAGGAGGGCGGCTGGCCCGACGCGGGGATGCAACAGGACTGGACCGAGCATAACGAGGGCCGCCGCGGCATCTTCCTCAACACGGCGCCGTTCGCCGTCTGGCGCGCGGCGATGCTGGCCGGCTTCGATCCGCATCCCGACGACGGCATGCGCGCCGTAGCCTACCAGTGGTACTGGGAAGGTGCGCCGCGTCACGGCCACCTGGTCCAGCACCCCTGCCGCGTCGTCGAGCAGGGCCGCGAGCTGTTCGACCTGATGCGCCGGGCGGTGGAGTACGATCCCGAGGGCCATTACATCGGCCTGTGCCTGGACAGCGGCCCCAGCTTCGTCTGCGAAGTGGATGGCGAGCCGAAGTGCTGGTCCTGCACCCATCTGTCCGGTACGATGGGCATGATCTACACGCCCGATGAATTCCGCCGCCACGGCTATGCCCGTTCGCTGGCCGCGTTTCAGTTGGACTATATGCTCAAGCGCGACGGCGCGGCCTACTGCCACGTGATCGACCACAACATCGCCAGCATGAATATGGTCTATGCGCTGGGCGGACGCGTGATGCCCGAAGCGCTGGTCTGGCGCGGCATCTATTGGCCCGGCGAAGCGCCGCCCGCCGCGGATAAGGACGGCGGAGACTAGCGGCATGTGGCATCGCACCGAGCTGACGCCCGAATTGCTGCGGCTCCTGGAATCCTGGGAATACGGCCTGCAGTACCTGCTGCCGGGCGTGATGGGCTGGAAGGACCAGTCCCATCCGCAGCAGTGCTTCGTCGACGACCCGGCCGATCCGCGGCTGCTCTTAGCGAGCATCGACATCAACCTGATTGTGCTGGGCGATCCCGCGCGCTATCCGCAGGCCGTGGCGGACCTGGTCGGCCTCAGCTTCGATCCACCGGACGCCTGGCCGGACGAGGCGGCGCGCGAGGTGATGGCCAAGCATGATGTGACGCATACCCAGGCGGGCGTGGAGGCGCTGGGCCCGGCGCTGCACGAGTTGGCCTGGGCGGCCGGCTTCACCGACAAGTCCGACCGGCATGAATCGGCGCATTTCTATTGGCTGGAAGGCCCGCCGCGTTTCGCGGAGCGTGTCAAGCATCCCTGCCGCGTCGTCGAGGGCCTGGAGCTCTACGAGCTGATGTGCCGGGCGACGGACTACGACGAAAGCGGTGAATACACCAGAAAGTGCCTGGAAACCGGCCCGAGTTTCGTCTGCGAGGTCGGCGCTGAGCCGGTCTGCTGGTCCTGCACGCACGTCAGTGGCGCGATGGGCATGATCTACGTGCCGCCCGAGCAGCGCAACCGCGGCTACGGCCGCACGCTGGCGGCGTTCCAAATCGACTACATGCTGAAACGCGACGGCCTGGCCTGGTGCTTCGTGCTGGGAACCAATACGCCGAGTCTCAAGATGATGGAGTCCTTCAGCCCGGGGCGGATCAAGGAGCAGGTCTACTGGCGCCAGTGGCGCTGGCCGGAATAGCGGCTCAGCGCCGGCAGCTTTCCCTGAGCCAGGCGGCGTACTCGAAACTGGCGTGGCTGATCGTGGTGGCGATGATCTCCGGCGTGTCGTAGGGATGGAGCTTGGCCAGCCGGTCGCGCAGGTCGGGCCAAGTGGACTCCGTCGTCTTCAGCAGCAGCAGCACCTCGCTTTCCTGGTGCAACTGGTCCTCCCAGATATAGATGCTGTGGACGCCGGGCAGGATCTGCGCGCAGGCGGCCAGCCGCGCCTGGACCACCTCGCGTGCCACCTTGGCTGCGTCGTCGTGCGAGGCGAACGTCGTTTGCACCTGAACCAATGCCGGCATCGGCCGATTATACGCTGAGCCGCGGCGAAAGCGTATAATTTAGGCGTGATGACCAGAGGCGGAAGAATACGTTTGCTGGCCGGCGCGGCCTGCCTGCTCTGGCTGGCGGCGGGCTGCAGCTCCGACTGGGAGCCGGCGCCCGTGATTCCGTGGTACGACCTGAGCGGCCGCTATGTCAGCTCTGCCGAGGTCGGCGGGCTGGGCGACCTGACGATCGTCATCGAGCGGCTGGAGGACTCCCAGGTCTTCGCGATCGAGCTGACCGGCACCGAGCTGACCGAACTGGAGCCGGTCGACGGCCTGGGTACGCTGGGGGACAACCACGTGATCATGGACTTCGACATCGGGCAGGACTCCGACTACTACTTCGAGGGCACGGTCACGCGCGTAGGCGAGGTGATCGACTCGATCAGCGGCCAGTTCATCTGGCCCGACCAGGCAGAAACCCTGCTCGTGACGTTTTTGCCGGATTAGACAGGCAAGTCATTAGTAGATACCGTGTTGGGAATCAACCCCTGGCGCGGAAAATCTCGATGTCGAAAGGCGAGTTTGATCTAACAACGC
>JAFGCY010000089.1 GCA_016932385.1 bacterium | reverse complement strand
GGTGCCCTCGCGGCAGGGGATGCACTTGCCGCAGCTTTCGCGCTGGATGAAATCCATGAAGAACTTGGCGACGTCGACCATGCAGGTCTTCTCGTCCATCACGACCAGGCCGCCGGAGCCCATCATCGCGCCGACGGTCTTCAGTGACTCGTAATCGATCTCGATATCCAGGTGCTGCGCGGGGATGCAGCCGCCGCTGGGGCCGCCGATCTGCACCGCCTTGTAGGCCAGGCCGTCCGGAATGCCCCCGCCGATGTCGAAGACGATCTCGCGCAGGGTCGTGCCCATCGCGACCTCGACCAGGCCGGTGTTGACGACCTTGCCGGACAGCGCGAACACCTTGGTGCCCTTGCTGCCGGCGGTGCCCACCGCCTTGAACCAGGCGCTGCCATTGGTCAGGATCGACGGCAGGTTGGCCAGCGTCTCGACGTTGTTGATGCAGGTCGGCTGGCCGAACAGGCCGCGGACCGCCGGGAACGGCGGGCGCGGGCGGGGCATGCCGCGCTTGCCTTCGATGCTGTGGATCAGCGCCGTTTCCTCGCCGCAGACAAACGCGCCGGCGCCCTTCTTGACGATCACGTCCAGGCTGAAGCCGCTGCCGAGGATGTCCGCGCCCAGCAGGCCGACCTGACGGGCCTGGCTGATCGCCTCGTACAGGCGGGCGATCGCCAGCGGATACTCGGCGCGGATATAAACGTACGCCTGGTTGGCGCCGATGGCATAGGCGGCGATCGCCAGGCCTTCGACCAGCCGGTGCGGGTCGCCCTCGATCACCGCGCGGTCCATGAACGCGCCGGGGTCGCCTTCGTCGGCATTGCAGACCATGTACTTCTGGTCGGCCTCCGTCGCGCGCGCGAACTTCCATTTACGACCGGCGGGGAAGCCGCCGCCACCCCGTCCGCGCAGGCCGCTGTCCTCCACCAGGTCGCAGACCTCCGCGCCGGACAACATCGCCAGTGTCTTGGCCAGGCCGCGATAACCGCCGGCGGCGATGTATTCCTCGATGCTGAGCGGGTCGATGATGCCGCAGTTGGCCAGTACCCAGCGCTGTTGAGGTGCGAAGAACGGGTGTTCGTTGAGGAACGGTATGTCCGGCCAGGGTTTAAGCGTGCCGGTGGCATCCGGGAACTGCGCGATAACGCGGTCGAGCGGCGGTGTGCCGTCCAGGACGGCGCCCAGAATGTCAGCGACGTCGTTGGCCTGGACCTGGCCCAGGCAAACTCGCGTGCGGCCCGGCAGCTGGATGTCGAGCAGGGGCTCTAGCGCGCACAGGCCGATGCAGCCGACTTCGATGATCTCGCCGTCCAGGCCGCTAGCCGCCAGATAGGCGCGGCAAGCCTCGGCGGTGGCCGCGGCGCCGGCCCCCAGGCCGCAGGTCCCCATGCCGACGAAGATCACCGGACGTGGGACATCCTCGCGGCGCAGTTGCCGGTAACGCTCCCCGGCCAGGGCCTTGTCGAGTAAGCCATTCGGTCGCTGGAGCAGGTTCCGCAGTTCGGCAACCAGCTCGTCACTCAACGTTTGTTGGTCGATTGTCGTGCTAGCCATTGCTCTCAGCCTCTTCGCCGGCAGCCTCGCGCCGGTAGGAATCAATGATCGTCTTGATCTCGTCGGGGGTGACCTTGGCGTGGTAGCGGTCGTTGACACAGATCACCGGAGCCAGGCCGCAGGCGCCGATGCAGGCGACAACCTCCAGGCTGAAGAGCCCGTCGCGGGTGGTCTGGTCCGGCTTGATGCCCAGCGCTCGTTCCAGCGCTTCCAGGATGCTCAGCGAGCCCTTGACATGGCAGGCGGTGCCGCGGCAGACCTGGATGTGATAGCGCCCCGGCGCCTGGAAGCGAAACTGGTTGTAGAAGGTGGCGACACCGTAGACCTTGCTGGCGGGCAGGTCGAGCCGCGCGCTGACGGCGAGTACCGCCTGGCGCGACAGGTAGCCTTCCTGCTCCTGAACGGCCTGCAGGATCGGGATCAGGGCGCTGCGACCGTTGCCGTAATGAGCGACCAGCTCATCCAGCAGTCCGGCCAGCCCGCCCGTCCTATCAATTGCTTCGGTCAACATCCGCTTCACCTCGAACGAGATAAGTGTCTAATTCGAAAACGTCCTGGTACAGGCGGCCCAAGCCGCCCTTGCCGCGCAGAGCATGGTCAGAGTCTCGATGTCAGGCTCGTGCCAGCTGCCCGCAACGGCAGCAACAGCAATTAAAGGTAGGTGTGCCGGTCCGTCCCGGAGCACATCATGCAGGATCGAAGCAGTAAGTTATTCGTGAACCTATGGTCAATATGACTATACCATAGATATATACAATTGCAATATCCGGATATGCGAATTTACGAGATTTAACCTTTAGTGGAGAGGAAGCGAAACACGGAATTTCAGGTACGGTCGGCTATAATCGGGCGGCTTAAACTGGTTCGGCCGGGCCTGAAGGGCTCTGTAACGGGCCGGACCGCTGATCCACCGGGATCCCGCCATGACCTTGGAGCATCGGAAATTCATCAGCCTGATTGCCACCGTCGTGCTCGTGGCGATGGTGGTGGCCGTAGTCTCGATCCTCCATCTCTATCGCACGGCGCTGGCGATGGAGCGCAAACGGCTGACCCAGACCGTCGAAAGCCAGGTGCTGCTGATCGGTTCGGTTGCGCGGTTCGATGCGATCTACAGCCAGGAGGACAATCCCGGCGGAGCGGCGGGCGCGACGATCAGCCAGCTGCGTGACGCCTACCAGCAATTCCAGTGGTTCGACGAGACCGGCGAGATCCTGATTGCCCGAGCCACGGAGGACCACTCCATCGAGTACCTGAACGAGCCCCGGCATCTCGACGCGCAGAGCGGCAGCCGCATTCCAACGGATCCCGGGCACAACCTGCCGATGAGCCGGGCCCTGGCTGGTGAATCCGGCAACATGGTCGCGCGCGATTATCGCGACAAGCTGGTACTGGCGTCGTACGCGCCGGTGCCCGACCTGGGCATCGGCCTGGTGGCCAAGATCGATATGGCCGAGATCAACGCGCCGTATATCCGTTCGGCCATCATCGTCGGCATCGGCGCCGTGGCGATCGCCTTGGCCGGGTTGTTGCTGGTCAGCGTCGCCTTTCCGTTGATCCGGCAGGCGGAGACGGCCAACGAACGCGAGCGCCAGAATCTGCTCGCTATTTTCGACAGCATCGACGAGCCGATTTATGTCAGTGATCCGCTGACCCACGAGCTGCTGTATGTCAACGAGGCATTCAAGCAGTACTGGGGAGACGGGATCGGCCAGCCGTGCTACGAAGTGATCAACGGGCGCAGCGAGCCCTGCGAAGATTGCACGACGCCGAAAATCTTCGGAACCAACGTTGGCCAGACCTGCACACGCGAGTGGTACAACGCCGCCACCGGCCAATGGTTCCGCTGCCTGGACAAGGCCATCCACTGGCCCGGCCACCGGCTGGTGCGCTACGAGATGGCGATCAACATCACGGCCGAGAAACAGGCCCAGCAGGCGGTCGCCGAGCAGCAGGAGAAGGTTCGCGCGCTGTCGTCCCAGCTGTCGTTGTCCGAGGAGCGTGAGCGTAAGCGGTTGGCGACGCAGTTGCACGACCAGATCGGCCATGCGCTGGTTGCCGCCAAGATGAACCTCGTCCAGTTGAAATCGGCGGAGGCCGCGCTGTCGCAGTCGCGCCAGTTTGCCGAGATCGTCGAGCTGATCGAGCGGACCATCGAGGACGTCCGTTCGCTGACCTTCGAGATCAGCCCGCCGGTGCTGCACGAACTCGGGCTGGACCCCGCGCTGGAGTGGCTGGTCGAGCAAACCCGCAACCGCTATGGGTTGCAGGCCAGTTACGAAGGTTCCAAGCAGTTGCCGCGGCTGGACAACGAGCTGGCCGTCCTGCTGTTCCAGGCGACGCGCGAGTTGTTGTTCAACGTCTACAAGCACGCCCAGGCGCAGCAGGCCTGGGTCCGCTTGACGTCGACGGCGGACAGCGTGGCCGTCGAGGTTCGCGACGACGGAATCGGCTTCGCCGATCCGCTGGCCCAGGTCGGGCACGACCCGAAAACCGGCTATGGGCTGTTGAGCATCCTGGAGCGGATGCGGTTCCTGGACGGGGAGATGGTGGTCAGGTCCGCGCCCGGCCGCGGGACGAACGTGATCCTGACCGCGCCGGTAAAACAACCCCGCGCCGAGGCAGAGCAACCGGCTGACATCGTCGCGGTCGGCGAGGAGCCGGATCTGCCGGAACGGGTGGTCCGCGTGCTGATCGCCGACGACCATGCCCTGATGCGCCGCGGGATTCACAGCATCCTGGCCGGTTACCCGCGGATCGAGATCGCCGGCGAGGCCGTGGATGGCCAGGAGGCCCAGGACCTGGCGGTGGAACTGCTGCCCGATGTCGTGGTAATGGACATCGACATGCCCAATGTGGACGGCGTGGCGGCCACGCGCGCGATCCTGGCGGAATTGCCCACGGCGAGGATCCTGGCGCTGTCGATGCATGCCAATCGCCACTTCGTGCATCAGATGTTGTCCGCCGGCGCGAGTGGATACTTATTGAAGGACAGCGCGGCGGAAGACCTGCCGCGGGCGATCGAACAGGTCGACGCCGGACAGATCTTTTTAAGCCCCAGCATCACCGGCGTGCTGGTCGATGAATTCGTGCTGCACCACGATGCGGCAGCCCAGGCCGAGCCGGAGGTCAGCATCCTGAGCAACCGCGAGCTGGAGGTGCTGCGCTTGATCGCCAACGGCGATTCGACCAAACAGATCGCTTTCACGTTGGGGATCAGCCAGAAGACCGCCCAGGCCCACCGGCAGAATATGATGAAGAAGCTGGGCATCAACAGCACCGCCGAGTTGGTCCAGCTGGCGATCCGTGAGGGGCTGATCGAGCGGTAATTGTTCCGGCGATCAGGCAATCAGCCCGCCCGGCGCCTAATACATACTCCTAATACCAGGCCCTGAGGTCGACTGAGTCCGCATAAAACCTGCAACTTGCAACGCGCGCGCGCCCCGCGGCGGCTCAGCATAAATCCAATATCTATCTTCTCGTTTACAGCCCATACTGCGACAACGGCGTATGCCGGAGTCACTTCCCGGAGGTGTGTTTTGCCTAATTTCGATACCGGCGACACTGGTTTCATGCTCATCTGCGCCAGCTTGGTGATGTTGATGACGCCAGGGCTCGCTTTCTTCTACGGTGGCCTGGTCGGCCGCAAAAATGTCTTGGCGATTATGATCCAGAGCTTCGTGTCACTCGGCGTGACCACGGTGATCTGGTTCACGGTCGGCTATTCAATGTGCTTCAGCGGATCGCTGGCGGATGGCACCGACTTCGGCGGGATCATCGGCAACTTCAACATGATGTTCCTCAACGGCGTCAGCCTGACGGACCCGTTCCCCGGCAACCCCCACATTCCGCTGTTCGTGTTCTTCGTGTACCAGATGATGTTCGCGATCATCACGCCGGCGCTGATCACCGGTGCGTTCACCAACCGCGTGCGCTTCCCGGCGTACCTGATCTTCCTGGTGGTCTGGCTGCTGTTCGTCTACTTCCCCTTCTGCCACATGATCTGGGGCGGCGGCCTGCTGGCCGAGTGGGGCGTGCTGGACTTCGCCGGTGGTATCGTGGTGCATAACACGGCCGGTATGGCGGCCCTGGCCAGCGTGTTGTTCGTCGGCCGACGGCGGATCGCCGATGCCGTACCGCACAGCATTCCGCTGGTGGCCTTGGGCACCGGCCTGCTGTGGTTTGGCTGGTACGGCTTCAATGCCGGCAGCGAGTTGGGCGTCGATCCCATCACCTGCGCGGCGTTTGTGAACACCGACATCGCGGCGTCCTTCGCGGCGATCGCCTGGCTGGTGGTTTGCTGGCTGCTGGCCAAGAAGCCCAAGTTCGTCGGCCTGCTGACCGGCGCGGTCGCCGGCTTGGCGACGATCACTCCCTGCGCGGGCTTCATTTCGCCTGTGCAGTCAATGCTCGTCGGTATCATTGCCGGCGTGGTCTGCTATTTCGCGGTCGAGATGAAGAACAAGCTGAAGTGGGATGACGCGCTCGATGTCTGGGGCGTCCACGGCGTGGGCGGCCTGATCGGCACGATCATGTTGGGCGTGTTTGCCAGCACGGCGATCAATCCCAACGGTGCGGATGGCTTGCTGTACGGCGGAGTGTCGTTTTTTGGCAAACAGGTCGTCGCGGTGCTATTCTCTTCTGTCTGGGCATTCGTGTTTACCTGGGTTATGTTGACAATTATCAGCAAGATCACGCCGGTCCGGTCATCCCTCAAGGATGAGGAGCTTGGCTTGGATCTGAGTGAACACGGCGAGGAGGCCTACGAGGTGGCCATATAGTCCGCTTACACCTTCAAGCCGATTTCTGAATGCGCGCACATCGCATTCAGGCTACGGGGGATGGCCATGCCATCCCCTTTTTTTACCTCGCTGCCGCGAAATCGATGTCACCGGCTGAGCCCTCGCGCAAGCCGACTGCCAGGCTATTTCTTAGCCTACCAGAATGTTAAAACATGATACATATAATACATACTAAGTAATATCATGGTAATATTCAATGAATGTACTATTCATGAATTATACATATGGGAAGGCGATGGATCATGCAATACCAACGGTTGAAGACGACCGCGGGCACCCTGACTGTGCCGGTACTAGATACGGAAGCCACATCCAAGTTGAGTATTACCTGGCATTGGGCCGCCAGCAGCTACACGGTCACGAAATACCAAAAGACGCGCTACCACTTCGTGATCGACAAAGACGGCCACGCCTGCCACGGGGTGCCGATCGAGAAAAACCTCGACAACAAGAACCAGCGCCGGCAGCCGGGCTATGCCGCGCACGTCCTGAACGCCAACAGCAACAATATCGGTATCAGCGCGGCGGCGATGGGCGATGCGCGCGAGAGCGCGGCGCGGCGCGGCAGCTATGGCAGCTGGCCCCTGACCAAGGAGCAGATCGCCAGCCTAATCGAAGTTGCGGCGCAGCTGTGCTATTGCTACCGGCTGCCGGTACTGCCTACGCGAGTATTGGGGCACGAGGAGTGGGATAGCATCATGGGCCGGCCGCAGGACCGCTGGGATGTCAATTGCATTCCGCACCTGGACATCCGTCCGCACCTCAATTCCGATGGCGGCTACGACTCAACCAACTACCTGCGCCAGCAGGCCCAGCGCCGTGTGGCCGAGTTGGCCCAGCCGGACGATCCCGCGCAGCGCGAGAAACAACTCGCCGCTTTCAGCAGTTTTGTGACCTTCCACGACCAGGCTTACGCGGCGCAGTTTCCGGTGGAAACCATCCGCTCGATCAAGCAGCTGCGCCAGCAACCACCGCTGGGCGAGTTCGCCCGCGAGGATTTACCGGTGTCTGAGCAGTGACTGACGGCGGCTGTCCGGCGCCGGTATAATCTGCTTGCCTTAAGAGGGCCGCCGGCCCCGCGCGGGGCCGGGTCCCTGTTTGTTGTTGGTGCTGAGTACTTATTATCAGTCTCATTTGTCGCGCTCGGAATGATAAAAAAGAATCCAACTTGGCGTTAGGTACAAAGCCTGGGTTGTAATTGCCCGCCGCAATCATTTAATATGGGATCAGGTGCTGATTAGCGATTCTGGGTGCTGGTTCGATGAAAAAACAGAAACAGCTATTTGCTAGTTGGGTTGATCAGTTGGCGCGGATTGTACTGGTGCTGGCCGTTGGCGGTCTGCTGTACATGGTCGTGCTGGTCCTGACGGCAACATCGCCCGAAACCCAGGCTTCCGGCTACCGGCCCGTGCAACCCGTTCCTTACAGCCACGCCCTGCACGCCGGCGAGCTTGGCATCGACTGCCGCTACTGCCATGTCGGTGTGGACACCGGGGCCAAGGCCACGCTCCCCAGCACCGAGCTGTGCATGAACTGCCACGCGACGATCAAGACCGAGAGCGAGAAGCTGGCCGTGGTCCGCGAGAGTTTTCAGACCGGCATGCCGATCGAGTGGGTGCGCGTCCACGACCTGCCGGACTTCGTCTACTTCGACCACAGCGCCCATGTGACGCGCGGCATCGGCTGCGTCAGCTGCCACGGCCGCGTCGACCAGATGGATGAAGCCGGCGTCTTCCAGGCCTTGCCGCTGAACATGGGCTGGTGCCTGGACTGCCACCGCGCGCCCGAACAGCACCTGCGACCCGTGGAATACGTGACGCAGCTGGACTGGATTCCCGCCGAAGATCAGACGGCCCTCGGCCGGCGCCTGCGCGAAATGAACAATATCAATCCCAGCACCGATTGCTCGACATGTCATCGATAAAGCACACAAACGGAACAGCGGCAACGCCCGCGGGTCAGGCCTACTGGCGCAGCCTGGAAGAACTCGCGCAGACGCCCGAGTTCCTGGAGCGGATGCAGCGCGAGTTTCCCGAGATCGCGGTGGAGCAGATCCCGCCGCACTCGCGGCGCGACTTCCTGAAGTTCATGGGCGCGTCGCTGGCGCTGGCCGGTCTGGCGTTGAGCGGCTGCCGTTGGCCCGAGGAGAAGATCGCGCCGTACGCCAACCGTCCCGCGGGAACAACGCCGGGCCAGCCGCTGCAGTACGCGACGGCGATGGAACTCGGCGGCGCCGCCGTCGGGTTGCTGGTGACCAGCTTCGACGGCCGGCCGATCAAGATTGAGGGCAATCCCAAACATCCCGGCAGCCTGGGGGCGGCCGGCGCCTGGCACCAGGCCAGCATCCTGGAGCTGTACGATCCCAGCCGGACCAAGCAGACGGTTGAGCGGTCGGGCGGCGTTGCGGCGGTGCGTTCCCAGACGGAGCGCGACGAGTTTCTCGCCCACCTGGCCGAGCGCTTCGCCGCCAACAGCGGTCGCGGGCTGTATCTGCTGTTCGAAGAGACCTCGAGCCCCAGCACGCTGGCTCTGCGCCGGCATTTGCAGGAACAGCTGCCGGAATCAAAACAATATGTAAACGAGCCGATCTCGCGCGACGCGGAACGGGCCGGGCTGAGGCAGATACTCGGACGGCCGTACCACCTGGTCCGGCACTACGACCAGGCTTCGGTCCTGGCCAGCTTTGACGACGATTTCTTGGCGGTCCACCCGAACGCGGTGCGTCACGCGCATGACTTCGCCGCGGGCCGGCGGGTCACGGATGGGCGGATGAACCGCTTGTACGTGGTGGAATCCGGGCTGAGCGTGACCGGAATGAACGCCGATCACCGGATCGCGGCCCAGCCCGCTGAGATTGCCGTGATGCTGGAGGCCCTGGCTACGGAGTTGATCAACGCACACGGGCTGGCCGTGCCGCTCAGCGCGATGGGCGCGATGGCCGGGTTAGCGACGAATAGCTCCGCCGCTGATCCGCAGCTGGTCCAGATCCTGGCCCGCGACCTGGCGGCCAATGCCGGACGGGGGCTGGTTACCGTTGGTCATCGCCAGCCGGCCTATTGCCATGCCTTGGCGTACTGGCTCAATGCGGCGCTGGGCAACCTGGATCAGACGATCACGCTGGCGGAGGACCCGCGCAGCGACGCCGGCGACCTAGTCGGCCTCCAGGAACTGACGCAAGCGCTGGCGAACGGCGCAGTCGATACGCTGGTGATCGCTGGCGGCAATCCGGTTTACACCGCGCCCGCGGATCTGGATTTCGCCCAGTCCCTGGTTCGGGCGGGTACCGTCGTGCACCTGGCGTTGCACGAGAATGAAACATCCGCGCAGGCCGGCTGGTTAATCAACCGCGCGCACTACCTGGAGTCCTGGGGTGACGCATTGGCCTGGGACGGCACCTACAGCATCGTGCAGCCGCTGATCGCGCCGCTCTACGGCGGTCTCAGCGAGACCGAGTTGCTGGCGCGGTTGCTGGGCAGCGAAAAAAACAAAGGCTACGACATTACGCGCGAAACCTTCGCGCAGCGCCAGGGCGGAGCCGGTTGGGAAGCCGCCTGGCTGGCCACGCTGCGCGATGGGGTTGCCGCCGGTACCGGTGGCGCTCTGCCGGTTCCCGCCGCGGATTACAGCGGTATGTCTGTACTACCGCGGACATTGGGCGGCGACGCAACCGGCTTCCAGCTGGTCCTGGCACCCGATGGCAAGATTTACGACGGGCGCTTCGCCAACAACGGCTGGCTGCAGGAGCTGCCCGAGGCGATCACCAAGGTGACCTGGGACAACGCCGCGTGCCTCAGCATCGCGGATGCCCGGGAGCGGGGGATCGAGCAGGGCGATCTGCTCGAACTCGCGGCGGGTGGGCGCAGCATCATCGCGCCGGCCTATCTGCTGCCCGGCCAGGCGGCGGGCACGATAACCTTAGCGCTCGGTTACGGGCGCGACGGCGATCTGACCTCCGAGCAGAATCGCGACCTGGATGCCCTGCATCCGCAGTTCAAGGATGTGCCGCGCGGTGTAATCTGCCGCGGCGTCGGCGTCAGCGCCTACCAGCTCAGTACGACGTCCCAGCCGGCGGTAATCGGCGGCGTCGCGATCAGCAAGACCGGCACAAAGCACACGCTGGCCTGCACACAGGACAGCCATATTATCGATACCGTCGGTTTCGCCGAGCGCGAGCGCCGCGTCGGATCACTCGTCCGCGAGGCCAACCTGGACTTTTACCGCGCGCATCCTGATTTCGCCCAGCGCCTGACGCACCATCCGCCGCTAGTGTCGCTGTGGAAGGAGCACGCCTTCGACGGGCATCGCTGGGCAATGGCAATCGACCTCAACAGTTGTATCGGCTGCGGGGCCTGCATCGTCGCCTGCCAGGCGGAGAACAACATCCCCGTGGTTGGCAAGCGCCGCGTCGAGGAAGGCCGCGAGATGCACTGGATCCGCGTGGATCGCTACTTCAGCGGCGCGCCGGACGCGCCCGAGGTGGTGACACAGCCGGTGGCCTGCCACCACTGTGAGTTGGCGCCCTGCGAGCAGGTCTGCCCGGTGGCGGCGACGGTCCACTCCCAAGAAGGCCTCAACGATATGGTCTACAACCGCTGCGTCGGCACGCGCTACTGCGCCAACAACTGCCCGTACAAGGTGCGGCGGTT
>JAFGCY010000011.1 GCA_016932385.1 bacterium | reverse complement strand
GGCCGAGAACCTGACAGCCTCGGAAAGCCGCATTCGCGACGTGGACGTCGCCTTGGAGACGGTGACGATGACACGCAACCAGATTCTGTTGCAGTCCGGCGTGGCGGCGTTGGCCCAGGCCAACCAGCTGCCGCAGGTCGTTCTGCAGCTGCTGGCGTAATAGAGCAGTTCCGGCATCCTGCCGACCGGGGGCTCCGGGTAACCGGAGCCCCTCGGGCCGGCATTACCGGTAAATAAGGGGTATAAAACATAAGGGTTTCGGTGGGCGGCCGTGGTAGAATCGGCTGAGGAGGAAGAAGGCTCTGTTACGACGTTCGCTGCTCGCGCTGGCGCTGGCCTGCTGCCTGATTGGGCAGGCCTGGGCCGTTACCCACGATGAAATCCCCGATCGCATCCGCCACCGCCTGCCGGAATTCATCCTCAACATGATCGAGCCCGCGGCGCTGGCCGTGCTGAGCCTCGATGACCTGGAAGAATTCGCCGACGCCTACCAGCGCGGCCAGATGCGGTTCGTAGCCGAGGTCGTAATCGAGGATTCCTCCGGCCCGTTGACGCCGGAGCAAGCCGCGCTCGTTCTGCAGGTGCCCCAAGGCGCGCCGTATGTCGAAGCGCGTTTCGCCCGTATGGCGAAATGGGCCTATGGCCAGGGAATTTTCTCGCGGCTGGAGTGGGAGGTCTGGGAAAACACGGATGGCTCGGTGGATATCCATTTATGGTATGCCTCGCGCCAGAGCACGGTCCTCGCCCCGGATGTCAGTTATAACTCGCTGGCCGGCTGGCTTTACGGCGTGCGCTACGACGATTATTACTACGGTGGCCAGAACAAGCAATTCCATGCCAGCACGCAGTTCAGCGAGAACTTCGGCAACGAGCCCAAAGTACGCCTGGCCTGGACGGACAATACCGTCAATCACGGCCGCAACTCGTACTACGTAACCGGCCAGGTTTACAGCAACTGGCGGCAGCGGTTGCGCGACACGACCAACCAAATGAATATCAGGCCGCGGGCGGTGGAACTGGATGCCGGTTACGCCTGGAACGGCGTCAAGCTGGGCGGCTTGTCCGGCAGCGTGACGGTCGGCGTGGGCGGGTATAACCAGGATTTCTATGTGCTGGGTGTGCACCAGGACCTGGCCGATGACCTGCCCCGTTCGGATTTCTCCCACGAAGGTGGGGGCGGTTATGTCAGCTTGGCGTATTCTTCCGCGCGTCGGGACATGCTGTTCACTCCCCGTGATGGCTATTACCTGATGTCGCGGGTCGAGCAGCATCTGGGCGACTTCAACTTCCAGCGGTTCAAACTCGACGCACGTAAATACATTCCCGTCCCGAACATCCTGGGACGTGAGCCCCAGCGGATTCGGGACGAAAAGCACCTGGACGTGCGGCGCATGTTCCCGACCGCCAGCCTGGCCTTCCAGCTGCAGGGCAACTTCGCGGACGGCGATGTCCCGTATAACCGGGAAATCTGGGTGGACAGCTCCAATGTTGCCCGTGGGTTCTTGTATGACAGCCACGCCGGCACAAAACTCATCAGCGGCCGGGCCGAGTACAGGTTCAGCATCGATAACGCCGGTGAATATGAGGGCTTCGTCTTTTCCGATCACGCCGGGCTGGGAGAAACACTAGACGACCTGCAGGCGTTTCATTCCTACGGGCTCGGGACGCTGATGACCATTCCCATCTATGGCGGGATCAAGGTCGGGGGTTACTACGGCTTCAGCTACGATGGCGCCGACAATGGCTGGGGACTCTCCTTCGGCTACCAGTTCTAATACCATCTGTTCAGTTTTTCACCTGGAACAGCTCAGCCAACGGCCTAGCGAATTACGCGCGGCTTGCGTTTAACGGTCAGTTGCAGTAGAATAGTAATAACCAATCATTTGGTGTGATTTATGAGCGCAACTCTTGAACAACGTAAATACGCCAAGGGCTTGGCGGTTCGCGATAAACTTATGGATGCCGCCTGCGCCCTGTTCGCTGCCCGTGGTTACGATGGCTGCTCGGTTGCCGAGTTGGCTGCTGCGGCCAAAGTCAGCCGCAACCAGCTGTTCCATCACTTCGGCAGCAAGGAGAACCTGGCAGTAGCCGCCATTCAAAAGGCCCAGAGTCATTGGCGTGATGAGATTATTACTCCCGCCGCGATATTTCCTAAGCCAACCAATCGCTTGGCATTCGTCTTTGAAAAAATCCAAGAATTAGGTTTCGGCGATTGGGTGCCGTTAAAACTGCTGGCGGCGCTTTCGGCGGGTCGCGCCGCCCTGCCGGCTCAGCCCGCGACCGAACTGACGGCGCTTTGGGACGAGCTGTACCAGTTTTTGCGCAGGCAGTTCAAGGAACTCAAGCGTGCCGATGATGCGCAGGTTGGGATCAAGGCTCGCGTTGCAGCCGGCTATGTCTTGGCCGTTTTCTGTGGACTCGTTCATCTACCGAATGAAGACGACCATGGCCTGGCCCAGGAGCTACTGGCACTGCTGGCCAGGCAGCTCGCGGTGATGCCGGCGGAGACGGGGGAAGCTGCGCAGACAGACTGATGCGGTCAACTAGGGTGTATGCTTATATCGGTTTAAGCTATGCCTGACCGGGTGGAAAAGCAGCGGCTCAAGTTCAGCACCTTCGGCGGCGTGTTTACGCCAAGCATCCTGACAATTCTCGGCGCGATCATGTTTATGCGCGCCGGCTTCGTTATCGGCCAGGCCGGAGTCATGGGTGCCTTGGCGATCCTGCTGTTCTCCACCGGTATCACGTTGTTGACTTCATTGAGTATTTCCGCCATCAGCACGAACCTGCAGGTACGCGGTGGCGGAGCCTATTTCCTGATCAGCCGCGTACTGGGGCCCGAGAGCGGCGGCGCGATCGGGATCGTGCTCTTTATCGCGCAGGCACTCTCCGTGCCGTTTTACATCCTCGGTTTCACGGAAGCCCTGGTTTCATCGGTACCGGCGCTGGAACCTCACTCGTTAGCCGTGGCCTTGGCGGCAGCGGGCCTGTTGTTTGTTGTGGCCTATATCGGCGCCAGCTGGTCGATCCGCGTCCAGTTCATCATCATGGCCGTGCTGGGCATCAGCATCCTGGCCTTCATGGGTGGCGCGGCGGTGTTGTTCAAGGCCGGCTTGTTCGGTGCCAATTCCACCCCCGGCTATACCTTGATGCCGGGAGACGCCGGTACCGCTGGACTGCGCTACAGCTTCTGGAGTGTCTTCGCGATCTACTTTCCCGCCGTGACCGGCATCCTCGCGGGCGTGAACATGAGCGGGGACCTGAAAGACCCGATGCGGTCGATTCCCCGCGGAACGCTGCTGGCCGTGGTGGTCGGGTTTCTGGTTTACGGCATTCAGATCGTGCTCTGCGGCGGTGCCTTCGACCGGACGGAGTTGATCGCCCGGCCGTTTGAGGTGCTCCGCGACAACGCATTGTGGGGCACCGGCGTGCTGGTGGTGGCGGGCGTGATCGCTGCGACGCTTTCCAGCGCTTTGGGCAGTTATCTCGGTGCGCCGCGAATCCTGCAAGCCGTAGGGAAAGACCGACTGATTGGTTTTCTGTATCCGTTCGCTCGTGGTGAGGGTCGGGAGGATGAGCCGCGCCGGGCGTTGACCCTGACGGGCATGATCACGCTTTTAGTGATCGTCTGGGCGGCCCAGATGCCGGGCGGCAATGGATTCAACGTCGTGGCTGCGCTGATCACGATGTTCTTTTTGATCACCTACGGCATGCTGAACCTGGCGGCGTTCACGGAGGCGTTCGGCAAGAATCCCAGTTTTCGCCCGCGTTTTCGCGCCTTTCACTGGATCACGGCCTTGCTGGGCGCGGCCGGTTGTACCGCCGCCGCGCTGTTGATCTCGCCAATCCCGTTTGTCGCCGCCGCGGCGATCGTGATTGCGTTGTACTGGTACCTGCGCCGCCGTCAGCTGAGCACCACCTTCGGCGATGCGCGGCGCGGCTATGTCTACTCCCGCGTGCGCAGCCATCTGCTGCAGCTCAGGCAACTTGATGAGGACCCGCGCAACTGGCGCCCGACAATCCTGGTGTTTTCCGGCAATCCAGCCACGCGCGAGGAGCTCGTGGCGTACGCGGTCTGGCTGGAAAGCGGCCGCGGCATCGTGCAGATGGTGAATATTATCAAGGCCTCACCGCGGGACGGGCTCAGCCACCACCGCCGCGCGCTGGCCCAACTGCGTGCGTTCTGCCGCAAAAACGAGATCCATGCTTTCCCGTTGGTGCTGGTTGCCGAAAACGTCAGCGACGGCATTGCCAGCATCCTGCAGACCGCTGCGATCGGGCCGATCCGGCCCAACCTGGCGCTGTTCGGCTGGAACCCGGGCGGCGACGGCTCGGTCGCTGAACACCTGGAGACGGCTGCGCAGCTGGGGATGAGCCAGGTGCTGGTGCGCGGCCAGGGCTTGAGCATGTCGGAGGGAGCCAAACGCATCGATGTCTGGTGGCGGGGTCGCGAAAACGGCGCATTGATGTTGCTGCTGGCGCACTTACTCAGCCGCAACTGGGAATGGGCCGATGCGCGCATCCGGTTGCTGCGGGTCGTGCCGCGAGAGGAAGGGCAGATTCCGGCGCGCAACGCTTTGCGCGATCTGGTCGAATCGGCGCGATTCGACGCGGAGATCGTTGTGCCGGTCTGCGCGGAGCCGTTTATCGACATCCTGCACCGCTACAGCACCGAAGCGGCCTGCGTGTTCCTGGGCATGCTGCTGCCCGCGGCCGACAAGCGCGCCCAATGGCAGGCCCATTTGGATGAAATGCTGGAGGGATTGCCAACGACCATTCTGGTCCATAGCTCCGGAAGCGAAGGTCTGCTGACTTAAGTGTGCGGCCGAAACCTCAAACGCGGAAGGTGCCGCTGGCGGTGTTACACCGCTCGGCCAGGCTGTTTTCGATGATTAGTTTGGCGCTGACGTTGAAATCGTCCTGGGCGTCGGTAACCAAGGCCTGGCGCAGCCCTTCCGGCAGCAGCATTCCCGTCAGCAACTCCGCCGGTTTGAGCAGAACCGGCTGCAGGTCGGGCTGGCCATTGCTGCGAATGTAATCGGGCAGCTCTGACAGCGCGAGGTCCGGACAAATGACCTGGTAGTAGTGGACGATCTCGTGGACGTCCATTTTGCCGCGCTGGTAAAAGCGCTCCAGAATGTAGAGCAGTTTGCCGGACTTCACGGGTAGCCCGAACTGCCCGGCCAGGGTGGCCTCCAGCATCTGCGGCAGGGGCTTGCCGAGCACAAACCCGCCGCCGAAGCACGAATACACTGTGGAATCTTGCGCCGGCGTCCGGTTCAAAAGCAGCTTCCCGTCCAGGTAAAGCACCGCCCCAACGCTGAGGTCCAGCGTGAACATGGTCTCAGTTTACCACTAAAGCTGGTATACGCCATTGACGGCGTCGACGTCGCCCGGCAGCTCGTTGATGATCACGGCGCGCGGGCAGCTGGCAAAGCTCTCACGCGCGTCCTCCGCCAGGGTTTGCTTGAGCAGAGCCGGCTGGAAGTTCGCCGCGCCCAGTTCCGGCGGGGCTAGGAGCGCCGGGTTGATCATCTCCTCGGTCGCGCTGGGCGAAAGCTGGTCCAGCAGCGAGCCGGTGACAGGCTTGGCCGGCAGGCAAAGGAAGTAGTAACCGATTTCGTGCAGCTTGGTGGCGCCGCGGAAGAAAAAGTTCTCGACCACGTAGAGCAGCTTGGCGGGCGTAATCTCGAGGCCGACTTCTTCCTTTACCTCCCGGCGCGCGCAGTCCTGCAGCGTCTCGCCGACGCGGACATGCCCGCCTAAAAAGGAATAGAAGGGCGTCCTGAGGCCGTCGTCCAGCGCCGTGACCAGGAACTTGCCCTCATGGTGGATGACCGTCCGCACAATCAGGTTAAGCGAGAGCATGGCTATAGTGTAGCAGAGTCGGGCCGCTGCGAATCGGCAGTCGTGGATTGCGCAGACAAGTCGACATTCGGCTGGTAGGTTGAGACAAAGTGTCACCTAAAAGTGGCTTAATACAGTTTCACAAACTGCCACTAAACACGTTAACATCTAGCATCGAATTTGGGAGGATAGCAATGTCTGGTAAAAAGCTACCGGCTGTTTTGAAAACTGTTGGATTCATACTCATCCTGGGGGCGGTTACTCTGCCGGTTGCGGCTCAGGCTGGCGTACCCGTGTCGGATCAAGCGCGGATTGAAATGGGTCGCAGTCTAGTCTGGTACCACACCTGTCCTGGTGACTACAACCAGGATGGCTTGGTAAATGCCTCGGATATCACGCCATTGGGGGCCAGTTTAAATGAGTCGGCGCTGCCTGACGAGTTTCCCAGCCATCTTCAATTTGCACTGATCGATGGCGATCGAAACGGCATGATAACCGTCGCTGATTTAACGGCGATCGGGGCAAACTTCGGCTGTGACGTACTCGGCGGCTATAACGTCTACGCCGCGGACAGCCAGGATGAGTATCCAACAAGCAACACCGCGCCATCAAAACCGAATGCGTACCTGATGGGTCATGTTGCACTGGCGGATACTACGACGCCAGCTGGTCAGGTTGCCGACTACGACGAGCGCAAAGTTTTAGCACGCAAACGTTTCGCGTTCGATGTGGAGTATCCGCTGGAGCACCGCTACTGGTGGGTGCGCCCGGTGGACAAGAACGGTAACGAAGGCACCCCCAGCGAGATGGTTGTCGACCCCGGTGCCAATGTCCCGCGCGATGATTTAAGTGCCGCAGTGGCCAGCTGGGATTCTCAAACGTTTACATTGAGTTGGTATTACTACCATTGTGGCGATTACAATCTCGATGGCTTTGTTGATATCTCTGATCTGACTCAGCTGACGGTGTATTTTGGGGAGACTGTCAGTAGTGATGAAAACAGCGCCTCGTACATCGCGGATGGCGATCGTAGCGGAGTAATTGACGCGGGGGATATTGAAGTTATCGAGCAGCACTTAAATAGTGCCGTAGTGGGATACGCAATTTACGCCAGCGCCAGTCTAGCAAGTTATCCGAATACCAATGATGCGTCGAGTGCGCTAGAACCCATAGCTACTATTGGGTACAATTCGTGGAATTACGCTGAACAAGCACAGTACAGGTCATTAATAAGCATAGAGCTTCCTGATATCACCGCGAACACGTACCTCTGGGTGCGACCATACGATTTGTTCGGTTACGAGGGCACGCCGAGCAATCTGGTCCAGGTGGAATAGCGCAGGCAAACCTCATATGTAAAAAGGGCGTACGTCGGTACGCCCTTTCGCATTCGTGGATTGGCTTTGGGTTAGGCACCGGCCTTGGCGGCCTGGAAGTCCTTGAGCCGCTGCTCGACGTTCGGATCCTGCATCGTCTCCATCAGGTATTCCGCATAGTCGCGGCCGGTGGAGCCCGTATCGCGGCCCGTCATCACCAGCTTGCGCTCGTAATTGCCGCAGATGTCCAGCGCGGCCTCGAGGCGCTTCTGCTTGGCGGGATAGCCGATGTGGCCGATCAGCATCGCCGCGGCGCGGATCATGCTGCAGGGATCGGCGTACTGCGCGCGGTTCTCCTTGACCATCCGCGGAGCCGAGCCATGGATCGCCTCGAACATCGCGTACTGCTTGCCGATGTTGGCGCTGCCGGCGGTGCCGACGCCGCCCTGGAACTCCGCCGCCTCGTCGGTGAGGATGTCGCCATAGAGGTTGGGCAGTACCATCACCTGGAAGTCGCGGCGGCGCTTCTCGTCGACCAGCTTGGCGGTCATGATGTCGATGTACCAGTCGTCGGCCTCGATGCCCGGGTATTCCTTGGCCATCTCGTAAAAGCGGCGCAGGAAGCGGCCGTCGGTGGTCTTGACGACGTTGGCCTTGGTGACGCAGGTCACGCGCGTGCGGCCCTGCTTCTTGGCCGATTCGAAGGCCAGGCGCTGGATGCGGTCCGCCGCCGGTTCGCTGATCAGGCGGAAGTCGATGCTGATATCGTCGTCGACGTCGATGCCGTAGGGCCCCAGGGCGTACAGATCCTCGGTGTTCTCGCGGAAGAACAGCCAGTCGATGCCCTGCTCGGGGACGACGACGGGCCGCACGTTGGCGAACAGGTCGAGTTCCTTGCGTACCGCGACGTTGCAGCTTTCGATATTCGGCCAGGGATCGCCCTTGCGCGGCGTGGTGGTCGGGCCCTTCAGGGTCACATGGTATTTCTTGATCTCGGCCAGCACATCGTCGGGGATCGCTTTGTTGTGCTCAGCGCGGTTTTCGATGGTCAGCCCCTCGATATCCTCGATGACGATCTTGCCCGCGGCCAGCTCATCCTTGAGGACTTCGCTCAACAGCCACTTGGCTTCCTTGGCGATGAACGGGCCGATCCCGTCGCCGCCGAGAATGCCTACTTTGATTGGGCTGATCGTGGCATAGTCGATCCAGTCCGGCATGGCCTTGATCCGCTGCATGCGTTCCATCTGGTCTGCGAGTAGCCGCCCGAAGTGGTCTTTTGCGCGAGTAATGGCGTCGTTATTCATTACGGAACCTCCGATGTGGTAAAAGCCTTCCTGTCGTTATTATAGCGGGCGGCAGGCGGTCGTTATTCCTGTACTACTGGTACTACCAGGCAAGTGTCGCGATGCGCCTATCCGGCTCAGTAATATGTGGAGAAAGTCAGTGGGAAACTGCCTGATCCGAGAGCCCTTCAGGTTTCATGCCTGTCAGAGACTTAATCAACCAGATGACTCAGCGCAGGATCGCGAACTTCAGGTTCGCGGCGGTGCCGTCGTAATAGGCCACGCCCGGGTGGCCGTTGACATCCGCCAGGCTGCAATAGAAACCTAAGCCGATTCCGCCGCCCTCGGGCTCATCGACGAGGGTCGGTTCCAACCAGTCAGATCCGTCAGCCTCAATGCCCCAGACATGCCACAAGGTCCGGGTTGCATGGTTCTTATACACAATGTGGGGATAGCCATTGACGACGGCCAGCGAGGTCGACCACCCGTTGTGAGGATCGTCATGGGTCAAGTCGTACGGTCCAGGGGTGTTCCAGGTCGTCGGCAATCCGGTCGTACTGGTCGAGCGGATGAAGTACGGCGCCATGGTCAGTGTGCCATAGTTGCCCATACTGAAGCTCATCGCCGGATGGCCGGCGACTTCCGCCAACCACGGATAGAATCCGGAATCCATACTGGGATGGCTGGAGGCCCCAACGGGATCGTTCCAGGGATCGGCGCCGGCAGAATCAGTCGCATGCACGTAGTATAGGACTGTCGAGGTTGTGGTTACCAGCATAAAGGCGACGCCCGGATAGCCATTGATTATCGCCATGGACGGATAGAAGCATTCGCCGGTCTGCGTGTCGATATCGCGCGGCAGGCTGGTCCAGCTATCGCCGTTGGCATCGTCCGCCCGTTGGTAGTAGATGTCGTCTCCGCCAGTCTGGTACGCGATTGCCGGCCGCCCGGCCACCTCCTCCATGTCCATCCGAGCGGATTCGCCGTTGCGAACTAAAGTGCCGTCGAGGGACACGGGCCAGTCACCGGCCACATTACCGGTTGCATTATTGGCACGGATGTAACGTAACTCGGTGTTGCCCGCGTCGTAGTAGGCGATCGCCGGATTGCCATTGATCACCGCCAGCGAAGTGTACTGGCCCTCATCGCCAACGCCGATGGTCAGTGTGACCGGATTGCTCCAGGCATTTTCGCCGAAAGGATCATCAGCGCGGATATATTTTAAGCAGGCGCTTTCGACGCTGTGATAACTGATTGCCGGATAACCATCGACAACCGCCAGTGAGCAGTAGTTTCCACCTTCGTTCTCCGTATCGAGTTCTGTAATCTCCCAGGTTCCATACAATCCGGAGAAATCCAGTGTGTCCGTACCTTCGAGTCCCTGGTTGTCAATGACGCGCAGGCCGACAGTGTAGTCACTGGGATAATCCACGCTGTGCGAAAAGGCGGGATCCGCTCCGCCATCGATTATGTCGTAGGTTCCGTCGCCGTCCCAGTCCCAGTCGTATTGCACGATCTCGCCGTCCAGGTCTGCACTCAGCGACCCGCTGTAGCTGGTGTCAAAAGGCACAGCGGTCGGCTCCGCCGGCGTCATCGTGATTGTCGCGACAGGTGCCCAGTTGACGTGGATCGTTATACTGGCAGTGTCCTGTCGCCCCATGTTATCCATGACGCGCACGCGCGGGTGGATGTCACCGCTGTGTTCATATACGGACAAGGCGAGTGGTTCGTCGGTATTCTGATCATAGTCGCCATCGCCGTCGAAATCCCAGGCGAATTGCACGATCTCGCCATCCGGGTCGGTGCTGCCCGAGGCATCGAAGTTGACGGTCAGCGGCGGATTGCCGGTGGTTACATCCGCCGTCAGATCCGCCACCGGCGGATCGCCTTCCGGCAGGTAGATCGGCAGCGACGGAGTGCCTTCATCATCTTCAGCCGCATCGTAGGGCACCACATAAAAGGCGTATACGCCCTCACTGATCGTCGGCACCCAGGATACGGAGTAGCGGAACGGCCGATTGGCGTCTGCGGGATCGGCGGCGGAGCGGGGAACGGTATACGCCGCCGTGGGTTCCGCCGGGTTGGGGATCATTTCCGGCGCTGCCATGTCATCGTTTACGTAGTAGATGCGGTAGCCGTCCAAGCGCTCGTTCCAATGCTGGGCGATCGTGGTGATGTCGGTGAGATAGACCAGGCCGTCTGAATTGCCGTCGACCCGCGCCACCCGCCAGTTGGCGGCGCCGTCGCCGAGCGGATCGCCCGCGGGCCAGTATTCGATACCGTCATGCGCGGCTGCGTCGTCGTAGTGCACTTCCTCGTTATAGTGTTGTCCGATCGGGGTCAGGTCGTTGACGGACACCAGGCCGTCCTGGTTGTAATCGCCCAGCATGCGCTCGGTCCAGTAGAAGGTGATCGTCGGCGGATCGCCGGTGTTGATCTCGGCGCTGAGATCAAACACGACGTTGGCCTCCCCATCCGGCGCCGCGGCGGGCTGCCGGGCCGGGTCGATAGCGAGCCGGGCCAGCTCGGAGCTGAGCAGCTGTTCCAGTTCGGCCTGCGCCGGCGCTGGACCCAGCTCAGGCTGTGGCGCAGGCTGGATTAGCTGGCCATCCCGACCGCCGCAACCGAGCGCCAGCAGGGCCAGCGCGATGAGCAACAACCGCGGCCCGTGCCGCGGCCGTGCCGCCCTTAGCCACCGTGAGAGGCCACTTTTCTTTCTCTGACTAAACATGTTTCACTTTCCCCGGCTGTTCGGGCCGACCGGTGCTTGATCAGCGCAGGACCGCGTACTTGAGACGGTCTGCCGTTGCATCCCAGTAGGCTACCGCCGGCCGGCCGTTGACTTCTTCCACATCGCAATACTGGCCGACGAAATTATTGGTTCCACCGCCATCATCGATGATTTCGGCTTCCATCCAGGTATCGCCGACGTAATCGGTGCCCCAGACGTGCCAAAGCGTATGGCTGTCACGCTCGTAATACACGACATGCGGATACGCGCCGATTTGAGTTAGCGAAGTCGGGAAGCTGTTCGCATACGCGCCGCTGGCCAGCTGCTTAGGCCCGATCGGGTTCCAGCTGCCGGCGCCGCCGGTAGCGCTTGCCGAGCGGATGAAATAGGGATTGAAGACGAATGAGCCGTAATCGCCTGTGCTGAAGCTGATGCCGGGGTTGCCATTAATCTCCGCCAGCGATGGCAAAACGCCAGCGTCGTTGATCAGATCCGACGCCGCGCCGACCGGCTCGTTCCAGGGGTCAGCGCCGGCGGGATCGCTGGCGTGGACGTAGCAGAGGATGCTTTTCTCCGACATATAACGGGTAAAGGCGATCGCCGGAGAACCGTTCACGATGTCCATTGAGGGCATCGAGCAGTTGTCGGTGTAGGTTTCGACCTGGCGGGGTAGCCCGGTCCAGCCTGCGCCGGTAGCGTCATCGGCCCGCCGGTAATAAATGTTCGAATCCAGCGTCTGGAAGGCGATCGCCGGCCGGCCATCCGCTTCAACCAGCGTGATGTAATAACCTTGGTCGGGATGCGCTTCGACCGCGCTGGCTGGCCAGCTCGAGCCCTGGGCGTCGTTGGCGCGGAGATAGCGGATGTCATCGTGGGCGACATCCAAGTAGGCAATCGCCGGCCGGCCGTCGATAACGGCCAGCGAAGTGTAGTAGCCTTCGATGCCGGCGCCGGTGGTCAGTTGCAGCGAGTCACCCCAGTCGTAGATGCCGAGCTCGTCTTCGGCGCGAATGTAGCGCAAACACTGGTCTTCGCCGTCGTAATAGCTGATTGCCGGGTAGCCATCGACAACCTCGAGGGAGAGGTCGGTGCCGCGACCCGTCGTGTAATCAACCGTAAAGGTCGTCCAGACTCCATAACGGCCGATGTAATCGACGGTGGTTTCATCCGACGCGCCCTGGTCGTCGCTGACGCGCAGACCAACGCTGTAGGTACCGGGCAACGATACGTAGTTGGAATAAGCCGGGTCTGGTCCGGCGTCGATCGCGTCGTAATCGCCATCGGCATCCCAGTCCCAGTCGTACTGCGCGATTACGCCGTCGGGATCGGTGCTGGCCGCGGCGCTGAAGGTCACGAGAAACGGCACGACCGTCGGCTCGGGAGGCGTCACGGTGATGACAGCCGTTGGCGCTTGATTGCCGGCGACATTTATCTCCAGGCTGGCGTCATCGGACATGAACTGCGCATCCCGCACCAATACGGTAGCCATAAACGTGCCGCCGTCGTTGTAGGTATGGTCTGCATAGGGCTCGGCGGTGTCTTCGTCATATGTGCCATCGCCGTCGAAATCCCAGGAGAAGTTGGTCAGCGGCCCGTCGGCATCGCTGCTGCCGGAGGCATCGAAATTAACGGTCAGTGGCGCCAGTCCAGTGGTGAAATCCGCCGCCAGCGCGGCCGTCGGCGGTGTTCCCTCCGGCAAGGTGATGATGTTGGACGGTGTGCCTTCGTGGCTCTGCGCGGCGTCGTAAGGTGCCACGTAGAAGCTGTAAACACCCTCTTCGGTGGCCGGGCTGAGCGGGACCGAGTAATGGAATGGCCGATTGACATCTTCCGGATCGGCGGCGCTGCGCGGTACGGTGAAGGGTGATTCCGCATCAGCGGGATTCGGAACCAGCGCATACTCGGTGGCCCCCGGCGCCAGCATGTACAGCCGGTAGCCGTCCAGGCGTTCCTGCCAGTGCTGGGCGATGGTCGTAATGTCACTGAGATAGATCAAGCCGTCGCCGTTGCCATCGACCCGGGCCGCGCGCCAGTTGGCGGCGCCGTCGCCGTCCGGATCGCCGGTGGGGAACCAGGCCAATCCGTCGTGACCCGCCGGGTCGTCGTACACAACATGCGAGTTGTAGCGCTGGCCGATCGGCGTCAGGTCGTTGACGGAAACCAGCCCGTCTTGGTTGTAATCGCCCAGCATGCGCTCAGTCCAGCTGAAGGTCAAGATCGGTGGATCACCGGTGGCGATCGCGCCCCGCAGGTTGAACACGGCGTTGGCCTCGCCGGATGGCGCGGTCGCCGTGTGTCGGGCAGGATCAATACCCAGTTGCAGCAGCTCCGCCGCGAGCAACTCCTGGAGCTGAGCCATCTCGGGCGGCCCGGTCGGAAGCGTCGTCGTTGAGGTGGATCCACCACCGCAGCCACTGAGCACGATTGCTGTCACCGCGATTGCCAGCGGCAGCTTGTGCCAGGCGTTCTGGCGCCAGCCATTAGCGATAAAACCAAACATCACATGACCTCTCGCGTTTTATCCCGCGTTATACCCTTATTTATAACGCGCAACACACCCGCCGGCGGAAACCGCCGCATGCGGCGGGCTGTTCTGCGCAACGCGCGACTACAGGTAGATGGCGTACATCAGGTTGCCGTCGCTGTTGTCATAATAGCAAATCGCGGGATGGCCGTTGATTTCCAGCAGGTTGCAGTCTCCCTTGGCACCGATGGTGGGATCGATCAAGTCCAGTTCGCCCGGCCATACCGTTCCGGAATTGTCTTCCGCCCGCTCGTACATCAGCATGTCGGCGGTTTGCATGGATGAAGCGATGGCAGGATTGCCGTCGATGAACGCCAGCGAATTATGCGTCAGCCAGGTCGTCAACTCGAGCGAGATTACCACGGCGTCGAACCAGGTGGCGCCCGTGGCGTGCGACGCCTGCTGGTAATAGATATAAGCCGGATCATCTTTCACCAGTTCGGCGGCATAACAGACCGCCGGCAGGCCATTGACCATGATCATCGACATGCCGTCGAGCCGGTTGCTGTCGATATCGACAATGTGGTGCGGCGTACCCCAGGTGTTGCCATCAGCATCAGTCGCGAAAACATACCGCGCATTGGCGGTCTGCACCAACGTTATCGCGTCCTGTTCAATCGCTACATACGAGATTGTCGGCACCACAAAGCCCACGTCGACCGTGGCCAGCGTGATATCCTCAAGATTGTAGCTCTGGTCAACGGTGCGATAACTGGCGAAGCTCCAGCTATCGCCCAGCTCATCTTGAGCGCGGAAGTAGCAAAGCTTACGCCCGTTGCCCAGATTGGTCTGCGAGTTGCAGGCGATCGCCGGATTGCCGTTGACAAGCGCCAGGCTGTTGTTCCAGCCAATGCGGCCGTGCGATTCGTCGGTAAGCCCGTATGGCGAAGTCCATTCCACGCCGTCGGCGTCCAGGCCGCGGATATACATCAGCCGCTGGCCGATAAAGTCGTGGTCGTCGTAGTAAGCAATCGCCGGCAGGCCGGCCACTTCAACCATGGAGCATTCCTTGCCGCGTGAGAAATCAGGATCGGTGCTCCCCTCGGGCCGGGTGTCCGCGGCCACCGGTTCCGGCCAGACCAGGCCGAGCGTGTCCAATGCGCGGACGTACAAAAGCTGCTCGATTGTGGAATAATCGAAGTAGGCAA
The DNA here is from genome assembly GCA_016932385.1 of bacterium. Lineage (GTDB taxonomy): Bacteria > 4484-113 > 4484-113 > 4484-113 > JAFGCY01 > JAFGCY01. The sequence goes on along the minus strand of JAFGCY010000011.1, from coordinate 105,404 downwards.
TCGCAGGTTTTCCGTCGATCAGCGCCATGCTGTTATAACGGCCCGCGTACAGCGAACCATCGACAATCGTCCTGATCCAGCCGTGCACCGCAATCTGCAGCTCAGCTACGGCAACAACGCCCTGGTCGTCGGTGACGCGCACGGAAGGGAAAAACGAACCAATCTGTTGGTATACATGCACCGCGGTGCTTTCGGCCTCCGAGCTTGTCTCATATATTCGGTCGCCATCCAGATCCCATTCGTAGCTGGCAATGGTGCCGTCGGAATCGCTGGCCGTAGCGGTGAAGTTCACTTCGAGGGGCAGATCGCCATCCTGAATGTCGGCCGTCAACTCCACCGTCGGCGGGGCATTGACTTCGATCGTGACGGAAGCATGGTCCAGCCCGCCCGTGTTATCCTGCACGCGGACCCAGATCACATAACTGCCGCCTTCGGTAAACGTATGGCTGACAGCGTAATCAGTACCAGTGTCCAGGTCGTATACTCCACCGTTGTACCAGTCCCACTTGTAGTTGGGCACGGCGCCCTCGGGGATCAGGCTGCCGCCGGCGTTGAAGTAGACGGTCAGCGGGGCTACGCCCGTCAGGGGAGCGGCAACCAGGCTTGCTTCCAATTCCAAAACAACCGGTTGGTTTTCGGTGGAGACCGGGGTTGAAGCCGGTCCTTCCGACTCGCTGTTGGCGTCGTAGGGGGCCAGGTAGTATTCAAACGGTCCCACGCCGGTAATCGGATCCTCCAATTCAAAGCAAAGCGGCCGGTTGGGATCCGGTGAGACGGCGTCCTCGGGAAAGAAATCGCTGCGCTGTACCAGCAGCGGAACCTCGGCATCATCCGGATCAGGCAGTATGGTGAATACTTCTTCTCCCGGTGCCTTGCGATAGACATGGTAGCCGTTCAGGCGCTCCTGCCAGTGCTGCGCGATTGGCGTGATGTCGCTGACATTGATGACACCGTCGCTGTTGCCGTCGACGCGCGCCTTACGCCAATTAGCGGCGGGCGAATCGGCCGTTGGTGGCTGGGTGGTGTCCGCCACGCCGTCCTCCGTGGGGTCGCCCGTGGGCCAATGGGCGACGCCGTCATGCAGGTTGGCGGCATCGTAGTCCACGGTTTCCAGGTAGTACACGCCGAGGGGGGTCAGGTCGGCGACGGAGACTTCGCCGTTCTGGTCGTAATCGCCGATCAGGCGCTCCGTCCAGGTCAAGGTTACGCCCGTCGGATCCTCGCCGCCCGGGCCATCGGCGTCGATCAGCACGGCGCGTAAATTGAAAACCTCGTTGCCCGTGGATGGAGCCGCGGTCGTGGCTTTAGCGGTATCCACGCCCAGGCGTTCCAGCTCGGACTGCAGGATCGCCTGCAAATCGTCCGCGTCAGGTTGTGCGGCAATGCCGGTTGGATCCGCCAGGTTGTTCAGCTCGGCGATGGAGCCGGCTGAGCCACCGCAGCCGGCCAGCAAGCCGGCAATCAAAACCGCGGGGATGCAACTGAAAAGCGTGCATGTGCGCGAGCATGTGTGCAACAGAAAGCGTACCAAACCCATCGAATCCTCCTCATCAGCCGGTGTCCCAACTGATAGTGACCAGTCGTAATTAGTTTTGTTCCCGTGTGTTGATTATTATCGCACGGCTAATTAGTTCTGAGAAAAATCAGGCGTGGCCAGTCCGTTGTTTATGCTAACTATTATTTCTCAACCAGGCCAGGATGTTCATCAGCAACATCGGCCGGGTCATGCTGCCGTTGTACGAAGCGGGTACTTCCACTTCGGCCCAGGGGTAGCCTACCACCCACAGTCTGCCTGGGCCTGCGGTGTGTGAATAGTTGGGTAAGTACCCAATATTCTCATCCGGTGCCGCTTTATTGCCATAGCTGATATACGCAAGATCGTAGACTTCCTCGAATTGCGGGCTGATATTCATTCCTTCCGTAAAGTATGGGCCGGCGTTCGGGTATGGGTGATACTTCATGAATCCGTAGTAATAGCCGATTCCGACGAACTGGCGGCCTGTCGGGAACAGCAGCGTGACTGGAATATCACCGGAGCTTTCGCTGCCGTTGTATCGCTCCGCCGGATCCTTATTCCAGTAATCATAGCCATCTGAGGCAATCTTCCCCCCGAAAGAAGTGGTTGCCAGGATATTACGCGGCGCGGCCTCTAAGTAGCCGTACTCCCCGAAGGCGCACATGGCCTTATCGGTACCCAGGCTGGTCGCCCAGGGGTGGCGGATGTCATCGTCGGCGATCGAGCCGGTCAGCAATTCCCAACCGTATTGGTTACCGTACCAAGCCTGCCAGCCGTCCGGCCCCCTGGCCTCGAAATCGTAGTCGGTGTCGGGATTGCGGCCATGGCTCTGGCTCATCAACAGCACGCGATGGCCGTCTTTCATCAACTGGATGTAATCGTCAATCTCCGCGTCGGTCCACTCCGTGGTATACACCTGGGGTTCGCTGTCGGAGCCGGGGCCGCCGCGGTACCAGACCACCACGCCCCAGTCCGCCGGGCTCAGATCGGCGGGGATGCCGCTATACCAGTTGTACTCGGTGCAATTCCACAGGCAGCCGAGGTCTTCGACCAGCGCATCGTAGTTCGTGCCGTAGACGCCCCCGTCGTTGCGGATAACCGCGATGTCGTATTCGAGGTTCTTGACACAGATTCCGGTTCTGGTGGCTTTGGAGTAGACAGCACCACTGCTGTCCTTGTAGAACATCGTGGCAATAACTCGGTAAGTTCCTTCGCTGTAACTATGCGTGGCGCTGGGTTCAGGATCCGTGCCCAGGTCAAGCACGGTGCCGTCGCCCAGATCAAGTTGGATTTTGTGCAATTCGCGTTGCGCGCTCAACTCACTGGTAATCGAGAAGGTAATTTCAGTCTCCGGTCTGGCGAGAGTCTGGCTGGTTACCAGCTCGATGCTGGCTTGGTATTTATCGGGGTCTGGGAAGGCGATATAGAGAGTTTGTTTGTCAGAAAACCCGATGTTGTCGGTGACGCGCAGGACGACGGTATGCGAACGGAGATCGTCGAACTTATAAATTGTGCTCCCGGTGGCCGGAGAGTGCTGGAGATCGAACTCGCCGTCGTTATCGACATCCCATTCGATCAGCGTCAATTCGCCGTCCGGATCGTAGCTGTCTTCCGAATACAGCCGGAAGGCAGTTTCGGCATACTCGCCGGTGTTGCCGACCCATTCATAACGGCCGATCGCCACCGGTGCCAGCAGTTCAGGCAAAACCGTCACCGTGGTCTGGTAGAACCCTCGGTTGCCATCCGGTCCAACCACCTGGGCGCGGACCAGATGCTCGCCGGGCAGCTTGAAGACTTGGGTTGTCCATCCGACATTGCCGGTATCGAGTTCGTAGGTGCCGTCTGCATCGACATCCCACTCGTACTTAAGCGGACCGGCGATATTTTCAACATAGAGCCGCAGGTATACTGACAGCGGCGCGTGGCCTTCGTTCGGTAAGGCATGCAACACGCCCTCGGCCCCGCTTTCGATATACAAGTCCATCTCGTAAGTCAGCGTTTGGTCATAGCCATCGCGGATCTCCAACCGCGGCGCGTAATTACCGCCCTGCTCGTAGGTGTGCTGCTGCCCATTCGGGTAAGCAGTCAGGACATCCCAGCTGCCGTCGCCCTCGAAGTCCTAGCGGTAGAACTCAACACCGGTGGGGAAATAGCTGCCGGACGGGTCGAAGGTGGCATTGACCGGGGCCCGGCCGGTTTGCGGCGTGCAGGTGAAGTAAGCAACGTTGATGAAGTCGACCGTGACCATCACGATATCCGTACCCGTGCCGCCGGCGTCGTCGGTAACGCGCAACAGCACGCGCTGGTTGCCCGCCTCATTGAAGCGATACTCGAGCACAGGGTTGTTTCCGGCATCGACCTCGAATACCGCATCGTGATCGAGGCTCCACTCGTAGCCGACGATCGAGCCGTCGGTATCGAAGGACTCCGAGGCGTCAAATGTATAGAGCGGGCCGCCGGGCACCGTCGGCGTAGCCATGATCATCGCCAACGGGGCAAGATTACGCAACGCCTGGGCCGTACGCGAGCCGGGGCCCGTGAGTTGCTCAGCGTCGGCCAGGCAGACCGGAACAACGTAATAAGTGTATTTGCCGGAGTCGGCCAGCAGGTCCGTGTAGGTATATTGCACCACCCGGTGCGGGTCGATGTGATCCGCCGCGGCGCGGGGAACGAACAACAATTCTTCAGGCTGATCCGGATCGGTGAGTGGCAGGAAATCCGACGAGCCGGGCACCGCGCGGCAAATGTAGTAGCCGTGCAGCTGCTCGCCCCAGTGCTGGGCGATTGGCGTGATGTCGGCGGCATTGATTACACCGTTGTAATCCCCATCAATACGGGCCAGGCGCCAGTTGGCTGCACCGGAACCAGCCGCGGGTTTTTCACCGTCAGCCACAGCGCCGTCGTCACTGGTGTTGCCGGTGGGCTAACACTCGTAGCCGTCCTGCTCGGCGGGCTGGTAGTAATCAACCGTCTGCAAGAAGTTCGCACCCAGTGGGGTCAGGTCGCTGACGTTGACCAGGCCGTCCTGGTTGTAGTCGCCGATCAGCCGCTCGGTCCAGGTCAGCTCGACGCTGGCCGGGGCGGCCAGGTTGGCGTTGCCGGTATCCAGCAGCACGGCGCGCAAGTCGAAGACGGCATTGCCCGCCGATGGCGCCGCCGCCGTGCACTTCGCCGGATCGACGCCGAGGCGCGTTAGTTCAGCCGTGAGCAGGTCTTCCAATTCGATCAAAGTAGGCGCTGATGTTTGCTGAGCTGCGCCTAGTTCAACCTGCGCAGTGGTTATTTGCTTGCCGCCGCAGGAGGTTAGTAGGATACAGACTAGCAGCAATGCAAACCAGACGTGTCTTGTAAGAACGCTAGTACAAAGAATTGCCATTTCGTCAGCCTCTAGATACTTTCTTCACATCACCACACGGTTCCAGTCCTATGAATACCGGCCGCAAAGCGGACTCGCGCGCTACAGTGCAGTGTATTGCGGAGTCCGCTTTGACGCCAGCGTAGTCCACCCCCTTGAGAAAATGAACACCGAGCGGGGTCAGATCGGCAATTCCAACAACGCCATCTTGGTTGTAGTCGCCGACCAGGCGCTCAGTCCAGGTCAGGAGTATGCCCGGCGGATCTTCCGTAATGGCATCCTCCCCCTCAACTACCCGCGCCGCCAAATCGAACACGGCGTTGCCCGTGGAAGCCACCTGCGCCGGCTTTCTGGACGGATCGATGTCCAGCCGCGCCAGTTCGGATCGCAGGATGTCATCCAGGGCAATGGCCGAAGGCGGCTCCATCCCACCCGCGCCATTCATACCGGCATCGACCAGTTCAGAGGCTGATTTGCTTGAGCAGCTGTACAGAAACACCAGTAGCCATAGCGTGAAGCCCAGAGAAAACCAGCACAGCACGTTCCGGCGAGCACAAGCACAACTGCCTCGCCAGTCGAAGGCTCTTTCCCCCATATGTACCTCCTATAGCCGATCGGGTCCCTCAGCCGGTATGGACCCCTCTGTCAAAAATATACCACGGAAATGCCGGGCGCGCAGGAGACATATCTAACTTGATCCGGTCGCCAGCAGACGAACCGCCGGAACCGAGCAGGAAAACAAATAGCCGGAGTACTAGCCCGGTCAAGGCTAATACTCCGGCTGCTGTTTTCAGCGGATCGAATTAGCGGGTCAACACTAATTCAAGACGGCGAACTTCAGATCATTCGCCGTCGAATCGTAATAGGCAATGGCCGGCTGGCCGCCGATGCCCACCATGGAAGCGTACCGGCCAACGCTGTTAGCACCGGCGTTACCATCGTCGACGACCTCGGGCTGCAGCCAGCTGCTGCCCGTGGCGTTCTGGGCCCGGACGTGCATCAGCGTATCATCGCTGTAGTTATAGAACGCTACCTGCGGGATCCCGCCGATGACCGCTAAGGAGGACCAGCCGCCGCCATCGATCGTTGCCGCCGCGTCCAGACTGGTTGGAACCGGCGCGTCCCAGCTGCCGGCATCGCCGCCGGTCGTATTGGCCCGCGTGTAATACGGATCGGCGTTGCCGAGGGCGATGTAGTACTCATAGCTGACCGCCGGGTTGCCATCAATAATCGCCAACGACGGATGGAAACCTACGCCGATCGAGGCGGCATCGGAGTGCAATTCGGCCGGGACCTGCCAGGGACCCGAGCCGGTGGCATCTCCGGCTCGCACGAAGTACAGCGAGTCCAGGCCGCCGGTGACGCGCTGGAAGGCGACTGTCGGCCGTCCATCGACCAGTGCCAGTGACGGCGCCCAGCCGGTCTCGGCCGCTCCGTCAATCTTGCGGGAGGCCGTACTCCAATCGGCGCCCTGGTTGTCGACCGCGATTTCGTAGTTGACCTCCAAGCCGGCGATGTCATACGCAATCGCCGGTCGGCCACTGACCACGGCCAGGCTGGTCGTCTCGAAAACCGCGACGGCTTCAACCGTCACCGGTGCCATCGACCAGTCGGTGCCGGTGGCATCAACGGCGCGTACATAGCGCAGGTCGCCGGCGGTCGTGTTGGCAAAGCTGATGGCCGGATTGCCGTCGACGACGGCCAGGGAGGTATAGTAGCCGTCGTTATCCGCGTCGGTTGTAACGCTGACGTCCGAGCCGATCGCCCAGGTGGTTCCCGTGGCATTGGCGGCACGCATGTATTTCAGGTTTTGGTTTGTCCGATCGTAATAGCTGATGGCCGGATTGCCGTCGACGATCGCCAGCGAGCAGAACTCGCCGACATCGCCGGCATTGTCCAGCGTCTGGGTTTGCCAGGTCAACGCGCCACCCCCGGTGACAGTTACGTTCACCGTCGTGGCCGCGAACAGGCCGCCGTTGTCGTGAACGCGCAGGCCGATGGTGTAAGTGCCCGCCAGGTTGAAAGTTTGCTGGGCCGGCACCGCGGCGCCATTGAGTACTTCAAAGGTGCCGTCGCCGTCGAAATCCCAGTCATAGGCGGTGATCGTTCCGTCAGGATCGGCACTGGCCGACGCGTCCAACGTTACATTCAAGGGAGCCGCGCCGGTATTCGGTGTGGCCGTCACGGCGGGAACCGGATTCTGGTTGATCGGTGGATTCGTTCCGCCGCCGCCGCCGCAGGATGCCAATATGGCGAATCCCAGCAAGGCCAAAATGACTGCCAGGTGAGAAGGCCATGTGTTTCGTGGAAACAAGAACTCTCTTTTCTGTTTCATCCTATCCGCTCCTTGTAGGCTTTGGCAATATTGTAATGCACGGGAATAACCAAGTGTCTTACCCAAGCTGTCCGGAATCAAACCGCGGCAGTCGGCTGCGGCGTGCGAGGCGGAAGGATTGCCACCGACCGGTCGCCTCCATCAAGCCGCTGGCGGTATCGCTGGTGGCCAATCAGTCGCGCCCGGCTGGGATCGAACCAGCGACCCTCGGTTTAGAAGACCGATGCTCTATCCACTGAGCTACGGGCGCTCTTCCTGATTGTACACGCTGAGCCAGCGCCCCCACAGGCTTTAACCCTGCAGTGAATTTATCACTTCAAGGACTAAATGCGTGTTGGTCAATTCTGATCATCTAGCGCCAGGCGCAAGGCGGCGGCTAGATCAAGCCTGCTGATTGGCTTGGACAGGTATGCCTTTATACCCAGCTGAGCAGCTTCTTGGGCCGGGAAGGGCTGGCTGTAACCAGTGCATAGAACAACCGGGATTTCCGGTCGTATTTCCAGGATTGCCTGGGCTAACTGCTTGCCGGATAACTCCGGCATGGAGAAGTCCATCACAACAATATCGTAATGGTCGGGCCGGCGCCGAAACTCTTCGAGGGCGCTGACGCTGCTGGTGAAGGTGGTGACTTGGTAACCCAGGCCCGTGATCATTGCATCGAAGGCCTTGGCGACTGCGGTTTCATCATCAACCAACAGCACGCGTTCGGAACCGGTCGGCGGCGCGGCGGCTGCCGCTGTGGGAGTTTCCTCCTGGCAGGCTACCAGGGGCAGGTACACATCAAACCGAGTCCCGACATCAACCTCACTTTGGATGCTGATGGTGCCTTCCATGCTGGAGACAATGCCATGCACCACGGACAAGCCCATACCCGATCCCTTCTCCTTTGTGGTGAAGAACGGGTCGAAAACACGCTTGAGATTGTCTTCCGGAATGCCGCAGCCGTCGTCCTTCACACTGATTACCACATAATCTCTACCGGTTGGGTCCGGAGAATCCTGAGTACCGCTGCTCGTCCCGGCGTGCCGGTGAACATCGATTTCGATCCGGCCACCGCCTGCGCCAATGGCCTGGTTGGCGTTAGAACAGAGATTCATAAAAACCTGATGCAACTGGGCCGCGTCGCCGATCGTACAGGCCTTTTCAAGATGGTTGGTGACGGTGATACTCGTCGATGCCGGAATGGCGGAGCGCATGAAAGCCACAACTTCGTTGATGATCGGAGCGATGTGCAAGCGAACTTGTTGGACCTCGGCCTGGCGCGCAAATGACAGGATATGATTCACCAAGGCCGAGGCCCTGTGGGTGGCTTTGTCGGTTTCCGTGAGATAGCCGTAGAGCGAGCTGCCGGGGGTGCTTTCATCCAGGGCCAGCTCAATATTCGCCCGGATCGCGAAGAGCAGGTTGTTGAAATCGTGGGCGATGCCGCCGGCCAGCGTTCCCAGGGCTTCCATTTTCTGCGCTTGCCGCATCTGGATTTCCGCCTGGCGTCGCTGAAACTCGGCGTGCTTCATTTCCGTGATATCGCGATTGGCCGCCCGCCAGCCTAAGAACCGCTGGTCCGCCGTGATTACGGGCTGGCAAACATGTTCGATCCACTTCTCCTCGCCTGACTTTGTAATAATTCGGAAAACAAGCGGTTCGCTGGTTGTTCGCCTGTCAATTTCCTCGTAGAAGTGCTTGAGAACAATAGGCTGGTCATCGGGATGAACGATATCGATAAACAACCGGTTACTATTCATGAATTGCTCCACATTATAACCAGTTATTCTTTCGCAGGATGGTGTTATATATATAAACTCCTTGTTGTCACCCATCCAATATTCCCAATCATACGTAAAATTGGCGACTGTCCGGAATTTTTCCTCGCTTTGAGATAGCGCCATCTCGGCTTGAAGGCGCTTGTGTTCCGATTTGCCGCCCTGACAGACTATATAGATAGACAAAGCGATCACAATAGCGATGATAACTGCAAAGGCGATATGTAGCTGGCGGGTCAGTGTTGCGATCTCGGCGTGCACGTCCTCGAGATAAATGCCGGTACCTACGATCCAGCCCCAGGGCTCGAACTCACGTACGTAAGAGAGTTTCGGTACAAGCCGCGTAGGATCATCTTTCCATTGCCAGACATAATCGACGAAGCCATGACCGGATTCTTCAACTACACGCACAAACTCCACGAAGAGATGCTTGCCTTGGGGATCGACATAGTTTGTTACATCCTGTCCCTCGAGATCTGTTCGGTACGGATGCATGATGATGACCGGGACTTTATCGTTGATCCAGAAATAATCCTTGCCCTCCGGGCCGTATCGCATGTTGCGGATTCTCGTGATTGCCCTGTGTTGCGCATCCTCTAAGGACAACTCGCCGGCTTGGTGACGAGCCTCGTATTCACTTAGCATGGAATACACGGTATTCGTTAGCTCCATGATCATCTCGCGCTTGACTTTGATCATGTTGCTTTCAATCGCCGGCAGCACGATTACAAAAACTAGTATCAGCATCAGCAGTACCGTCAATCCAGCCGGTACAGCTGTACGGATGATGTTAGCCCGTTGTGCAGAAAGAAATCGCTTTTCCACATCAATACCAGCAAAGAAACCAAATACACCAGCTCTACATCACACTATTAAGATATCAGCGCGGGCTACAATTGGCAAGCGAGCCATTCGGTGCTTGCCCAATTTCCTATTCGGCTAACTTAAAACCGGTTGCGGTTGAGGTACAATGCGGCGGCGTTAACCCAATCCTGTATGCGGAGGAGAGCAGTGAAGCGCGAAAAGGTTGTTGTCATCGAAGACGAGGCGAACATCCTCGAAGTCATCGCCTACAACCTCAAACGTGAGAATTACCAGGTTTTGGTCTGCCAGGACGGCGAAGAGGGGCTGAGCCTGGTCAGACGCGAAGCCCCCGATCTGGTGTTGTTGGATTTGATGCTGCCTGGTCTGGATGGGATCGAAGTCTGTCGCCGGCTGAAAGCCGATCCCCTGACTTCGGATATCCCGATCGTGATGGTTACGGCCAAAGGTGAAGAAAGCGATATCGTACTTGGTCTCGGTATCGGGGCCGACGATTACATTCCCAAGCCGTTCAGCCCGCGTGAGTTGGTGGCCCGTGTGCGCGCTGTGCTGCGCCGCGGCCCCCTGCGCCGCGAACTGGATACGACGCAACGGGTAGTCTGCGATGGTGTGGCGCTGGATCCCGCCCGGCATGAGGTGCTGGTCGACGCGGAACAGGTGGAGTTCACGGCCACCGAATTCCGGCTGTTGCACGTGCTACTTTCCAGTCCGGCGATCGTTTTCACGCGCGAGCAGCTGATCAACCGCGTGATCGGCGACGGCGCGTTGGTCGATGATCGCAACATCGATGTGCACATCCGAGCCCTGCGCAAGAAGCTTGGCAGCCAGCGTGACATTCTGGAGACAGTACGCGGTGTCGGTTACCGCTGCGTCAGCCGCACAGGCAACCAATAAAATGCAGCATCGCAACCGGTTCTTATGGAAGTTGTTCAGCGGATATGCCGCACTGCTGCTGCTGGGTGTGCTGGTGACCGGAGTGACGATCGAACGGCGGATTAGTTCCGATGCGCTGCGGGAGCTGGAAGCCGCGCTGGAAGGCAAAGCGATTTTTCTGCGGGAAATCTCGCTCAAGCCTCTGCAGGGCGTGCAGGTGGCAGGTTTCCCAGCCGAGGTTGCGGAACTGAGCCACGCGAGCGGCACGCGTTTGACCGTGATTACCCGCGCAGGCGCTGTGCTGGCCGATTCACACGAAGATCCGGCGACGATGGAAAACCACGTAAGCCGGCCGGAGATCGTCCAGGCCCTGAACCACGGGCGCGGAATCGAGATGCGCTTCAGCCAGACGCTGGAGGAACAGATGATGTACGTGGCCCTGCCGGTCGTCGAAGGCGGGGAGACGATCGGCTTCGTGCGGTGTGCCCTGCCGCTTACCGATGTCAAGAGGCGCCTGGCCGAATTGCGAGCGATTATCGGGATCGGGTTGCTGGTTTCCTTGGCGCTAAGCCTGGCCTTGGGCTGGGTACTGGCGCGGCGCATCACCTGGCCGCTGATGCAGGTCACGCAGACAGCCGAGTTGATTGCCGGCGGCAACCTGGATGAGCGCATGCCCGTGCAGGGCACCGACGAAGTCGGCGTACTGGCCAAAGCCGTGGGTGACATGGCGGCCAGCATGCGCGAGCGGATTGAAACGATCAGCCGCGATCGCAACAGGCTAAGCGCAATTCTGGCCGGGATGGCGGAAGGTCTGGTGGCGGTGGATGCCGCGGAGAAAGTCGTGCTGCTCAACCACGCCGCGGGCCGGATGCTGGGCGTGAAACCGGAGGATTGCATTGGGCGGCAAACCTACGAATCCATCCGGATCTCGGGGCTGGTGGAAGTAATCGAACATACACTCAAGCACGGCCAAATGACCGAAGACCGGTTGACGTTGCTGGATAAAAACCAGGACCGTACGGTGGATGTACTGACCTCGCCGCTGAAGGAAGACGGTAATCGAATCGTCGGTGTGGTGGTCGTCCTGCGCGATCTGACGCGGATCAGGCACTTGGAGAACCTGCGCCAGGAGTTCGTCGCCAATGCCAGCCACGAACTGAAATCGCCGCTAACCTCGATCAGGGGCCTGACCGACACGTTGTTGGATGATCCGCAGATGGAGGCCCAGACTCGGTCGCATTTCCTGTCGCTTATTCAGCAGGATACGGGCCGGCTGTCGCAACTGATCAACGACATGCTGACCCTTTCCCAGATCGAGTCGAGCGAGCAAACGCTGGATCTAAGACCCATCGATCTGGCCGATCTGCTGCGAGACGAGACAGCGGCTCTTGAAACGCTAGCGCAAACCCGGCAGATCGACCTGAATGCAGATATTCCGGATACGCCGCTGCTGGTTGTTGGCGACGACGCTGCCCTGTGCGAGATGATTAACAACCTGCTGGACAACGCTTTGAAATACACAGCGGCCGGGGGGCAGATCCGGATTCGCAGTTGGGCCGACGGAAATAGGATCAGCTTTTCCGTTGCCGATACCGGTGTAGGCATTGCCGCGGAGCATCTGGGGCATATCTTCGAACGCTTCTATCGTGTCGACAAGGCCCGTTCGCGGGAACTCGGCGGCACCGGATTGGGATTGGCGATCGTCAAGCACATCGTGCTGGCCCATGGCGGTGAGGTTTCGGTAACCAGCACACCTGGCAAGGGATCAACTTTCACCGTCCAACTGCCTTCGTGCCAGTGACGATGCGGACCGACCTTAGCTGAAATTTAACCAACCGCCCGTTTGGTTTTCTCCCCGCAAGCTTCACTGCGTCTTCACGGTGCCTTCATCATTCCGCCGTATCTTGTGTTGGCGAGAGAAATCTCAGCGAACAAGGAGCGAAGGAAATGAAAATCAAGCTGAACATCCTCGTGGCCCTGGCGGTTGTGCTGCTGGGCATTGCGGGATTTTCATTCGTCCGGGCCGCCGGCGACAGCCTGTCCGGATCGATTAAGATCGACGGATCGAGCACGGTTGGTCCGATCAGCATGGCCGTGGCCGAGGAGTTCATGAGCGAGCATCCCAATGTCCGCGTGACCGTGGGCATCTCCGGTACCGGCGGTGGTTTTAAAAAGTTCGTGGCCGGCGAAACTGACATCAGCGACGCCAGCCGTCCGGTGAAGCAGAAGGAACTGGATGCGATGCAGCCCAATGGCATCGATATCATCGAGCTGCCCGTGGCCTTTGATGGCATCGCCGTCATGGTGAATCCCAAGAACAACTGGGTGGACAAGCTGACGACCGAGGAACTGAAGCTGATCTTCGAGCCTGAAGCCGATGGCAAGATCATGAACTGGAATCAGGTGCGCAGCAGTTTTCCCAATCAGCCGCTCACCCTGTACGTGCCCGGCACGGATTCCGGTACGTTTGAATACTTCACCGAGGCGATCTGCGGTGAAGCTCGGGCCCACCGCGCGGACTGTGCGGCGATGAGCGAGGATGACAATGTTCTCGTCCAGGGCATCGCCGGTGATGTTGGTGCGATCGGCTACTTTGGCTTTGCCTACTACGTGGAAAACGTGGACAAGTTGAAGATCGTGCCGATTACCCACGAAGGCAAGACTGTCACCCCGTCCGCCGCGACGATTAACGATGGCACGTATCAGCCGCTGAGCCGCCCGATTTTCATCTATATCAGCACGAAGGCGAAGGACCGGCCGGAAGTGGCCGCGTTCGTGCATTTCTACCTGGAGAACGCTGAATGGCTGGTTCCGGAAGTCGGTTATGTCGAGTTGCCGCCCGCCGTTTACGAGCTGGGTCTGAAGCACTTCGATGACGGCGTTACAGGTTCGATGTTCCATGGCGGCGGCGCCACCGTTGGTGTCAGCCTCCAGGAACTGATGAGCAAGCTATCTGAATAAACCTGCATCTGCTGTGAAAGGGGCGGGCTTTCTGGCCTGCCCCTTTTGAAGCAGTCAACGGCCGGGACGAATGACCGGCCGGGGTGCACGAAGCGTAGGATAGGTGAATTGGTTTGGATGCAATTGCCATAACGAGAATTTTCAGCCAGCGCAAACCGCGCTGGTTGGAAATTGGAATCAAGTATTTCCTGCTGGCCTGCGCGCTGTTGTCGGTGCTGACGACGGCGGCGATCATCTTCATTCTGCTGAAAGAGACCATCGCATTTTTCACGATGCCGCTGGAACAGGTACTCGATGTAAACGACCAGGGCACGCGTGTCTCGATCATTGAGTTTTTCACCGGCAGGCGCTGGGCGCCCGTCCTATCACCGCAGAGCTTCGGCGTGCTGCCCCTGGTCTGCGGCACCTTGCTGGTGATGGTCGGCTCGGCCTTTATCAGCCTGCCGTTGGGGCTGATGAGCGCGATCTATCTCAGCGAGTACGCCAGCGACCGCACGCGCGCCGCGATTAAACCGGTGCTGGAGATCCTGGCCGGTATTCCGACGGTCGTTTACGGCTATTTCGCCCTGACGTTTATTACGCCGCTCTTGCAGAAAATGCTCAATCCCGTGCTGGTCGGGCTGTTCGGCCCATATGCTGGAGTGAATGTGTTCAACGCCGCCAGCGCGTCGGTCGTCGTCGGCATTATGACTTTGCCGATGGTGACATCATTGTGCGACGACGCGTTCCGCGCCGTGCCGAACAGTTTGCGGCAGGGCGGGTTCGCCATGGGCGCGACGCGGTTCGAGGTCGCCACTCAGGTGCTGCTACCGGCGGCGCTGTCCGGCGTTCTGGCCAGCTTCATTCTCGCCTTGAGCCGCGCGATCGGCGAAACGATGGCGGTGACCCTGGCGGCCGGCGGATCGCCCAAGCTGACGCTTAATCCGTTTACGAGTGTCGAAACCATGACCGCGTACATCGTGCAAATCAGCCTCGGCGATACGCCGGCGGGCAGCGTGGAATACCAGACGATCTTCGCCGTGGGCACCGTGTTGTTCGCGATTACGCTGGGGCTCAATGTGATCGCGCACAAGGTTGTCCGGCGCTTTCGGGAGGCTTACGAATAATGGATGTAGAGCAACAAAATACTCCCGAGATCACCGCGGGTCCGCGCCTGAAACTCCGCCACGCCAAAGCCAGGGCTTTTAGCGTCGTTTGCGCCGCGGCGACCTGGGTCGGCGTTGTGATGCTGGTTGTGCTGTTGAGCGACGTGATCTTTGACTCGACGGGCTGGATCTACAGCCGGGTCGACCGCGACCCGCGAATGATCATGTACAAGCTGGAGACTGATCCGCAATTCGTTGCTCAGGTCGAGGAACGAGCGCCGTCGCTCCTGTCGGGCATGGAGCGCAAGGCTAAGTCCAAAGAACGGACACTGGCGAAAAACGGGGTCGAATTGACCGCAGCCGAGTTGGCTGATTTCAAGCTGGATTACCTGCATAGCCAGCTTGCCAAGGATGAGCACTGCTTTGCCGCACTGGATACACATCCCACGACACGCGAACGCTGGCTGATCGGCGGAACAATCATCAAAGACATTATTGCCACCTTTCCGTCACGGTTTCCCACCAAAGCCGGCCTCAAGTCAGCGCTGGCCGGCAGCCTGTGGCTGATTATCTTCACCGCGCTCTTCGCCATTCCGATCGGCGTTTCGGCGGCGATTTACCTGGAAGAATACGCGCCCAAAAACCGGCTGAGCCGGTTCATTGAAGTGAACATCGCCAATCTGGCGGGGGTGCCTTCGATCGTGTACGGCATTCTCGGCCTCGCTGTGTTCGTGCGTGGCATTCACCTGGGCCGGAGTGTTCTGGCGGGCGCCCTGACGATGAGCCTGCTGATCCTGCCGGTCATCATTATCGCCGCCCGCGAAGCGATCAAGGCTGTACCGGATTCGATCCGCCAGGGCGCCTTCGCGCTGGGTGCGACGCGCTGGCAGACCGTACGCCACCACGTCCTGCCCGTGGCCCTGCCGGGTATCTTGACCGGCGTAATCCTGGCAATGAGCCGCGCGCTTGGCGAAACCGCGCCGATGATCATGATCGGCGCGCTGAGCTATGTGGCCTTCGTTCCCACCGGCCCGATGGATGATTTCACCGTGCTGCCGATCCAGATTTACAACTGGGTGGCGATGCCGCAGCGGGAATTCCATCTGCTGGCCGCCTGCGGGATTTTGATACTGCTGATCTTCTTGCTGCTGATGAATTCGGTGGCGATTTTCGTAAGACAGCGTGCACAAAGGAATATCAAATGGTAGAAACAACCAAGGTACCTGAACACCAGATCGAAGAAACAACAGGTGGAAATGGCCGACGGATGGAAATGCCCAGCATCCAATTGGATAACGAACAGATCGTCAGGTCACGCGGCGATGCACCTAAGAAGACCAAGGTGATTATCGAAAGCAAAGAGCTGACGATTCGGTACGGACCCAAGCCTGCCGTGATCGATGTCACGATGCCGGTTTATGAACACCGCGTGACGGCGATCATCGGGCCGTCAGGCTGCGGCAAGAGCACGTTGCTCAGGCACCTCAACCGCATGAACGAGTTCATCGAAGGCGTCAATATGGACGGCGAATTGCTCTATCGGGGCGCGAACCTCTACGGAGCGGGAGTCGACCCGGTCGAGGTCCGGCGGCGCATCGGGATGGTCTTCCAGAAGCCGAATCCGTTCCCGAAGTCGATCTTCGAGAACATCGCCTGGGGACCGCGTTTAAACGGCTTGGCGGCCAAGCGCGACCTGCCGGAGCTGGTCGAGAAATCGCTGAAACAGGCGAATCTGTGGGACGAGGTCAAGGACCGCCTGCACGAAAGCGGTTTGGGTTTGTCCGGCGGCCAGCAGCAGCGGTTGTGCATCGCGCGGACCGTCGCCATGACGCCCGAAGTGATTCTGATGGACGAGCCCTGCTCGGCGCTCGACCCGGTCTCGACTGACGCGATCGAGGACCTGATCTTCGAGCTCAAGGACCGGTACACGATCGTGATCGTTACGCATAACATGCAGCAAGCGGCGCGCGTGTCGGATTACACGGCGTTTATGGTCAACGGCGAGCTTGTCGAGTACGGCGAGACCAACCAGGTGTTCACCAAGCCGAAAAAGAAGCAAACCGAGGAATACGTCACCGGTCGGTTCGGTTAACCACCGGTCGACGGGCTGGCATCGTTACCAGGTGACAGCTTTACTGAGTAAAAACCCGGCTGAAAGCTGGGCACGTGGAGAACTAATGTCTAAACACATCGAACGTGACCTGCAAAAACTGGAGCGGGGCATCCTGACGCTCGGCGCGACGGTTGAGGAGCAGATTAACGCCGCGATCCAGTCTCTGTTGCGGCGACGGATCGACTTAGCGAAGCAGGTAACTGAGGTCGACGAGCAGATCGACGAGCGCGAGGTCGAACTCGAGGAGGAGTGCCTTAAGGTGCTGGCGCTCCATCAGCCGGTGGCCGGCGACCTGCGCTACATCATTACCGTGCTCAAGGTGAACAACATCCTGGAGCGCATGGGTGACCAAGCCAGCAATATCGCGCGTTGCGCCATCGACCAGGCCAAATTGCCGCCTCTGCCGGAAATGCCAGCGGTGCAGGAGATCACCGATCAGGTACGCGGGATGGTGCGCGCCTGTCTGGATGCCCTGATTCAGAAAAACCCCGACTTGGCGCGCGATGTGCTGGCGCAGGATGATGAGGTGGATCGGGCCAACCATCAGATTTACTCCCGTCTGGAAAGCCAGATGGCCGACGCGCCGGAGCTGATTCCGCAGAGCCTCCATATGATCATCGCCGCGAAGAATCTGGAACGGATTGGCGATTTGGCGACTAATATTGCCGAGGATGTTGTGTTTCTGGTGGAAGGCGAGATTATCCGGCACCGGTACGCGCCATCAATCCTGCATAGCCAGAACGGAAATCATAGTTAGCCACATGCGCCGTCAGCGATTGAATTGCCGGCGGTTAGCACACCAGTTGTCAGTCGATATCCTTGAGCACCCACTGGCCGTTCTTTTCCTCGACGAACTCCTCGACTTTGGCCTGGGCGCGATTGAGGAACGCGCGGCAGTTTTTCACCAGGGCGATCCCTTCCTCGAACCGCTTCAACAGGTCTTCCAGGGGAAGATCGTCCTGTTCCATCTCTTCGACAATGGTTTCCAGGCGCTGAAAGGCGTCTTCAAAGCTCTTTTCGCCGGATTTCGGGCCTGGATCTGGCTTGGCCTTGCCGGTGGCGGCGCGCGGTTCGTCTGCCATGGCATACTCCTCGTGATCGCCAAAGAGGTCAGCGGTCATGGTGAGTATTATCGCATGGCTCGTCAGACGGAGGGGCCTTTCCTTTGCGGCAATCATTCGATAATGACACTTAATACGTTTTGAATATTCTGGTATAATCATAGGTGTTTTAGAAGGCGCCATGTTAGATATGTGCCGAGTTTCGAGCAGTGAGATTCTCAGTTGGGGTATGCAGTAATCCTGTTCCCGAACCTTGAATGAATTAATGGTTTTGGTTTCCGGAAGTGCATGGTGCGATTCATCTCGTAGTAAATACTTACAAATCCTAGGCGGATTTACGATCAGAAAGGAGGAATCGTGGTGAATCTTAAGTACTTTTTGTGCTTAATGACGATTGGCGTTGTAGCGCTGTGCGCAGCCTGTGGCGGCGGTAGCACACCCGCTGGCGGAGATTTGGGAGGGGACAACAACCCGCCCGTGACCGTTGGCGACATTACCGCACCACCGGCAGTGACGGATTACCCGACACCGGCGGAGATCTTCAATACTTCAAGTGAAGCGCCGTTGGGCACCGATCCGGCATATGATGTGGAATACGCCGCGCCGGAAGTGGTATCGCATACCGTGTCAAAGGCCGGCAGCGAATTAGCTGAACAGGAAATGTTCAAAATCAACTGGATCACCGTTGCCCGGGCAGGTGAAGCTCCCGATCCGGATGCGGTGGACCTGGTATTCAACGAGGGTGACAGCGTCAAACTGTGGGTGCAGTACGAGGTTGTCGGTGATCTGGATCACTCGCGGATCTGGACCATCCCCGAATCGGGCTTGGCATTCACCGAGGAAGAGGTAAACCTGGGCGCGGGCGGTGTCTATACCGTGGCCCTCGGCTTTACGCTTCCCTACGGTTCCGCCAGCACCGAGGCCAGTTTCACGATTGAAATGGGCCCGGCCAAGAGCGTCAGCACCAACCTGCCGGGTGGCCTGACTGATTCCGAGACGGTTTCGCTGGTCATCAATGCGGTTCCCGTGCTGCCGCCGATCAACTACCCGACGCGGGTCGATGGGCATGCCCAGATGGCCTGGGAGGACCTGATCGCCAACTCGGATTACGACTACAACGACCTGGTTGCCAGCATGCACGTGACCGAGTGGCGGAATGAGAACAATGAACTGGTCGAAATCGACCTGGAAGTGAAGGCTCTGGCCCGCGGCGCCGGATACGACGCGGACTGGCAGTTCAATATGGATGCCGCGTTCCCGGGCACCACGGTCACGGCGATCGTTGACCAGTACTACGACGACGGTGATGGTGACCACACCAACGACGTCCGCCACGGTCCGCAGCGGATCTGGAACAGCAGCAACGGTGCCAGCGTGCCGGTGTTTGCGCCCACGCGCCAAGCATTGCCGCTGCCGCCGGATCATAGCTGGGCCACCAACGCTGTTGCCGGCACGACTTATATGGAAGGCGATTATGCCCTCGTGAAGATCGTGCTCGATACGCCGCTGGCCCAGGGTACATACACCCCGATTCCGTACGAGCCGGAACTGCGCGTTCAGCCCAGCGGCGGCTCACCTTATGTTATCGGCCTGTGGCGTCAGCCGGGCGATCCGGTTGATTCCAACGGTCGTCCGCTGGGATTCATCGTGCCTGATACCTGGCAGTGGCCGCTGGAATGTAAGCGTATCTGGTCCGCCTATCCCGAGACATTCGCGGCGTGGGTTTCCTATATCAACACGGACGGCGCGCAGGAACCGAATCCGGTGTGGTTTGACACCGTACCGGTCGACAGCCTTGTATTCAGCCGCGACAAGTTCCTGCCGTAAACGCTATCCGTTAATCGGTATCTACTACCCCGGCTTAGGCCGGGGTTTTTTTTGGCGAATCGATTTCATCAAAGTTTGGCGTTCCCGTTAATTATTAGTTAATTAGATATTTATACCTTAAGTATACGCAGATGGGAGGGTAAGATTATTGGCAGGCCCATAATTGGTGCATTGGACCTGGCAAGGAGGAAAAACCATGAGACTCAAAGCTTGGCAGCTGATAACGATAGCTACCTTGGCTCTCGTTGCTTTACTAGGGGTATCCTGTGGGGGTGGCGGCAGCGCACCCGTTGGTGGTGACCTTGGTGGCAACGATGATCCCCCGAGCCTGGTCGGTGACATCTCGGATGGGGTAAATCCCAATGATGTACCGGTTGCAGGGCCCGTGGAAGGCGTATTCGAGGACGCACCTTTGGGCACGGATCCCGAATACCAGGTTCAAACCGCCGATGAGATCATTGAAACTCATCTGGTCAGTCACAGTACTAGCGGTTTGAAGTCCGTATCTGATGATCCGCTATTTTGGGTTGCAATAGTCTTACGCGACGAGGAGCCAACACCGGGTTTGGCCAGTCAGTCCTTCCACGAGGGCGATGAAGTCGACCTGTATATGCGCTACCAGGTTTTCGAAGGACAGCTGACAATTTCTCGTGAATGGCACGTGGATGCCATCGGCTTGCACTTCGTCCAGCCGGAAGTTGAGCACGCACAAGCTGGAACGTATGAGGCGACGTTCCCGATTTCAATCCCATTTGAATGTGCGACTCAGGATGCCATGTTCATCGGTGTTTGGGGGCTACCCCGGACAACCAGCAGCGTAACTATTCCGGATTCAAGTGATTTTCGCGAAGTTTCCTTTGAGATTCTCGCTACTCCAACATTGACACCGATTGACTATCCAAACAATCTCGGCAATGTTGAGGGGCTGGCCCAACTGGGTTGGGAGGACTTGCTCAGCGGATCGGATTACGATTACAACGATTTCGTTGGCAAAATGCATGCTACCGAGTTGCGCAACGAGGACAACGAGCTAGTTCAAATCCAACTTACTTTGAAAGCCGTGGCGCGTTCCGCTGGTTATGACTCCGACTGGCAGTTTAATATCAATGCGGCTTTCCCCACTGTGAACGACGTTGATGTGCTAGCAATCGTTGACCAGTATTACGCCGATGGCACGCCGCATGGTTACCAGCGCGTTTATGCGAGCGCCGGCGGCATGAGCGTACCGATTTTTACGCCGATCCGCGATGCTTTGCCCAATCCTCCGGGTTCATATGCCACGAATGGTATTCCCGGTACGGAATTCATCGATGGCGACTATTGCGAAGTTACGATTATCCTGAACAAACCACTTGCGCAAGGCGCCTACACGCCAATTCCATATAAGCCCGAGCTACGCGTGCATCCGTACAACGGTGGCATATACACGATTGGTTTGTGGACACAGCCTGGTGATCCGGTTGACTCTTACGGTCGCCCGTTGGCCTTCATCGTTCCGGATACCTATGCCTGGCCACTGGAAGGCAAGCGTATCTGGTACTGCTACGATGGTTTCCCCGACTGGATTCAGTGGATTGGCAATCCGGATACAGCGGCGCCGAACCCCATCTGGTACGACGAAACTCCGGTTGCCGACCTGGTCTTCTCCCGCGATAAATTCACACCGTAGTGTCCGGCTGGCAACAAACAGGAACCAACAGCGCTCCGCTTGCGGGGCGCTTTCTATTACTTGCCAGAAGGCCTGACAGCAAGTAGTATTGGCGCCCTATCGGAAACCCGCCCAGGGGGAGTTTGTGATCGAACCGCGAAGCAACCGGCAACTGCATGAAGTCCGCGAAACGGCCAAAGTCCTGCAGGCCGACGTTCCAGTCTATCTGCGTTACCAGGTCGACAACCAGGAGCACACCGAGTTACTCAGGTGCCTGCGGTTCGATCTGGCGGATCTGGCCGTCGAACTGGAGTGGTTCGCGCAGCCGGGGGAGTTCTCCGTGCCGGTGCCGCCCGCCGTGGGCGAGGCGGTGCAGTGCTTTACTTCGGAAAACGGCTATTTATGTTCGACCACGGGCGTTTTACTGCGGATTGACGAAAGCCCGGCACCCGTTTTGAAAATCCAGCTGGGCAACTCGATGTCCGCGTACCGGATCCGGCAGTACGAGCGTTATCCCGTCTGGGGTCGGCTCTGCCTTGGTGAGTCGGGTGAAGGTGATTACTTCTATCACAACGAGGAACCGTTACCGCTCAATGTTTCCTTCGGCGGCTTCGGTCTACGTTTGATTCCGCAGGGCTGGCGGATCGGCGACCGCATCCGGTTTGCCTTGGAGGCCTGCCAACCCGCCTCCTGCGACGAGCATGTTGACAAGCCCGTGCTACGTTTGCGCGGCAATGCCGTGTTGCGTTCGCAGCAGGAACTCGACGATGACAAGGACCGCCGGCATCTGGGCTTTGAGTTCGATTCGTTGCCGGAGTATCAGCTTCGGGCGCTACGCCTCTGGCTCGCCACAACCCATGTCTACCACCGGTTGTAACAGATTTAAACAGTTAAACTTGATTAATAATTGTCCTATTAGACTTTTAGGCTCCTATAATCTAGTTACCAAACCTGCTGGTAGACACAACTATGGCGGATTCGAACAAAGCGGGCGGCGCGGTTACCGCGGAGGTTTTCAAGACGGGTGCCCAGGTGCATCTGAGAGGCCACCTGGGATCGGCCGAGAAAATGGTGCCCGTCATGTGTATGGGCGTCCAGGGCCCGGAGAAAGAACTTGTCGTTCAGTGGACCGAGGATTCCAGTGAACAAGCTCATTTGCCTCAACCCGGCTTGGCGGTCCAGTTCTACACCGTGGCCACGGGGGTGATGTACATCGCCCGCGGCCAAGTGGTCAATCTCTCCGATGGCCGCCTGCCCCGCATCCGCAATAAGATCGACGCGGTGTGCTTGGCCGTTCCCCTGCGGCAGAGCCCGCGGTATCTGGTCCAAGGCCAGGTGCGGATCGGCGAGCCCGGCGATAATACTGCCTACCGCCAGAACCAGCCGCATGCGATGGACATCTCCTTGGGAGGGTTCGGCATCCAGGTTCACAACCGAGGTTGGCTGGCCGGCCAAGAGACGGGCTTTCAGCTGAAGATCTGGGTGGATCGCGGCGGCCAGCCTGATCCGGCGATGCCTGAGCTGCAATTACACGGCCGGATTACGATTCGCGCCGTTCGACCGAGCGATAGCCCCCAGCTGGTGAACCTGGGTGCAGAGATCACGGAACTCTCGCGATCGCAGCTCAACACGTTGCAGATGTGGCTGGCGGCACACGAGATATATTTGCGTGAAATCTAACCTCGGTGCCGACTTTCGGCGGGAAGACTGCTACTATAAAGCACAGGCGCACCCAGGGCGGAAGCGCCGGCCAGCGGTAGTGGTGCGCGGGGACGATCACAGATGAGTACGGTTGGGTTGCAGGAAGTCAAAATCGCGGAGATCTTCTGCCAAGGCACAACGGTCCACCTGCGAATCAGTTTCGGTGGCCTGGAGCGGATGGTGCCCGTCATGTGCCTCGGTGTTCTGGAGCCGGAAAACATCCTTGTCGTACGTTGGTCGGATGACGCCGCGGCCAGGCTGAATCTGCCGCGAGTCGGACAGGAGTTGGCCTGCTATGTCATGATCGACGGCGTCCTGTTCATCGTGCAGGGCAACGTGACCGTGGTCGGCGAGGGCCAACTGCCGGAAATCCATTGCCAACTGATCGGCAAGTGTGCCGCCAATCAGCTGCGCCGGCATCAACGTTACGAAGTCCAGGGCGAACTGACGATCGGCCTGGCCGGGCAGGAACCGGCGTTTACGGCCACCCAGCCGGCGCCGATGGACCTGTCGTTGGGCGGCTATGGCGCGGACATCCCGGAACAAGACTGGCAGATCGGCCAGGAGGTCAGCTTCGAGTGCAAGTTCTGGGTGGATCTCGACGGTCGGGCCGCGGTGGAGCACCCCGCGCTGGTGCTGGAGGGGAAAGGGGTCCTGCGCAATATCCGTGCCGACGAGCTGGGCGGATTGTCGATCGTCGGCGTGGAGTTCGCCAGCCTGTCCGCTATGCAGATGTCGGCCCTGCAGATGTGGATCGCCGCGCATGTCGCGTTTCTACGTGAGGCCTAATCGGCACCGGGTCAAGATTCAAGTCAATCAAATCGGGTAATATAGTCGGAAGCTATGCTGAAGTTAAGGGCGATGAGTGTGCTGACGGTGGCGCTGCTGGCCATGGTGGTGGCCGGTCAATTGGCGGCGACGCCGGCGGTGGCCGAAGCCGAGTCCGTTCCCGAGCCGGTGGCTCAGGTTCAAATGGCGGCGCCGGGGGATCTGGTGCCCGTGGACCTGGATGGCGCCAGCCGCTACCGCACGCGCGCACAGGAACTTGTGGCGGGCTTGGTCTCGGACGGCGAGACGGACCTGGATGCGCTGATCGATGTCATCGTGTCCGACCATCGCGAGGTGCTCGACCACATCGTCGTCAACCTGAGCGAGCAGCGGATCTACGAGTGCAACGTCGACGGCGAGATTCTCAAGGAGTCGAAGATCAGCAGCGGCCGGAGCGGCTACGACACCCCGCCGGGCACCTACCATGTGGTGAACAAGGCGCCCAAAGCCTATAGCCAGAAGTACGAAGCCTGGATGCTGCACTGGATGGGCCTGACCAAGGACGGCGGTTATGGCATGCATGGGCTGGAGGGATCCAGCTATGAGCGCCTGCTGGGCCGGCCGGCCAGCCACGGCTGCATCCGGCTGAGCCGCGAGTACGCCAAGGACCTGTTCTCCCGCGTGAACGTGGACCTGCCGGTTTACATCGTCGACGATCCGGAGCTGAACCTGCATGAATACGAGCCGCTCAGCCGCCAGGCCGCGCTGGCGATGGTGCTGGAAGTGCTCAGCCCGTCGGACCCCTGGGATATCTATTACTGATTTCCCTTGAAGGGGCCCGGATCGTTAATCCATAGGATAAACTGATGCGCTCATGCCCGAGGGAATAAAGCCAGTTAAAGCCCTGCACCGCCTGTTATGGCCGCTGATCGTGCTGATCATCGCGGCGGACCAGATCAGCAAGGCTTACTTTGTCTGGCGGCTCGGGGAACACCAACATACGGCATTCCTGGACTTCGCCCGTGAGTACTTCACGCTCTGGTCGACCGGTAACTACCGGGCGGTTTCGGAGACTTACGGAGTCCTGATCTCCAGCAACCACACCATCTTCAAGCCCCTGGTGTGGGTTTGGGAGCCCTGGATCGCCTGGAACCTGACCACCAACACCGGCGCGGCCTGGAGCATCTTCGCCGGCAACAGCTTTTATTTGAGCTTCGTCAGCCTGGCGATGGCGCTCCTGCTGTTCTATGTCTGGTGGCGCCGCTTCCGCGGCCATACCGGCATGACCTGGGCGCTGGGCGCGATTATCGGCGGAGCGCTGGGCAACTTCGTCGACCGGTTCCGGTTGCGCGAGGTTGTAGACTTCATCGACGTCAAGATTCCCTATATCGCCAAGCTGATTCCCGCGCTAGGGGGCGATCCCTACGATTTTCCGATCTTCAATGTCGCCGACAGCTGCGCCGTTTGCGGCACGTTGGCCCTGGCGGCCTATCTGATCTGCGCCGACTTCGCGGCGATGCGTCGCAAGCGGCAGACGGCCAAAGCGGCTGAGGTCAAGCCGTTTGCCGAGGGCGTGCAGCTGGATGAAGCGGCTGTCCACAACATCCGCCAAATGGTTGCATCCCGCCCCTCCTTCGCCGGAACGGATCTGACGCGATTCCACGAGTAGCCACGCCGGCTGCCGCGTTATACTCATTCCTGAACAAGGATCGCTTGTTCCGCGTCCAGCCAGCAGCCTTGCACATGATCCGGCACAGATCACCAGCGTAAATAGTGTCCGGAGGAGGGGCTTTTATGTTTGTTACTGCATCTTGGCGGAGTATTCCAGCGGTATTGGCAGCACTGGTGCTATGCCTGGCGGCGGCCGGCCAGGCCTCAGCCCAGCGCGAGATTGCCCCCGAGCCGCTGCCACCCCACCCGGTGATCCAGCGCGATCTGGCACTCACCGACATGCGCGTAGATATCCATATCGATGGTGCTGTTGCAAGAACCACGTTGCGTCAGACATTACGTAACGACGGCGGGGGCATGGCGGAGGGCAAGTACATGTTGCCGCTGCCGCCGGGCGCCACCGTCAGCGATTTCGCGATTATCGACGGCGACCAGCGGTTGACCGGCGAGGTGCTGGATGCGGACGAAGCCCGTCAGACCTACCAGCAGATCGTGCGCCAGATGCGCGATCCGGGCTTGCTTGAATACCAGGACAGCCAGACATTCTCGGTCGCGGTGTTTCCCTTCAATCCCGGTGACAGCCGCACGGTCGAGGTCAGCTTTACCCAGACCCTGTCCGGTACGGGCCAGCTGCAAGGCTACTACCTGCCCCTGCGCTGGGCGGGCTGGAGCCGCTGCAACAACACCAGCTTCGTGCTGAACTATGAAATCAACAGCAATTACGAGCTGGGCGCGATCTCCAGCCCGACGCACGGAATTACCGTCAACCGCGACGGCGACTACCGCGCGCGCGGCAGCTATGAAGAACGGCTCAACGACTTCTCCACCGACTTCTCGCTGAACATCGGCCGGCGGACCGATGAATTCGCCGCCAGCTTGATCTGCTTCCCCGGCGAGGGCAACGAGGACGGGTATTTTCTCCTGAGCCTGCTGGCCGCCCTGCCGCAAAACGATACGTACATTCCCAAGGACGTTGTCTTCATCATCGACAAGAGCGGCAGTATGGCCGGCGAGAAGATCGAGCAGGCCAAAAACGCGCTGAAGTTTGTCCTTGATCGCCTGAAAAGCGAGGACCGCTTCGGTATCGTGTTTTACGACGATGTGATTACGCCGTTGTGGGATGAATTGCACACAGCCTCGGCCGATAACCTGCGCCAGGCCCGCGAAGAGGTCAGTGCGCTGACCGACGGCGGCAGTACGGACATCGACCAGGCGCTCAAGACCGGCGCCGGCCTGATCAACGGTCGTGAACGGCCGGCCTACGCCGTTTTCCTGACGGATGGCCTGCCCACCGCCGGCGAATGCGATATCGACAACATCGTCAATAACGCCAAAGCGCGCTTTGACGCCGATGTGAAGCTGTTCGTTTTCGGCGTGGGCTATGACGTCAATACAACGCTGTTGGACAGCCTCAGCTACAACCACCACGGCTCGGCGACCTATGTCAGCCCCAACGAAAACCTGGAATCCAAGGTCAGCGAGTTCTACGGCAAAATGAGTTCGCCGGCACTCGTCGACATCGCTATCGAGCTGGACGGGCTGGACGACTACGACATCATGCCGCGCGAATTGCCCGACTTGTTCCACAACAACGAGATTCACATTACGGGCCGCTTCCACGGAACGCCGGACCGCAATGTGCATCTGACCTTACTGGGCGATACGGAGAACGGCCGCCAGAAGTTCATGACGGAGATCGATTCCAATGTCTCCACCGGCAACCATACCGTACCGCGACTCTGGGCGGCCCGTAAGGTCAGCTACCTGCTCGACCAGATCCGCCTGCTCGGCGACAACCAGGAACTGATCGACGAAGTTGACAAGTTGGCGATGCGCTTCGGCATCGTGACGCCGTATACGAGCTACCTGATCACCGAGCCGGATGCGTACTTCGATGTCCAGACCCGCCGCGAACAGTTCGCGATGGAGATGGAGGAGGCGCGTGTCGACGATACGGGCGCGATGGCCGTGGGCCGCAGCAAGCTGAACCAGGCCAACCAAGCCGCGGATCTCGCGGCCGCACCGCAAGTCGCGGGCGGCGCCGCCGGCG
Source organism: bacterium (assembly GCA_016932385.1). GTDB lineage: Bacteria > 4484-113 > 4484-113 > 4484-113 > JAFGCY01 > JAFGCY01. Next base: position 77,858 of record JAFGCY010000011.1, on the reverse strand, counting down.
GCGGAGATATGGATGAAGGCATTCGTACCAGTATTGAGTTACCTTGGCCCAATTCCGGCAGTACGAATCGGCAGGGCTCGGCGACACCCGGCAGTACCGTGAATTACGTTAACAACCAGACATTTGTCTCGCAGTACAACGGTGCGCGCCAAGCCAGCCAGTGGGTCGACGCGCGCTTTGAACCGGACCGGCAGGATGTGATCCAGGTGACCTCCTATGGCGATACCTACTTCCAGTTACTCGACGAATTCCCCGAGCTGGCGGAGTACCTCAGCCAGGGCGAGGAAATCGTCGTCGTGGTTGCGGATGATTTAGCCCTGGAGACGGTCACGGAAGATGTCACGAACACCTCCGAGGAAGTGGACCGGCTGCGCCGGGAGTTGGGCACGGGCGATTACCTGGCCAGCCTGCCGCCGGCGGGACTGGAGAAGATCGAGCGCTTCCGGTATTTCCCCGAGCATGACGAGGATGAGCCAGCGCAGATGCTGGTGGCAGCCACGACGGACTCCGGCGGCGGGCCGGGAGCTGGCTATGCCTTGCGCGTGATCGCGCTGGGCTTTGGCTTGTTCCTGTTCGCCGCCGCGGCGGGCGTGATGACGTTTGCTTTGTGGCGTCGGACTGAACATCCCGTTAATCCGCACAGTCCTGATATTGCCATATAGCGTTGAGGCGTGTTCTGAGATCTCCTCCTGGATAAAGGGAACACGCGAGCCGGGACTAAAATCACAGTAGTCCCGGCTCTTTTATTTTCGCTTGGCCCAGCTGTCCAGCTCGACCAGCCGCGTTAAGAGCGGCTCCACCTGCTCCAGGAACAGCTGATTGGGTCCGTCGCAGAGCGCCTCGTCCGGACAGGGGTGTACTTCCCAGAACAGCGCCGCGATGCCCAGGCTGACGGCGGCCTGGCTCAAGCCCGCCACATACTGGCGCTGGCCGGAACTGGCGGTGCCGGCGCCGCCCGGCAGCTGCACGCTGTGTGTGGCGTCAAAGCAGGTCGGCCAGCGCTGCTCGCGGAAATACATGATGCCGCGGAAATCCACCACCAGGTTGTTGTAACCGAAACTCGCGCCGCGCTCGGTGACGATTACCCGTTCACAGCCGCCCTCGGCCAGCTTGTTGACGACGTTTAGCATATCCCAGGGCGCCATGAACTGGCCCTTCTTGACGTTGATCACCTTGCCGGTTTCGGCGGCGGCCAGCAGCAGGTCGGTCTGCCGGCAGAGGAAGGCCGGTACTTGCAGCACATCGACCACGCTGGCGACCTCCTGGGCCTGGGCCGGTTCGTGGAAGTCCGTCAACGCGGCCACGCCGGCCTGTTCGCGCACCGTTTCCAGGATTTTCAGCCCTACCGCCAGTCCGGGGCCGCGATAGCTGGTCACGCTGGAGCGGTTGGCTTTATCGAAACTGGCTTTGAACACATAAGGTATGCCCAGCCGGCTTGTAATGTCCTTGAGCCGTCCCGCCACGTCGACGCACATCTGGGCCGATTCGATTACGCAGGGGCCGGCGATCAAGAGCAAGGGATGGTCATTGCCAACCAAAACGCCGTTATCAAGCCTGATTTCCGCACTTGCCATGTGTTAATTCTAGCGTGCTGTGCCCGAATAGAAGGTAGTGCCGGAATTCTGCTCCTAAGGGTGTCAGGTGGGCTTCCATACATTAAAATAGTCAGCACTCCGCGGGAGGCGGTTTTACATGGATATCAACGGTAAATCGATCCTGATTCTTGGCGCCTACGGCCAGGTGGGAAGCGCGATCGTCAAGCTGCTCCTGGCCAACGGCCGCCCATCGCAACTGGTGCTGTGCAGTTTGTGGCAGAACGAAGCCGAGGACATCAGCGCCGCCAGCCAGCGTTGGATAGAAGACCTGCAACGCGATATTCCGGCCGGAGAGCGCACCAAGGTCAAGCCCCGCTATGGCGATATCCTGCGCACGCGCAAGCTTGAAGAACTGCATGCGCGCGCGCGCGAGGTTGCTGGTCCGGACGGCCAACCGTTGAGCGAAGAGGAAAAACTGCGCCGGCAGGCCGCTTACACGTCGGGGGCGGTCGAGTTCGTGTTCAAGGATTACAACCTGTTCAGCCCCGAGGAAAAGCAGGATATCAACCTCTATCGCTGGCTGGCCGAGGATAAGCCGGACATCCTGATCGACTGCGTCAACACCGCCACCGGCTTGGCCTACATGGACATCTTCACCCTGGGCAAAAGCTATCTCAAGCATAAGGAAGACGGCCAGCTCGAGCGGGAAGGCGGAGCGCCGTTCGCGGAGTTGGTCCTGGCCAGTGCCGCCCTGCCCGCGCTCGTGCGTCACATGGAAATCATCAAGGACGGCATGACGCTGGCCGGGACGGGCCTGTATCTGAAGGTCGGCACGACTGGCACCGGCGGCATGGGATTGAATATTCCTTACACGCATTCGGAGAGCAAGCCCAGCCGCCAGCTGATGAGCAAATCCGCGGTGGCCGGCGCCAGCAGCCTGCTCTACCTGTTGTTCAGCCGCACCAAGGATGCGCCATTGATCAAGGAGATCAAGCCGGCGGCGCTGATCGGCTGGAAGAGCATCGGCTATGGTGCGATCCGCAAGCACGGCCAGGAGATCCCGCTGGTAGATTGCAAGCTCGACCAGGGACGCACGCTCGAAGATTTCAAGGCCGGCGCTGACGATGCTCCGGCCCAGCCGACCGGTGATCAACTCAAGGGCGTGTTCATCGACACCGGCGAGAACGGCGTGTTCAGCGCCGCCGAGTTCGAGGCGATCACCGCCATCGAGCAGATGGAGCTGGTCACCGCCGAGGATTGCGCGCGGGCGGCCGTGGGCGAGATCATGGGTGAGAGCACCGGCTACGACATCGTCGGCAGCCTGTCCTCGGTCTGCCTGGACTCCACCTACCGCGGCGGCGTCATGCGCAATCTGGCGGTGGACAAGCTAAACGCGCTGCAGAGCGAGTACGGCGAAAGCGTAGCTTACGAGATCCTGGGCCCGCCCAAACTGAGCAAGCTGCTGTGGGAGGCGTATTTGCTCAAGAAGCTGGGCCGGTTAAGCGAGCTGCTCAAGCCGATCTTCCAGGAAAGCACCGCCAGCCTGGAGCGGCGGCTGGAAATGCTAGAAGAGGCGTTCGATCCGGAGGCGATTTGCGAGCAGATTACCGCTGCGCTGGCTGAAGATGATGAAACGCGCCAGCGGATTATCAGCATCGGTATTCCGATCTGCACCAAGGACAAGCGCTGGATCTACGGACCGACGGTGGCCTTGATGCGCGCCTTCCCGGGCCGCAAGATCGGCGAGTTGCTGACCGACGTCAACATGCAGCGCTATTTCCTCGATAACGGCGCCGTGGAACTGCTGCCGGGCAACCTGGAGCGCTGGCACGAGCGCCTGCGCGGGGCCCTGAAGTACCACTATCTGTTCAACGACGAGGAAAACGCCGTCAACTCCAGTGCCTTCGACTACCGCCGGTTGTTCAACGTCAATTACGCGCCGGACGGTTCGGTCGCCGATGTCGACCTGCAGATCGGCGAGATGCTGGGCTGGCTGTTCGTGACCGAGGAAGGCGGATCGCGCCGCCGGCACTTCTTCCATCCCAGTGAAGATTCGCCCTGCATGAAGTCGATGAAGTCGTCCAGCTAGGCGGGCTTACGAGGCAAAAACAAGGGCGGGCCGTGGCCCGCCCTTTTCATTTCAATCTGCGGCCGTTTCGCTGGCCTGCCGCTAGACCGCCTTGGCGACACTCTCGCAGGCGATGACGCTGTCCTCGATACCGTTGAGGACAATGTCCAGCTCGGCCTGCTCGACAATCAGCGGCGGCTGAATGCGGATCGTGGCCGGGTTGTTGATCGTCTGCGCTACCAGGATGTCACGTGCGAACAACTCGTCAGCCAGCTTGGCGCCCAGTTCGCCGGTCTGGCACTCCAGGCCGAGCCACAGTCCCAGACCGCGGATCTCCTTGAGCGTCCGCGGGTGCTTGGCGACGAGGTCCGCGATGCGGCTTTTCAGGTACTCGCCCTTCTCGCGCGCCTTGGCCAGCAGGTGCTCCTGCTCGTAGACCTCGATCGAGGCCAGACTGGCGGCGCAGCTGAGCTGGCTGCCGGCGAAGGTGTTGGTGAACCACCAGGGATTCTCGGTCGCACCCGGGTTGTTCGGGCCCAACAGATGCCGGCCATAGAAGGCGCGGTCGTTGGCGATAAACGCTGATTGGGTGGCCAGGCCGCCGCCCAGCGCCTTGCCCAGGCTGACGATGTCGGGCTCGATGCCGAAATGCTCGCTGCAGAAATAGTGGCCGGTGCGGCCCCAGCCGCTCTGGACTTCGTCGACATGCATCAGCGCGCCGGTCTCGTCGCAGAGCCGGCGGATCGCGTTGAGGAACTCGCGGTCGGGGACGTTGATGCCGCCCTCGCCCTGGATCGGCTCGACGATCACGCTGGCGACTTCCTCGGTGATGTAGTCCTTGAGCGCGTCAATGTCGTTGTATGGTGCCATAAAGAATCCCGGCACGAGCGGGCGGAATTTTTTCTTCAGCACCGGGCGGTTGGTGGCGCTCAGCGCGCCGAAGGTCTTGCCGTGGAAGCTCTTGGTGAAGGTCACATGCACCTGGCGGCCGGTAGTAAGGCGCGCCAGCTTGAAGGCGGCGTCGTTGGTCTCGGCCCCGCCGCAGTGGTAGTAGACGTACTTCAGGTCGCCCGGCGCGCGATCGGCGATCTCCTTGGCTAAGACGGCCTGCAACGGGTTTAAAAGCTCCTGGCTGTACAGGCCGATGCGCTCCATCGTCTGCTTCACGCGCTTGATCACGTGCGGGTGGCGGTGGCCCAGCGCGAACACGCCGTAGCCGCCCAGGCAGTCCAGGAACCGGTGGCCGTGGATGTTGTACATCCAGACGCCCTCGCCGCGCCATTCCACGCCGTGGGCGTCGGACTTGGCGCTGCGCTTCATCTGGACGAAGCCGGGATTGAGATGCTCGCTGTAGTTTTTCAGCGTCGTTTCGATGATCTGCTGCTCTTCTTCGGGCGTCAGTTCGGTTTTAAATAGATGGTCAAACATGGCTAACTCCTGTTATGGCTGGATATCAGGGCGGCGGCCGCCGCCGGTGAAAGCGATCCGCTGAAGTTAGCCGGGGATCTTTTGCGGTCTGATCGGAGTATCGTCGGGGTTATACGCATTGCGGTTGTCGTGTTGCCAGCCACGCCGGATAAACGAATGCTGTATCCAACTGGTCTGGTGAAATTGTACGCAGGCGCCCCGCATCAATAAATCATAACAGATATCGCATGTTACGGAAACACCTTTAACCCGTATTAATACTAGCCATTGCAGATATTACGCCAGGCTGGAGCAGGGTTTAAACTAGCTATATGCGTCGTTTACTTATCGTATCATTGCTGGGAGTTCTGGGGATGGTGGCAGGCTGCAACCGGCCCTTGCGTGACGTGCCGGCAACCGAAGTGGAAACAAGCAGTTTTCTGGCGGCCTATAACCTGGACGGGCAGCTAAGCTGGGAGCTGAACCTGGGCGAGGCCGATTACCGCGAGCTGGAGGTGGCCCCCTGGGGCGAGGTCGTTCTGACGGGCTACCTGATCGACGAGCCGGCTGGCCAGGGCGTGGTGGCCGCGGTGGATCCGCAGGGGGACATTAGCTGGGTTTTCAAACCCGACGATTGGATGTCGGTCATCAATTACTCCGTAAGTCCCTGGCAGGGGAAGGGCCGGATCGAACAGACGTTTCTCGACCAAACGCGGCACGTGACCTGCGTGGTCTATCCCGAAACCGGGCAGCCGGATTGCCGCGTGGGGCATTTGTATTCGCTCGACTGGGACGGCGTTGTCTACGAGCAGTTGCAGCTGGAGGGATTTAGCCCATTCACGCCGTACAGCACCAAGGTCGAGCTGCAGTTCTCGCCGGCGGGGGATGTTTATTACATTCACGAGCACAGCATGTTCGCCCTGGACATCGTCGTTGGTTTCAACCGCGCTGGCGAGAACATTTGCCTCTACCAGCATACGGCCATCTGGCAGTGGCTGATCGGCGGGAACTCGATCTACGTCGTCACGGATGACGGCTTCCTCAGGCGCCTGAACCTGAACGGCGAACAGGTCTGGCAGCAGCAGATAGCTCCCAGCGAATATTACCCTGATTTGAGTTGGTCTCCGGCGGGGTATTTAATCGTTCGCGATGATGATTACCTGCTGGCCCTGGATGCCGATGGGCGGGAGCTTTGGCGGTTCGCCCCGGCGGGCCAGCGTGTCTCCGCTCCAAGCTCTTATACAGCTGACAACGGTATGTTCATCTCCGCCTGGGAAGACCAAGGAGAGACCACCATCGACTACTGCTTGCATCTCGACGCGGACGGCCACGAAACCTGGCGCTACCGGTTGCCGGAAGGGCTGTGGAATTACGGGCAGGTGGCCGGTCCGGATGGCGCGGATGGCGCGGTGGTATTGCGGTATTCCACTACCCAGGGAATCGATCACCACATCTGTTATTTCGATGCCGAGGGCAAAGAGCAATGGCGGTTCGAATCCAAGGGGATCAGGCAGGTGATTCGGGCGCCGGCCGGGCCGATCTGTTTCGTGCGGTATGGATCGATCGGCGTGCTGGGCAGCACGGGTGAAATTCTGTGGGAAGAGGAAGTCATCGGCACCGAGACCTACTTCCAGGGCCGGCCATTGATCGCAGTGGGGCCGGACAGCACGATCTACGTTTATTGCAACACGGCGGCGGAAGATACCAAGCCCTAAACGCATGGCCGGATCGAATGCTACGATTTAGCTGTATTTAGCGGCGATAAACTTGAGCCAGGCGTTTCGAGAGGCCATGGCCAGCACCAAGGAGCACGGGTTCAGCGTTAAATCCGGTAAACTGCCAGGTTCATTACCCCGAGTATTGCGCCGGCTGGTTGTGACCGCCAAGTACTTCGGCAATCCGCGCGTCCGCCAGGGTTATCAATGGACCCGGCAAGGCTGGCGGCTGTCGCGCCGGGATTTGGAAGCCCGCGCGCTCAAACGGCTGGCGGGCTTGGTTCAGGGCTTTGAAGTCAGTGGCCTGTTGGCTGGCGCTGAGGCCCGGTGTTTAAGCAAGCTGGACAGCCTGGCCGGTCTCGCGGCGCATCCCGTGCTGACGCGCGCCCGGGCCGTCGAGCTGTTCGAGAGGATGCGCGCGCATTACGCCGGGCGGGATGACCTGGTCGTCAAGGGCACCGGCGGCTGGTCGGGTGAACCCGTGCATCATTACCGCGACCGGCGCGTGGACGATTACGGCTACGGCATGCTGCTGGCGATGCAGGACGTCCTGGGCTGGCGGCCGGGCCAGACCTGCCATTGCCTGTGGAGCAATCCCCACGAGTTGGGCGTGGACTACGGCAAGCCCGGCGGCTTCCGCCAACAGCTGAAGATGGTCCAGCTCCATGGCCGCTACAGCCCCGGTCCGGCGGAGTTCGAAGAATTCCTGGCCGCCGTGCGCGCCGATCCCGGCTGCAGTGTCTACGGCTTTCCCAATCTGCTGCTGCAGTGCGCTAACTACATGCGCGACCGGGGCATCGTATTGGAACGAGGCATCGTCGCCGCGGCCTGGGGTACGGCGGAGGCGTTGCACAAACACCTGCCGGCGCGGTTCGAGGCTCAGTTCAACGTACCATTGCGCGATTTCTACGGCAGCCGCGAGATGGCCAGCATCGCCGCGGAGTGCGAGTCCGGCCGGCGGCACGTGAACTCGCGCTATCTCGTCGAGGTCGTCGACCCGGCCACCCTGGAGCCGGTGCCCGCCGGCACCAGCGGCAGCCTACTGTTAACCGACCTGTTCAACCACGTCACGCCGTTCATCCGCTATCAGCTGGGCGACTTCGGCTCGCTGGACTGGTGCGAGTGTGAATGCGGGCGCAGCGGGTACTACCTGCCGGACCTGATCGGCCGGCCGCCGGATCTGATCACGCTCAAAAGCGGCCATCGGTTTACACCGCATTTCTTCTCGACCGTCACGATGAGCTATCCGGCGATCCACAGCTTCCAGACAATCCGGCACGGCCTGGAAGAATTCGAGCTGCGCTACGTGGGCCGCCAGCTGGCTCAGGCTGATCGCGATCGCATTCTGGCGCTTTTAACCAAGAAAACGGAGGGCGCGGCCTGCCGCTTGGTTAAAGTGGACGAACTGGAACGCTCCTCGTCCGGCAAGGCGCGTTGGTATATCGACCGCCAGGCGATCGACAGCGTGTCCGACGGCGAGGCCGAGGCCCGGGCCATGGTTGCGTCTAGTACCAAGGGTCGGTAGCGAACATCTCGGGGCTTTGGTAGTCTTATTTATAGGCGTGCGCCGCGAGATCGCGCGCGCCCACGGGGTGAAGCATGCGGGTGTTATTGGCCGCGATTGCGATGCTCTTATTTGCCACCGCCGCCTGGGCGGATGCAGATTTCTCGGTTCGCCTGGAAATCGGCAACGGCAACTATACGGACTGCTACGGCGACGGGCCGGTGTACTACTGGAACGGCTACAACTACACCAGCTATCCCTACGCCTATCAGCCGACCTTCCAGTTGGGGATCACCAGCGATGATTGGGCGGGGTATTACACCACCACGCCGGCGACGGACTACTACCGTCCGCGGACGTCGCGGCGCAATCCCGGCTACCAGTCGATCATCAAGCCGATGGAATCGATCATCGAACCGATGCAGCCGCTCGTACCCTCGCATCCCGCCGACCGCCCCGGTTTCAAGATCTATCAACCACGCTCGCAATACGCCCCGCCCGAGCTCTACGGGGATTACATCGTCGACGAGGACGGCTATCCGGTCGGCATTCGCAGCCGCCCGAACTACGTAACCGGACCGCGCTACAACCACCGAGGTTACCAGCGGCCGACCGTCTACCATTACAGTTACGGTTACGCTCCGTATTACACGCGCCCCGTCTATACGGCGCCGGCTTGCCCCGAGTACGGCTATACCGGAGCGGTGGTCTATCAGCAGGTGCCGGCCTACGATCCCAGCCTGCGCGACTACCAGTCCAACGCGGTCCATGCCGATGAAATCAACGTCTACGAGGGTGATGTCTACCACATCCAGTACGATCAACCGGTCGCTCCCGTGGCGCCCAAACCGCAAGTGCAGCCCAGCCAGACTCCGGCACCGCAGCAGGCGCTACCCAGCGAGCCTGGGCAATATGCATTCGGCAAGCGGTTTTACGACCAAGTGCTTCTGGAAACGCCCGCAGGGGTTGTGCGCTTTTATCTGGATGGCGAGGGACTGTACTGCGCGCCGGAAACAGGTCCCGGCCAGGAAGTCAGTCCGCTGGCCGATGCCCAGCTGGGCGGTTTTGCGGCGTATATGCCCGGTGAAGGACTAGTTGTGTTGTTCAGGCAGGGCGACCGGATCGCGGCGGCTTACGAGGCTGGTGGCGGCTGGTGGGTGGAAACACTGCCGCATCACATCGATTTCAGCCAGGATGTGACGCTGGGCCTGGTGGGGGGCCTGCCCTGGGCCGTGTTCAATGCGCAAGACGGCAGCCGCTATGTCGTAAGCTTCACGGGCGGGGCCTGGCAGGAAATCGGCAGCGGATCGAGCGGATAATACGGACGCCGGTATAATTTAGCTGACAATCAACTCGGCCGGAATTACCACGCCACCGGCACGCCCAGGAGCAGCAATGGCCATTGATTTGCGCAGCGACACCGTTACCAAGCCCAGCCCCGCCATGCGCCAGGCGATCGCAACCGCCGAAGTCGGCGACGACGTGTTCCTGGAAGACCCCACGGTAATCAGGCTCGAGGAACACACGGCGGAACTGCTGGGAACGGAAGCCGCGCTCTTTGTGCCCAGCGGGCACATGGCGAACCAGCTGGGCCTGCGCGTCCTCGGCCGGGCCGGTGACAGCGTGATCGCCCACGCCAGTTCGCATATCTTCGAGTACGAATCCGGCGCGCCCTCCGCCGTCAGCGGGCTGGCCCCGCGGTTTATCGACACGCCCGACGGCACCTTCGCCGCGGCGGACGTCGCCGACCTGCTACAGCCGCGCAACATTCACCATAGTCGCAACCGGATCGTTGTGATCGAGAACACGCACAACCGCTGCGGCGGTGTGGTCTGGCCCCAGGACCAGTATGAAAACGTTTGCGTGTTCTGCCGCGATCACGAACTGAGCGTGCACCTGGACGGTGCGCGGCTCTGGAATGTCTGCGCCGCCACCGGCACTCCCCCATCGCGCTGGGCCAGCCAGGTCGAATCCGTGACGGTCTGCTTCAGCAAGGGGCTGGGCGCGCCGGTCGGCAGTGCCCTGGCCGGTTCGCGCGCGTTTATCGATGATGCGCGCTTCTTCCGTAAAATGCTGGGCGGACAGATGCGCCAGGTCGGGATCATTGCCGCCGGCGCCCTTTACGCGCTGGAGCACAACCGCGAACGTCTGGTGGAGGATCATGCCAACGCCCAGTTGTTCACCAAGCTTGTGAACGAAGCGCCGGGACTAAGCTGTATCTGGCCGGATACCAATATTGTGGTGATCGACGTGCTGGACCATACCATCCTGGCCCAGCAGATCGTCGATGACCTGATCGCCGAAGGGGTGCTGGTACTCAGCATGGGCGAACGCAAGATCCGGGCGGTCACGCACCTGGACGTATCGGCGGATCAATGCCGGCAAGCCGGAGAGATAGTCCAGCGCGTGATGCAGCAACTGGTTAACTGATACCGCGCAGGCTGGCATAATTAAGCGATGGTCACCACGCATTTTGTTGTCCTCGGTGGAGGACTGGTTGGATCGTTCATCGCCCGCCAGCTGGCCGAAGGCGAAGCGGCTGCTGTCACCTTGGTCGATCGCGATAAACAGGCTCTCAAGCGCGCGGCGGCCTTGGCGCCGGTCAACATCTGCGGAGCGGACCTGCGTGACCCGGAAGCCGTAGCTAAGGCCGTTACCACCGCTGACATCGTGGTCGGCGCCCTGCCGGGCAACCTGGGCTATCAGGCGCTGGAGGCCGTGATCCGGACCGGCAAGCCTTGCGTGGATATCAGCTTTTTCCCCGAGGACGTCCGTGAACTTGACGAACTGGCTCGTCGGCAGGGCGTTCCGGCAATCGTCGATTGCGGCGTGATGCCGGGCTTGGGCGGGATGCTGGCGGCTGAGTTGGCCGGCAAGCTGGAAGACGCGGATTCAGCCAGCATCATGGTCGGCGGATTACCGGTGGAGCGCCGGTGGCCGCTGGAGTACCGCGCGCCCTTCTCGCCGATTGACGTGATCGAGGAGTACACGCGGCCGGCCCGGTTGCGCCAAGGCGGTGAGCTGGTCGTGCGGCCGGCGCTCAGCGACGTGGAATTGGTTCATTTCGCCGAGCTGGGCACGCTGGAGGCCTTCAACACCGACGGTCTGCGCAGCCTGCTGCATACGCTGGAACTGCCGAACCTGTCAGAGAAGACTCTGCGTTATCCCGGCCACGCGGAGCGCGTGCTGCTCCTGAAGGAATTGGGATTCTTCAGCGAAGAAAAACTGCGGCTGACCGGCGGTGAGATCGCGCCGATCGAACTGACCTCACGCCTGTTGATCGACGCCTGGCAGCTGGAGCACGGCATGCTGGAGTTCACGATCATGCGTGTGGAGGTTACCGGTCAGTCGGCGGGGCGGCCCTGCACGCTACGCTGCGAGCTGCTGGACCGGACCGATCCCGTCACCGGCGATTTCTCGATGGCGCGTACGACGGGCTGGCCGGCGATCCTGGTGGCCCGTGAGCTGGCCGCCGGCAACAGCAGCCTGCGGGCGCGGAGCGGGGTTATTTTCCCCGAGCAGCTGGTGGCGGAAACCGGCGTCTACCCAGGGGTCATTGCCGGCCTGGCCGCGGCCGGAATCAATCTGAAATACCGTACGCTGTAGTTTGTCTGGCCGGATACCGCGGCCGATACAATGATTAGCCTGTGCGCAAAATAAAAACAGTCCTGACCGTGTTGATCCTGGCCGTGGCCGTTGTCGCCGCCATTATCGCCCTGTTCTGGGAGCAGTTGCTGACGCCCGAGCAGAAGCTGCAGTACGGGTTGTTCCAGTCGGCGGCGCGTGACTACGAAGCGCGAGCGCTGGCCCACCCGGATAACGAAGCGATGCTGGCGGACTACCTGAATATCCAGGTGCTGATGGGCAATCTGGGCCGCGCAGCTTACCTGAGTGACTTGTATGGCGTGAAGTCGACCGGCGAATACGCCGGGCGGCTCGGCGAGTTGCGCGACGCTGTGCGGTTGAGTCAGGAAGCGGCGGACCGTGGCGAGGTGTATGCGCTGCATTCCGACCCAACGGTGAAGGCCGTGGCGGAGCTGCCTGTCGGTCAGGCGTTTTTATATCTGGAAGGTTACCAATATGCGTTGCGCGGGGACTGGGCCAGTGCACATAACAACTTCGCCGCGATCGACGACCGCCTGATCGCTCCCGTGCTCAAGCCCTATTACCAGTATTACCTGGCACGCAGCTGCCGGTTGGCCGGCGGGGAGGAAGAGCGCGAAAAACTCGTTGGGCTGTTCGAACAGGTGATCAGCAGCGCACCAGACAGCGAGTTGGTCGGCAAGGCACGTTACAACCTGATCGCTTGGTATCTCAGCGACGCTTATACCGGTAATGGCGAACAGGCGGCGGCCGGGCAACTTGTGGCGCTGGCCAACCAGCCCCCCGGTTGGGCTCTGCAGAAAGCCTTCACCGAATTCGCCAATTACTACTACGAGCAGAGCCGGATGGACGAAGCCTGGGAGATGGCCCAGGATGCGCTGATGGTCGACCCGTTCTCGCAAGCCGCGGAGAGCCCCGGCCAGCTGATGATGACATTGCTGAACAGCTTGCTGGAAGAAGAGGCCGTCTGGGGGCTCGACAGCCAGGGCGGAATCGTATTAGAGCTGCAACCGGGTGTCTTTCGCGCCCTGGCGGAATGCAGCGCCCGCCGCAGCTTCGCCGCGCATTGCGCCGGCCTGCTGGACGGGCTCAAGCCGCATCTGGCGGCCAATGACCGCAGCTCCTGGGAAGAACTGCGCGTCGGAATGGCCATTTGTTACCGCGCGGAGCGGAACTCCACGGCGATGCGTGAATTGATGGCGGATGCCAACTTGCGCGACCTGTCGGACCCCAACCTGGGTGAGATCTACTTCCAGTATGCCCAGATGCTGGAAAGCGAGCAGCAATGGAACCGGGCGCTGGAGTATTACCGGTCCTGCCAGAGACTGAGCTCCGCGCGGGCCGGCGAAGCGCTGTACAGGTCGTATGCCATCCTCAAACACGTCCAGGAGCCGCTCGATCTGGCGCGCTCGGTCGAACTGCTGGCCCAGGTGGTGGAGGAATTCCCGGACAGCCCGGATGTGCCCCAAGCCATTGAAGAGCTGATTCCGTTGCTGATTTACCGCGGTGAGACTGGTCAGGCGCAACAGCTAGTCGACTGGATCCTGGATCTTGAGATTGTCAAAAACGTGGCAGATGCAGACGACCGGCGGACAGGCGAGCAACTCGGTGAAGTCGCGCTGTTCTGGCAGGGCTACCTGGCCCGGCAGGCCGGCCGGCAAACGGTAGCGGATGAGGCCTTGGGCGAGATCCGCGTCCGTTATTGGAATTATTACGAGCTGATCAGCAGCGATGACCCACAGGCTGACTTGGCTGTCAATCCCACGGTGCTGGCGCACGCCGGTCGGGCCGGTGAGTATCTGGCCGGACTGGGCCTGATTGATAGCGCAAGTGAAAGTCTGGCCGGCGAAGGTGATCCAGACAACCAGATCTTGTTGTACATGTCTCTGGCCAGCCAGGACCAGCTTGATCCGATGCACATTGTGCAGTGGGAAGCTACGGAGTTGCTGGAAAGCGGCCGGATTACCGAACGGGCCTTACTGGACTATGCCATCCCGCTGGCTTATCCGCGGGCCTTTGCCGATGAAGTCCGAAACGCAGCGGCGGAGTTCAATGTGCCGGCCCCGTTGATCTGGGCGATGATGAAGAAAGAAAGCAACTTCCGCCCGGATGACGTCAGCAGTGTCGGGGCCGTCGGCTTGATGCAGGTCATGCCCGCCACCGCCCGTTGGCTGGACGGCAAGTACAACATGGGCATCGGCGGTGGTGATATCTCCGAACCGCGGACTAACATCCGGCTTGGTGCGGCCTATATTGCCAATCTGGTCGAGATCTTCGGCGCCGGCCAGCTACGGGCGATCATCCATGCCTATAACGGGGGCGATGGAAATTTTCGCAAGTGGCGGGATCGATATCAAACCGATGATACGCTGCTGACCGAGTTGATTCCCAACGAGGAAAACGAAACCTTTGGCAAAAAGGTCTATCGCTACTACAAGGTCTATCAATGGCTGGATGGGCGGTCGGGCGAGTAGCCGATAGCGCCGGTTCTAGCCGGTAACCTCGACCTGGGCTAGCTGATCCAGCCAGGCTTCCGGCAACTCGCGTTCCCGGGCCACTTCGATCAGCTTGGAGATGTATTCAGCCGAGGGCTTGCTTGGCACATCGTCCTGCCGTGACAGGACATAAGTGAAGGCGGGGAAACGACGCCCGCCGCGATCCTGGACCTGGATGGCTGACCGGTGGTAGCGGTTTGGCACGCGCAGGAAGCGCTCCAGGTCGCGGAAATCCTTGCCGCGGCAGGAGAAGATCAATCCCCAGACCTCATCCTCGGACTGGTTGGTGCGTTCTAGCGACGGCAGGGCCGTGCCCTGCGGCGGGTAATAGAACGGCCAGACCAGCCGGTAGTGCGGCAGGCTGACCACCTTGCAGACATTCATCTTCTGAATAAAGCGGCTGATCGCAGCTTGTTCCATCAAGACGTCGTAGGAGAAGAACCACTCCTCGCGCATCGAACCGGGGAACAATGCGACTTCAGTTGTCTGAGCGCTGAGTGTTTCCAGTAGCGCTTCCGGCGACAAGCGCGCTTCTGCTGTTTCCACGTTTCCTTCCGACTGGCTGCCTTGAATCTCGTCAGTCACTACCCACCTCGTTCTCGTAGTAAGGCATTTTCAGCTTGTATTGGCCCCATTCCAATAATACCGCTGAAATCGCCTTCCGGTTAAGCTCAGGCACCGCAAATATCTGTTTAAAGCCGATTCCGGCTCCGGCGGGTAGGGCGGCCGGCGGGTGAAAACTGGTTGTTTGGCGTTGCAGCTGCTCGTAGAGGGGGTGTTCGGGGGTCAGGGGCTCGGCGGCGATCAGCTGCCCATCTGTCAACGCGATCTCGATGGCCGTATCCCCGTCGTGGTACAAGTCGTCGGCAGTGGCGCTTTCGAAGGTACAAAGCAGGATCGTGTACTCACTGAAGATGGGATTTTGCAGTTCCAACGGCTCGATACTCCAGCTCAGACGCCCGTCGGCGCTGTAGCTGACATGCAGGTCTGGGCAGTCCGGGTCGGCATAGACCGCCTGGAGTGGGGCCAAGGCCCAGCGGTTGCCATGCAACTGCAACAGCGCAGTCAGGGAGTAGATCGCCGTCGCCAGCTGCAGCCGCCGGTCGGTTGCGTTGGTCGTGGTCTCGGCATTCGCCAGGGCTACACGGGCCACACCCAGCCAGGTCACCTCCGAGGCTTCAGCCAGACCGGGGCTGTACGCATCGGCGGCTCGGGCTCCACCGGAATCGGCGATCAGCAGACCGCAGAGCAGGCACAGCAGAACCGCAACCGGTGCGCGCATCTTAGCGGAAGATAGTCGCCGTGGCATCGGCGCCGACAGAGATGATGGACACCGGCAGCTCAACATAGTCCTCGATAAACCGGATATAGTCCTTGAAGGCCGACGGCAAGTCCGCCTCCTGGCGGATCGCCGTGGTGGCGGTTTCCCAACCCGTCAGGTTCTCATAGACCGGTGTGCATTTCTCCAGCACATCCGGATCGAGGTCCGGCCAGGTGATCGTTTCGCCGTTGCTTTGGTAGGCCACGCAGACCTTGATCTTCGCCAAGTCGTCCAGCACGTCGGTTTTGGTCAGAGCCAATTCCGTGAACCCGCTGAGCTGGGAGGCGTACTTCAGCAAGGGCAGGTCCAGCCAGCCGCAACGCCGGGGCCGGCCGGTGACGGTGCCGTACTCGGCGCCGGCCTCGCGCATCCGTTCGCCCTCCTCGCCGAGATCCTCCGTCGGGAACGGCCCCGCGCCCACCCGCGTTGTATATGCCTTGGAAATGCCGACGACGCGGTCCAGGTCCCGCCAGCTCAGGCCGGTGCCCAGCAGCGCCCCACCGGAGACCGGATGGCTGCTCGTAACATACGGATAGGTTCCGTAATCGATGTCCAGCAGAGTGCCCTGGGCACCTTCGCACAGAATCTTGCGGCCGTCGGCCAGGGCCTGGCGCACCACCTTCGTGCTATCGCCGACCAAAGGTGCCAGAATTTCCACCGTCGGTTCGACCTGGGCCCAGACCTGGTCCGGATCGACCTCGGCCTGGCCGTAATACCCGGTGAACAACACGTTTTTGCGCCTGGCCATTTCGCGGACGCGATGGCCGAAATTGTCCTTAAGCATGTCGCCCGCGCGCAAACCGACGCGAAAGTACTTGTCCGCGTAGGCCGGGCCGATACCGCGGCGCGTGGTGCCGATGGCCCGTTTACCCTTGGCTTCCTCGAAGTACACATCCTGCATGCAGTGCAGCGGCAGGACCAGATGGGCGTGGCGGCTGATCAGCAGCTCGCCGCGGAACTGGTTGCGTTCGCGCAGGCCGGTGATTTCCTCCGCCAGGGTCAGCACATTGACCACGACGCCGTCACAGAGCAGGTTGAGTTTACCCTCATGCAAAATGCCGCTGGGGATCAACTTGAACTTGTAGGTGGTGCCGTCGGCAATGACCGTATGCCCGGCATTGCTGCCTCCCTGATAGCGCAGAATCAGGTCGTGGCTGCTTCCCAGGATATGCGCGAGCTTGCCCTTACCTTCGTCACCCCACTGGGCACCAACAACGGCGGTCACACTCATGGGCGGCCCCCTGTGCATTTGAATTAACTACTCGGCACTTTTAAAAACTTATTATAAGGCGTGGGCTAGACAGCGTCAACGCAGCTGCTTATGCTAAAATTTTTGTTTGTCGCAATTGCTGAGGCAAGGCGGAACTAATTCCGCCGCTACGGAGGAGTACCCATGAAATACGGTTGGACGCTGTTGTTATTTGGTTTGATCACGCTGTTCGTGCTGGCCGGTTGCCCGCGCGATGGCGGATCCACGGATCTGGCTACCAATAACGCGGCAAACGCCGCTTCCGCGAACAAGGGCAACACCGCTACCGACATGACAAAGGGCGATGTGGCGGTTGACGAAACGCCGAATCCGGCGGGCACCGTGGTCGGCGAGACTGCGGATGAGCAGGCTGAGGCTGCGGCTGAAGGCGAAGCTGCCGCCGGTGATGAAACCACGGGTGAGGATACGGAAACTGGCGAGGCTGACATGGTCGCTGAAGATGGCGCCGGAGAGACTAACAAGGAGCAGGATGAGGCAGTGACTGAAGATACAAAAGCTGGCAGCGTGACTACGGTCGTGTTTGAAACCACCAAAGGCAATATGGTTATCGAGGTCCATGAGGAATGGTCGCCGATCGGCGCTCCGCATTTCCTGGAGCTGGTCCGGGACGGCTACTATGACAACACGCCGTTCTTCCGCGTGATTCCGGGCTTCGTCGCGCAGTTCGGCCTTTCCGCCGATCCCGAGCTGAGCAGGAAGTGGGGCGAAGAGAAGATCAAGGACGAGCCGGTGGTCCAGGGCAACCTCCCGACCTATCTGTCCTATGCCAAGCCGGGTCTGCCGAACAACCGCACCACGCAGATCTTCATCAATTACGGCGACAACTCGCGCCTGGATGCCGATGGATTCTCCTGTTTCGGCAAGGTTGTCGAGGGCTTTGAGGATGTGGCGATGAAGCTGTACGGCTGTGAATGGGCCGACCAGCGCGGCCTGGCGACGCCGGAGGGCCTGGAACGCTTCAAGCGGGCCTATCCTGATGCCGATTTCATCATCAAGGCTTACATCAAGGAATAGCCACGCCTACCAGCGCGTGATCGCTTGGTAGGGCAGGCTTGACTTGTCCTCGGGCCAGCCCCAGCGGCCCAGGCAGCTAAGCACCTCGCGCAAGTCCGCCAGGCAGGCCTCGCGGCCGGGCACATTGTGGCCGGGGATGTCTTTCGTCAGGTCGAACCAGGAATAGGCGACAGCGCCGTCGGCTCCGTTCCGCCAGGCGCTGACCAGCATGGTACGCATGTCCTCGAATCGCGGGAAGGGAGCCGCCTCCGGACCGTTTGTTCCATATTGCGCCCAGGAAAACGCCTGGTAGACGAAAATCAGCGGTTGCTGGCGGTTGCGCAGGCGATGCGCGCGGCGCACGATTTCCGCGACATGGGCTTCGTTGGTGCGTCCGTCATCGCTGCCGCGCCAGTGCGCGCCCAAAGGGTAGCTGTCGACCAGCACCCAGTCGCAGGTCTGGCGGACCAGCATCCGCATGGCTGCTTCGTATCCGAACGGTTCAGCCAACCAGTCCGGCCGGCCGTAGGGCAGGTGCTCCTCCTGGAAGATTCGGTTAAACCCGTTCCAGGTCGGCAACTGGGACCAAACGTTGAGTTGCGGTCGGCTGGGATCCTCGATCTTGATCCGCTGGTACAGCTGTTCCATCTGTTGCAGGGTCAAGGTGTAATGCACCGTACCGCCCTCGCCCGAGATCAGCGGCAGTACTTCATCATGCACATACCAGGCGGAAATGGCGGGGTGGTACTTGAGCGCCGCCACCACGTCGACTGTCCGTTGCAGATACTCATCAGCCGTTTCCGGCGTAGCGCCGTACAGCGCCGGTGCCAGGTAGAACGCGACGCGAATGCCGTGCTCCTCGGCGCTGTCCAGATAGCTGTTAAAGGCCCATTGCCAGGTGTCGTCTTCCGGTGGGATCAGGGCGTAGTCGAGCACCAAGTCGACTCCCAGGCTTTCCAGCTCCGCCATCAGTTCTTCAACTTCTTGCGGTTGCCAATAACCATGCGAAAGAAAAACGCCATTGACTACCGGCCGGCCGGGCCAGGCGTCCCTGATGCACTGCTCCTCATCCATCCTCGCGTGCGCGCTGGCCACGGGTGATACTTCATCCTGGGCAATGGCCGGGCCAGCCAGGAGCAACGCCAGCAGCAGCCACCAGCAACTCAACCGGGAGAACGGTGCAGTTAGCGACGCGAACACGGCTAGCAGTATAGGGTTCGGCATGCCTGAGCGGCTAGTCCAATTTACTTGAACAAATAGACATTGTCCGGTCGCCCGGTCAACCGGTTGGACTCCGCCCGCAGGATGTTGGTAACCAGTGGATAGTACGTGTGCCAGAAGAAGAATCCATGGCTGCCGACCACCGGTTGCTCATAGAAGCTGCGGTTGATGTACATGGTCAGCCGCGTGTGTGACGGGCCCATGTCGCGATCGTAGTCGCACATGTCGCCGGCCAGGTAATAGGCCAAGTACTCGCGGTCGCTGGAACGGGCCGCGGCCCGTCGCTGGGCTTCATGCCGGGCGGCGGTCATGTACTGCGGTTCGTCGGCGGTTTCGATTTCGACGGTTTCCTCGCCCAGGGGAACGAAGATGTCGCGCTTGCGCGTGACCGCCGGGAATACGGACTTCAGACCACGCTGGGCCAGCAGAGCCCGGCCGGTGATCGTCAGGTGGCAATCGTACTCTGCCAGGACTTCGGTTCCTTCCTGCGCCTCAATGATGTCAAACCAATAGCAGAACGTGCAGTTCTTCACGCCCTGCATAACGTCGAGATCCGCATACTGCGGCAGGGGGTACATCTCGACGCCGCGGCGGTTGATCTCGATACCTTCCCTTAACAGGATGTAATCTTCGGAGTCCTCATGGACCAATAAATAGCCCGGGCCTTCGAGGTCCCAGGGACGCCCGTTCTCCTCTTCCCAGCGTTTGAGCAGCCAGTAAGGCACATCGGTGGAGTCGGCGAAATTGATGAAATAACGTCCGGTCCAACGCTTCCACGTGATGCCGTAGATGTGCTCCATCCGCTTGCGCAGTTCCTCGTTGGTTGGCGAGGCGAAACAGTTGAACTCGCCGATGAGCAGCCGGCCCTGTTGGGCGAACCACTCGATGGCCTCGACTTCCTGCTCTTCGAACCCGCCGAAAATCCGCTGGCTGTGCTCGACTTCCATGCCGGCGTTTTCCAGGTAGTCACCGGTATAGACGCCGTAGGTGTCGGCAATGTAAAGCACGTCCCGGTCGTAGATCCGCTCCGGCAGCAGCAACTGAGTCGTCCAGTTGCCGTAGACAGCCATGTTTTGCGGAGCTTCCTCTTCCTCCGTGACGACGGATTCCTCGTTGCCGCCAGAGGGATCTTCGGCCGGATCGCCTGCGTTCATATCTTCGGTCAGCTGTGGCGTTTCGCTGGCATAAGCAACCCCGCTGCCGCCGGCCACAGCCTGTTCCTCCGGCTCCGTTGGCTCTTCCTCCGGTTCGATTTTGATCGTATCCTGATCAGGGGGGTAGAAACCGATGTAATCGTTTTCGTAATCGTACCAGCGCAGTTCGTCCTCAAACCTGGTGTCGACAAATTTGTTCTGACCAAGCAGCCAAAACAACCCGCGGTGCTCGCGCTGGGACTTAAAGGGTGCCGTTTTATCGACGATGGCAATGTTTAGATCCAGGTTGGGGGCCAGGTACCAGCTATACCAGGGGATGGTAATCGCCGCCGCGGAAACCAAGATCAGCGCAATGATGAACCAGAACCGCCGCGATGAGACCACGGCAACCAACCAATGACGGCGGCGCAACTCCTCACGGGCGGCGGCCAAGGCTCTGTCGAGCTTGTCTGGTAGTGCGCGGTCCGGCGGCGGGACCAACATAATGTCCCCATGCTGGGGATCGTCCGATACCGCATACTCGCCAATTGGTGTTTTATCTACCATTGTATCTATGCAATTAATACCATATATATATTAGGTTACGCTATCGACTCCCGCTAGCTTGAGGTCTCGGTACGGAAACCGGTCCGCCTGACCTTGCCCCAGAAGCGAAAACCACCCAGGTATTCCAGGGTGGCGAATGTGCGCCAGATAGCATTCAGCTGCCGGAATCCGAAGTTATAGAGGAACCCGCCCCACAATAAGCCCAGCAGATCGCTGCGACGCGGGTAACGGTGGAAACTCAATTCCTCGAGAATGATCGTACTCACACTGAACAGGAATCCAAAGGCAACGCTGACCAAGAAGAACAGCAAAGCCCAATACCAGGACAACACGCCCGCCAGGAGGAAAATGATCATCAGCGCATATCCGAACAACTCGACAATCGGCCCGGCCAGTTCAAACAGCAGGTAGTAGGGCATCGCGAACATGCCCAGGCGGCCATAGCGCGGATTGAACAGCATTTCCGCGTTGAAACGCAGGCTGTCCACCAGGCCCTTTTGCCAGCGCCGACGCTGACGGCCCAGGCTGGCGGCATCCGTCGGAACTTCCGTCCAGCAGGCGGGCTCGGGAATAAAGGCCATCTTGTAGACGCGCCGCTTCTGCCTGAGGATCCGGTTCATCCGGACGACCAGCTCCATATCCTCGCCGATGGTGTCCGTGCGATAGCCCTTGGCCTCGATCACCGCGCCTTTGTGGAACAGCGCGAACGCACCGGAGATCAGGAGCACCATCGACAGCTCACTGAAGGCGATCCGGCTGGCTAGAAAGGCCTGCAGGTATTCCACGACCTGGGTCAGCGCCCACCAGCCGGTGGGCAGGTTGATCTCTTTGACTCGG
This sequence comes from bacterium, assembly GCA_016932385.1. Lineage (GTDB taxonomy): Bacteria > 4484-113 > 4484-113 > 4484-113 > JAFGCY01 > JAFGCY01. The sequence continues at coordinate 56,189 of JAFGCY010000011.1, read as the reverse complement.
CCGTATTCCACGATGCAGTTGTTGGCGACGCGGACGATACCGCCGACGGCGACCATCGTATCCGGATGCTCGATGAACGGGCGGATCATCTTGAGCAGCGCGTCGGATTCCAGGATCGTATCCGCATCCAGCGTGCAAAAGTACGGGTATTTGCTGACGTTGATACCGACATTGAGCGAGTCACTTTTGCCGGCGTGCTCCTTGTCAATGACTACCAGGTTCGGGTAATGGGCGCTTTCGTAGATTGAGTAGATCTGCTTTGTGCTGATCTGCCGCTGGTAGACGCGCGGGCGCGCGACCAGGTCATACTCGTCGAGCAGTTTTTGCAGTGTCGCGTCGTCACTGCCGTCGTTGATGACGATGACCTCAAACTGCGGGTAGTGCAGGATCAGCAGCGATCGAACGGTCTCAAGGATATTGGCCTCTTCGTTATAAGCGGGAACCAGAATGCTGATCGGTTTGGTCAGGGATGTTTTCAACAACGCCCGGAAGTCCACAACCTTGGTGTAATGGTTGTACTTGCGCAGGTTGAGCATGCCGACGCCGATGAACAGCAAGTAACAGATGTCCAGCACGATGAAGTAGAAAATGAAAAAACCGGACAGCCAGAGAACTACGACTACACCATAGCCACCAATTACATCGCCTTCCCACATTATCGGACTCCTGGCCTACCGCCTGTGGTCGTTTCAAGGCCAAACATTACGTGCTCTCCGACGTGGCCAGCCGGTTTTGCTCCTGGTGGCCAGCGACCTCATTTCCATTGCTCCCCAAGCGGTTGCCGTTGGAGTTGTTCATCCGGCTCAGATAATAATGGGCAATATCCTTGGCGAATGTGTCTTCACTGTCCCGAGCGGTAACCAGGGCTTCGTAGCCTTTGTCACCAAAAGCGGACAGTGCTTCGGCGGCGTTGTGACGAACCCAGTAGTAGCTGTCCGTCAGGTTGTCCAGAAGCAGCGGTATCCCCTCTTCGATCTGGATCAGGCCGATCGCCTTAAGGGCCTGGGCGCGAACCTCCCACTGGCGGTCCTCGGCCAACTTGATGACCTGGTCGATCGCCTGTGGTGCCGCAATTTTGCCGAGGGATTTCAGAGCACGGACCACTTTTTCCTTGTGTGAAGACCGCACGACCTGCAACAGCATGTCGACCATGCTGTAGTCCTTGGTGTCGCCGGCCAGGTCGATCGCCAGCAGCTTGGCGTCAACGTTGTATTCAGGGCTGGAAAGCATGCGCTTGATCGGCTCGTTGACCAAGTTGTCCATGCTTTGGACGATTTCCAGAACACGCGGCGTGTTAACAATCTCCGGGTAATTCAATATTTCAATCAGAGCATCTACTGCCTCGGGCGTCTGAATCATTCCAAGACTCCGAGCCGACGTGTAGCGCACTTCGTGACGGGGATCGGATAGCAGCGCCGTCAGGGCGGGAACAGTGTCCTCGAGAGCATACACGCCCAATCGCATCGCAGCCAGATCGCGAACCGTCCAGCGATGGCTTTGCAGCTGACGCAGGGCGCGGTCGACCAGGCCCAGGTGGCGGACAGCCTGTAACAGCCGCTCTCGGCTTTCGCCTTTCAGGTCATAGAGGAACTCGATGATGAGTTTCTCAGCTACCGGTAGAGACTTGTGCGCCGTCTGACAGAACGATTCGAGCGCTTCATCGCCACTGATATATGCGTGAAAAAGCGGCAGGAGCTGCTCGCGCTGCCTGATTTCCCATGACTCGTATGCAGCTCGGTGTAAACGCTGGAGGTAGAGGACAATAAACAGCAGTAAAGCAACGACGCTAACCACCATTATTGGCCACACCAATACTTCGGTAACCATTTCCGAAACTCTCCGTAACCTACGACGGCCTATCGATCACCAGTAGATTCCTTAAGGAATACCACCTGTGATCATTTGCCGATTCGACTTAACTTATATTTAACCAAGCGTGGTCCTTTTTAGCCCATCCGCTATACATAACATAACATATTGGCTGAACTAAAAGAGGATTACCCCCTGGTAACCTTAAATTTTAACGCTATCTCAATTCGGGCGATCAGCACATTCACGCTAAAGGGCTTGGTGACATAATCGATCGCACCGAGCTCGAATGCTTTGAGGATATCATCCTCATCACCACGCGCGCTCAGGACAACAATCGCCCGGGGCACGACATTCTCGGGGTCCTGCAGAACACGCAACAGGTGGAATCCATCCATTCGCGGCATCATGATGTCAAGCAACAGGACATCGACTTTGCTTCGCTGCAGCTCTTCCATGGCAGCTTGGCCATCTCCGCAAAGCGTGACCTTGAAACCCTTGCGCTTAAGCTTGTACTCGAGCAAGCCGCACAACGTGCTGTCGTCATCAACTACCAAAACATGTGGAGACTCTTCCATCAACTTCCTTTGAACCTACTAGTACCTCGCTTGATCCTCTTTCTTCTGTCGTGCCGGCATTGCACCTGCGCAATCGCCGGTCCAATCGTGATTACTCACCCAGTTTCTGCGCCCAATGCTGGGCTCTTTGCACCAATTCGTGTTCGTCCAGTTGAGTAAGCTTGCGGTTCCTATACAGGATGCGCCCGTTGACAATCGTGTCGCGGACATCGGCGGCTTGCGTGGTGTAGGCCAGCTGCGAATAGACGGCCTGCGGATGCGAGTACCGCGGCAGGTGGTGCAAGCCACTCATATCGACAACCGCCAAATCCGCGCAACGCCCGTCGACCAGCTGGCCGAAGTGATCGGCACAGAGCAGGTGCGCCGCATTACGGGTCGCAAAACCAACGGCGGCTTCCGCCGGCACAACTTCGGGATTCTTGTATACGGATTTACTGGCCAGGGCGGCCAAATGGACTTCTTCCCAGATATTCAGGTTGTTGTTGCTGGCGGCGCCATCCGTGCCCACGCCGACCGGAATCTCACCTTCGATCATGGAGTGGATCGGCGCGATACCGTTGCCCAGTTTCATATTGCTGGTCGGACAGTGCGCCACTCCACAGCCGTAATCATGCATGTGCTTGATGTCGTGATCGCTGAGCCAGACGCCATGAGCGGCCACCATTCGCGGTCCCAGAACACCGATGCGCAACAGGCTGTGCAGCGGAGATTCATCGGTTTTACCCCACTCGATCCGATCGGGTTCATCCTCCGATTCGTGCAGATGAGTGTGATAGAGCAAACCGTGCTTCTGGGCAACGCCGTGCATTGTCTGCAGGATCTCCGGAGTACACGAATACGGTGCGTGCACGCAGACTGTCGGCGTAACCAGCTCGTGGTCGAGGAATTTCGCGATAAGCTCGTCCGTCAGCCGCCGGCCGTCTTCCCAGGTCGGCGCGGCAGGTGTCGGGTACTGGATGACTCCCTCGCCGACATATGCCCGTAGGCCGGCATCGGCACAGGCCCGCGCCACATCGGCAGCGAAGATGTACATATCGTTGACACAGGTTACGCCGCACTTAAGGCACTCGGCGGCCGCGAAGAGCGAAGCATCGTAAACGAAGTCCGGGGTCAGGTACCTGGCTTCGGCGGGCCAGATGTGTTTCTCCAGCCACTCCACGAGCGGCAGATCATCGGCCATGCCGCGGAAATAGTTCATTGCCAGATGCGTATGGCAATTGACCAGGCCCGGCAGGATGACGCAGTCCGTGCAGTCGATTACTTCACGAGCTGAATCCACCGGCGGACATTGTTCCATCGGCCCGAGTGCGGCAATCTTGCGGCCGGATATGGCCACAAACCCTCGGGGGTATTGAGTGCCGGTATCGTCCATTGTCAGAACGTGGGCATCCAATAACAGAATGTCGTGACTCGCGCCTTCCATACAACCCATTATTTTAACGCAAGTCGCAACTTGCGTCACCATATAAAACCTATGCCAGATAAATGGTCAGCGCAATGTAAACGCCGTACATTACGACGAGGATAAATCCTTCGCGGCGCAATACCGTCTTGTAGGACGAGAGCATGATCCAGGCGGCCAGGGCCATGACCATCATTGCCGGGATATGCAGGCTGAGCATGGTATGGTCCGCGTTGAGTGGCCTGATCAACGCCGGAATGCCGACTATCGCCGCCAGGTTGAACTGGCAGGAGCCCACCAGGTTGCCCAGCATCAGGCCGTAAAGCTTTTGACGGGCGGCGGCGAATGATGCCGCCAGCTCGGGCAGGCTTGTTCCCAGGGCGACGACGGTGGCTCCGATCACTGTATTGCTGACGCCGAAGGCGGCTGCCAGTAAAGTAGCGCCGCGGACTAGCAGCTCAGCGCCGGCGGCCAGCCCGATGACGCCGGCGATCAAGGCAACGATACTTTGCCAGCCGAGTTTAGTCTGGGACGCCAGTTGCGGTTCGGCCGGTTGTGGCTCGGCCGGTGCCAATTCCTGCGGCGGCTTGAGCTTATCCCGGCGGATTGTCCACCAGGTCAGCGCGCCCAGGATCAGAACAAGCACCAGCCCATCGAGCCGGCTGATGACACCGTCCAGAGCCATGAGCAGTGAGACCAGCATGACGCCCAACATAACCGGGACATCGCGCCCCAGCAATTGTTGTTGCACGGGAATCCGGCCGACCAGGGCGATTGCCCCGAGAACCAGACCCAGATTGGCGATATTGCTGCCGACCGCGTTGCCCAGGGCGATGCCGGGCGCGTTTTGGACGGCCGCCAGGATTCCTGTAACCAATTCGGGCGCGCTGGTGCCGATGGCTACTACCGTCAGGCCGATCAGGACATCGGGAATGCCGAAATGCCGGGCCAAACCCGTCGCACCGCGCACCAGCCAATCCGCCGTCAAAGGCAGCAGGATCAGCCCACCAATAACCATGATGATTGCCATGCGCCGTGGAATTATGGCAGAAAAGCCTGTTTTTGTGTGCGGTCTAGCGCTTAATCAAGGTTTGAGCCTGACCGGCAGATCGGCAATGCTCTTCACGCGCAGATTCGGCGCGATATCGTCGTACAGGTCCAGCGGGTCAAGCAGCCAGGCGTTGAGCCCGGCCTCCCACGCGCCCTGGAAGTCCGCGCGATAGTGGTCGCCGATATGCACGACCGGCGGGGGTTCCGCCTCACCCCGGGCCGACGCTTGCGCCTGTTCGACCAAGTCCCGCCGGCCCAGGCGCTCAAGTGCCAGATAGAACAGGCGTGCATCGGGCTTGGCCACGCCGTCGACAAAGCTGTCAACGATTACATCCAGGTAGGGCGCATAACCGATTTCCTGCAACAACTCGGTCACGCTGCGATCGGAGTTGCTGACCACCGCCAGTGGCAAGCCGGCCAGTCGCAGTTCGCGGAGGGTTTGCTCGACCCAAGGGAACGTATGATCCCACTTGCCCATCCGGCCTCCCTCGCGGCGCAGCAGTTCGTCCGTGCACTCCTCGGTCCAGACTCCGTCGTTGCCCGTCAAGCGGAAACCAGCCAGGTACAGCCAGTGCTGCAGCCCGCGCATGTCTTCCGCCGGCGGCCGACCGTGTTGCCGCAAGTACATCTCCAGGGCGTGGCTGCTGCGATAGAAACCTTCGAAGGGATTGTCCGTCGGAACATCGATGCCGCGCAGCTCCTTGATCAGGCGGCGCACGCGCTCAAACGGCGGCCAGGTCAAAGTGCCGCCGCAGTCGAGCAGAAGAACTTCGGGGCGCATGCCGCTATTTACCCATACCGACGCGCTGGCTCATCTGCAGCTGCTTGCCCTCGGTCATGAAGCTGAGGCTGACGGCGATCTGCGTTTCGTGGAATTCGCGGATCGTCTCCGCCCCGCACAGCCCCATCGCGCTCTTGATCGCGCCGACCAGGTTTTGCGTGCCGTCGGTGACGCTGCTCGGGCCGAACAGCACCTGCTTCAAGGGAACGCTGACACTGCTTTTCACGCGGGTGCCGCGCGGCAGGTTCGGGTCCGGCGTGGCCATGCCCCAGTGATAAGGCGCGGCCGGGCTCTCGGGACAGCCGGCGAAAATGCTGCCGGTCATGATCGCGTCCGCGCCGGCGGCCAACGCCTTGCAGATCTGCCCGCCCTGGCGCATGCCGCCGTCGGTGATGACGTTGACGTAGCGGCCGGTCTTTTCGAAGTAGTCGTCGCGCGCCGCGGCGCAGTCGGCGGTGGCGGTGATCTGCGGAATGCCCACGCCGGTCACTCCGCGCGTGGTGCAGGCCTGGCCCGGCCCGATGCCGACCAGGATACCCGCCGCGCCGGCCTCCATCTGGGCGTAGGCGACGTCGTAGGTGACGCAGTTACCCAGGATCACCGGAATCGTCAGGCCGCTGATCAGCTTGGCCACGTCCAGTACGCCGCCGCTCTTGCTTCGGTGCTGGGTGCTGACCACGGTGCTCTGGATTACCAGTACGTCGGCGCCGGCCTGCTCCACCACCTCGGCGAATTTCAAAGCGCCGGCCGGCGTCAGGCTGACCGCCGCCTTCAGGCCGCCGCTTTTGATCTCGACGATGCGCTTTTCGATCAGCTCGGGCAGCACCGGCTGCTGGTAGAGTTTCTGGAACAGGCCGGTGACGCGTTCGTCGTCGCTCTCGACGATCTTCTTGAGGATCTCGTCATAGTCGTCGTAACGGCAGTAGATGCCCTCCAGGTTCAGCACGCCCAAACCGCCGAACTCGCTGAACAGGCGCGCGATGCGTACGTCGACCACGCCGTCCATCGCGGCGGCGATGATCGGCAGCTCATAGCGCGTGCCGCCCAGCTCGAAGCTGACATCGGTGTCGACGGGATCGATCGTGGAGAGACTGGGTACTAATGAGACGTCATTAAAACCCAGCGCTAGCTTGACCTTGCGGTTCTTCGAGAGCATGAACTCCATTGCCGTCCTCCAGCACAGGGCAATTAGAAGCGCGAATTATAGCCTTGGGCTGAAGGCGGGTCAAGCTCATCCGGCCTGGCTTTACCGGCTGAATCCTGATTTCATCAAGCCCTATGGTTATCCGGTGGTCAGGCGCTTTCGGCGAAGGCAGTCTCCATGGCCTCAAACAGCCGCCAGGGGAGGGCGAAGGTGACCTTGTCAGCGCTGATATGCTGGCGCGAGACGTAATCGAAGCCGCCGATCACGGCCCGAGGTCGATCCTGGTGGCCCTCGTGATAGGGCAGCAGGTAGGCCGTCTGGCAGGCCGTGGCATGCGGGGCGAATACGGCGTCGCGACCGGGCCGGTCGATGTTGGCCAGCCTGAGCAGGTTGTCGAGTTGTTTCAACTCGGGGAACATGCAGATTACCTGCGGATTGTCGGCGGCATCGACCTGGCGCAGCGGCTTTAAGACGATGTATTCGCAGTCCGGCGCGTAATTAGGTAAGCCGATCGAGCTGTATTCTCCCTCGAAGCAGCGGCCCTGGCCCTGCATCAGACAGTCGTAATTATCGCGGTCCAAGACGATGATCCGGCCGGCGGCGGAGGCTTTGAACAGCGAGATCACGCATCCCCACTTGGCGGCGTCGTGCAGCAGGGCGCTGGCGGGTTTTTCCTCGGCGAAGCACATCACCAGCGGTTGCGGATTCAGATGTAGCGAACGAACCAGAGCACTATTCATACGTCATATTATCCAGCTGTAAGCGCGGGTGGCAACCGGTTACCCGCGTATGGTAGATTTTGAGTATGGTGGGAGCAATGGGGACGCGACGAAGTACTTTCCGCAACATCGGGTTTGCCTGTTTGGCGATCATGCTGGTTGCCGGCTGTGGCGGGCAGTCGCAACCACCGGTGGATGACGTGGGGGATAGCCAATCGACCTTCACCGGCGAGTCGTTCCTGCCCGATCCCAGCACGCTCAAGCTGCCGACGGTCCTTTCGAGTGATCTGGTTACGGTGGCCGCGGATTACGAACAGGATCTGCCGCATGCAGCGGTGTCTTTGAGCGGTGACCTCTTGTATCTGACGGCGAATTGGTCCAAAAAAGCCGAACTCGCCTACGCAATGTACTGGGTGCGAGTGCCGGACTATGAACACAAGGGAATCATCCAATTGATATCGGACAATACCGGGTTCCACTGCGGTGGAATTCAATACCTATACACTCTGGCGGCGGATTTCACAAATGATTGCTGGAATTTGATCAGTAATTATGATTCGGCGCATTACGATCCTTACGAATACAATGCAGATCATGTTAATAACGGCTGCCTACTTGTGGCAGTAGTGGCTACGTCCAAACAAGATTTCTATGGCTTGCTGGCGGGCGACCTGAAATTGCCACATATTTTGAAACCAGATCCCAAGCTGGTGATGAGCGGCGACCAAATTCGCTTTTCCGGGCAAGGGCCAACGTACATCAACCAGGAGATGGTAATTGACTCGATTTCATGGGATTTCGGCGGTGGGGCAATTCCAAATCAGTCTTCAGATCTGGAGCCTTTAGTTACAATCGCTGCTCCCGGCTTATACACTGGTGAGATCGTAACGGCGAATGCGGCGGGCGAAACGACGATGGAATTCAGCTATACGGTAATCCCGGCCTGTTTTCCCAGGCCGTTGTACTTGTACGCCTTTCCCAGTCAAGAAGAGCTCCTTGCCGGCGATGACGTGATGGTAACCATTATCACCGGGCCGTTCCCGGCCGAAGAGCCCTGCTGTAATCCCTGCCTGGCCATCTTGCTCAGCGAGGATGTCGAGTTTGTCGGCGGCAGCTTCAACCTGGGTGCGCCGGGTGGTGAAAAGATGGACCCCGATGGATTCTGGGAGCAGATGGCGGATGATATTTACGGCTGGGTTATCGATCCGGACGACTGGATTGTCGTCAAGGACACGGAGACGCCAGGTATTGTCAGCCACAGCATGGTCTTCGCTCCCATCGGCGGCGAGGATGTCACGGGCGGCGGGGAGCTCTGCAATTTCCGCTTGCGCTTTCCCAATCCCGGTACCTATTCGATCGGATTCCAGGAGCGCGAGTTCGATAATGGTACTTACTACAAAGCCTATGGCGGCGATGGAACCTGGTACGACATCAGCAACAGCGTGGCCGCCAACATCACAGTACTGCCGCACGACTGAGCCGCCTGCTTGATATGGTTACTTCTTCCCCTGGCCCATGTACCCGCGGAACAGGTAGCGGCTGTCGGAGACGCTGATGAAGCAGTCGCTGTCGACCTTTGTTGCCAGGTTGACGCAGCGCTTTAGCCAGCGGCGGGGGACGATGCTGAACACCAGATCCACCGCGCCGTTCTTCCCGTGTCCGCGGACTACCGTTGCGCCGAAGTCCTCCGCCCACAGCGCCTTGGCGATGTTCTCGCCGTTGTCGTCGCTGATCACCCTGAGCTGCGTAAAGCCGATCGCGAAGCGGCGCTCCAGCGACAGCCCGACCCAGGTGCCGGTGGCGAAGCCCAGCGCATAGGCCACCATCAGCATCCAGTCCGTGATCGCACCGACGACCGAGCTGACCACGAAGATCCAGATCAGCACCTCGAAGAAGCCGATGCAGGCGGCCAACAGCCGCCGGCCCTGCAGGATGTATACCGTGCGCAGGGTGCCCATCGAGACGTCGGTGACGCGCAGGGCGAACACGATCAGACAGCCCAAAAAGATGTTGTCGGGAAGCATGGCCAGCATGTTAGCACCGATACGCCGGCCATGCTTCGCAACGAATTACCCGCTGCGCTTCAGCAGGCCGACGCGCTTGGCATAGCGCTCGCCCCAGGCGAAGATCGCATAACCCAACGGAATAAAGACCAGCCCGCTGACCACCAGGCCTAACAGCTCGGGGCCGAGTTGCGTCAGCGGTACGCCGCCGAGGAACGCCTTGCGCTCGGCGACCAGGGCCCAATAGGCCGGCGCGACATACGCCGCCGGCTGTAACCACTTGGGCAGCACGCTGATCGGGTAGTACACGCCGCTGACTAAGAGCGTGACCGCCAGCAGGATGTGCGTGGCCTGGGCACCCTTTTCGGGGCTCAACAGCGGCGCCACCGCGGCGATCAGGCCCAGGCCGACCATTGCGAAGCTGCCGATGATCAGCACCACCAGCGCCGAGAGCAGGTTGGCTTGGCTGAGATCCAGATGGAAGGCCAGCACCAGGATGCCCAACATCAGGATTGTGCGGATTACACCGTAGATCGTGGCGTAGGCGCAGACGCCGAACAGGTGCGTCAGGCGGTGGATCGGCGCCATGAAGGTGTACTCCAGCGTGCCTTCCCAGCGCTCCCAGGCCACCGTCTCGGCGATGATGATGAACAGCACGGCCAGGTAGTTCCACATCACGGCACCGATCAGCAGGTAGAAAACATAAGGCTGGCCGCCCGGGACGTGCTCCGGTGCAGCGCCGCTCGACAGGCCGATCAGGCCGATAATCACCGCGTTGATCAGGTTGTAGACCAGCCAGACGATGTCCCAGCCGAGGTAGCGTTTGGTCAGGTCGAGATCGCGCAGGATGAAGGCGCGGATCGCACTGAGTTCGCGGCCCAGCCGGCCGCCTCCGCGAGTTCCGCCCCGTATTCGGTTTTCATTTACGGACATCTGATAGCTCCAATAGATCCTCATCAGGCAGGAAATTGCCCAAGGGCGTTCTCAACATTGCTTTGGTACAATGTTGAGACAATTACTTCCAGGGGATGTGCAATGTGTGACCTTGACCTGGATCTGGAAATCTCCAGGCTGCATCAGAAGATTGACCGGCTCGAAGCCTTGATCGATTCCGCTGACTCAACTGATCCGGATATGCAGCGCCAGATCGAATCCTGGGAAAACGAAATCGACGGTTTGGTTGCCGAGATCGAGGACTTGGATTCGAAGCGTTAGGCGCGCGCAGGCAGCCCGATTCATGCGGCCTTGGCGCCGAACTGACTGGCTGACAAAATCTCGCGGTTGATTGTCCATGCATGGTCTGTCTCGCTAATCCACTCCGCCGGCGCCGTCCTTCAGGGTGATCACCGGCGTCAGTTTATGCACCACGGTCACCAGTTCGTCCTGTGCGCTGATCACCAGGTCGATGGCCTTGTAAGCCTGCGGTGCCTCGTCCAGGTAGCTGCCGCTCGCCGTGGAGAACGTACCCGCCAGTGCCTCGGCGAACATGCTGGTGTTCAGCGCTTTCTTGGCCGCCTTGCGGCCCATCGTGCGGCCCGCGCCGTGGCTGCAGGACTGGTAGCTCTCCGAGTTGCCCAGGCCGCGCACGATGTAACTCGGCGTGCCCATGCTGCCCGGAATGATCCCCAACTCGTCGACGCGCGCGCTGGTAGCACCCTTGCGGTGCACCACCACTTGCTTGCCGAAGTGCTCCTCCACCGCCGCGTAGTTGTGCGGGATGTTGATCAGCAGGTCCTCGCTGAAGGCGATCCCCATCACGCCCAGGGCGCGCCTGAGCATCGCTTTGCGGTTGAGCAGGGCGTAATCCACCGCCCACTGCATATCGTTGAGATACGCCCGTCCCTCGGGAGTGGAGAGCGACAGCCAGTTCAGGTGCGGTGCCGCCGGCTGGCCCAGCCGCTGGTTGACGGCCTGTGCCAGCTTGGCGTAATGCCCGGCGATCTGGTAGCCGACGTGGCGGCTGCCCGAGTGCACCATCAGCCAGAGGTTATCGCTTTCGTCGCGCTGGATCTCCAGGAAATGGTTGCCGCCGCCCATCGTACCTTGCTGGCAGAGCACCATCTCGGCAACGTTGCCGAATCGCTTCGTGGTGGCGATATACTCGGTACAGCGCAGGTTCTCGATGCCGGCCTGGTCGCCGCGCTCCGCCCGTGCCTCCAGCTTCTGCGCTTGAAGCAGCTCCGGATGCGGCTGGTGGCTGTTGAAGCCCGTCGGGATGGAGCGCTGCACCTGGCCCAGCCAACGGCGCCAGTGGTCGCGCGTCTTCAACTCGCCCTCGTATTTCAACCCCAGCGGGTGGCAGGCCATCCCGCAGCCGATGTCGACGCCGACGCAGTTGGGGATGATCGCGTCGTCGAGCGCCATCACGGCCCCGATCGTCGCGCCCATGCCCCAGTGCACGTCCGGCATCACCGCGATGTGCTCCACCAGGTTGGGCGTTGCGAGCATTGACTCGATTTGTTTAAGCGCCTGCTCCTCCACCAGCTCTGGACGCTCGACCCAGATGCGGGCCTCGCGCCCGTTGCCGGCAACGACTTTCCTGATTTTCTCGTTAACGATCTTCATGATAAAACTCCACTTGCTGCTTAACCTCGCTTAACTCGCTGCCGGATGGGCAGCAGCTCCCAGTCCGGCCGGTAGATCTCGTACTGCACTTCGTCGTAATAGCGGCCGTCCGCGATCCCGACTCGCCGCAGCCGGCCGTATTGCTGCATGCCGCACAGCTCCAGGCTGCGCCGCGCCCGCCCGTGCGGGGCTGTGGTGTTGGCCCGGACAGCCTCCAGCGGGTAGTTTTCAAACAACCGGCACAGCGCCAGCTGCTTGGCCTCCACGCCGTAGCCGCGGTAGCGGCAGTCCGGCAGGATGTACGTGCCGAAGTCCACCGCCAGCGCGCCGGGCTTCAGCGCACCGTGGCCCGTGATGCCGACGGCCTGCCCGCTGGCCAACTCCTCGATCGCCAGCTGCGAATACGCCTCCGGCCCGATTTCGCCGTTTCGGTCGAAGTCCGGCTCGCGCGCCAGCACCGGCCACCAGCGCGGTCCACGGAACGGATCCGGCTGGGCGTAATCGCGGTCGATCACGGAGCTGTACTCCGCGAAATCGCGCCACGGCCGCAGCCGGACCCGTTCTCCTGTATAAGTCGTAATCATGGTTGGTTCCCTGGTTCGTTCACTTGAGCGAGCTGCTTCCAGTCCTCACGCCAGATGACGTAGAACACGCGGTCGGTGTACCGGCCGCGGCTGTAGTACGCCCGGCGCAGGCGGCCCTCCAAGGTGAATCCGCATCGTTCCAGTCCGCGGCGGGCCATGGTGTGCGTCGCCAGCGTCCAGGCGCCGACGCGGTCCAGCTGATAATTGCCGAACAGGTGCTGCAGCATCAGCTGCTTGGATTCGATGCCCAGGCCCTGACGGCGATATGGCTCCAGGATGAACGTGCCCACTTCGGCATCCATGCACAGTGGGTCTCTGAAAGTCACCGCCTCAAAACCAATCAGTTGGCATTTGTCCATGAGCTCGATTGCGAAAGCGCTTAGGCCATGGCTGTTCACCATGCCGTTATCGGCAAACAGCCGGCATTCGACACCGAGCGGATACCAGGTCGGGCCGAGGTGCTCATTCGGCCGGGTGTTGTGGCGCCGGCTGAAGTCGTACAGCTCTTCGCCGCTCGCCCACGGTCGCAGCCGAACGCGCTCGCCGGTCAACACGGTCCGCATCACAAGCCTCGCTTGACCTTATGGCGGTACGCCAGCTGCTCCCACTCGCTACGCAGGATGTAGTACTGCGGAATATCGACGAAGCGGCCCTTGTAATAGTGCGCCTTGCGCCGTACTCCGCAGCGTTTCATCCCGCACAACTCCAAGCCGCGTTGGGCTGGCTTGTGCGTCGCGGTGGTGTCGGCGTAGACCACGTTGAGCGGGAAGCTCTCGAACAGGTGGCAGAGGTTTAACCGCTTGGCCTCCACGCCCAAGCCCTGGCGACGGAACTCCTTGCGGATGAACGTGCCCACCCAGTCCGAGGGCCGGCCGGGCTTATAGCCGCCGTATTCCTCGTAGCCGATGCACTCGCCGCTGGCGAGGTGCTCCACGGCAAATGCGCTGTAGCCGTCGGTCAGCAGCAGGCCGTTCTTTTCGAAGTCCTTACGGGCCTCAGCCTGGGGGTAATACCAGATGCCCCAGTGCGCATTGGGCTCCAGTGCCTCGTGGGCCATCAGCCACTGGTATTCGGCGGCGTCTTTGAACGGACGCAGGCGTACTTGCTCTCCAGTGTAAACCGTATTCATAATTCTGCTCCATAGTCCCGCCGGTGCTTGGCCCGGCGTTGATAACGCTTCTTGTTGCGATGCGCGCCCGTACCGCTGGCATTGAGCCGGTGCGCCTTGTGCAGCTCGTTCGGTGAGCCCAGCAAAGCCTGCAGCGCCGAGAGCTTGATCCGCGCCAGGCGCCGGTTCGACTTACGTGCCATCGCCGGCCCCCAGTTGTTCGGCCCAGGGCGCGACCCAGTCCCAGATCTGCAGGTCGGCGGGCCGGCCCAAATGGAAATACATCTGCGGGATCTGCGCGGACATTTGCCAGCCGGTGGCCGCCAGCCATTGCGCCTTGTCCTGCTCCACATCGAGAATGCAGATTTCCAGGCGGTGGAGCTTAGACCAGTCCATCTTCAGATCGCGATAGACCCGCAGGACATCGCGGCCCAGTTCGTTTCGGTCCGCGCAATGCTGGTCAATATCGAAGAACACGAACACGCCGTGATCATCCTTGTGCTCGGTGATGAAGCCAACCAGCTCATCGTTCGCCAGGCGGATCACAGCGTAAGTTTTCTTTTTTTCGTGCCACAAGTTCGGCTTATCCTTGTCCTCGAACTGCACGCGCAGGCGCTGCTCGGTCCAAGGCATTGGTGCAAGAGAACTGGGCGCTTCGGCCAGTAGCCGCGCCAGCCGGGCCAGGTCGTATTCCTGCACGCCGCGCAGGCGGATGAATTCGCCGGCGGCCATGCACTGGGCCGCGGTCAGCTGCTTGATCTCGTTGTTCAATGCGCTTGTTGCTTCCTGCTGCTGCTCAGTCATGGTTGTTGTCTCCTCGCTTTCGCTGATTGACAGTTCTTGGTAGCCCGCGGCCGGTCCCATTGCCGAACCGGGACAGGTATTCGGCGATCACGGGCCGTGTGTCCTCAATGGCGTTCGGGATCCAGGCCGCGAATTTCGTGTTGATTCGTGCCATGCCGCACACCCACAGTGTCAACGTAATGCTGCGGGCCGCGACGAAATCCAACCGATGCTCGTCATATCCCACGGGCAGCGGCCGGATCTGGCGGTAGCCGGCAATCAATGCGGCTTCATACTCCCGGCCCAACTCCAGGTTGCGCAAGTTGTCGACGATGACGGCAAGGTCGTAGAGCCAGTAACCGTACCCACAGTCGTCGAAGTCGATGGGCCGCGCGTTGTCGGGCGTGAACAGCACATTGCCGATATGCAGGTCGGCGTGGATCAGCCCGAAGACGTTCGCGCCGCGTCCCAGCGTCGCCATGGTCTGGCCGATGTGTTGCGCTGCTTCGTAAAACACTCCACGTGCATTCGACGGTACTAGGCTCCACAACTCCTGCTCGCTTAGGCCCAGGCCGAAGTTCTTGCCGAACAAGCCGTCCCAGTCCCATTTGCCGCGCGTAAAGCCGGCGGGCGGGTTCCAGGTTGCCGCATGTTCGTGCAGGCAGGCCGTCAGCCGGCCCAGTTGCGTGATGTGCTTCGCGTTCAGCCGCTTGTGGCGGAACGTTCCGCTCATCCAGCGCAGCAGACTGACCGGCCGCGGTTCCGGTACGTCCGGCGCGGTCGCCTCGATGACCAACTGGCCGTTCCGGTCGGTCACCGGCTCGGGAACGTCCAAGCCGGTAGCGGCGCGCAGTGCCGTAAGCCAGGTCAATTCGGAGCGGATCTCGGCGGGCGTATGGTATTCCGGCCGGTGGATCCGTGCCAGGTATCGGCCCGGCACATATACACCACGGCAGCCGATATCACCTTTAGCTGAATCGACGCGGTAGGTCGTGTTCTCGCCGTGCTGTACTAGCTTGCACAAGGCGTCGGTGAGCCCATATGCCGCCAAGGCTGGCCGCAGCAGTCCGCGCAGACGGCGCAGTTGTCCGAGGCGAGATAGTGTGTTCAGTTTCTTCATTTTTGTCATGCCCTATGTGCGTCGGGCCGATCCGGCCATTGCTCCCATTCTTCGCGAAAGATCACATAAGCCACCCAACTGCCCCAGCGGCCCTGGCTGAAGGTGCAACGTCGCCGAACATACTCCCGGCGCATGCCGGCCAGCTCCACGCTGCGCCGAGCCGCGCGGTGATGGGTCAAGGTAATCGCCTCGATCCGCGCCAACGGGCGCGTCTGGTACAGGTAGCTGATCAACAGCCGCTTGCCTTCAACTCCGTAACCCTGGGCCCGGTAGGGAATCCGGATAATGGTGCCGATGTTGGCCCCCAGGCCGTTGCGGTAGAGCACGTAGCTCATCGAGCCCAGTACCAGGCCATCGTCCCGTCGCTCCACTGCGAGCTGGCCGCGGAAATCATCAACCGCGCCGGTTTCTTCGAATCGCTTGCGCTCCTTATCGATCGGGCAGCGCTGGTGGCCCCAGAACTCCGTCGATTCGCCGAAGGTCGCCGTAAACGCCGGCGCATACTCCGCGAAGTCCGCAAACGGCCTCAGCCGTATTCGTGCACCTGTCCAGCTAACTTGCATCAGGCACCTCGCTTCACAATCCGCCGGATCGGCAGCTGTTCCCACTCCTCGCGCAGGATCTGAAACATCACCTCATCCAGCACTTTCCCGTCGCATTGCCGGACGCGCCGCTTGTAACCAATGTGGCGCATCCCGCAGACCTGCAAGCCGGCCAGGGCTCGGGCGTGGTTCGACATCGTCACGGCCAGGATCGAGGACAGCGGCAGGTTTTCGAACAGGTGGCACATCATCAGCTGCTTGGCCTCGATGCCGAAGCCCTGGCGCCGATGGTCCGCCAGGATGAATGTCCCGATCCAGGTGTACAGCTTCGTCGCGTGTACATCGCCACACTCCTCGATCCCGATCAACTCACCCGTGTCCAGCCGCTCGACGGCGAAGGCGGAGTACGCCAGCGGATCGATCAAGCCGTTGCCAGTGAACTCGGCCGTCCGTTTCGCATGGGACCGCCAGTCGGGACCCCAAAACGGGTTCGGCACCGCCATGAAGTTGTCATCGAGCTTGATGAACTCCTCCGCCGAGGCGAATGGCCTGAGTCGGACGCGCTCGCCGGTATAGATCACATGCATGCCGAACCTCGCTTCGCGATCCGCCGGATCGGCAACTGCTCCCACTCCTCGCGGAAGATCCGGTAGAACACCAGATCGTGATACTTGCCTTCGATGTAGTGGTAGCGCCGGATCCGGCCCTCGAAATGCATGCCGCTTTCGAGCAATCCGCGCTTGGCGCGCACGTGGTTGTCGATCGTACCCGAGTCGATGGACGTCAGCGGGAAGTTCTCAAACAGGTAGCAATAGGCTAGCTGCTTGGCTTCGATGCCGAAGCCCCGGTGCCAGTGCTCCGGTTGGATGAACGTGCCGATCCAGGCGGAGGTACCGGACTCGACGAATCCGTGTTCCTCGAAGCCGATCAACTCGCCGGTGTCCAACCGTTCCACTGCAAAACACCCGTACTTATCGGCGGATAGCAGGCCGGATTCCTCGAAGCTCTTCTTGTTTTCCTGCCGTGCCGACCACCAGGCACCCCAGAACTGATTGGGCTTGCTGCGCATCTCGACATACTGGTCGCAACGCTCGTTCGCGTTGGCGAATGGCCGCAAGCGAACGCGTTCTCCAGTCCAAGTTGTAATCATGTCAATCTCCCAATTTCGCCGGTAGTACAAGTCAGGCGCCGGCGATCACTCCTCCGACCAGGCCGGAGCGTTAAGCAACTCCTCGCTGAACCACGTGTACAGGCAGCGCGCTTCGGGTTGGCCGCGGTAGAACAGCACGCGCTCCTGCGTTAGCTCCAGCTCGAAGCCGGCCTCCACCATCCAGGTGGCTTTCTCAGTTTCCGGCCGCAGGACGTCGAAGCTGATCCGCAGCGGATTGTGCCATTTCTGCTTGTAGGCCAGATACGCCGTCAGCGTATCCACGCCCAGCACATCGCGGTCGGCGAGCCCGTCCTTGATGTGCAGCTCGTTCCAATGCATACCGCGGTTGGAGTCGTCGCTTTCCTTGAGAAAGCCGACGACCTCACCGTTATGGCGCACAATCACGAAGTGGCGTGCGGTCTTGCCCCACAGGCCCGGCTCGTCCTTGTCCTCGAACTTGTTCTTCAGCCGCTGCAGGGTCCAGGGCAGCGGTTCCAGCGGGTTCTCCGCCATCAGCCCGGCCAGCGCGGCCAGGTCGTCCTCCAGCACGGGCCGCAGCACGACGTGCTGGCCCTCGGCGAAGCCCTGCTGCTTGTTGGTCTCTGACGTTGTCATGGTTGCTCCTTCCGTGCTCAGGCCTCGGGCCTGCGTGATTCGTTTTCTGATTGCATTCGCTGCCATTCCTGGCGCGTGATGATGTACTTGACCTTGTCGGCGTACTTACCGCCGGTGAAAAAGCTGCGCCGGATCGAACCCTCGCGCCGCATGCCGATCGCGTCCAGGCCGGCGATCGCGCGGCGATGGTGGACCAGCGTGGTGGCGGTAATGCACTCCAACGCGTAATTTTCAAACAGCAGCTTCAGCGCCAGTTGCTTGGCCTCGCGGCCAAAGCCGTTGTGCCAGTGCTGCTTTAGAATCCCGGTGCCGATCTCCGCACTCAATTGCCCCGGCTTGGGTAATTGGATGACCTCATAGCCGATCAACTCCGGAGTGTCCAGCCGGTCGATGGCGGCAAAGCTGAACCAACAGCTATCGTCCAACATGGCATGTTGCTCAAAGCCTTGCCGCATTTGCGCCAGCGGCCACCAACTCGAGCCCCAGAACTGGTCTTCCGTGTTCAGTACTTGCGTCAGCGTGGCGAGTTCCTCCAGATCCTGAAACGGACGCAGCCTGACTAGTTTTCCGGTCACCCTAACTTGCATAGCCAACTGGGACGGTCAGTCCACGTCCTCCTCGGCGGATTTCCACTCGCTGCCGGTCAGCTCGATGAAGACGTCCTCCATCGTGACCTCGCCCGTGCCGTTGCTGCGCCTGTCGGCATCGGCCGTTTCGCCGCTGGCGGCCCGCTCAATGCGCCGCTCCAGCACGCGCTGCTTCAGCTCTTCCGCCGTACCCCGGGCGACGAAGTGCCCTTCGTTCATCAAGGCGATCCGGCCGCAGAGCCGCTCTACCTCGTCCATGTCATGGCTGGTCAGCAGCACGGTGGCGTCGTGGATCCGCTGCAGCTCCAGGATGAAGTCCTGCACGTCGCGCTTGGACTTGGGATCCAGGCCCGTCGTCGGCTCGTCCAACAGCAGCAGCACCGGGCTGGTCAACAGCGCCCGGGCCACGGCGACCTTCTGCTGCATGCCGCGGCTGAGCTCCTGCAAGCTGTCGGTCAGCCGCCCCTCTTCCAGGCCGAGCAGCTTCAGGATCTCCTCGGCCCGTTTAAGGGCGTACTTGTCCTCCACGCCGTACAGCCGGGCGGCGTAGAGCAGGTTCTCGTTAGCCGAGAGTTTCTTGAAGAACGCGGCATCCACACTGACGCGGTTGATCAGGCGCTGTACCTTGTACGGATCGCGTTGCGGATCGAAGCCGAAGACGCTGATCGTGCCGGCGTCCGGCGTCAACAGCGTGCTGATCATCCGGATCAGGGTGCTCTTGCCGCTGCCGTTATGCCCGACCACGCCGAAAATCTCACCGCGCTTCAGCTTCAGCGAGACGTTGTCCACCGCCTGCTTGCGGCGGCGGGGCGGCACGATGCGTTGCCACAGGCCGTGCAACCGGTTCTTCGCCGGCGGCCGGTCCTTTTTGTCCAGGCTGGCCGAGAAGTGTTTGGTTACGCCCTGGCAGTGCAGTGCATCAACGCTCGCATCAACCTCCACCAGATCCATCACGGCTTCCGTCAGTTTAGTTTCGCTTAGTGCATCCATCATATCCTCATCCTTGGCTGACGGGCCGGCCAGGCCCGGAGGCACAGGCCGGTCCGCCGCCAGGACGGCGTGGACCGATCAGTCGCGCGCCGTCAAAGTGTTGACGTCCTCAAGGAGCAGCACCCAACGCAGGTCGGCATGCTGCGACAGCTCCATGAATTCCACGGCCACGATGTCGGGAATCACGGACGGACCCCGCCGGCGCGCATTATCCGCCGCGTCGGGGTAGAGCCACCGGTCCCAACTTGTTGAGGCCTGGTGGTACACGTGTTTCAGCCACTGAACCACGACGAGTTCTTCCGCCACGGCCAGGCCGATTGTTTCGCATTTCTGGTTGCCCAGTACGGCTGACATGGTATTCCTCCTCCGCTTAGGGAAGAACCGGCCTCGCACCGGGGTACGGGCATCTGACATCACAACAGGTTTACGTTTCTGACGTAGCCGGCGTCAGCTTTCCTTGCGCCGGCAGATATAAATCAACTCGGCGGCGTTCTCGTCCAACGGACGTTTGTCGAAGCCGCCGTAGGCTTCGACAATCGCCAGGCCGCTGAGCTCCAGCAGGTACTCCGCCTCCCAGCGGTAGAACCAGCGCAACCACATCTCTTCCAACTGGGTCTCGACCACCTTGCCGAAGCGGTCGCAGATCTCGTATTTCCACAGGATCTGATGCCGCTGCAAGCCCGGATGTGGCGTCAGCTGGACATAGCGCCGCAGGATCCGGTTCTCGTCGTCCAACGTGGCCTGGTTGACCTGCTTGAACGTGCCGGCCAACTCCTGGGCCTTGACGATGTAGCGCAGGTTCGGCTGGAACGCATTGAACACGAACCGGCCCTCGGGCTGCAAGTGCCGGGCCACCCGCTCCAGGCACCGGCGCTGCTGCTCCGGCTCCAGCAGGTGCTGGAAGGCGCGGAACGGCGAGATCACCAGTCCGAAGCGCTCGGCTAGCTCGAACTCCGCCATGTCGCCCCGGACCACGCTGACGCGTTCCTGCACGTCGGCGGGCTCCTGGGCCAGCTTGCGCTTGAAAATCGCCAGCATGTCCGTGGCCAGATCCAGCGCGGTAATCCGGTGGCCGGCCCGGGCCAGCGGCAGTGTGACGCGGCCCGTACCGCAACCCAGCTCCAACACGGCACCCGGTGCCTGTTCGGCGTAATGGAGGTAAAACGGCTGGTCGACCGGAGCGGTTTGCTCGGTATAGACATCGTCGTAATACCGGGCGGTAACGCTGTAGCCGTTGGCCGTAGCTAGCTCGTGATCTACCATTTCATCCTCCACATAATCGCTTGCAGGGTGTGTCCGTCGTCGGCATGGGGAAGCTGGCTGACCGGGTCTGGGCGTGAACAGGCGTGAACCGTACGCCACCGGTGCTCAGAATGACGGGAAACCTTGGTTAAAGGCGGAAGAACTCTAAGAAATCAGTTTCGAGATCGCGGGAGTTCGGCCGCCGTGGTGCTCGTCATTACTGGCCCGTTCTTCATGCTCCTCATCGACCGACCTCCTTCGCGTGGTTTTAGTTAAATTTTTCCTGTCGCCCATTTTGGCGACGCGCTATTATACCGGCATTTTACTTGAATGCAACAGCTTGCCGGCAAATGGGATGCGTTCTCAATTCATCTGACCCTCTGAAAACCGGTCAGGAATCCTGTTCCGCCAGCGCCTGGACTTGGCTGAGTACGCGCTCCTTGAAGCCGTCGGGAACCGGGTCGTCCGGTACGCCGGACTTGATCTGCACCAGGATCTCTTCGATGATTTTCTGTTCCGCCTCGCAGGCGTTACAGATTTCCAGGTGGGCCTTGATCGCGCGGAGTTCGTATTCATCGGACTCGCCGTAGATGAACCGGAAAATCTGTTTCTGAATCTTTTTACAATCCATATTCGGCCTGTCCGTCCTCCACGCCCAGCCAGCGGCGCAGCTTGTCCACGGCGTAGCGCATGCGTGATAGTACAGTGCTCAAGGGGCATTCGCAGATCTCGGCGATCTCTTCGAAGGTCAGCTCCTGATAGACCTTCAGCAGCACGACGGTGCGCTGTTTGTCCGGCAACTGATCGATCAACTGCCGCAGGTTGCGGGAGAACAGCTCGCTTTCGGTGGAGTCCTCGGGCACCTCACGGGCGTCTTCGATAAAGTCGGCGCGTTCGGCCTCGCCGGCCTCGTTGCTCAGCGGGGTATTCAGGCTGTAGGTTTGCCGTGCGCCGGTCCGCTTCCAATGGCGCTTGACCTCGTTCAAGGCGATTTTGTACAGCCAGGATGTGAATTTCTTGGAAGTATCGAAATTGCTCGCGCTTTTATAAACGCGCATGAAAACTTCCTGCGTGAGGTCCTCGCAGCTCTCGCGGTCATTGACCTGTTTGGCGATGAAGTTATAAATCTGCCGGTGGTAGCGGTCGAAAATCTCGTTAAAGGCGCTCTGGTCGCCTTCCGCCAGTCGGCCGATCAACACCTCATCGCTGGGATCAAGCCGCTGGCGCGGCTTTCTCAATTTAGCTTCCGTGTTGGTCATCGCTAAGCATTGTAACCCAGGCGTCAAGTCCTTTAGGATTCTTGTTCGGCCGATTCGGCCTTTTCCGGCTGGTAACGCCGGGCGATCAGCGAGGCGACGATCGCTACGCACAGAATACTGCCAATCACTGTCAGCGAAGCCAGGACTTCGACTCTGTAAAAAGGCTCGATGCACATCTTGATGCCAACGAATATCAGTACGGCCGCCAATCCGTAGGGCAGATAGCGGAACATCCCAACCAGATTAGCCAGCGCGAAGTACAGACTTCTCAGTCCGAAAATCGCAAAAACGTTACTCGTATAGACAACGAAGGCATCGCGCGTGATCCCGATAATCGCCGGAATGGAATCGAAGGCGAAGACGAGATCGGTCAGCTCGATGAAGATCAGCACTACCAAGAGCGGTGTGGCCAGCAATCGGCCGGCCCGGCGGATGAAGAATCGGTCTTCGTCGTAATCATCACTCAGGGGGATTACCCGCCGGAGGAACTTCAACACCGGGTTCTTGGATGGGTCTATCTTCTTTTCGGCGCTGCAGGCCATCTTCAGGCCGCTTAGGATCAGGACCGCTCCAAACGCATAGAGCACCCAGTGGAACAGGTTGATCAGTGCGATGCCGGCTATAATCAACAGACCGCGCAGGATCAACGCGCCGATGATACCCCAGAACAGCACGCGATGCTGGTATCGCGGCGGTACTTTGAAATAGCTTGTTAGCAGCAGGAAGACGAAGATGTTGTCGATGGACAGCGAGTATTCCAGCAGGTAACCGGTGAAAAACTCCAGGCTGGCCTGGGTTCCGTGCCAGAAATAAACGATGACATTAAAGGCCAGTGCCAGCAGGATCCAGAATCCGCACCAGCTCAGTGATTCCTTGAATCCGACGGTGTGGCCGCGCTTGTGGAATACGCCCAGGTCGAGCGTCAGCATCACCAAGACGAAGGCGATGAACGCGACCCAGAACCACCATGGCGTAACGAGGGATGATTCCACGGCTGTTGTGCTACTCCTGGACCCGGGACGGGGCCCGGCAATTCTAACAGACTCTTACGGTTACTCGTTCTCGACAAACTCGGTCAAGATGCCGCCGGCGCTCTTGGGATGCACGAAGAACACGCGGCCTTCGGCGCCCTGGCGCGGTTCGTCGCTCAGGACGGCAAACCCGTTGGCTTTCAGTTCCGCGAGTTTGTTTTCCACGGGCGCGTCGGCGCCGTAGCAAAAGTGGTGGAAGCCCGCTCCGCGCTTGGCCAGAAACTTGCCGATGCCGCTGTCGGGATCTGTCGGCTGTAAAAACTCGAGGATCGTGTTGCCCTTGAGCATCGCCACGCGCACGCCCTCGGAGGGCACGTCGTGATATTCGACCTTGTCCGGCGGGTAGTTGAGCAGCCGGCAGTAGAGCTCGACCATGGGCTCGAGCTTTTCGACGACGACACCGATGTGGTCCAGTCTGAACATGGGGGGATTATACGCAATGCACGCTACTCGGTGACAGTGATCGTGTTGGGTACTCCGTCGTTACTGATGTCGTACCAGAAATGCTCCGAAGAATCCGAATCGGAGTAGTAGGTGCGACTCACCACCTCACGCTCTTGGAAGCTCAGTCGATACTCTCCGGGTTGGGTGAAGGCCAGCTGGAGATTGCAGATTACTCCATCCTGAAACGTTTGTTGGCCACCAATCGGAACAACAGCCAGGTCAAAGCGAACCAGGCCGGGCACTTCAGTTAAATGGGGGGAAATCAGACCTTCCGAGGTGAAAAAAGCCACCGGCAATGGATCCTGGGCAATCCAGATTCCGTCAAGTTCTGTCGGGTCGCCGCCGATTCGGCCGACATTGAGCGTGTTGCCAACGTATTCCGCACCTGCTGATGTAAGCAAGCCAATGCCGTTTAAGTAGTGAAACGGCCGGTCCGGTGGCAGGCTGCCGGTGATGAACTCGATCGTCACCGGTTCGTCGACCGCGACGTCGGTTTTAACCGGTACGGCATACAGGTGGCCTGGCCGGTACGGACCGGGCGCTTCAACAACCAGATTGGAGGTATACCGGTACAATCCCGCCGCATTACCGGCGGTAACCTCGATAATATACTCGCCGGCGGCCGGAAAGCTGAAACTCGGCTGGACCTCGGTCGAGGTGGCCTGCCAGTGGTCGTTGCCGACCTGCCATTCCCAGTCGACGGGTTCACCGTACTCGCGGTTCCATCTCTTAACGTAGTAATTGCCTTCGAACACCACATCCTCGCCGCTAACACAGATCCGCGGATAGACGTTGTATAGGCGCGGCGGCAGCTCTTCGACCAGCCGGATCGAGTTCAGCTGCAGCGTCGACATGCAGACCACGGCAACCTTCAGCGACCCGTTGAAGTAATGCCGGTCCGGATCAGTCGGCACCGTCCAGTCTGGCGAACACTGGTACCAATCCCAGCAGTTCCGCCAGTAGTCCGCCAGGCCGATCCAGACCTTTTCACGTAAAACGGAGTTGTGGCTGTAACGGTAAACATCGAGGCGCAGCAGCCCGTCGTGGACCTGGCCATTGAGATCGAAGGCATAGATCGCAAAGCCGGGATAATCCAAATCCCAATTGTCGTCGTAGTGCGGCCGGATCGATACTTGCTCGTTGTACTCGCGCACGACACCCAGATACGGCCAATTGGACTGGTAATGGCTGCCCAGGCGGCAAACCCCCGACTCGATGCCGCTGGGAACCTTCAGCTCGTTGGGCGCCGGTATCTCGGTCTTAGTACGATCCGCCACTGGTTCCGCCTGCTCGAGCGCCGCATCGGTCAGGCTGGACCCGTCTCCGCCGCATCCGGTCAGGCTGACCGCGGCAATCAGGCTGAGACCAAACAGAAGTGCAGCCGTTGTTCCCCGTCCCATCATTATTAACATACCCGTTTGTTTTGGTGCGCAAGGATGCCACTTCTGCCTGAAAACGAGGTAGCCACTTGAATCGCCAGGCCAGCGGGCCACTACAATATCCCGGTGCGCGTTGCTTTCTTCACCACGCGGATGATGCTCGGCTATGGCGTCGACCTGACGGTACATGAGATCGCCCAAAGGCTGGTCGAACGGCACGGGATGACGGTCGACGTCTGGACGCCCACGTCCGACGGCACCTACGACGACGCGCCTTACGACCTGCGCGAGATCATCGTCTATGGCGCGCCGGTCAACCGCGTGCTGCCGCTCTTGGAGTTCAACGCCTGGCGAGCCCTGAGAGGCCTGAAGCAGCGCCTGGTCGACTCCGGCGAGGATTACGACGTGATCGTGCCCTGTACGCATCCCTACTACGGCGCGGGACGCGTGTTCGGCGTGCCGAGTGTGTTCTTCAACTTCGGCAACGTGCCGACCAGCGGGTTCACCTGGAAGGGCAAGCTCAACTGGGCCTGGCTGGACTTCGCCGAGCGCTGGCTGCACAAGCCGCACAGCGCCTGCGTGGTCAGCATCAGCCGCTTCCTCAACGAGCAGCAAAGCTATGACGTGCAGCGGCACGGGCGCGTGGTGTACCTGGGCGGCGATCATTACTACCCGGCCCCGTCGCAGGCCCGAGTCGAGTTCCGCCGCCGCCACGGCATTGCGGAGGACGCCGTGGTGCTGGGCTATTGCGGCCGGTTGCACCGCGACCACCCACCGTATAAAGGCACGCGCGAGGTGCTTCAGATCGGCCGGCGCATCCACGAGCAATTACCGAATACGCAGCTCGTGCTGTGCGGGATCGGCAGCCCGGCGGACGAGGCCTGGGTGCGCGACGAGGGCGCGTTGCCGATTGTCAATCTGCCGCCCGCCGAGATGCCGGCGTTCTACAGCGCGCTGGACGTCTATCTGTGCGCCTCGCGCTGGGAGGGCTTCAACCTGCCGATCGTCGAGGCGGCCTGGCATGGCGTGCCGGCGGTGGCCTATGACGCCGGCGCGCATGCCGAGCATGTCACGGCGGTGCTGGTGCCCGACGGCGACGCGGAGCAGCTGTATCAACGGACGCTGGAACTGGCGCGGGACAGCCGGCTGCGCGGCGAATTGGCGGACCAGGCGCGCCAACGGGCGCAATTGTTCTCCTGGGACCGCGCGGCGGAGCAGTTCGCCGCCGTATTGAACGAGGTGGCGCGGTGAACGTCGAGCAAACGCTAAGTTTGCTGAATACCTATCTGTTGGCCGACATCGTACTGATCCCCCTTGCCTGGCTGACTTGGCGGCTGTTGCGCCGCGTGGTGTTCAGCAGGCTGGAGACCGCGCCGCGCACGTTGTACCGGCCTGTGCACCTGCAGTTCGCCGGTGGCTTTGGGCTGGGCCTGGCCTGCGTGTTGACGGTTGTCGGTCTGATCGCGGTCGCCGGCGGTTATGCGGTCGGGCCGGGCTGGCAGCCCTTTTCCTATCGCGGGCAGCCACCGGACGGCTGGCAGGTCTGGGGCATGCTGACCGTGCAATCGCTATGCGAGGAATTGCTGTTTCGCGCGATCGGCATGGTGCTGCTGGCCGTGCTGATTTTCTGGCTGGCACGGTTCGTTTTGTTGCCGTCCGACCCGGCGCGGCAGGCGCGCTGGCACCTGAGGCTGTGGCTGGCATCCGGCCTGGCCGCCAACCTGGTTGTCTCCATCGGCTTCGCGGTGGTGCATCTGCGCAACCCGGCGGTGACGCCGTTCGCCGCGGTGAACGTGGCGCTGGCCGGGCTGGTGCTCGGGCAGCTCTGCTGGATGCAGGGGACGCCCATCGGCGCCTGGGGCTGGCACTGGATCTGGAACGCGGGCCTGGCCACGCTGGGCCTGCCGGTCAGCGGGATCATGCTCAACCGGCCCCTGGTCGACCTCGGTATCAGTGGCGCCCGAGCCGGAGTTATCAGCGGCGGCCTGTTCGGCCCCGAAGGCAGCGTGATGACGTCGATCGTTCTTCTATCGCTGCTAGTGGCAATGTTATTATTACAAATTGGATCAATGCAAAGTTCTCGCCTTGATAATGACAGTATAATTGCAACACCTTGACTTTTTTAAGCGGAAGGGGGTAGAATCTGCATATCTTTTGTACCAGGGGGTATTTAATGTTCAAATATTATATGTTCGCTGTTCTAGTGGTTTTCTTTGCTGTTGTTTCCAGCCCTGCATACGCTGATGACTGTGGTCCATGTGAAACCTATACGTTACCCTCGTTCGCGGCAATTCCAGTAAGCGGTGGTGGGTGCCCATGCCCAGAGAACCCAGGATGGGATTGTGCTTATTCAGGACTTAAGCTGACCCGCGCTCCTGAGAGCGTATGCCTGGAGGGGGAGGAAAACATTTATGTAGGAGGTGAATTGTACGGTACATGGCAGGACATGGTTGTATTCACGTACTATTGTACGTGCGTTGAAGGCAATATGTCATGTGAAGTTGTACAAGAGCAAGTATTTGTGCCAGCCTGCATGGAATGCCGAGGTCTAAACGAAGAGTAAGCGGATTATGCTTCGATTCTAGCAAGATCATCGTGGAGGATAGTGATGAGATTAGATTTGAGCTGTTTAGCAGTTTTTATTGTTGTCTGCATTTTAGCCAACAGCTGTAACATGTCAAACGCAATTGCGAAGACTTCCAGTGAGGTTGTTTATCTGTCGACATGTTGTTCAACCGAACTTGGTGCCGCGGAGATTGAGTTATTAGTGAGCATGGATCTCAGTGAAGGAATCTCCCAGTGCGATTATATATCGCCATACTCAGAGGAAGGAGAGCTGTACAGCTCCTGGTTGCCTTCAAGCATTCTGAAACCTGAGTTAACTGAAGGAGAAGCTCGCCTTCTTGGTATGACGTTTACGCCCCCAGATGGACGAAGGTTTATTGCTGAAACCATTGGCCATGTTTCCAGCTATTACACTAACAACGGGCACCTACCATCACATGGCGTTGAGTTGGTACCATGGGCCATGACAGTCGAAGGCTTCGAGAGGATCTGTGGCATGGATGCTGCTGAACAATACCACTACCTGTACTACGCCGTTAATCCAGTCACCGGCAAGTTCTTCGAGAGTTTCGATGACTCCGAGTGGCATCCAGGTGGTTTCTTCATCGAGCCGGTTGTCGATGAGGAGTTGATCATCGAGAGGTATCACAGCTATGTCGCTTCACCGGACCAGCTTCCATCGGTCTGGCACGTTATCATCTTCGGAGAGGAACCTGGCACGACGCTGATCGACAAGTTAGTCGCGACCAACTGCCACCAGCGTAAAACCCCATGGCCGCGAGTTTCTAAAACCACGGTGGAAGAGAAGTAAGCTTAACTTCAGTAATTAAAACAAAGGGCCGCGGTATGCGGCCCTTTTCGTTGGCAGTTAATGGTACAGGCTTACAGCCCGCCGCCGAGTCCTTCCGTCGGAGAACCGTGGCCGTACTGCTCGACGCGGTGCATGACCTTGTCGGAGAAGTCGGTTTCCTTCTGCTCCAGCAGGCGGAAGTCGTGCGGGCTCGTCGCGGCGGCCAGCGCTGTTTCGTAGGTGATCCGCCCTTCCTTGTACAGCTTGAGCAGGTAGCGGTCGAAGGTGATCATGCCTTCGTCCTCGCCTTCCTCCATCGCCAGCTTGATCAGCTCGGTCTTCTCGGCGTCCTCGATGAACTCGCGGATTCGGCCGGTCGTCTTCATGATCTCCATCGCCGGCAGGCGGCCGCCGCCGACCATCGGTAAGAGGCGCATCGAGATGATCGCCTTGATCGTCTCGGAGAGCATAATCCGCGCCTGCTTCTGCATGACGTCGGGATAGAAGTCGATGATTCGGCTGATCGTCTGCACCACGTCCAGGGTGTGCAGGGTGGTCAGGACCAGGTGGCCCGTCAGCGCGGCCTGGAAGGTGGCGTTAACCGTCTCGCGGTCGCGCATCTCGCCGACCAGGATGATGTCCGGGTCCTCACGCATCGCGCCGCGGATCGCGTCCATGAAGGCGTTCGTGTCGACGCCCAGCTCACGCTGGTTGATGATCGCTTCCTTGTCGTAGAGCACGTACTCGATCGGGTCTTCCACCGTCAGGATGTGCACCGGGCGGCGGTTGTTGACGTAGTCGATCATCGAAGCGAGCGTGGTCGACTTACCGGAACCGGTGGTGCCGGTGATCATGATGATGCCGCGCCGCTCGAGGCTGAGCTCCTCGAGGATCAGCGGCAGGTTCAGTTCTTCGAAGCTGGGGATAACGTCGCTAACCAAACGCAGGGCCGCGGCGACGGTACCCTTCTGGCGAAAGATGTTAACGCGGAAACGACCGCGCTTGCCGTCCGGCGTAACCAGCTGATAGGCGAAGTCGATCTCGTTCTCTTCTTCCAAGCGGTACTCGCGTTTAGGCGTGAGCAGCTGCTTGGCGATGCGCTCCATTTCTTCCTCGGTGAGGATCTCGAAATCGGTCGGCATCAGATCGCCGTCGATGCGCAGGAAGGGCGGACGCCCCACGCCAAAGTGGCAGTCCGACGCGCCTTTGCGCATCATGACGTTCAAGACATCGTTAACATGTTCCATGGTAATTCACCTTAGTGGTATGCCTCTAAGACCCCAATCGGCCCCGGATAATTATACAGCCTGTGAAGCAGCTGCACAGCCCCGCGCACACTTAACCATTAGCTAGGAGGCTGGGTTCGGCTCGACGGTGAAGCTGAAATTGGCGCGTACTTCGCTCTGGTCCTGATCCGTGATAATGACGACGCCGTAGAACTGCGTCGCCTCGGCGTTATTGTTCAGCAATGTCACCGCTGCGGAGTGCTGCTGGCCGGGTTCCGTTGCCGTCAACTCACTAGGCTGCGTACCCTCCTCGAAAGTCCATTCGACTTGGAAGGGCGACCGCCCGTCACGCCAGGAGACGGTAAAGGTGGCGGGATCGCCGCTGACCAGCGGGCCCGCGGGTACCGTCATTTCTCCGATTTTCAGGTTGAACACCGGCGTTTCCCAAATGCCCCCGGTGGAGCTGCAACCGGCCAGCCAGACGGCAGTGCCCGCGGCCAATACTAGCAACAGGAATCGCATCGATCTGTCCTTGTCCTGAGGTCTATTCATCTTACCTTATTGCGACTCGCCGGAAGATTGCCGGGTTGCGTTTGCTGATGATATTCTCGCAGTGAATTAACAGCCTTCTTTCAGCAAGTCATGCAATTCAGTGCTGACTCAGTATGGTTGTACATCAGCATCTTTGTGGCGCTGGCCTATGTATTCGGCGCAATCTGGGCGATCAACGACGCGATGACACGCTACGAGCTGGGTTGCGCCGGTATGGGTTGCATCTGGCCGGTCTTGATCCTCCTGTTTCCGCCGGCCCTGCCGTTTTACATCATCATGCGCCTGCAGACGAGCCGGCGCGTGCCGCACAGCGTGGTGCTCAAGTTCGATCTGGAACGTGAGGAGCGCGAGCAGATTCCGCGCCTGCCCAGCGATATTCACAAATTGCGCTACCTGGCGGCGGCGGACAAGGAACACGGCACGATGTACGAGCCGCAGATGGGATTGCCCGCGGGCTCGCGCGGCTTTCCGCATTTCACCGACGGCCAGGCCGAAGCCCTGCTGGAGCAGGCCCGGTTTGACGAAGCCTATGATTACCTGGTCGAGCTTCATGACCTGGCGGTAGCCAGTGAAGATGTCCGCGGCCGGGATACCTACAAGCATTACATCTCGCGAATTCCGGGTGGTCTGGACAGCCTGCGCCAGCATGAGGTGACCTATCAAGACAGGTATGAGGGCCAGCCGCCGCCCGTCGATCGCAGCATGCCATTCTGAACACGCGATCTGGCCCCGGCGTCCCGATCGTTGTCCCGCCGTTGGGGTAGAATAATTAGCGATCTGAATAGCGAAGGCGGTTTCCATGCGCTTGATTAGCAAGTTGGGTCTGGTGTTAGTTGCAGTCATCGCAGCGTCGTTGTCGGCCTGCGGAGGCGGCGGGGGGGTTGACCCCGTAACCATTACGGCGATCAACCTGAATCCGTCCACGGTCGCGGCCGGCAGCATTGTCACGCTATCGGCCAGCATCAGCGCGCCGGGCCAGAGTGTGAGTTCGCTCGTTAAAAACTGGACGGTCAGCGCCGGCAGTCTGACCGCCGATCAGCCCGATTTCTCCCTGTTGCTGCGCGAGACAGCCCGGGGGGCCAGCGCGGCGTCCGTCAGTACGACCGCCAATTCCGTCTATTGGGTCGCACCGGCAACCGCCGGCAGTGTGACGATCACGGTCCAGGTCGATGAAACGATCAAGACACAGAACATCACGGTCGGCGCCAGCCCGGTCACGCTGTCCGTGACCAGTGGTGCCGGCGGCGGCAAGACCTGCACCATCACCGCCCACGACGTCACCGACCTGTACCAGGTGGCGTTTCGCCTGAGTTTCACCAGCGCTTGGAGCCCCGACTCGGTTGCCATCGGCGGCTTTCTGGGCGACGCGGGGGACATCCTCGAGTTGTCGATGACGAACCAGAATGGCTTCGTACCCGTGGCGATAACGCGCAAGGGTAACGTTGCCGGCGTGAATGGCACCGGTGAGTTGGCTTCGATCGAGTTCAGTCCGAGCGGCTCCAGCTCCAGCGTCAGCCAGGCCGACGTGCCGTTCGTGCTGGAAATCATGGACATGCGCGACAGCAATGACGATCCGATAAGCTTCGATTAAGAAAATCCCGGCGCCGCGGTCCAGCCTGCTGCGATGCTATAATTCGCTTGCGGAGACGGGTAGGGACGTAGTGTGCTCGTGGAGGAACCGGTGTCGCGTGAATTGGCGCGCGGGTTATGGAAGCTAAGGACGGCGATCTCCGTCGATGAGCTGACCAAGCATTACCGGCGATTGTGCAAACTGTTCCACCCGGACTTGCAGGTCCCCGATCAACGCGAGCAATACGCGCAGCACATGCAGCGGATCAACGAGGCCTACTCCGCAGCGCTCAAGAAATTCAATATTTACACCTATCGCAATCCACGCCGTCCCGCCGGGCGGGCCCCTACCATCCACGAAGAGCTGTTGCGCGATGAGCCTATCCGCGCCCAGCCCCAGTCCAAGCCGCCGCCTGCGGCCGCTGCCGGTAATTTCGGCGACAAGCTGATTGAATCGGAATCCTCGCGCGAGTTGGGGCGGGCCCTGGCGATTCTGAAAGGTGCGCGGACCTTTTTCAGCCTCAAGGGCACCGATGATGAAAAAGAACGCACGGTCTATCGGCAAGCCCTTGTTATCCTCGACGCCACCCACCGCCGTTATACGCGAGCCCGGGCGGGCCAGGATGCGCTGTATTACATGGCCATCGCGCAGTGCAATTTGAAGGATTACGCGGCGGCACTGCAGCTGTTCGACCGCTATCGGCGCTTGTACCCCGAAGACGATCGCAATGCGTTGTTCTACTTTTACAGCGGGTTGTGCCATCACCGCCTGGGTGATTTCGCTCAGGCCGCGGCCGAATACGGCTACTTCCTATTGAGCGAGCCGGGGCCGCAATACCGGCATTTCACGGCCCTGGTGGCCACCTACATGAAGGCCGCTAACGCTCAGATCATTCCACTGGAATTGCCTTACGGCTAATTTTGACCGCACGGCCCGGCAGGCCGCTCGAGACAATGTCAATATATCTGATACGGCATGGGCAAAGTGAGGGCAACGCACAGGGTGTTTACCAGGGCACGCGCGACTACCCGCTGTCGAATCTGGGCTGCCAGCAGGCCGCGGTGTTGGGGAGTTGGCTGGCCGAGCGCGGCGTGCTGCCGGCGGCCGTCTATACTTCGCCGCTGCTGCGCGCCCAGATGACCGCCGAGGAAATCGCCGCCGGCCTGTGTATTGACGAGCCCGTTATCCGTGATGAACTGCGCGAGTTTGCGCTCGGCGACCTGGAGGGCCGTACGCCGGATGAGGCGGCCGCGATCTATCCCGATTTGCGCGGTCAAAGCTTGGCGCAACGTGGTGATTTCAGCCCCTATGGCGGAGAAAGCCGCGAGGAGATGCGCACGCGGCTCGGCGAGTTCATTGCCTTCGTGACGGAAAACCACCAGGCTGACGACATCGTCGCCGTCAGCCATGGTGGCAGCCTGTACCAGCTGCTCTGCCTGTGGTGCGGTTGGCCGGCGCCGGAGCATTTCTTCATGCGGATGTCGAACTGCAGTTGTTATAAGCTCAAACTGCGCGAGATCTCCGGCCAGCGGGTTGCCGAGATGCAGTGGTTTGCCACACTGGAGATCATCGCGCCGGAACTTGCCTGACAGGCTGATGGCCGTCGGCCTAACCGGTCCGGGCGAAGATTTGCCGCATCCAGGGGTAAACTCATTACGTGGAACAAATTAAGCTAGGCGCAATTAGGTTATTGCCGTATCTGCTGGGGTTGGTGGTTCTCGTCGGGCAGTCCTGTGTGTTGCGCGACGATCAGACCAACGGTCCGGCGGCCAGCTCCGCCGCAGCAGACCGGTATGAGACGATCGGTGACCTGATCGCGATCGTGACCGCCGGCGACGGGCGGGTGCCCGTGTTGAAATGGATCGATTGGCAGAAGCCGCACGGTGAGGCTTATAGCTTTGCCTATGAGTATCCGCTGAAGTACGGCCTGGGCCAAGCTTACTATTGGGGCGACTGGGATATGCGCATCGAGGACTACTGCGCGGTGCGGATGCAGCCGGACTATACTCCGGTCCAGGTGGACTTCACCCTCGGCTGGTACGCCGCCGTCAGCGGCCGAACCGTCAGCCAGCTGCGTGCCGAGTATATGGAGCAATACCAGCAGTACGGGGGATCGGTCGAAGAAAATGTCGGCGCAAGCGGGAATGTCGTCGGAGATACATACACGATCAGTACCGAGGAATTCACCGCCAAGCTGTTCGAGCGGGATGAACTGGGCGAGGACCGGACCATCTTTGCGATGATGCTGCCGGTTTCCCAGGTCGAATACGTGGTCGAGCGCAACCTGCGTTTCCCGGACTTGCTGCAATTCGGAACCGAGGACCGGCCGGCCACATTCACGGAACTGGCCGGACTGCTGCGGGAGCAGGGCGCGCGGGGCGTGCTGGATCAGTTCGATTTCAGCCAGTTCACGCAAAGCACCTGGCAGGCGCCGCTGGTCGAGGAGGAGCCGCGCGGCTACAACCATTCCGTCATGTATACCTACGGTATCCTGCAGTGGAATGCCAGGACCGCCTGCTACCTGGCGGCCTTCGACGATGGTGCTTTCGCCCAATTGGTGTTCACACCGGAGTGGTACGCCGCGCACGCGGGGCATACTGCGTCCGAGCTGGACAGTGAATTCGACGCGTTGTTCGCGGCGAACCAGGGTCGGACGCTGACGTTGGACTCGCTCAATGACAACTTCGATCTGGAGTTCAGCTACCTGGTCTTGGACGGCGTGAATCTGGTGCGCCGCCGGTACACGGCGGAGCAAGCCGAAGGTGGTACTTACTATTTCCTGCTGACCGGCGAGCAGCTCTTCGTGGATGCGGCCGCTGAATTTCCGTCGTGGAATGCGCAAATGCTGCCGGATAAGCTGGGGACGGGCGCGCTGGAAGACCTGGTGCGCGAGACCGTGGAACAGCCGGGCAATCAGCTGGTGGCCCGGTATGTCGTCGGTGCTCTGCGTCAGGAATATCCCGTGGGGATTCATCACACCTCGCCGTTCACGACGCGCCAGCATTACGTTGTCAATGAAACCGGCGCCTTGCGCAGCATGTGTGTCGCGGATTTGCTCGATGAAACCTATCTGGACTTCTTGGAAGTCCGACCGGTCTGGTTCGCGGAAATCCTGGGCGTGAGTTCCGAAGATCTGGCGGCCGAATTCACCGAACTCCAGGCCCAGCTCGGATCCCTTGAGGCCACCGGCGACGCCTTCGAGCAGCCTGGCGATGGTTTCCGGTACGGGCCGGTGGTCGTGACCCGCATCGCGCCGGAGCACGCCGCCGACGGGGCGGAATGGATCCACATCGAGCTGCCGGACTGGCCCTGATGTGCTGCAAGCCGGCCATTTGCTAAAATCGCCTGCGCGCATGCCTCAGTACACGGTATACACGGTGGGCCACAGCGACCTGGCTTGGGACGCGTTCCTGCGCTTGTTGCGCCCGTATCAGATCGAGGTGCTGCTGGACGTACGCAGCTTCCCCTATTGCAATGACTTCCCCTGGTTCAACCGCGACCAGCTGGAGCATCTGGCACGACGCGAGGGCTGGGAATACCTCTGGCTCGGCGCGCTGCTCGGTCCGCTGACCGAGGACGGGCGGGTCGATTATCTGGCCAAGGAGGCCGAGCCCCGCTACCGCCAGGGCATCCAGCAGTTGATGGGGCTTGCCGGCGAGCGCTGCTGCTGCCTGCTATCGAGCCAGGCCAACCCGCTGGCCAGCCATCGGCACCACCTGATTGCGCAGACGATCCTGCGCTATGACATCGGAGTGGAACATATCCTGCCGGACGGCGAGACCTGTCGGGCCCACGCGGACTTGTTTCACGGCTTGCAGTAAGCAGCGTCGATCGGCGGCCGCTGTAATAACTAGTCGCGGCGCAGCCAACTGGGCTTGTAGGTTGGATCCATCACCCAGATCTCGTTTTCCGCACTACGGGCCAGCGGATGCTTGGGATCGATGGCGACGATGCGCAGGAAGATTTCCTTGGCTTTGTCGAATTGCTTGAGGTTCTTATATGTAAAGCCGAGGTCGCTGAGCAGCTTAAGGTCATTGCTGATCTTATCGAGAACGTCCGTCATCATTTTTTCAGCTTCGTTGAACTTGCCAATCTCAAACAACGCGGAGGCTAACTTCGCCTGATTCTGGGGAGTCGGGTCCTGTTCATACGCCAGCTTGGCCGCGCTCAGCGCCCGTTCCTTGCGCCCAGCCTCGCCCGACTTGGCTGTCGCCTTGGCATCCCCATACAGATAGTCTCGGCTCATTCGCTTTCCGGCTCCTATATTTCCAATTGACCGATAACGGTTCTCGACGCGTGCTGCCATCGCGTTCAGCGCTGGTGAACCCCGTCCAGAGTTATACCCACGCTTGACGATCGGCTAATCAAGCGGCTAATCGACCAATTATTATAACGAAATGTAGCCACAATTTAGAAGCAATTCAGCAAACACTGCTGGATATTTGCCTTGGATTTTACGTTCGTCAGGCGCAGGATTATTACTCCGGTGGCTTACGCGGCAGGGTGAAGTGGAGAAACAGGACTGCCAGCCCGATGGCCGCCGGAACGAGGGCGAAGACCAGCAGGCGAAACGCACCCCGCAGATGCTCGGCCATCCACATGCCGGCGATCAAGGCCACGGCGACCGCCAGCAGGATTACGCCGGCTTTCAGGTTACCGTAAGGATCACCCAGTTCCTTTTGATCAAGGTCGAATTTAATCTCGCGTGGATCCAGTCCCTTGTCCAACGCCTTCTCGTACAAACCGGCCCGGCGCTCGTCGCGCTTAGCCTTCAACTGCATCCCGTAGATCAGGATGAACACCCCGATCGCGACGAGCAGCGCAAATATGCCGACGACAGGATCCATACAATTATCCTCACCTGATGGGAGTAATACTTTCCCTCAGGAGTTTCACCATGATTGTACTAAAAGGCGCGCGGAAAATCCGCAGTCAGTTGGCTGGTCCGTAATTGCCTGGCACTAAAATAGCTTGCCCCATGGCGGCCTTTGACGTAATAGTGGTTGGCGGAGGACACGCGGGCTGCGAAGCCGCCGCCGCCGCCGCGCGCCTGGGGCTCAAGGTTGCGCTGGTTTCGCTGGAACTGGACGCCCTGGCTCGGATGAGCTGCAATCCCAGCATCGGCGGTCCGGGCAAGGGCCATCTGACGCGCGAGATCGACGCCCTGGGCGGCCTGCAAGCCGCGGTGACCGACGCCACGTACTTGAATCTGCGCATGCTCAATACCAGCAAGGGTGCCAGCGTCCAAGCCCTGCGCGCGCAAAGCGACCGCCGGGCCTATTCGCGGGAAATGCGCCGGCGCCTGGAACGGCAGGCGGGGCTCACGCTGGTGGAAGGTGAGGTTGTCGAGGTTGTGACTCGGCTGTCCGCCGGCGGCGATACCCGTCCGAGTGTGGCCGGCGTCGAACTGGCCGATGGCCGTTCATTCCGGACGACCCGCGTCGTGGTCTGCCCGGGCACGTTTCTGCGCGGGCGTTGCTATATCGGCCGCGAGTTGCATGTGGGCGGGCGGCTGGGCGAGCAGGCCGCGGACGATCTGGGGGTGCAGTTGGACGGGCTGGGTCTGGGGCTCTATCGGTTGAAGACCGGTACCAGTCCGCGCGTGCATCGCCACAGTATCGACTACACGGCCCTGACGCCGCAGCTATCGGAATGGCGCGAGGACGCGTTTGCGGTCTATGCTCCGGCGATGCTGCCCGCCTGGTTCCTGCCCTGCTGGTTGACCCGCACCACCGCTGAAACCTGCCGCCTGATTACTTCGCGCGAGAATGAAAGCGCGCTGATCAGCGGCATCATCGTCGGTGCGGGCCCGCGCTATTGCCCCAGCATCGAGGACAAGATGCACCGCTTTCCGGATACCCTGGCCCATCCCGTATTCGTCGAACCGGACGGGCTCGATGATGACGTGCTGTACTTGCAGGGGCTGGCGACCTCCCTGTCGCGTGACGCGCAACGGGCGTTCCTGGAGACAATCCCAGGCCTGGCACAAGCCCGGATTATCAAACCCGGCTATGCCGTGGAATACGACGCGATCGACCCGATCAACCTGACGGCCCAACTGGAAAGTAAGCTAGTCGCCGGGCTGTATTGCGCGGGGCAGTTTAATGGCACGAGCGGCTACGAGGAGGCCGGAGCCCAGGGACTGGCGGCGGGAGCAGCTGCGGCGCTGTCGCTGCTCGGCAAGCCGCCGCTGCCGTTGACCCGCGAGAACAGCTATACGGGCGTGATGATCGATGACCTGACGGTGCGCGGGACGAAGGAGCCCTACCGGATGTTGACAGCGCGCGCGGAGCACCGCCTGCTGTTGCGCCATGACAATGCCTTCATCCGGTTGGGACCGATCGCCCGCGACTGGGGTTTGTTGAGCGGCGCGCAATGCCAGGTCTTGCGGGCCCTGGAGCAGCGCGTCTATCAGGTCAATGTCGAATTGGACCAGCGCAAGGTCGGGATCAGGGAGCAAGAAGCCCTGGGTATTCAGGACAAGCGTGGACGCGGCCGGTCGGCTCGTGACATGGTCAAACGCGGGATTCCCGCAGCCGGCCTGGTGGAATGCCCGGGCAGTCCGGATTGTGCAGGCAACCTGGCGGACCAGCGCAGCCGGGCCTTTGTCGAGCGCCAGGCGCTTGCCTATGTGGAAGTCGAGTCGCGGTATGCCGGCTATCTGGAACGAGCCCGCGGCGAGGTCGAACGGGTGCGGCGCCAGGCGCACACCGAAATCCCGCCGGACTTCGACTACAGCTGTATCGCCAGCCTGCTCAAGGCTACGCGCGAAAACCTGGGCCGGGTCCGACCGCGCACGTTGGGCCAAGCCATGCGCGTTCCCGGCGTGACGCCGGCCGATGCCGCGAACCTGTTGCTGGTGTTGAAACGCACCCACGCGGAGGCGGCGGAAAAGCCGTGCGATCCCCACGGTCGAGATTAGTGGCCGCGGGCCTAGTCAATGCCGCCGGTTGTGGTATAATCCGGCTGCTCCCCCGTCCCGGTTGGTTGAGTCTGGGATGATAGTTGATTCCCGTTGGATTTAACCCGGAGCATGTAATTACGGATCATACATATCCCCGCGGTGACAAAGTCGCTGGGGATCATTGAGGAAATCCCATGGCTGAAAAGCTGACGACAGAAATCCTGTCCAACATGACCCTCTCGCGCCTGTACGAGCTGGCCCGTGAGCACAACATCAAGAACCCGCGCAAGTACAAGAAGGCCGAGTTGGTAGACGAGATCCTGGCCCAGGCCAGCAGCCCCGAGAGCGCTGCGCCGGTGAGTATGCCGGAACCGCCTGCCGAGAGATCGGAGCCGGTACGCTCAGTGTACGGTGATGATTTCACGCCCCCGAGCCAGATGGATGATGAGAGCGATTACATCGAAGACGAATCGGACGACAATTTCGAATCCGGTGAAAGTGTCGGGCGTCCGTCGGAGCGAGGAGCCTATCCGTCGAGCCAGCTGTCCGGAACGCGTTCGCAACGCCGGCAGTCTCGCTACGAGGACCGCGGCCGCGGCCGGACGGATCGCCTGGATCGCGGCGACCGGCCTGATCGTGGCGACCGCCTGGATCGCGGCGACCGGGGCGACCGCGGGGATCGCGGGGACCGCGGCGATCGGGGCGGCCTGTCCGCCGGGGCCAGCCGCGACCTCGAGCACAGCACGATCGCCAAGGGCGTGCTGGAGATCATCGAGGATGCGAACTACGGCTTTATCCGCCAGCGCCAGTTCCGGCTGGGCGACGATGATATTTACGTCTCGATGAGCCAGATCAAAAAGTTCGGCCTGAGGACCGGCGATGTGGTGGAAGGTTTTGTCCGCCAGCCGCGCGAGCAGGAGCGTTATCAAAGCCTGGTCAAGATCGAAAAGGTCAACGGCGTAACCTTCGAGGAAATGTCGCATCGGGTCAATTTCGCCAAGCTGACCCCGATCTACCCGCACGAGCGGCTGCTGTTGGAGACGGAAGGCAAAGAGATCTCCACGCGGTTGATCGATCTGTTTTGCCCGATCGGACGTGGCACGCGCGGCATCATCGTCGCCAAGCCCAAGGCCGGCAAAACGATCATGCTTAAGAAGATCGCTCACGCGATTGCCACCAACCACCAGGACGTGGAATTGATCGCCCTGCTGATCGATGAGCGACCCGAGGAAGTCACCGACTTCGAGCGCAATATCCGCGGCGAGGTGATCTCCTCGACGTTCGACGAAAAGCCGGAGAACCACATTCAGACGGCGGAATTGGTGATCGAGTACGCCAAGCGCCGCGTCGAGCAGGGCAAGGACGTGATGGTGCTCCTGGACAGCCTGACCCGCCTGGCCCGGGCCTACAACCTGACCTGCCCGCCCAGCGGCAAGACGCTGTCGGGCGGCCTGGATCCCAACAGCCTCTATAAGCCCAAGCGCTTCTTAGGCGCCGCGCGTAAGATCGAGGACGGCGGCAGCCTGACGATCCTCTGTACGGCCTTGGTGGAGACCGGCAGCCGGCTGGACGACATCATCTTCGAGGAGTTCAAGGGCACGGCCAATATGGAGTTGCATCTCAGCCGTGAGCTGGCCGACAAACGGATCTTCCCCAGTGTCGATATCATCAAGAGCGGCACGCGCCATGAGGAACTCCTGTACGCGACGGAAGAATTGGATGTGGTCTGGAAACTGCGCAAGATGGTCGCCGACATGGACGAGGCGGAGCGGATGAACCGCCTGATCACGCGCATGTACCAGTCGGCCAGCAACCTCGAACTGATGATGCTGATCCAGCGAGCCACGGAGTAACTTCGTGGTTGCGAAGGCCAAACGCTTTTGTCTGTGATATACTAGACATATGTTAGCAACAAAGCATGAAATCAGAGAAGGGGATGCTCGCAATCTAAGCTGTCTTCCTGATTGTTCAGTCCACTTGGTGGTGACATCGCCACCGTATGCTTTTCTGAAGCAATACCCCGAGCATCCTGGCCAGCTTGGCAACATCCAGTCTTACGAGCTGTTTCTCCAAGAGTTAGATCAGGTTTGGATGGAGTGTGAAAGGGTATTGGTTCCTGGTGGAAGGATTTGCTGCGTGGTGGGTGATGTGTGTCTTTCAAGGAGAGAAGCAGGTAGGCACCACGTATTGCCCTTGTCTGCAGACATCCAAGTTAGAGCACGGAAACTTGGGCTTGATGTGCTAACGCCGATTCGTTGGTTGAAGGTTTCAAACATCTCATTAGAAGCAAGTCGTTCGAGCAGGTTTCTGGGGAAACCTAACCTGCCCAATGGAATCGTTAAAAACGACATGGAGCACATCTTGTTTTTTCGGAAGCCTGGGGGATATCGTAAACCAACTCCCGAGCAAGAGGAATTAAGTAGAATCACAACGGAAGAGTACTCTAGATGGTTTGCTCCAATCTGGACTGATATTAGTGGTCAACTCCGCTCAAAACACCCAGCACCGTATCCAGTGGAAATACCACTGCGGCTCATCAAGATGTTCTCGTTCGTCAATGATAAAGTACTTGATCCGTTTGCTGGAACCGGAACTACAGCACTGGCGGCAGCTTTAGCCGAGCGTCATTCGATCAGTGTAGAGATTGAGCCTGAGTATATAAACCTTGTCTGTAAGAGACTTGTTGGCTCTACTGTGGATATCGATGTCAGCGTTTTCCACGAAGGTGAGATTCAA
This sequence comes from bacterium, assembly GCA_016932385.1. Lineage (GTDB taxonomy): Bacteria > 4484-113 > 4484-113 > 4484-113 > JAFGCY01 > JAFGCY01. Next base: position 14,961 of record JAFGCY010000011.1, on the reverse strand, counting down.
CGGAAACCAGGAGAAGCTGTGGCATAATAGCTGGTGTGGACAGTCTCTTAAGAGCTTTTCGCAACCTTTTCGCCGGTAGAAAATACTTGCATCGTGTTAGCAATCAAGGCGACCTAGTCGCGATCCAGCTTTATGAAGACATGCTAGCACTTGGCCGAGCAAGAAAATTCGTGGATCGTGTTAGAGAAAAAACGAGGGTTGTGAATACCAAGAACAAAGTAACAGGAAAAGCAATTCGGAGAGGTGACGGAACCTTTGGTGAGTTGGTTCCCACGGAAAGGCCACTGGTTGATAAGAAGTTTGAAGTTGCTCGCGGCCCGATTGCTACTATCGAGATTGGCGCGGAGACGAAAATCTTAGCCAAGGCAATGATCAAGCAGATTGATCGAGTGTGTGGTGACTTGCAAAGGCAAGCTGCTTTGTTTAAGGGTTTGAAATCCAATGTAATTACTGTTGCATTTGTAGGTATTAACCAAGCCGAAGTATATACCTCGTATGAGGGAGAGCGTTCTTTTACAACTAATGGTGGCGCATCTTTTAGGCATCCCGCGCAAGAAGCTCATGAGGCCAGACGCCGCTTGGAACTTGTTGCAGCCCCCCATTTCGACCATTTCTTGATATTGCCGTTTTCGGCAACAAACCAACCGCCTTTTAGCTTCTACTGGAAGGATGAAAACCAGGTCAAGCGGGAATACGGGGCTCTACTGACGCGTATTTCAATCCAATACGACGAATTATTTTAACTCCCTGGCTAGCAGTAAGCGATGTGGAGCAGGAGGTGGACGGCATAACTGATAGCCCTTCTCGCAAGTCACATTAGACTACACAAGCCTTTTTGCATTCTTAATCAGGATTATTCCGATTTCGCACGGCGAAGGCCTGCAAATACCACTATAATGTCTAGTGGTAGTTAGTCGTCAGGGAGCGCTGAGTGGCAGACAACAGACAAGTGCCGGTGGATGAGCTGCAACCCGGCCAGAAGTTGGCGCGCGACATTATGGTGCAGAATTCTGTCTTGCTGCGTCGCGGGACGGTGCTGACCGACGCCAATATCAGCCGGATCATGCGGTTGGGCCTGGATGAAGTACTGGTTGAGGTGGCCGTGGGAGAAGCCCCGCCACATGTCGAATCCATCGAGGATATTCTGATTCCGGACTTCAAGCGGCTGGCCTCGGATGAAACACCGGCCTGGATGTCCCAGGAGGATTTCAGCTCTCAGGTTCCCAAACCGCAGCAGATGCCGGTCGCGGAATGGATGTTTGCCGAAAAGAAGGAAAAACTCAGGGCCCAGGCCGGCCTGCGCCCGATTATCGATCCCGCCTACGACGCCGAAATGACCAAGGGCGTCCATGCGGCGTTTATTGCGTCCGCCGTCAAGGGCCAGGTGGACCTGGACCGGCTGGGGGATATCGCCGGGCAGCTGACCAAGGAACTTGAGCCCGGTGACGACGGGTATATCTCGTTCGTTGACGTTTCGCAATACGGCCAGGGTTTGGCCACGCGCAGCATGATGTCTTCGAAGGTTTTCTGTTATGCGGCGCTGGGCAATGGCCACGGCGAGCTCAACGACCAGATGTTCAGCCATTTAGCTGTCTCCAATGCCTTTGCTCTCCTGCCGGCCGATCTGCTGAGTACCGAATTGCTTGGCGACTGGTCGGAGCAGAAGAAGCTCAAGGATGCCCTGCTGAAATATTACGAATGGCTTCGCAGCCAGCGGATCGTCGTCGAGAAGGTCTTGGAAACAATGCTTTTGCGGTTCGAACGGCACGACGGCAGCGGTATCCCTTACGGTCTGAAAGGCGAAATGATTCCGCCGCTCAGCCAGAACTGGTCGCTGGCCTGGCATTACAGCGGGCAGCTGTACAGCCGGCCCAAGACCGGGCGGATCCTGCCCAACAAGGCGGCGGAAAGCCTGGTTCGCCAGTCGGGTCGGGCCTTCGCCGGCGCCAGTGTCAACAAATTCTTGCGCAAGATTGGCTATTACCCGAACGGCGCCCTGGTCGAGCTGAGCGACGAGCGGCTGGGTATCGTAGTTGCCCAGAACCAGCACGCGCTGTTAAAACCAGTCGTCCGGCTGGTGGATACCGAGGGCAAAATGGGACCGGCGCTGGACCTGACTTCCGAGTCGGAGCTGTTCATCACGCGCCAGGTCATGGAGTACTAGGTGCAGGCGATCGTGGCGGCCGGTGGGCAGCCTTCCGCCGCCTTGAAAGCCCGGGGTGTCGAACGCGTACCTTTGCTGACCGTCAATTCCGAAACCGTATTGTGCCGTGTCTGCCGCTGCCTGATCGAGGGTGGCGGGGCCACCCGGGTTTATGTCATGGCGCCCGAAGCTGTTCCGCTGCCGGGCCTGGCCAATGTCAGCCGCGGCGTCTATACCGGTTCGATCGTGAACGACGTCCTGAACTGCGCGCAGGAACTGGAAGGCACAACCCACCTGCTGGTTGCCGGCGCCGATACGCCGCTGTTAACCCCGGAGTCCATCGCCGCGCTGGCCGAAGTCCATCGCCGCGATCCGGCCGATGTGATCTATCCGGTCGTCGAGCGCCGCGTCGTGGAGGCGCGGTTTCCCCAAGGCAAGCGCACTTATCTGCCGCTTAGGCATCAGACGGTGACGGGCGGCAATGTCTTCGTCCTGTCGCGGCACTGGCTGATCTCCCAGCGTGAGCTGCTGTGTGATCTGTTCGAGCAGCGCAAGAACCTGTTGGCGTTGATGCGCATGTTCGGCCTGTGGTTCTTCCTGCGGCTGCTGACGCGCCAGGCGGATTTGGACTATTTGGGGCGCCACCTGAGCCGCGTCGTCAACGGCAAGGTCCGCGCCGCGGTGCTGGACTATCCGGAACTGGCGGTCGACCTGGACAAGGAGGCCGATCTGGACACCTTAGCTCCCTATCTGGACCCGCTGCCGGGTTCTACGCCGGACTGAACGCGCCAGCGCTGGCTGCGTCCGACAAATGTTGCGTAACCCAGGCAGAGTGGCAACGTGTCGAATCCGCGTTCAATAACATATAATGTTGTGCTCTGTAGGGAGGAGTTTTATGGCGAGAGCTGTAGGAATTTTCGTATTTATCTGTGTGCTGATCTGGGCGGCGGCGGCGCTGGCCGAGGAAACCTACCTGCAATGGGATGATGGCGTAGCCGACACCTTTACCGCCCAGGAGGATCGCGCGCACTGGATGACGTTTGTGGCCCCGGACGGGTGGACCGACACGCTGTGTTCCGCGGTGACGTTCTTTGGCCGCCGTTACGGCGACGTCACCGGCATCTATGGCACGGTGGTCGTTTATGCGCCCCCGGCCGGCCGGGCCGACTTCGACGAGTCCACGGACGACAGCCGCCTGACCGTGCTGTCGCGCAATCAGTTCATGCTGCAGGATCTAAGCGAGGAAGGCAGCTGGCTGACGGTCGAGGTTAACCCCGTGGCGGTGGGACCGCAGTTCGGAGTCGCGATTTACACCTACAGCAACGACGAGCGTGGCGCGGAGCTGGGCTTGACCGCGGAAATCAGCGAGGTGAACCATTCCGGTTGGTTCTACATGACCCGCACGCGCATTAAAAAGGACAGCGGGACAACCACCGAAACCGCGGACCACCGTGCCTTGCGCAACGACGGGCGCGAGTGGCTGATCCGTGCCTATGTCAGCACGGCGATCGCCCCGGCCGAGGAACTCGACGTCGCGGACCTCTCGGGTCCGGGGTTTGCCTGGCACGATGACGGTACCGCGGAGGGCTATTACACCTCGCAGAAGCACGGTCCGATGGTGCTGTTCGACGCCGGCAGCGGAGCTGTGGTCGATCGCGTTTATGTCAATGCCCGCGTCGAGGGCGCGTGGTTTGAAAGTACGCGCGAGGCGTCGGTCTACCTGCTGGATTCCGACTTGCGGATCCTGCAGCGTAAGAAGCTGGCCTACAGCCTGTATGCGACGGAGGGGGCTTGGCGGTCGGTGGCTTTCGACGATATCAAGGTTGCCGGCCACTACTATGTCCTGGTTGAACCGGTCAGCCGTCCCGAGGTTTCGATGTACATCGGCTGTGACGAATCGGGCGAGAACCTGGGCAGCGAGTGGGCCACCGCTGGCTCGATCCTGGCCTGGAATGTCGCCGCCCCGGAGGAATCCGCCAACTGGATGATCCGGGCGCATTATAAATAGCCCCAGCCGGCGGAACCAACCTGATTGCGGACTACAGACACCCGCGAACCGTGATGATAGGGTAGAATAACACGCCGGCAGTTGGCTGGCAGTTAGTAACTCGTCACAAGACAAGGACCGACGATGTTCAAGCGCGGAGGTACAGCTTGTTACTGGAGCCTGGCCCGCCCCGCATAAGCGGGGCGACCGCGCGCCGGGATAACACCATCCCGCACCGGCCAGCGCAGAACTGATCCGGTTCTGTTTCCGTTAGTTGTTTCTTCCGGCGTAGCGTGATTGTTCCAAGTGCTCCGGTGCGACAAACGAGGCAAACCATGGATGAACAAGCGACGCAAATGAACGAGCGGGATATGGTTCCCGAGCAATACAACTTCACCGCGATCGAATCCCGCTGGCAGGCGCAGTGGGAGGAACGCGGCACTTTCCGCGCGGTCGACGACGATCCCCGCCCAAAGCTGTATGTCCTGCAAATGTTTCCCTATCCTTCCGGCGATTTGCATGCCGGGCACATCCGCAACTACGTGATCGGAGACGCCGTGGCGCGGTTCTGGCGGATGCGCGACTACAACGTGATGCACCCGATGGGCTTCGACTCTTTCGGCCTGCCCGCGGAGCAGGCGGCCATCGATCGCCAAATTCAGCCCAGCTTCTGGATCGAGCGCTGCGTGGCCAACAGCCGCCGGCAATTCAAGCGCTACGGCTTCAGCTTCGATTGGAGCCGCGAGGTGGTGACCAGTGATCCGGCCTATTACCGCTGGACCCAATGGCTGTTCCTGAAGTTCTACGAGATGGGCCTGATCTACCGCAAGCAGATCGAGGTCAACTGGTGCCCCGAGCACGGTGTGCTGGCCAACGACGAGGTCAAGGAGGGCACCTGCTGGCGCTGCGACTCGCCGGTGGTCCGCCAGAAGATGGAGCAGTGGTGCATGCGCACCACGCAATATGCCAAGCGGTTGCTGGACGGCCTGGACCGGCTGCCCGGCTGGACGGACGCCGTGCGCACGATGCAGCGCAACTGGATCGGCGAGAGCTCGGGCACGCACATCAGCTTCGCCGTGCCGGACATCGCCGAACTGGTGCCGGACGGGTTCGCGCCCGAGTTGACCGTGTTCACCACGCGCGTGGACACCATCTTCGGCTGCACATTCATGGCGATCGCGCCGGACCATCCGCTGGCCGAGTTCCTGGCCCAGGCCGGCGGTACGGCCGATCAACTGCAGCAATTCGCCGCCGACTGCGCGCGGGAGGCCCTGGAGTACGGGGTGGCCGACGCCGAGGACAAGCCCAAGCGCGGCCTGCGGCTCGGCGTGGATTGCGTCAATCCGTTCAACGGCGAGACGCTGCCCGTGTTCGCCACCAATTACGTGGTCAGCGATTTCGGCACTGGCGCGGTGATGGCCGTACCCGGCCACGACACGCGCGACCACGCCTTCGCCCGCGAATACGGGTTGGCGATCCGCGAGGTAATCGTGCCGCTTGAAGGCGAATCCACGGTGGATATCCAGCAGGAAGCCTGTGTGGAGAAGGGCCGTTGCGTGAATTCCGGACCATACGACGGGCTGGACTTCCCGGCGGCGAAAGAGCAGATGGACGCCTGGCTCGCTGAGCAGGGCCAAGGCGGCAACGCGATCCAATACCGCCTGCGCGACTGGAACATGGGCCGCCAGCGCTTCTGGGGTGCGCCGATCCCGATGGTGCATTGCGACGGTTGCGGCTGGCAACCGGTGCCGGTGGCGGAATTGCCCGTGGAACTGCCGGACGAGGCGGATTACAGCGACATCCGCGTCAGCCCATTGGCCAACGACAAGCAGTGGCAGCAGGCCAAGTGCCCGGCCTGCGGCGGGACCGCCACCCGGGATACCGACACGATGACCACGTTCATGTGCTCGGCCTGGTACTTCCTGCGCTTTTGCGATCCGCACAACGAGCAAGCGCCGTTCGCGGCGGACAAGGTCGCGGCCTGGCTGCCGGTGGACTATTACGTCGGGGGCAAGGAACATGCGGTCGGCCACCTGCTCTACAGCCGGTTTGTGACACAGGCGCTGCATGACGCCGGCCTGCTCAAGTTGACCAAGGCGGACCATGAGCACAAGCTGCCGGAGTTGGCGGACGAGCCCTTTCGGCGCTTGTTCAACCAGGGCATCGTCTACAAGGACGGCGCCAAGATGAGTAAGAGCCGTGGCAACGTGGTCAGCGCGGACGACCTCGCCGAACGCTACGGCGCAGATACGGCGCGGCTGTTCGCCTTCTTCGGCGGGCCGGCGGACCAGGATCTGGAATGGTCGACCAGCGGCGTCGAGGGTTGCCACCGGTTCTTAAAGCGCGTCTGGCGCCTGGCCCGGGCCGTGTTGAACGGCCAGGCCATTTCCGATACCTGCGGCGATATCTGCCGCCAGGCGGTGCGCGCCCGGCACCGCGCGGTCGCGGGTGTGACCGAGGACCTCGTCAACTGGCGTTTCAACACGGCGATCGCCAAGCAGATGGAGTATTTAAACGAGCTGGAGTCGCTCTGGCAGCAGGCCGACGGTACGGACGAAAGCCAGGCCTTCCAGAGCGCGCTGCTGGCGCTGTCGCAGTTGTTGAGCCCATTCGCGCCGCATATCGCCGAGGAACTCTGGCAGCGGCTCGGCGGTATGGGCCTATGCTGCGATTCCGACTGGCCGCTTTACGATCCGCAGATGCTGGTCGAGGACACGGTCGAGCTGCCGGTGCAGATCAACGGCAAGGTCCGCGGCCGGATCACCGTCGCCACCGAAGCCGCCGAGGAAGACGTCCTGGCGGCGGCGCTGGCCGACGAGCGCGTCGCGCAGTGGCTGGAAGGCAAGCAGGTGGTGAAGCGGATCTACGTCCCCGGCCGGATGGTGACGTTGGTTGTGAAGTAAGTAATAAGCAGGGGCAGGCACGCGGCCTGCCCCACCTTTCCTTTCCTATTCGATGATTACTTAATCCGGTAGCGCTCGACGTCCGGATTGATACCCGCGGCCTTGAAGCCGTCCCACTTGTAGAAGCCGATGCCGGTTTTGGTGCCCAACTGGCCGCTCTCTACCATCCGCTTGAGCAACGGGCTGGCCTTGTAGGCACTGCCGAATTCCTCTTCCAGCACGTTGGCGATGAACAGCATCGTGTCCAGCCCGACGTAGTCCGCCGTCATCAACGGGCCCATCCGGTGGCCCAGGCACAGCGTGCACTTGTCGACGTCCACGACGGTGGCGATACCCTCCTCGACCACGCGGATCGCCTCGTTGACGAAGGGTACCCACATCCGGTTGATCGCGAAGCCGGCCTTGTCCTCGGCCGGGATCTCGATCTTGCCCAGGTCGTGGCAGAGCTTGACCACCGTGTCGTAGGTAGCGTCGCTGGTCTTCAGCCCGCGGATGATCTCGACGCCGGCCTGCATCGGTACCGGGTTCATGAAGTGCATGCCCATGAACAACTCGGGCTTGCCATAGGCCGCCGCCAGCCGCGTAATGCTGATGCCGCTGGTGTTGCTGACCAGCAGCTTGTCATAGCCGGTCTCGGCGATCTTCTTGTTGATGTCTTCCTTCAGCTTGGGGATCTCCGGCACGGCCTCGATGATGAAGTCGCAGTCGCGCAGGTCCGCCAGGATGGTCGTAGTCTTGAGCCGCCCCAGCGCGGCATCCTTGTCCTCGGCGGTGATGCCTTTCTCGCCGCCACTTTTCTCGTAAGCGTTGACCAGGCGCTCCAGGCTCTTCTCGATGATCCCCATGCCCCGTTTCAACATGTCGTCGTTGACGTCCATGACCAGGGTGTCGAATCCGCTTTGGGCTGCTACCTGGGCGATGCCGTTGCCCATCGTGCCGATGCCGATCACGCCGATCTTAGTAATGCCGCTTTCGCTCATGCCTTTCCTCCACAGTAACCTGATTGCTTTATTTCCTACCGTTGGTACTAGTCTAGCATCGGGTGGCAGCCGGTCGCTGCCTTACCGTCTACACCGCAGTTTCACGAAATCTCCACGGAACCTGCATCCAATCCGCATCCATGCTTAGTGGCAATTTCACACCGGCTTCACGCCGCCGTGAAATGCTGTGCGCGGCGCAGCATGGCGAAATGAAGCTGCGGCAATGGAGGTTGACGATGGAAGTAATCGGGATCCTGTTGCTGGTCCTCGCGGCATTGAGCCTGGCCTGGGTGGTGACGAACATTCAAGGCTGGCCGCGGGTACGCGTCCTCTCCGAGTTGCATCCCGCGGGCCCGCCGTTGATGAACGACGGTGCGGTCTCGGTCTGCATCCCCGCGCGGGATGAAGAGCACAACCTGCCCGAGTTGCTGGCCAGCCTGATTGCCCAGGGCGATGAGGTGTTGGAGATTCTGGTGCTTGATGACCAGAGCACCGACGGCACGGCCGATGTTGTGCGGCGTTTCACCGCGCTCGACCGCCGCGTCAAGCTGGTGCGGGGCCGCGTCCGGCCGGAAGGCTGGTTCGGCAAGACCTGGGCGGGCCATCAGTTGTCGCAGCTGGCACGTGGCGGCTGGGTGCTGTACCTGGATGCCGATGTGATCCTGCATCCCGACGCTGTGCGCAGTATGCTGACCGCCGCGCGCCGTTACCAGGTAACCTACCTGTCTTGCTGGCCGCGATTCGTCCAGACCACCTGGGCCGACAAGGTGTTCCTGCCCTTGCTGAACTTCGTCGCGTTTACCACATTCTCCTGGCCGCTGATGCTCAAGCGGATGGACGACGAGAAGCTGATCATTTCCAGCGGCGCTTGCATGCTGATGGAGCGCCGCGCCTACGACCAGGTCGGCGGGCATGCCGCCTGCGCCGGTGGCTTGCTGGAGGACCATGCTCTGGCCCGGGCCTGGCGACGGGCGGGTGAACGCTCGCTATGCCTCGACGGACAGGACGTCGTCAGTGTCCGCATGTACCGTGGCCTGGACGAGATGCGGGCCGGCTTCACCAAGAATTTCTACAAAGCGTTGCGCGGGCCCAAGCGCTTCTGGACGTTCGTCTTGTTCCAGTCCTTTGTTTATCTCACTCCATTTGTGTTGGCCCCGCTGGCGACGCTCGGTCAACTGCCGTCCTGGCACTGTTGGACCGCCGCCGCGCTGGTACTCGTCGGCCGCTGGTTGCTGGCGCGGAATTTCCGCCAGTCGGCCTGGGCAGTCTGGCTGCACCCGCTGGCAATGGTCGCGATGCTGGCCACGGCGTTGTCTTCCTGGTTCAGCATCGTCACCGGGCGCGGGGTGACCTGGAAGGGCCGGTCCTATTTCCAGGCCCGGCGGCCGGCGGCGTACAGCCGCACTGCGAAGCTGCGGTTCTAGGCTGATTCGCAGTAGTGTTTGAGTGAGTCGAGCAGCTTGATATAGCCGGCGGGTCCGTCGGTTGCCAGCTTGCGCCGGAACAACACCAGGCCCCAGCCGGAGTAGCATTCCGCCGTCGTGACGAGCGAACGCTCGGCCGCCAGCCGCTTGATCGCGAACACGCGGTTGCCGGACAGCAAGCCGAACGGCAGGTACAGCGCCCGCCAGCCCAGCCGGTGTTCCGGCTCATATTCAGTCACCGTGTACCAGGTCAGCATCACCTTGCCCGGCCGCGGTCGGGCCGCCACCGTGATCCGCGCGCCGCGCGCCAGCCGCCGGCAGCTCAGCGTGCCCTTGAATCCCGACCAGGCCGGAAAGCTGTCCAGGTCGGTGAGTACCTGCCAGATCCGCCGCGGTGACGCAGCGATCTCAATGCTGTGCTGGATCGTGATGGACATCGGCGGAGCGCCTCCTATTCCAGCCCCGCGCGATAGTTCTCGATCTCGATCAGCGCCGGGTCGTAGCCGCCGAGGATGTCCGCGGAGAATTCCACGGCCGGAATATCGGGCTCCAGGGAGTCCGTGTCCACGTCACTGTTTGTGAAGTACTTGGTGGAATAGTACACCATCAGCCCGGAGTTGGGCAGTTTGAAGGTTTGCAGTTCGCCGAAATGGTTGGGCTTGCCGCCGGTGGGCTCGCCCACGAACAGCGCCTCGGTGCGCCGCCGGAGTTCCAGCGCGTTCAATACCGCGGAGCTGAACGTGTTGCGGCCGATGACCACGAACAGCCGGTCGCGCACGTTGATCCGCGGGTCGGTGGCGATCAGGTCGAGCAGCGGCTGGGCCAGTGCCGAATCGCCACCGCCGTTGAAGCGCAGGTCGACGACGAATGTGTCGAACTCGAACTGGCCGACCATGTCGCTGACCATGCCGGCGAAATCCGCCAGGGGTAGCTCGGACCGCTCCACGCAGGCGTTGTACTGCAGAAACAACATGCGCTCGTCCGGCAGGTACTTGCAGAAATAGGGATTTGTGGTTTGCTCCAGGTAGATGGGCAGATGATTGAAGTTCTCCAGCCAGGACACCAGCTGCGGTTTGTTTTGCGAGCCGACCGCCGTCAATTTCACTCGCTGGCGCTGTTCGGCGAAGTCATCCTCAAAGGTGAAGGTTGCTTCTTCGGCGCTGTCCGTGATATCGAGGGCATGGAGCAACTCGCCGACCACCAGGTAATTCGGCGCCATTTTGACGTACTGGCTGTAGTTCTCGTAAGCGTAGAGCTGGGAGACCAGCTCCGCCGCTTCCGCCGCCTCCGTACCGTCGATGTCGACCAGCCGCCAGCCGATGATATCGGCATGCTCCTGCGGGGCTGTCATCACCCACAGGCCGTCCTCGAACCAGTACAACTGCAACGGAAAGGCATGGAATCCCGCTTGGCTGACATCCAGCGCCGTATGGCTGTCGCCGGCCATCGCCACCAGATACATCAGGCGCATCACAATCTCCGGCTCGCTTAATCCGTCGAGTTCGCTGTCCAACTCCGCGACGGCCTCTTCCCAGTCCGCGCGCTCCAGTTGGGCGAAGAAGTCGATGTGCCTTGCCGGCAGCTCCGCGGCCAGGAACTCCAGGTCCTCGCGCCAAGCCGCCGCCGGATCGTCAACCGTCGGTTGACTCGTCTCCGCTGCCGCGGGAGCGGCTTGCGGGGCGGGTGTGAGTCTTTTCGTCGTCTGGGCGGCGTCGGTGGGCGGCTGGTCGGATTGGCTCGGTTTGGGGCAGGAGCCGATCACAACCGGCAGGCAGCACAGTAGGACGAGTAGGGGCCACAGGCAGGTCTGATTGCGCATGCGATGACTATACCAGCAGCGTTATAGCGCTTACGGCTAGCCGGCGTTGAGCAACCTCAAGAGCAGCTGGCGCGTCGACTGCGGATCGGCGCCGCCGCGCGTCTTTTTCATCACCGCGCCGACCAGCACCTGGACCGCGTTCGTCTTGCCGGCCTGGATGTCGGCGACGATCTGAGGATTGGCGGCGATTACCTCGCGGCAGACCTGCTCCAATGGGATCGCGTCGGCACCGCTGTACTGCTTCTCCTGCACGACGGCCTCACAGGTCTTGCCCGTCAGGTAGATCGTCTCAAAGACATCACGGGCCTGGGGCAGCGTCAATTCGTTGCTCTTGAGCTTGCCGAGCACCTTGCTCAACTCGCCGGGTTCGGTGCGCAGTGGCTTTTCCCGCAGCAGCCGCACCAGCTCGCCGGTGACCCATTTGGCGACCTCGCGATTGTCGTGGCCGTCCTTGCAGCACAGCCGGTAGAAGCGGTGCAGGATGCGGTCGTCGGCGATCGTCGCCGCCATCTCATGGCTGATCCCGTCCTCCTCGGCCATCATCTGGCGCAGCTCGAAGATGCTGGCGCGCACGTCCTCGCCGGCGGAGTCCAGCAGGCGCTTGGTGATGACGAGCGGCGGAATGTCCGGATCGTCGAAGTAGCGGTAATCGTCGGCGGTCTCCTTGACGCGCATCGGCACGGTGATTCCCCGCGCTTCGTCGTAGCGCATCGTCGCTTGGTGGACGGTCTGGCCGGATTCGTATAGCTCGATCTGGCGCTGGGCTTCCGCTTCGACCGCGCGCCGCAGGGTGGCGAAGCTGTTGAGGTTCTTGATTTCGGTCTTGGTGCGCAATTCAGTGCTGCCCCGCGGGCGCACGCTGATGTTCGGTTCGCAGCGCATGTTGCCGCTTTCCATCGCCGCCTCGCTGACGCGCAAGCGCTGCAGCAGCCCGCGCAGCTCGTCTAAGTAGGCCACGCACTCCGCCGGATCGTGGAAGTCCGGCTGGCTGACAATCTCGATCAGCGGTACGCCGCCGCGGTTGTAATCCAAAACGGCGGTGCCGTCGTCAAGGTGGAACAGCCGCGCGGTGTCCTCTTCCAGGTGGATGCGCACCAGCCGCGCGGTGTGCTTGGCGTTGTTGTGCCAGTAGGGCAGCTCCCCGCCCTCGGCCAGCGGCAGATCGTATTGGCTGATCTGGTAGCCCTTGGGCAGGTCGGGGTAGAAGTAGTTTTTCCGCGCGAAGACACTGCGCTCGTTGATCTGGCTGCCGAGTTTCAAAGCCAGGGTCAGGGCGCGAACCACCGCCTGGCGGTTGGGTCGCGGCAGCGTGCCTGGGTGGCCGAGGCAGACCGGGCAAACATAGCGGTTGGCCTCGGTCAACTCGGTGGAATTTACCGACGGACAGCTGCAGTACATCTTGGTGTCCGTGGTGATCTGGGCATGAACCTCGAGTCCGATTACCGTTTCCCATCCAGTCGTAACATCGATAGCCATAAACATATTGTAGCTAATACCGGCGTATTGGGTAGCGGTGATTCGCGAGACCCTCACGGAGCGATCGGCATAAGCGGCTATCAGGAACAACGGGCTGTATGGATGGTGCCCGTGACGGCGAGAACATCTGGGAGGCCAAGGACGCCGACGGCACGCTGTTTATCCAGCACATGGTCAACGCGGCCGTGTCGAGCGCGCCCGGCGAGATCAGTTATATCGAGTATCCCTGGTTCAACGAAGGCCAGCCCCAGCCCCAGATGAAGCTGGCCGCGGTGACGTACTTTGAACCGACCGACTGGGTGATCGGCGCCGGCACGTATTATGCCGATTTCGAGGATACCGTGGTCGCGGTTGGACAGCGACTGGATTTCAACCTGCTCGTGATGGTGGTTATCGCTGTAGTGGTTGGGCTGTTGATGACCGTGGTACTTACCATAGCCGCCCGGGCGCGCGGCTAACGCAGCTGAATATTCGACCCACAGGGCCTCAATAAGCCCGGTCCTTGGGTTCCTTTCATACTGGTGCATTATTGAGAATTAATTCACGTACCGTTATAACATTGGTTGATAATGTTATCAAGTGACAATGGTTTAATTCCCAATAATGAGAAGTAAAATACCGTTGAATTGGTGGTTATTGTTTGATTAAATCGCTTTGCAAGGGCTTCCAAGACTGTATAATCCGTCTAGATGCAGAGAATCGTAATGGGTTTGATTCGTCTGAGTAACAAACGGGAGCTGGAGTGAAGAGGCAATTGTTGAATATTCTCTGCACTATATACAAAGTCTCCGGATGGAGGTTTGCGAATGTTCCGCAGCATTAAAGTCAAAATCATGATGCTCAGCATCTTAGCGGTGTTGATCACGTCCCTGGTGTTGGTTGCGGTTGTGCTCTTCACCAAGGGTCCGTTGATGAAAAAAGTATCGGACGATTTTCGCGAGATGGGCAAGCTGGAAACGGCGAAAATCGCCACCTCGGTATACGATCGCTGCGTCTCGTCGCGGGAGCAGCGCCAAGAACTGGTCAACATGTCGCTGATGGTTGCTCACGAGCAATTGGCCAAAATGGGATCGGTGACATTCAACCGGGGCAATATGGTCAGTTGGGATGCGGTGAACCAGTTTTCCAAGGATACCACCCCAGTCAGCTTGCCGGCGATGGAGATCGGCGGTACCTGGCTGGGCAAGAACAGCGATGCCAAAGTCGCCACTCCACTGGTGGACAAGGTTCGGGAGATGGTCGGCGGTACCGCCACAGTGTTCCAGCGGATGAATGACGCGGGAGATATGCTGCGCGTTGCGACCAACGTGATCGGCGATGATGGCAAGCGCGCGGTGGGCACTTATATTCCGGCGGTGAATCCCGATGGCACTTCCAATCCGGTGATCTCGTCGGTATTGAGCGGCAACACCTATCAAGGTACGGCTTTCGTCGTGAATGAAAACTACCTAACTGCCTATGAGCCTATCATGGACCGCAATGGCGATGTGGTGGGCATTCTGTATGTCGGGGTCACCGAGTTGGATCCCGAGCTATACAAGTGGATCACCAGCTTGGTGGTGGGCAAGACCGGTTATGTCTTTGTAATTGGCGGCAATGATCCGCACAAAGGCTTTTATCTGATTTCCAAGGACGGCGACGGCGACGGGAAAGGCGACCGTGACGGCGACAACATTTGGGAAGCCAAGGATGCTAACGACCGGTTGTTCATCCAGGACATGGTTAACCAGGCCACTGCCGCGCCGCAAGGGGAGATCAACTACATCGAGTATCCCTGGCTGAACGAAGGCGACCCGGCCCCCAAGATGAAGGTCTCCGCGGTAACCTATTTCGAGCCGATGGATTGGGTGATCGGCGCCGGTACCTATTACGCTGATTTTGAAGACACGGTGGTTGCCGTCGGCTCCCGAATGAACAACCTGGTCTGGCTAACGATCATCATCGCATTCGTACTGGTGGTGATCGGGGTCGTGATCTCCTTCTGGATGGCCGGCAGCATCGGCAATCCGTTGATCCGGCTGGCCGGCGTGGCCGAATTGGCCGCAGGCGGCGACCTGACCGTCAGTCCGCCGAAAGTTGTCAGTCGGGACGAGGTCGGTCAGATGACCGACGCTTTCACGGTGATGCTGAAGAATACACACCAGGCGGTCAGCGCGGTGTACAAGGCGGCCGCGGATATCGCCGCCGCTTCGGAGGAGCTGTCGGCGGGCGCCGATGAGACCGGCCGCG
>JAFGCY010000088.1 GCA_016932385.1 bacterium | reverse complement strand
CCGCCAAGATCGGCATGTGGCTGTTCCTGGTGACGGAGATCCTGCTGTTCGGCGGCCTGTTCTGCGCCTACGCCTACTACCGGACGATGCATCCGGAAATCTTCATCTACGCGCACAAGTACCTGGACAAGACGCTGGGCGGCATCAACACCGTCGTGCTGATCACTTCCAGCCTGACGATGGCCTGGGCGGTGCGCGCCGCGCAGCTGAGGCAGAAGCGCCTCCTGATCCTGATGCTCTGCCTGACGTTGGTCGGCGCTTTCGGCTTCCTGGGCATCAAGGCCGTCGAGTACAACCACAAGTGGAAACACGGCCTGCTCTGGGGGCAGCTCTACCGGCCGCAGGAGCACGCGGCGGAGGATGCGCACGCGGAACCAGCCGCCGAGACCGCGCCGGCCGAGGATTACGCGCTGGCTGCGGCGGACGGCGAATCGGTCGTGCAGGTCACGGTGGACACGGAGGCGCCAGCCGCTGACGAGCCGCCCGTGATACCGGAAGGAGCGCCGCCCACCTATATCCCCCGGACGGCGGACGGCGAGCTGTACATCGAGCACAGCACAAAGCCGCACGCGGCGGAAGGGCCCTCCGGCTTGGCGTTTACCCCGACCAGCAAAGGCCACGAGCCGTACTACGAAAAGCCGGGGAACGTGCACATTTTCTTCGGCGTGTATTTCGCGATGACCGGGCTGCACGGCCTGCACGTGATCGCCGGCATCGTGGTGATCATAATCATGCTGGTGCTCGCGATCCGCGGCCACTTCGATTCGGGTTATTTCACGCCGATCGATCTGACCGGGCTGTACTGGCACCTGGTCGACTTGATCTGGATCTTCCTTTTCCCGCTGTTGTATCTGATCCATTAGCGGGCGCTCTGGAGCGATAAATGCTGGAACAGGTTAAAACGATTATTACGAAGTTCACCAAGGACGGGGCGGAGCATCACGGCGTGGCGCACGTCATGCCGCTGTGGCTGCTGTTCGCGGTGTTCGGCGCGCTGCTGGTGCTGACCTGGCTGACCGTGGGCGTGACCTATCTCGACCTGGGCCGGCTGAACCTGTTCGTCGCGCTGTTCATCGCTACGATCAAGGCCTTCCTGGTGGCGCTCTACTTCATGCATTTGCGCTACGACCGGCCGCTCAATGGCATCATTTTCCTGTTCGCGATCTTCTTCGTAATGCTGTTCGTCGGCGCTGTGTTGATCGATACCTCGGCCTACCAACCGACGCTGATCGAGGGTTTCGCGCCGGAGATCACGGGAGAATAGTATGGACGAATCAACCGTCAGCCGGCGTGGGGATGTTAAAGAGCCGATCAAGGGCGCGTCGGTGTTCGGCTTGTGGGTCTTCATCGCCGCGCTGAGCATGCTGTTCGCCGCCAGCCTGGCCGGCTACGTGGTGATCCGCCTGCGCGCGCCGGAATGGCCGCCGCCGGGCGCCGCGCCGATCCCGTTCGGGCTGTACTTCAGCACGCTGATCCTGATCGGCAGCTCGCTAACGCTGCACGGTGCTCTGGACAGCGCGCGCAAGAACCGCCAGGCGCTGCTCAGGTGGATGCTCGGCGGCACGCTGGCGCTGGGCATCGCGTTCCTGATTTCCCAGGCCATCGCTTGGAGCACCATGCTCGGCGCGCAGGCCGGCCACGAGCCCAACCTCTACAGCTTCACCTTCTTCGTGCTGACCATGCTCCACGGCGCGCACGTGCTGGGCGGTCTGATCCCGCTGGCGATTACAACCTACAAGGGTAGTCGCGGTATGTATAACGCCGACTGGCACCTGCCGTTACGGCTGATGAGCATGTACTGGCACTTCTTGTTGGTCGTCTGGCTGGTGATGTTTCTCGTGATGGTCGCGGCGGTCTAGGGCCACTGGCCGTCCAGCAGGCGCAGATCGGGCAACTCCGCTCCATTGTGCAGCGCATACCAGGCGAACCACAGCGCGTAGGTGGCTTTCAGCGGTTTTCCGTCGGCCAAGCGCGTCACGCGCACCACGCAGGGGGCGATACCCGCTGCCCGCGGCAGCAGCTCCAGCCGGATCCCCGCGACTTCGTCTATAAGCTCGCGCGGCCCGGCGCGGTAGGACAGGCTGGGCAGCTCATAGGCGTAGGTTTGCCAGGTACCGCCGCTCTCGATCGCTACGATCCGCGTCATCAGCGGCAGGCTGTCCGCCGGCGGCGCGGGACTGGCGGGAAACATCAGCTTACCCGTCTCGAAGTAATGACCATACGGGTCGCGCTTATAACGCTGGCTGATCGATGGGTCACCCGTGATCACAGTGGTCTCGGGATACCGCGCGCGCCAGTCCTCCCAGTAGGTCAGTTCGCAGGCTACCGGCGCTAGCACCTGGCCGGCCTCCGCCGCCGGGCCGCTGACGGCGCGTAGCTGCAATTGGCTCCAGAGACTGGGCTCGCCCGCGGGCACATGGTCGTACAGCAGCAGGTTGCTGTTGAACAACAATCCGCTGACGCCGAATGTGCGCTCAGTGTCACCGATTGTGCGCTGGAACACCACCGCGCCGTCACTCAACGGGCTGTAGGTGATGCATAACGGTTCACCACCAAGCGTGTCGTTGACAACCTCATGCCAGTTGAGGAAGCGCAGGGGATAGGCCCGGGCGTCGTCGCCGATGGTCACGCCGATCACGCGGTCGCTGCCGACCAGGAACTTGCCGTTGCCGTGCGTGCCGTGGTTGCGCGCTTCGGCCGTGGCGGTGTCGAGATACTCCGGATCGACCAGCGCCGGAATCGCGTCGCGCAACGCGCCGGCCTGGATCGCGTCCACCGGCACCAGCGCGCGATCCAGCGCGAAGCCGTTCAGCTGCGTTACTGGTGGCGCGGCGGCCCGGTCCGCGATAGCCGCGACGGCGGCCACCGCAGGCGTAGCGGCGACCGGCCCGGTATTGTGATCGGCGAGCATGACGCCGAACAGCACCGGCAGGTAGAGCACACTGGCCATAAACACCATCCGCGCGCTGGCGAACGTGCGCTTGACGTGTTGGTTGATCGCCAGGGCGATCAGGCCCAGGCCCAGCGCCACGGAAGTCAGCACATAAGCCGCGCCGGCCAGCCCGGCCAGCGCCGGAGCCAGGCCCAGCGGCAGTAGCGCTACGCTGTAAAGCAGGAGCATGTTCGCGTTGAGCGCGCCGTCGCGGTCCGCGCCCGGCAGCATCCGAAAGCCGCCCTGGGCGTAATCCTCGCGGAAGCGCCAGGCCAGCGCCAGGAAGTGCGGGATCTGCCAGACGAACATCAGCACAAACAGCGTCCAGGCGCCGTAATCCAGATAGCCGCGCGCGCCGGCGTAGCCGATCAAGGGCGGGATCGCGCCGCTGACCGCGCCGACGATCGTGCACAGCGTGCTGTGGCGCTTGAGCGGCGTGTAAATGAACAGGTAGATGCACAGCGTCGCGGCGGCCAGGAATGCGGCGAGCACGTTGACCTGCCAGGCCAGCAGGCCGATACCGCTCAGCGCCAGCGCCAGACCCAGCGCAAAGGCCTGGCCCGGCGCGATCTGGCCGCGGGGCAGGGGCCGGCCCTGGGTCCGCCGCATCAGCGCGTCCGGGCCGCGTTCCAGCCACTGGTTCAGCGCCGCCGCGGCCAGCGCCGCCAGCATCGTCCCGGTCACGGACCAGCCCAGGCGCAGCCAGTCGACCGGGCCGGCACTACCCAGGGCAAAGCCCGCCGCGCAGGTCAAAACGACCAGCGTGTTGAGCATCGGCTTGGTCAGCACGAGGTACGGCTTCAGGCTGAGCGGCGCGGAAGACGGGCTGGCCGGGCGGTTGTTGAGCGTCTGTTCCATGTTCAGCAAGGCGTCGGCTGTTGGGCTCGGGTTACAACGCTATACTACCCCGTGAAATACCGGAGCCGTTTATTCCCGGAGTCAAAACAGCCGGAGATTGCTGCTGGTAGATAGAGCATTGCGGTCCGTATAGAGGATAAGCCGATGCCACACACAAAACAGGTTCGCGCGGGGAACAACCACGATATCCTGGCCCTCGGATTCGGCACGACGATCGCGATGTGGGCGATCGGCTATTTCTGCCGCCTGCCCGTGATCGGCGCGCCACCGGCGGTGGCCGGCGTGCTGATGTTGATCGCGCTGCTCGCCGGCGGTTATGCCGGCGGGCGCACCACGCGCCGCGGGGTACTGGGCGGGGTTTGGCTGGGCGGGGTGGCCTGGCTGTTAAACCTGCTGATCCTCGGCAGCCTGCTGACGGCAAGCGACAGCCCCAACCAGATGCTGCCCTCCGCGCTGGTCTGGCTGCCCGGCAGCCTGCTGGCCTTTATCACGCTGGGCGCGCTCGGGGCGGCGCTCGGGCGGCTGGGCGGCGTCCGGCCGGCGCCGGACCAGGAGTGGCTGCCGCGCTTCGCCTGCATCGCCGCCGCCGCCACGCTGCTCCTGATCATCGCGGGCGGGCTGGTGACCAGCGCCGAGGAAGGCTTGGCCGTCGTCGACTGGCCCAACTCCTTCGGCTACAACATGTTCCTCTATCCGCTCAGCCGCATGACCGGCGGGATTTTCTACGAACATGCCCACCGTTTGCTGGGCTCGCTGGTCGGGCTGACCACGCTGGTGCTGGCAAGCACCGTGCAGGCCGGACGCTGGCCGCGCTGGGTCAAGGGCACGGCCTGGGCGGCGCTGGGCCTCGTGCTGGTCCAAGGCCTCCTCGGCGGGTTGCGGGTCACGGGCATCTTCACGTTGAGCACCGACCCCAACGTCGTAATGCCGAACATCTACCTGGCGATCACGCACGGCGTCGTCGGCCAGGTCTTCTTTGGCGTGCTGATCGCACTGATGGTGTTTCTGGCACGCGACTGGCACGCGGACATCGCACGCACCAAGTCCCCGGTCGCGGCGACGGACATCGGGCTGTCGCGGGTTCTGCCCGGCTTGTTAGTGGTGCAACTGGTACTCGGGGCGATCCTGCGCCACGTGTTCTTCGGGCTGCAGATCCACATCATGCTGGCGGTGATCGTCCTCACCCTGGCCGTGGTCACCGGCGTACGCGCCTGGGGCAACTATCCGGTCCAGCCGCGCCTGGCCAAGGCCGGGTTGGTGCTGAGCCTGGCGGCCCTGTTGCAGCTGGTCCTGGGGCTGGCAGCGCTGTTCGCCACCGGCGCCAACCTGGGGCTGGCCCCGACGGCCTGGAACCTGGTGCTGGCCACGGCGCACCAGTCCACCGGCGCGCTGATCCTGGCCCTGTCCGTGTATCTGATGCTCTGGCTGACCCGTTTGCTCGAACCGGTGCCGCCACCCGCATCTTAGGGTAAGATCACGCCATGGCAGTACAAGCATATCTCTGCAGTGATTGTGGTTGGGCGAATAAAGCCACCGAATGCGTCAAGTGCGGCAAGCCGTTCGCGGAAACCCCGGCCGTGCTCTGCGATTCCTGCGGCTGGGGCAACCAGGCTACGGAGTGTATCAAGTGTGGCAAGCCCTTCGCCGACGTCCCCGCGCTGCTCTGCAACGACTGCGGCTGGGGCAATAAGGCCACCGAATGCGCCAAATGCGGCCAGCCGACCTAGGCGCCTGAAGTCACTGACGAGATTAGCGCCGGGAATCCGCGCGCGCCAGACTACGCGCCGGCAGCCTGATATCATCTTTGCCGAGGCAGATGACCCCCTAGGAGGAAGACTATGTTCCGTCATGCGACTTCCCGGCTGTACTTGCTGATCACTGGTGTAATCCTCGCACTGTTTATTTTAGCTGTGCCGGCCTGGGCGGAAGACGTGCGCGGCGCACGCTTTCCGGCGCTGTCACCCGACGACGCGACGCTCGCATTCGAATACTGGGGTGACCTGTGGACGATGCCGGTCGACGGCAGCCTGCCCGCGCGGCGGATCACGGACCACCTGGCCTGGGATTACCTGCCGCGCTATTCGCCGGACGGCGAGTGGATCGCATTCGTTTCCGACCGCAGCGGCAATGACGACATCTGGGTGATCCCGGCGGCGGGCGGCCCGGCCCGCCAGGTCACGCGCTACAGCGGCGGCGATACGCTCTGCAACTGGACGGTCGACGGCGAGCGCATCCTGTTCAGTTCGCAACGCGGCAACTGGTCCCAGGACCTCTACAGCATCGACGCCGACGGCACCGAGCCGCCGCGGCAGATCACCCGCTACGACCACTACAACTCCAGCGACGCCGACACCGTGCGCGGCGGCCTGGTCTTTGCCCGTGGCAACAGCCGCTGGTGGCGCAAGGGCTACCGTGGCACGGTGACGGATCAGCTGTGGTGGCTGACCGACGACGGCAACTACCTGAAGCTGACCGAGCACAACGGGCGCAACAGCTGGCCGATGGCCAGCCCCGACGGCGACGTGGTGTATTACGTCTGCGACGAGGACGGCATCGACAACATCTGGAGCCTGGAGCTCGAGTCCGGCCAGCGCCAGCAGCTGACGCGCTTCAAGGTGGATGGCGTGCAATGGCCGTCGATCTCGCCGGCGCGCGACACGATCGTCTTCGAGCAGGACGGCTGGTTGTACCGGCTCGATGTGCCGGACGGCCGCCCGCAGCAAGTGCCGGTACGCCTGGACGCCGAGGGCAAGGACAATCTGGTTCAGCGCCGCGACTTCAATAACAATGCCGACGAATACGCCGTCTCGCCGCATGGCAAATATCTGGCGGTCGTGCACGCCGGCGATCTCTGGGCGGTCAAGGATCCCGAAGCCTACAAGGACGAGGACAAGCCGGACCAGGACCTGGCCCTGGGCTGGCGGCTGACCGCCAGCGACGACGCGCGGGAGCGCAACCCGGCCTTCGCGCCGGACAACCGGCACCTGGCCTATGCCAGCGACGCCGACGGCGACTATGAGATCTACCTGCTGGATCTGCACGACATGTCGCGGCGCCAGTTGACGGACAACGACGTGGACGACCTGTCGCCGCAATTCGATCCGCAGGACAGCGACGTGCTGTTCTACTTTTCCGGCAACCGCGCGCTAGTACGCCACGAGCTGGCCGCGGACAAGACCACGGTGGTGACCGAGGGCCGCTTGCGCGACGCCTTCGCGCACCTCAATTGCAGTGTCAGCCCGGACGGGGCCTGGGTCGCCTATGTCGAGGAGATGAGCGACTGGTCGAGTGAGATCTTCATCATCGACGCGCGGGGCGAGGATGAGCCGGTGAATATCACGCGTCATCCCGGGCGCGACGCGGATCCGCGCTGGTCGGCGGACGGCCGGCGGCTGGTGTTCACGCGCCACGACGAGGAAGACGACGCAGTCTACGTAGTCGATCTGAATCCCGAGCCCGAAACATATGACTTGACCTTCCTGTTCGAAGATGACCGGCCGGATAGCCAGAGCAGCGAGGCTGACAAGGAACCGGATGCTGACGAGGACGAAAACGGCGACGACAATGACGATAACGGTGACGAAGACGATGACACAGACGATAACGGCACAGACGATCAGGACAAGGACAAGCATGATGACAAGGCCGAGCAGATCAAGGGCGATGTTGTCATCGACTTCACGGACATTCATCTGCGGGCGCGGCGCGTGTCGCGGCAGAATCGGTGCGGCCGGGCGCTGCTGAGCGACGACGGCGAGTGGGTGCTTTACACCTGCAATCCGGACGACGAGGGCGACGAGTTGTGGGCGGTCAAGGCCGAGGGCGGCGATGCCCACAAGATCCAGGACGGCAACTGGAGCGATCCGGTCTTGGCCGCCAAGGGCAAGCGGCTCTATTACCGCGACGGCGGCACCGTGCGTTATCTGAAATACGACGATGGCAAGAGCAAGGGCCGCGAGACGATCAATGCGCGCGGCGAATTCTGGCTGGACCAACGGGCGCGTTGGCGGCAGATGTTCCGCGAGGGCTGGCGGACGCTGGGCGAGCGCTTCTACGATCCGGAAATGCACGGCGCGGATTGGCCGGCGATGTACGAGAAGTACAGCGCTTACATCGATACGCTGGGCACGCCCGAGGAGTTCGGCCTCGTGTTCACCGAATTGCTGGGCGAATTGAACGCCAGCCACCTGGGGCTGAACATGAACGAGCACAGCTACGGCACGACCGGCGTAACGACGGGACATCCCGGCCTGGAATTCGATCCCGCCTTCGCCGGGCCGGGACTTAGGGTGGCGCACGTGGTTTACCAGGGGCCGGCGGACCAGCCGGGCGTGGACATCGCGGAGGGCGATATTGTGCTGGAAGTCGCCGGGCAACCCGTGGACTTCGGCCTGCGCTGGCTGGACCTGTTCGACGACCAGGCCGGCCGGCCGCTGACGCTGACGGTGGTGACGGGCGACGGCGCGCCGCGCGACGTAACGATCAAGCCGATCACCTACGGCGCTTATACCGGTCTCCTTTACCGAGAGTGGGAGCTGCAGAACGAAGCGACGGTGGACGAACTGAGCCGCGGGCGCATCGGCTACATTCACATCCGCAGCATGAGCCGCGGTGAGTTGGCCAAATTCGAACGCGAGTTCTTCAGCGAGTTCTTCGACAAGGACGCGCTGATCGTCGACGTGCGCTTCAATCCCGGCGGCTGGATCCACGAGCCGCTGTTCGAGCTGCTCGACCGCAACCCCTTCGGCTTTGCCAACCAGCGCGATGAGCCCTGGACGATGCAGCCCCCCGGCGCGTTTCTGAAGCCCAAGGCGCTGCTGATCAACGCGTGCAGCGGCTCCGACGCCGAGATCTTCCCGGCCGGCTGGCGCCGCCTGGGCCTGGGTCCGATCGTCGGCATTGATACCGCCGGCGCGGTGATCGGCACCAGCGGCTTCACCCTGATCGACGGCAGCTGGGTGCGCCTGCCGCTGCAGGGCTGGTTTGAACTGGACGGCCGCAACCTGGAGCAAAGCGGCACGCCGCCGGACATCTACATCGATGTCGATCCGGCTGAGTTACGCGACGGCTTCGATGCTCAGCTGGCCCGAGCCGTGGAAGTCCTGCTGGAGGAGCTGGAATCCACCGAGGAAGGCTGTTCGCAATAGCGACCAGGTTTAGGCTGATGCTTACTGGGCAGCCGTGACCTTGATCTTGAGCGTTTTAATAATCTTCGTGCCGTCGTCAGAGCGGACCTGGACCGCCGCGAGATAGTCGCCGGGCTGTGTGTAAACGTGTTGCCAGGTCGAGGTCAGGCCGGTGTCGGCAAACGACTGCCCATCGCCGAGATCGGGGTCCCAGGCAAAGCCGGCAATCGTCCCGAAGTCGATCGTCGAGGCCGAGGCATCGAAATTGACGGTCAGTTCAGCCGGGCCGGTGGTGACGTCGGCGGTCAGTTGGGGGTCCGGCGTATGCGGCTGGGTGCTCCATTCCAGCATGCTGAGCTCTGCCGGCTGCTGCCCCATGTAAACGGCAAAATCGCCCAGCGACATCGGGGTCAGGAAACTGGCGCTAACGTCGCTGACGCTGCTGGGCGTGTTGTCGTCCTCGCGGGGCACCGCTTTTTCCAGGGATGTGCTCAGGTAGGTGTTCGCTCCCTTGACTTGCTCGTAGGTGTAGTTGTTGCGCTCATAGCCAGTACTGGTGACCCACACTTCGAACGCGTTACGGGCGGCGACGTTATGGAAAGCGCCATCTGTATTCGCCGCCAGGTTACGACAGAGCTGCTGGCCGACGAGCACGTCGTTCTCGAAGTGCAGGAACAAGCCGTCCCACTTGGGAGCCTGGTAGCTGTCGTCGCCCACCGGGGGGTGCTTGCCGTTCTCGACCTGGCCGACGAGCATAACTTCATCGCCGATTACATCAATGTCATTGGCAAATTCGTTACCGCCCGAGCCCCAGGCCTGGACTTCCAACAGGTTGCGCCCGGCGCTGAATTTCAGCAGGAGGACGTCGTTCTCCGGTGCGGTCCAACCGCAGATGTAGACTTCGCCGCTGGGGCTGTAGTCCGCGGCCGTGGGGGTGGCGTACTGGTCGGGCAGGCCCCAGTGGACGGCGTCGATGGTCGTGCCATCGGCGGCGTTGTACCAGATTACCAGCGTGTCCGTTTCATGCGTGATGTTGTTGTCATATGTTCCGACAACCACGACCTCGGATCCGTTGCACAGGATCGCTTCACCGGCGAGAAAATCGTACTCGTCGGCACGCCAGCGCTTGCCCCAGACAAACTCGCCGGCGGCGGTCAGTTTGGCCGTATAGACAAACCCCAGTACCGGGAAAAAGCCAGCGGGATCATAGACTTCGTGGTAATTCCACAGCTGGCCGGTCACGTAGATATTGCCGAAATCGTCCGTCGTTACCGCGTACGGGATGATCGACCAGGTTGTCCAGCCAATCTGCTTGGCCCAGAGCAGGTTGCCGGACTTGTCGACCTTGATTATCCAGCCCGGCGTGGCCACGTAGTCACCCGACTGCGTCCGGTCGTAACTGCCGACAATAATCGCATTGCCGCTGGGATCGACGGCTAGGGCTTCCGGCCATTCGTTGATCGACGTGCCCCAAGTCCGGACCCAGCCGCTCAGGTCGGCGGCGTTCATATAGCTTAACAGCGCATCACGTTCGCCGGCGCCGAGATTCGTCGTCGAAGCCAGCATAAACATATCGGATACACCGGCGATTTCGAAACCTTTTTGCCAGTCCGCCGCGGCAGAAGCAAAGCCGGCTGTTCCGGCGACCAGCGTGCCGGCGATCAATGCAGTGATTATGACCCAGCGTCCCATATGCTCCTCATGCCAACTATATAGCGGGGCTCGGACTGGCCGAGCGTGGCGGTATTCGACCACCAACCTTCATCGTCGCTGTTGTCGTAAGGCCACAGGCCCAAATAGGTGTAATCCAGCGTCGAAAGCTGAATCACAAACCGCGGGCGCAGGGCGTTCTTGCGCAGGTTGGTTTCCACGGTCGCGTTGCCTAGGAAGTTCCACTCGCCCTCGCGCTGGTCGGTACCCCAGACCTGGTAGCCGACGATCGTGCCCCCGAAGTTCTGGCCCAGGGGGGTGATGTCCGAAACCGTGATTAACCCATTACCGTCGCCATCCGCGGTGCAGGCCAGCGGCCACAACGGATCGGATTCGGACATGCCGAAATAGACCCCGATCGGCGTCAGGTCGCTGACATTGACCTGGCCGTTGAAGTCGTAATCGCCGATATTGCGATAAGTCCAGGTCAGCCGGTAAGGGCCCGAGCCGGTGAGCGTCAGATCGTCAATCTGATTGGCGGTGCCGTAAGGCGTGAAACTGGCCTGTCTGCTATCGACGGAGCGTTCGTCGAGTATCCGCAGCAATTCTGTGCGCAGCAGCTCAAATACGCCGGGATCAACGCCGTCCGGCACCGGTGCTTCGGCGACGGAGCGCTGATCCGGCACTCCGGCCGGAGGGGAGTCACTGGTCGCGCCAGGAAGAACGTTGCCCGGCTGCACTACGGAGTCAGCAGGTGCGGCAGCCAACACGTTGGTCGGCGGTTCGCCATTCCGGCCTCCCCCGCACGCTGTGATAAACAAGGCTAATACCAGTGCTGTCGTCAGCCGCGTATACATTGCACATCCTCCGGCGTGGACCCACTTAGTTTACCATGCCGAGGTGCGTAACATGCTAAGAGGGTCATGCATTAAATACAGGTTAAGTTCAGAAATAATATAAAAGAGAGCGTAATAACTGGAGAACAGATGAAGTGCATATCATTATTAGGTTCAGGCGCATCCAGGCTATTCCCCAGCCAACTGCTAACGTTTATAATCCAGCCGAGAGGAAAAACTCATGAGCCCGAACCAACCGTTACAGTCCGCTGTTTTCGAAAAGCTGGGGGTGTTCTACCTCGGCGCGGAGCGCGCGAGCTTCAAGGCCGGCCAACCCCTGCCGGTGCTTTACGATTCGCGGGACCTGACGACGCACGCGGTGTGCGTCGGTATGACCGGCAGCGGCAAGACCGGGTTGTGCACCTGCCTGCTGGAGGAAGCCGCCATCGACGGCGTGCCGGCGATCGCGATCGACCTCAAGGGCGACCTGGCCAACCTGCTCTTGACCTTCCCGCGGCTGGCACCGGCGGACTTCGCTCCCTGGGTCGACCCCGGCGCCGCGGCGCGCAAGGGGCTGACGCCGGACGAGTTCGCCGCCAAGACGGCGGAGCTCTGGAAAAGCGGCCTGGCGCAGTGGGGCGAGGATGGCGCGCGGATCCAGCGCCTCAAGGACAGCGTGGATTGGCGCATCTACACGCCGGGCTCCAGTGCCGGCCAACCGCTGTCGGTGCTGAAGTCGTTCAGCGCGCCGGCGCCGGAATTGCTCACCGACGACGACGCTTTTCGCGAGCGGATCAGCGGCAGCGTCTCCGGCCTGCTGACACTGCTGGACATCGACGCCGATCCGTTGAAGAGCCGCGAGCACATCCTGCTGTCGAACATCCTCGAATACGAGTGGCGGGGCGGGCGTGACTGCGGCCTGCCGGAGCTGATCCAGCTGATCGGCCAGCCGCCGTTCAAGCGCGTTGGCGTGCTGGAACTGGACACGTTCTATCCGGCCAAGGCCCGCCTGGAACTGGCGGTTACGCTCAACAACCTGCTGGCCTCGCCCAGTTTCTCGATCTGGGCCGAGGGCGAGCCGTTGGACATCAACCGGCTGTTCTACACGCCGGAGGGCCAGCCGCGGCTGTCGATCCTCTACCTGGCGCACCTGTCGGAGGCGGAGCGAATGTTCTTCGTCACGCTGCTGCTCAACGAGCTGGTCGGCTGGGTGCGCACGCAAAGCGGGACGGGCAGCCTGCGCGCGCTGCTCTACATGGACGAAGTCTTCGGCTATTTCCCGCCGGTGGCGAATCCGCCGGCCAAGAAGCCGATGTTGACGCTGTTGAAGCAGGCCCGGGCCTTTGGCCTCGGCGTGGTGCTGTCCACGCAGAACCCGGTCGACCTTGACTACAAGGGCCTCGCCAACGCCGGCACCTGGTTGTTGGGCCGCTTGCAGACCGAACGCGACCGCGAGCGCGTGATCGACGGGTTGCTCAGCGCGGCGGGGGAGGGCAGCGGCAAACTCGACCGTCTCGAGATCGAAACGATTCTCGCCGGGTTGGACGGGCGCGAGTTCTTCCTGCACAACGTGCACCAGGCGCGGCCGGTCGTGTTCACGACGCGCTGGGCGATGAGCTACCTGCGCGGACCGCTGAGCCGCGACCATATCGCGACGCTGACCAAGGAGCAAAAGGGCGATGCGGATCCCCCAGCGCCGGCGGCGGCCCAGCCCGTTCCGGCGATCGCCCAGCCACCCGCGGTCGAACCGCAGGCGGAGCCGGTCAAGCGCACGCAAATCCCGGCGGAAGCCCAGGCATTGTATGCGCAGCCTTCCGCCAATCTGCCGGCGGGCGCGAAACTCGTTTACCGGCCGGCGCTGGCGGGCCAGGTCAGCCTGCATTACGTGGATAGCGGGGCCAGTTGGGATGACTGGCGCGACCTGCGCCTGCTGGCGCCGCTGACGGACCGCACCGGCGCGGATCCCTGGGACGAGGCGCAACCGCTGCCCAACCTGGTTACCGGCCGCAAGGCCCCGGCCGGGGCGGAGCTGACCGCGCTGCCCGAGATCGCGCGCGCTGCCGCCAGCTACACCACCTGGTCCAGTTCGCTGGCCAGCCACGCCTATGCCAGCGCGGCCGTGACGGTTTTTTCTTGCCCGCGGCTGAAGCAGAAGTCGCAGCCCGGCGAGGATTTACGGCAATTCACCGCGCGGATCAACCAGGCGATCCGCGAAAAGCGCGACGTGGAGATGGAGCAGCTCAACCACAAGTATCAATCCAAGCGCGACAGCCTGGAGCGGCAGATCCAGCAATCCCAAGCCCGGTTGCAGCAGGAAAAAAGCGAGTACTCGCTGACCAAGCTGGACAGCGCGGTCTCGATGGGCGGGGCCGTGCTGGAAGTGCTGTTCGGCAGCCGGCGCGTGACCCAACGCAAGCTCGATCGCGCCCGTACCGCGGCCCGAAGCGTTGGGCGGGCCTCCAAACGCAAGGCCGATGTCAAGCAGATCGAGCAGCAGCTGCGGGAAGCCGAGGCCAAGCTCTACGAGCTGCAATCAGAGCAGCGGATCAAGCTGGCCGAGTTGCAAAGCAAGTACACGCTGGATCGGTACCCGATCACCAAGAAGGAGATTACGCCGCGTAAGGCGGACCTCAAGGTGCAAAGCGTGGCGCTGACCTGGTTGCCGTATATCGCCGACGCGGACGGCACGCTGCGCCCGGCGTGGTAGACGGGCCGGCGGTTAGCCGCCGGTATTGCTGCGGATGAAAATGACCAGCAGGTGCTCCTCGTCTTGGTTATCCTGGGGCGTCATGTCCCAGCTATTCGTGCAGGCCAGCGTGCCGTCGGGTGCTAGCGCCAGGCTCGGCGCGTACACATAGGGCGCGGCGCTGGTTGCCGAGCCGCCCGTGTTGTACTTGGTCGCGTCGGGCCAGTCCAGGAAATCGCCGGAGCCCCAGAAGAACCACAGGCTGTGCCCATAGCGGTTGAATGCATTCACCCGGCCGGTATGTGTGCCGACAAACACGTTGCCGCGAGCATCGGCCACGGGCTTGGTGTACGAATAGGCGTGCAGCCGGTGGTACCAGAGGATCTCGCCCGTAGTGGAGATGGCATACACGCCGTTGGAGTCCTCGTAGTACTCAGTGTCACTCACGCTGGCGAGAAACGAGCCCGAGGCGTCGGTGGCATAAATGATGCCGGACGGTGACAGTGCGATGTTGGCATGCCAGTTGCCGTCCAGCGACCAGCGCAGCCGCCCGTCGGCGGTAAACGCGTTTATCGCCCCGTGGCTGACGCAATAAACGGTGCCGTCCGCGTCGATTACCGGAACACTGTAGTAATCGGATTTGATGTCGGATATTTGCCATTTAAGCCGGCCCGACCGTGAAATGGCGACCAGGTCGGTGTTCCGATAGCGGTCGCCGATGATGGTGACGATCGTGCCGTCGGGAGCGATCGCGGGAGTGGCGACGAAGCTTTTCTCAGACGTATACTGCCAGACCGGCTGGCCGCCTGCATTCAACATGTACGCCAGGTTGCCATCGGTCAGCAAATAAAGCTCGCCGCCCGCACCAACCGAAACGTTCAGGGCCGGCAAAATCGGAGTGAAGTTCCAGAGCTGTTTGCCGGCCATATCCAGCACATGCAGTCCGGTCTCGGCCGTGGTTACCATCAATGTGCCCCGCGGGTCCAGCACCGGATGGCTGTTGATCGTGTCGTCGAATTCCGCCTGCCAGCGCATTTCGCCCGCCATATCGAAGCAGTACAACGTTCTGCCATAGGCGAGATAGCAGTTCAGGTCGGCATCGATCACCGGACCGCGGGGGACGCTGTAGGCTGCCCAGTGATCGTACTCCACCTCGCCAGCGCTGCTGATCTCCTGGTACACGAAGTTGGAGCCGGCGTGGATCAGGCCGGCCTCGTCGACGGTAAGGTCATAGCTGTTATATGACAGGCTGTCGCGCAGGTCGCAATCCCAGGCCAGCGCTCCATCGGCATCGATGGAAACCACCTGGAAGTAGTTACCCGTATCAGACTCCGAATTCTCCTGGAAGCCGCAGATGCCGCCGTCCGCCGAGATGCAGATTGGGGAGCGGTCATATAGCGCATCCTCCACCGTCCAGAGCAGGTTGCCGGCGCTGCTGTAACACAGCAGGTCCCGCGCGGGCTTGAGATACACGCGGGAGTGGTCAACGGCTACCTGGGGAAGCGCATTGTATCGGCCAACGTACTCAGCTTCCCAGCGCACCTGGCCGTCCGCGGACAGGACGTGCAGCTCGCCGCCTTGAACATAGGCGACCGTCCCGTCACCGGCCACGGCAAAACAGACGGTGCGATCGCCGGGGTCCTCCTTGGCAATGCTCCAGGCATTTTCGCCGGCCGGGCTGATCACCTGGATCAGGTTGTCCGGCGTATAGACGTACACGCCCAATGGCCCGAGCTGTGGTTCGCCGATCCAACCAGTGAAAACACGCCGCCAGAGGACTTCCCCCGTGGGGCTGGCGGCCAGCAGTTCATACTCATCGCCGGACAACGTTCGCTGCCGGGTGGCGTAAACCCGGCCGGTTGGATCGACGGCGATCTGGTCGGCATAGCGCCCGATCTCCGTTTGGTCGATCGAGTAATACCAGTCCGGCATTTCGCTGGGGATCTGCCATTGAAGCGAGCCGTCCGGGCTAAGCGCATACAGGTTCCAGTCCCGCCCCAGCACATAGATCGTGCCGTCAGCGCCGAGCGCTGGATTGCCGGCCACGCCGTTGACGGGACGGAACCGCCACAGCGGCTGGTCCGCCGCGTCGAACGCTTGCAGGCTGAAGCCGATGATGTAATATCTGCGGCCAGCGCCGGCGCAGGCGTAGCCGCGCATCCTGACGTCGATTTCGGCATAGCTCCGTTCGGCAAGCTGAGTGGGGCCGGAGACCGGCGAATAGCCGGTGCGGGTGGAATCATGGCCCAGGCCCGACCAGACCGGCGAGCCGGTGGACGGTTGCTGGGCGAGGTTAGCCGGTGCTCCGCTTCGGCAACCGGGCGTCAACAGCAACAGGAGCACCGCCAAGCCAGCCAATCCGGCGCAAACCCGTGTAACTACCGGCATTTGTTTTGCCACGCTACAACCCCCACCTTCTTGTTCTTAATAGCATTATACGAAATGCGGCGACGGCCTGCGGCGCGGCGTTGCGCGGATGGCTGCAGCAGGGAGGACACAGATTATGACAATCACCCGAAAAACAGCCGGGTCCGGTACGATAAACGTATACCCCAGGGGGTATTTCGTTGAAGTGCCGCGCGCAAATGCTATGCTATCAATGTTGTAGCACGGCGCGGGCGCTGATAGACGCGTTGCCGGACCGTGATGCTGAAGTTAATTGACGGCAACCGACCAAGGGCAATTGCGCCGAGGGAGGAAGGCAATTCTACATGTTGTTGAAGAACAGGTGCTTATCCCAGCTTGTTAGCACGCTGGGTGGGCTGGTGCTGATGCTGGCGTTGGCTGCGCCGGCCGGGGCGTCGATCGGCGCGCCCGGCGATCTGGCGCAGGTTAATCCGCGGGTCCATCAATCGGATACACAGTATGAGGAGATCACGCGGCTGGCCAATACGCTCGCACCGGCTGAAACCGAGGATAAAGCCCCCGATGTCGAGGAAGAACGGGAAGCCGACATCACACAGTCTGACGTTTCCGTGGCTGAGGACCAACTGCCCGTATTCCTCCTGGGGGACATTGTCGCCGCGGCCATCGAGCATAGCCCGGGATTGGCGGCGATGCAGTGGCAGGCGATCAGCGGCCAGGAGCAGAGCGACTCCGTAGCCGGCTACGGCGGGTTGAAAAGCGAGCTGTCGATCACCGGCATGCAGACCAACAGCCCGCTCGGCGTGTTCGCCAGCAAGCTCAGCCAGGGCCGCGTCACGCAGATGGATTTCGATCCGGCGGCGCTGAACGATCCGGACTACTTCGGAAATATGGAATACAAGCTGATGCTGATGTACCCGCTGTTCAACAGCGGCCGGATCAAGCTGCTCAGCGACGCCGTGGCGCTCAATGCCAACGCCATCGACTTCGACGCGCTGGCCAGGGAGCACGAGCTGACCACCAAGGTGATCGAGGCCTATTTCAACTATGCGCTGCTCGACGACCAGCTGCTGGTGCTCGACGAGGCCACGCTGACGGTCGACGAGTTGAAGCGGCTGATCGAGCAGCTCTACGACGAGGGGCTGGTGATCGGCAGCGATATCGCCGCGGCGGACGTCCAGCTGGCCAACCTGGCCGACGAGGTCAACCGCGCCCAGACCTATCGCGGGCTGATCATCGATACGCTGGGTATCCTGACCGGCGGCGCTTACGCCGGCGAATTCGCGCCGGAGATCCCGCTGGCGATCCTCGACGAGCCGGTGCCGGACCTGGGCGAGATCACGATCCTCGCGCTGGAGTCGCGCCCGGACCTGAATGCGATGTCCTTGCGGGTCTGCGCGGCGACCAACGTGCTCGACGAGGCGATTAAAAAGCGCAATCCCGTAGTCGGCGTATTCGCCGAGGGCAAGCACAGTAGCGCCGATCTCTGGGATAACGGGCACAACGAGGTAACCTTCGGTGCCCAGCTGCTGCTGGACCTGGATACCGGACGCGTGATCGACAACGAGATCGAGCAGAAACGCGCCGATCTGCAGGCCGCCCAGCTCGCGCTGGAGCAGCTGCAGGAGCTGGCGCAGATCGAGGTGGCCCAGGCGCATGCCGAGGTGGTGATCGCCAGGCAGTCGATCGAGACGTTCGGCAGCCAGGCCGAGCGCGCCGCGGAGAACCTGCGCGTGGTGAAAAACCGCTACCGCGAGGGGCTGACCAACTACCTGGACCTGCGGATGGCGATCACGCAACACAAGGAAAGCCGGCTGCGCCAGGTCAAGGCCAAGCACGACTACCTGCTGGCCTACCTGCGCCTGCTGCAGGCCGCCGGCCTGACGGGCACCGCCGAGGATCCGTTCCTGGGTGGCGCGGAGTCGGGAGATATGTCGACAAGTATGGAACTCGAGCTTCCGGACTGCATGGGAGGCAATCATGAATAGCTACAAAATCATCACATTGACTGCGGCAAGCATCCTATGGCTGGCCGCGCTGGGCTGCACGCAGGCCGAGAAGCCCGCCGAGCTGCAACGCCAGAGTTTCGCCGCGCCGGTCGTGACGGTCAGCGCCCGGACCGAAACCGGCTACACGGAGGTCACGGGAACGGTGACGGGAACGACGGCCGTGCCGATCGCCACCAAGCTGTTCAGCGCGATTACCTATCTGGGCTTCGAAGAAGGCGAACGCGTCAGCGCGGGTGATGTGCTGGCGCGGATCGACGACACCGACATCCAGGCGATGCGTAACGAGGCGGCGGCCTACCAGGCCGAAGCCGCGGCGGCCTTGGGCGAGGTCGAGACGGTGGTAGCCCAGGGCCAGGCTGGACTGGCCCAGGCCCAGGCGGCGCTGGCGCAGGCCGAGGCCGCCCACGCCGACGCCCAGGTGGACTTTGAACGGGCCGAGCGGTTGGTGGCCGAGGACAGCATCCCGCGCGTCAACCGCGACAAGGCCGAGTTGGGTCTGAAGATCGCCGCGGAGAACGTCGAGCGCGCCAAGGGCGCCGTAGCCCAGGCCGAGGGCATGATCGCCCAGGCCGAGGCCAAGCGGCCGCAGGTCGCCGCCAAACAGCAGCAGGCCGCGGCCAAGGGCCAGCAGGCGGCCTCCTACCAGCAGTACGCCACGTTGACCGCGCCGTTCGACGGGGTGGTGACGCGAAAGCTGGCCGAAGTCGGTCAGATGGCCTCGCCCGGTTATCCGATCTACATGGTCGAGGACGACAGCAGCTACCGTGTGGAGTTGAGCGTCGCCGAACACCTGCTCAAGCACCTTACGGCGGGCGAGACCGTCGAAGTCATCGTCGGCGACGAGGTCAGCGGACTATCCGTGATCACGGGCACAATCGACGTGATCGGCGCGGCCGCCAATCCCGGCACGCATACCGTAAAGGTGGAGCTGCAGCTTGACTCCAGCGATGGACTGTTCAGCGGGCGCTTCGTCCGCGTGCGGATTCCCGCCGGCGAGCAGGAGCGGCTGAGCGTACCCGCGGCGGCGGTGTTCGTCGACGGCGAGCAATCTTATGTCTGGCGCGTCTCCGAGAACGGCGTGATCAGCCGCACGGCGGTCGAGCTCGGACCCGAAGAGGATGGCGTGCGGACGGTGATCCGCGGATTGAGCGACGGCGACCGGATCGTGGCCCAGCCGCAGACCGGCATGTATTCCGGCGCGCAAGTCGGCAATTAGGGGAGGCAGCCATGCAGTGGAGAAAGTTCTTCAAACCGAATGAGCCCGGCTGTCCGGTCGATCCCGGCGAGGACTGGACGCCCCCGCACAGCGAGGACCGGCTGGTCGAGATGGATAGCACCCTCGATACCAAGCTGAACATCGGCGGGATCATGACCAAGATGTTCATCGACTCCAAGATCACGCTTCTGGTGATGGTCGCCGCGCTGGCCTTCGGGATGATGGCGCTCTTTGTCACCCCGCGCGAGGAGAACCCGCAGATCAGCGTGCCGATGGTCAATGTGATCGTGCCGTTCCCCGGCGCTTCGCCCCAGGAGGTCGAGAACCTGATCAGCATCCCGTTGGAGCGCAAGCTGTGGGATATCAAGGGCGTCGAGCACGTGTACTCCACTGCGTTTCCCGATTTCGGCGTCGTCGCCGCGCAATTTTACGTCGGCGAGGACCAGGAAGACAGTGTCTTCAAAGTCTACGAAACCGTCTATTCCAACCTGGACCAGGCCCCGCTGGGTATCATGAGCCCGATCGTCAAGCCCGTCGACATCAACGACGTGCCGATCGTGGCCCTCACCCTGTTCAGCGAGGAGCGCTCGACCTTCGAACTGCGCCAGGAAGCCACGGCCTTGCTCAACGAGCTGCGCGAGGTGGCCGGCACCAGCGAGAGCGTGATCGTCGGCGGCGACGACCGCCAGATCACGATCGAGATCGATCCGGTCAAGTCGGCGGCCTACGCCGTCGATCCGATGCTGATCGTCGAGGCGATCGGCGGCGCCAACTTCCGCCTGCCCACCGACCGCCTGGAGAACGGCGGCACACGCGTGATGGTTCGCAGCGGGCAGTTCCTGCGCAACGCGGAGGATGTCGGCAACATCGTCGTTAAAACGCATACGTTTCCCAACGGCATGGGCGGCGAGCCGATCTACCTGCGCGATATCGCCACGGTGACGGACGGTCCGGCGGAAATGACCAACATCAGCCGGATCAGCTTTGGCCAGAAAATCATGACCAAGTTCCACGGCGGGCTGGCGGCGGACAACCAGCAGCTGACCGGCCACCGTTACAACGCTGTGACGCTGGCGGTCGCCAAGCAAAAAGGCAAAAACGCGGTGACGATCTCGCAGGCCGTAATCGACAAGATGAGCGAGATCGCGCCGACGCTGTTGAGCGACCGGACCAGCTGGCTGGTGACGCGCGACGACGGCGCCTCCGCCAACAAAACCGTCAACGAACTCGTGTACAACCTGACCTGGGCGATCATCATCGTGATCGGCTTGCTGGTCATATTCCTGGGCTGGCGCGATGCCGCCGTGGTCGCCGTGGCGATCCCGATTACCGTCCTGGTCACGCTGGCGATCGGCTACCTGGCCGGCCAGACCATCAACCGCATCACGCTGTTCGCTCTGATCCTCAGCCTTGGGATCCTGGTCGACCAGGCGATCGTGGTGGTCGAGAACATCCACCGCCATCTGCAGCTGCGCCAGCAGAAATGCAGCGTGACCAACAGCTGCATCCTGGCGGTCAACGAGATCGCCAACCCGACGATCTACGCCACGCTGGTCGTTGTCGTCTCGATGATCCCGATGGCCTTCGTCACGGGCATGATGGGCCCGTACATGGGCCCGATTCCCTTCAACGTGCCGGTGGCGATGATCATCAGCCTGATCGTGGCCTTCAAGATCTCGCCCTACCTGGCCTTGCGGTGGCTGAAGATCAAGCCGGCGCACGAGCAGGCGGGCGGGGACAAGCCGGCGACGACGGGCTCGGCGGCGCTGGACGACGCGCAGGGCGCAAATCCGATCCTGCTCAAGCTGTTCAATCGCGTGATGGTGCCGCTGATGGACAGCCCGGCGAAATACAAAATGCTGATGATCGCGCTGGTCGTGGCGCTGCTGATCTGCTTCGCCTTCCCGGCGGTGCAGTGGGTCAAGTTCCGCATGCTGCCCAAGGCCAACGTCAAGACCTTCCTGGTCACGGTCGACCTGCCGGCCAGTGCCGCGCTGAACTCCACCGAGAAGCTGGCGCGCGAGCTGGAGGACCGGCTGCTGCTGGAACCGGAGGTGGTCGAAGTGATCACCACGGTCGGCGCCGGCTCGGTGATCGATTTCAACGGCCTGCTGCGCGGCACCGCCTTCCGTAACCAGCCCTACCAGGCCGACCTGCGCGTCAACCTGACACCCAAGGAAGCCCGAAGCGAAAAGAGCGAGGAAATGGTCCGCCGCATCCGGCCCGAGTTGCACGCCTTGGCCGCGCCGTTCAACGCCAACGTCAAGCTGGTCGAAGACCCGCCGGGCCCGCCGGTACGCTCCACGCTGGTCGCCGAGATCTACGGTCCCTACGGCCAACTGCAGCGCGACCTGGTGGCCCAGGTTCGGCAATGGTTCGGCGAGACGGCCCAGGTAACCGACATCGACGACTCGGTTTCCACGGTGGCCGAGGAGCTGAAGATCACCGTCGACGAGGAGAAGGCCGTCCAAGCCGGACTGAAGGTCAGCGACGTCTCGATGTCGCTCAGGGCGGCGCTGTCGGGTTATCCCGTCACGCAGATCCACGATCCGGCCGAGCTGAACCAGACGCCGGTCGTGTTGCGCTTTCCGGTGGAGTACCGCAGCAGCCTGGAGGACCTCGGGCACATCGTGCTGCCTTCGCCGCTGGGACCGGTGCCGCTCAACACGCTCGTCAACGTCGAGCACAGCGAAGTCGGCCGGCCGGTCTATCACAAGGACCTGCGGCCGGTCAGCTACGTCTTCGGCGAGATGGACCAGCGCAGCAGCGTCTATGCCAACATCGACCTGATCACGCACGCGGCCCAGGACCCGCTGCCGCCCAGCCACGAACTGAAGTGGGAGGGCGAGTGGGACCTGACGCTGAAGGTCTTCCGCGACCTGGGTATCGCGATGGGCGTGGCGATCCTGTTGATCTACCTGCTGCTGGTCGGACGCTTCAAGAGCTTCAGCGATCCGATCCTGTTGATGGGCGCTGTGCCGTTGACGATGCTCGGCGTGCTGCCCGGCTTCGCGATCGTCGGCGCCTGGGACGTCTATTTCAGCGCGACGGGTATGATCGGCGTGATCGCGCTGTCGGGCATCGTCGTGCGCAACTCGATTATCCTGATCGAGTTCATCCAGGACTCGATGGCCGCCGGCATGTCGCTGCGCGACGCGGTGATTTACGCCGGAGTGATCCGCACGCGGCCGATCTTCCTGACGGCGGTGACGGCGATGGCCGGCATGCTGATGATGGTGACCGACCCGGTCTGGAGCGGCTTGTCCTGGGCGCTGTTGTTCGGTATCGCCGCCTCGACGCCGTTGTCGCTGGTCGTGATCCCGCTGCTCTACTACCACGCCAAGCGCAACAAGAAGCAAGCGGAACCGCAGGCCTGCGAGATCTAGTCCGCGCGCGTGGGCCGGCGCCGGATCAGGAGTGGAAGATCCGCGTGCGCTTTATCAAATCGCGATAGGGTTGCTCAGCAGCATCCTGCTGGCTCATCGTCGCTCGGATCTCAGGCTTGGTTTCGTCCAGGTCGGCGTAGTTGGTGGCGATGTAATGGAAGAACTCGGCCGTGTTGGTCTTGTGCACATGCGAATCGCGGCCCCAGATCAGCTGCGCGGTGAATGTGAAACCCCAGACTAAGAGAAACACCAGGAAGAACAGCAGCCAGTGCAGGCCCATCAGCGGAGTGGTCAGCGCCCAGGAGGCCAGCACCAGCACGGTGAAGACAATGCTCAGCGGCAGCTTCTCATAGGAGATCGTCCAGGGATCGCGCAATTTGCGCGACTGGTCGAGGAACCAGTCCAGGTTGCGGACGATCAGCCGCGTCAATTGGCGGTAGTTTTTGGGACCGGACCGTTGCGCCAAGTAGCGCCAGGGTTGGGGCAGGTGGACGGTGATGTCCGGCAGCAGGGCGGGACCGCCGGCGATGGCTTTGTCCAGGCCGGAGTGCGCCAGCCGCTCGTGCACCCACATCTGGTACTGATGGACCTCCATCGTGGTTTTCTCCGGGTCGTCGATGGCCGGACCGAAGTAGGTATCACTCGGCAGCATCTGATGCGCGGTATGGACGATGCCCAGGGCGATCCGGTTGGAGACGTTAGGCCAGAGATGCTCGGGCTTGGCGAAGCGCCGCGTGGTCACATCGAGGTACTTGGCGGACTGATTCCGCCCCAATTCAAAGACCTTCTCCTTTAAAGTAGGCATCTGTTTAATTTATACCACCAGCGACAAAAGTCGGCTGTTTGTGCGAAGCGTATCAGCATAATCGTTGTGCCAGCCCAAGCTTCCGCGAGCAAAAAACACCGTCGTAAATCGATACTCCGGAGATGATAACTGAGACTCATGAACATCTGGCTGCATCCGGCGTTAGCTGTTGTATACCCCCCTGGGTATGTGTATAATTGAGATGTGGTAATCAAGGTCCAGAATAGTCAAGGCGCGTGGTTGTTCGCGCGGTTGAGCGGCGTACTGCTGGCCGGCTGGGTGCTTATCGCCGCCGGCTGTAGTCAAAGCCCACCGCCGGACGACCCCTGGGCGCGAATGCCGCTGGTCAAGGCGCATACCGACCACGCCGAGTTGATCCCGGGGCCGCTGGCGACGCCGCAGGACGCGACGCGCGAGTGCCTGGTCTGTCATGCCGATGCCGGCGCGGAGGTTCTCAACATCTCGCACTGGACCTGGCAGAGCGACGAAGTGGAAGTCCCCTGGCTGGCCGAACCGCTGAAGATCGGCAAGAAGAATATGATCAACAACTTCTGTATCGCCACGCCGTCGAACCTGGAGCGTTGCGCCTCCTGCCACATCGGCTACGGCTGGAAGGATGACGGCTTCGATTTCAGCAATCCGGAGAACATCGACTGCCTGATCTGTCACGACCAGACGGGCGGCTATAAGAAGGATCCGAACGGCGCCGGCCTGCCGGCCGAGGGCGTCGACCTGCTGGCCGCGGCGCAAAGCGTGGCGCGGCCCAGCCGCGACAACTGCGGTGCCTGCCATTTCGCCGGGGGCGGCGGCGATGCCGTCAAGCACGGCGACATGGATGCCACGATGAAACATCCCAGCTCGCGGATCGACGTGCACATGGGCAAGCACGGCTTCGTCTGCGTGGACTGCCACCGTACGGAGCAGCACCAGATTCCCGGGCTGCTGCCGTCGGTCAGGATGCGCGACGACCAGCGCGTGTTCTGCACGGACTGCCACGCCCAAGAGCCCCACGGCGACCAGCGGCTGGACATGCACACGGCGACGGTCGCCTGCCAGGCCTGCCACATCCCGTATTACGCCGTCGAGGCTGAGACCAAGCTCTCCTGGGACTGGTCCAGTGCCGGGTTGGACGAGGAGCCGGAAGACTATTACTTCGACATCGGCGAGACCCGTCATTATTTAAAAGAAAAAGGCAGCTTCACCTACGGGCGCAGGTTAGTACCGGAGTATTTCTGGTTT
This sequence comes from bacterium, assembly GCA_016932385.1. Classification (GTDB taxonomy): domain Bacteria; phylum 4484-113; class 4484-113; order 4484-113; family JAFGCY01; genus JAFGCY01. Next base: position 28,289 of record JAFGCY010000088.1, on the reverse strand, counting down.
GACGGGCGGGTCAAGCTCTACCTGCCGGGCCAGCCAATCGACCCGGCCGAGATCACGCGGCTGAATTGCCCGGAGGGCGCGATCGACCGGTCCCGCGCCAAGCTGATGCCGTTCAAGAAGCACCACGGCCGCCAAGCCTACGATGTGCGGCACCGCTACCTGCTGGTGCCCAAGCTCTACGGGCCCGGCGGTTTCTGGGAGGACTTCGACTGGCAGCAGTCGTTCACCCTCGGAGCTCAGGCCAGCGGTAGGCCGTTCAGCGGCGAATATGCCTGGACCGAAACGGAGATGTGCTGGCCGATCACGCACATGGTGCAGCCGGCCGAGCACGCCCTGCAGTGCACCGACTGCCACGGGCCGGAAGCGAAACGCCTGGACTGGCAGCAACTCGGCTATACCGGCGATCCCGCCTACCGCGGCACCCGGGCCCAAACCGGGCTGATCGCCGGCGAGGAGGTCCAGCCATGAGGCGTGCCTGGAGTTTACTGCTCGCCTTCATCTGCGTCGGACCGGCCATGGCCGCGGCGCCGATGCACCCGGACATCGCGCTCTTGGATGACCAGGGCGGGCTGGTGATCGCAACCGGCCGGCCCGTTTCGCCGCTCACCACCTGCGGCCAATGCCACGATACGGATTACATCGCGCTTTACAACTGCCATGCCTGGGCGGGCTTCAACGAGGCCTGCAAACCGGGCGCGGCGGTCAGCGGCCGCAGCTGGGACACCGGACCGGGCCTCTACGGCCGGCTGGACCTGCTGGACTATTCGCTGCCGTTGGGTGACGGGGAGCGCTTCACGCGTGGCGTGGCGGACTGGATCAAAGCCGACGGCTGGCGCCACGTCGGCGGCGGACCGGCGGCGCTCGCCAACGACGGCACGTCGCTGCTGGAGTTGCCACTGAGCGACGATTTGAATGCGGCCAGCTACAGCCTGGACCCGGTCACCAACCAGCCGGTCCCGTGGGACTGGCGGGAGTCGGGGATCCCCGAGTTGAATTGCTTTATCTGCCACTTGGCCGAAGCGGATAATCTGGCGCGGGTCGCGGCGCTCACCGCCGGCGCGTTCGGTTGGGCGGCGACGGCGACCCTGGGCCGCACCGCGGTCGTGACTTACAACGGGCGCGGCTGGGATTACAACTCCGCCGCTTTTGACAGCGAAGGCAAAGTCAGCGCGAAGGTGCTGGGCGTCACCGATCCGACGGCGGAGAATTGCGGGCTCTGCCACGCGCCGGTGTACTACGGCGAAGCGCCCCTTTACGTAGTGCCCGAACTGCACCTCAGGAACCTGGAGGCGACCGGTGAGATCTTCTCGCCGCAACGGCCTTCGCAGTCGGCGCTGAACCTGGCTGGCAAGGAAAGCCTGAACGAGCCCTGGGACGTCCACGCCGAGAGACTCTTGGACTGCGTCAGCTGCCATTACTCCACCAACAACCCCGCCTACTACGGCGCGGAGGACGGCGGCGACATCGAGCACCTGCGGTTCGACACGCGCGTGCTGGAGATCGGCGAATACCTGAAGCAACCCAGCCACGTGCTGGCCAAGGGCTACAGCTCCACGCTGCATCTCGGCGACCAGTTCGACGGCACGATGCGCGACTGCAACGACTGCCACGATCTGGCGCACACCCACGAATGGCTGCCGTACAAGGACCGGCACTTCAGCGTATTGATGTGCCAGGCCTGCCATATTCCCGAGCTGCACGCGCCGGCGCGGCAGATGACCGACTGGACGGTCGTCGATGACGCGGGCCGGCCGCGGGTGTCCTATCGCGGCATCGACGGTCCGGTCGACGACCCGGCCGCGCTGATCACCAACTACCAACCGCTCTTGATCATGCGCGAGACGCCGGATGGCCGGCGCCAGTACGGACCCTTCAACGTGATGGCGTCCTGGTACTGGGTGGCGGGCGAACCGCCCGTACCCGTGCCGCTGGCGCTCCTGGACCAGGCGCTGCGTACCGACGTCGGCTATCAGCCCGATATTCTCGAAGCACTCGACACGGACCAGAACGGCACCGTCGACCCGGCAGAGCTCCGGCTGGACACCCCGGCCAAGGCGGTGGCGGTCGCCAGCCGGCTGGCCGAGTTGGGGCTGGAAGCGCCGCGGATCATCGGCGAGCTGCAGCCTTACGGCATTAACCATGGCGTCGTCAGCGACCAGGCGCTCCGCGACTGCGCGGCCTGCCACGGGCCCGACTCGCGGCTCGACCGATCGTTTACGTTGTCCGCCGACCTGCCCGGTGGGGTCGTCCCACGGTTGGTCGGTGACGCCAACGTTGTGATGGCCGGGGTGGTGGCGCCGCTGGGGGACAACTATGTCTATCGCCAGCAGGTGCTTGATGAGGGGCATTATGTCCTCGGCGCGCATCGCTGGCCCTGGGCCGACGGCTTCGGGCTGTTGGCCGTGGTGCTGGTAATCCTGGGAGTCGCCGGGCATACGCTGCTACGGTGGGTCGCGCACCGCCGCAACGGGAGGGCGCAACATGAATAAGGTCTATTTCTACAGCTGGTACGAACGGCTCTGGCACTGGACGCAGGCGGCGTTGATCACGCTGTTGTTGCTGACCGGCCTGCTGCTGCACAGCCCCGGCACGTTTCGGATGTTCGATTTCGCGCTGATGGTCAGCGTGCACAACGTGCTGGCGGCGCTATTGATCATCAACGCCGGGCTGGGCCTGTTCTACTACCTGACGACGGGCGCGATCCGTCAGTTCCTGCTTAAGCCGCAGAACCTCGTCGGCATCATGCTCAAGCAGCTCCGCTATTACGCTTACGGCATTTTCCGCGGCGAAGAATACCCGTACCTGAAGGAGCCCAGGCAGCGGCTCAATCCCCTGCAGCGCGTCACCTACCTGATGATCCTCAACATCCTGCTGCCGGTGCAGGTCGTAACCGGCGTCCTGAGCTGGGGCGCGCAGCACTGGCCGGCGACGGTCGCCGCGTTGGGCGGGTTGCCCGTGCTGGCGCTGGTCCACACGCTGGCGGCCTGGCTGTTCGGCGCGTTCATCATCATGCATATCTATCTGACCACCACCGGCCATTCCCCGCTGGCCAACATCTGGGCGATGCTGTCCGGCTGGGAAATGGTCGTCGACAACAGCACCACGGACAGGGAGGTGCAACATGGCAAGGCAGGCTAAGGCCGAGCGCCAACCGGCGCGGTATTGGGATCCGTACCTGGCGGGCGCGATCCTGGGGCTCGTGCTGTTCGCCACCTTCGCGGTGACGGGGCACGGGCTGGGCGCCTCGGGCGGCATGGCACGGCTGATCGCCGCCGCCGAGGGGCAGCTGGCGCCGGACCACGTGCAGCGCAATCCGGAGCTGGCTACCGCCGTCGGCGGAGCCGGCCATCCCCTGGACCACTGGCTGGTCTGGATGCTGGTCGGTGTCTTTATCGGCGGGCTGGTTTCGGGGCTGTTGGCCGGCCGCTTCCGCCTGACCACCTTCCACGGTCCGCAGATCACGCCGAGGTCCAGGTGGGCGCTGGCGCTGATCGGCGGGACGCTGGTCGGTTTCGGCGCGCGGATGGCGCGCGGCTGCACCTCCGGCCAGGCGCTCAGCGGCGGGGCGGTGCTGTCGGTGGGCAGCTTCGTGTTCATGCTGTCGGTGTTCGCGGGCGGCTACCTGCTGGCCTACCTGTTCAGGAGGGTCTGGAACTGATGGATACCTTACTCCCTCTTAACATCGCGCAACTCATCGGGCCGGTCGGCGAGATTATCGCGATTATCGCCCTCGGCTTCGGCTTCGGTTTCGTACTGGAGCGGGCCGGCTTCGGCGACTCCCGCAAGCTGGCCGCGCAGTTCTACTTCCACGACATGACCGTGTTCAAGGTGATGTTCACCGCGATCATCGTGGCGATGGTGCTGGTATTCCTGCTGTGTGCACTGCAGGTAATGGATTACGAGCGCATCTGGGTCAACCCGACCTATCTCTGGCCCGGCCTGGTCGGCGGGCTGATCTTCGGCGCGGGCTTCATCATCGGCGGCTATTGCCCCGGCACGGCGCTGGTCTCGGCGGCCACGCTGAAGCTCGACGGCCTGTTCTTCCTGGGCGGTGTACTGCTCGGCTTGTTCGCCTTTGGCGAGCTCGTCCCCAAAATCTGGCAGTGGTTCCTCGGCGCCGGTGCGCTGGGGCGCTACAGCTTGGCGCAGTGGCTGGGCGTCGATCCCGGCTACGTGGCTCTGGGCATCGTGGTGATCGCCGTCGGCTGCTTCGTGCTGGTTGAATACGTCGAGCGGATGATGGCCAGCCGGAAGGAGGTGCGGTAGTGGCGACGAAACTACGCATTGCCGGCGCGGTGATCCTGGTGCTGTTGGCCGCGGTTGTCGCGCTGATCGGGCAGCCTTCGGCGGCGGACAAGGTGGCATTTCGCGCGGCGGAATTGGACAAGCAGCTGGACGAGCGCAAGGTGCAGATCGATCCGGGCGACCTGCTGCGGTTGATGTACGACACCAAAGTGCCGCTCGTTATGCTGGATGTGCGCGACGAACCGGATTACAACCTGTTCCACCTGGTGGATTCGCGTCACATTGCCCTCAGCGGGATCGACAGCGCGCTGATCAAAGCACCGGGCGAGAAAGCGGTGTTCGTCGTGATCGGCAATGACGAACAGCGCGCCAGCGAGGGCTGGAAGCTGTTAACGGCCCAGGGTGCCACGAATGCCTACCTGCTGGCGGGCGGGATCAACCTCTGGCTCGACGTCTTCGCTAACGGCCAGTTGACCAAGCCGATCGACCCCAGCGCGAGCGGCGACGACACGCTGAGGCATCGGTTCAACTCGGCGGTCGGCCAGCTGCATCCGGCGGCACGGCCCCCGATCGACGCCGCCGCGGGCCGTGAGTTCGTCGAGCTCGTCGAGATCAAGGAGCCCGGGCCGAAGGTCAAGGGCGGCTGCGGCTAGCCGTGGATCGCACCGGAGCCGGCGGCCAGCGCGGCTTCCATCACCACCTCGGACAGGGTGGGGTGGGCGTGACAGGTGCGCGCCAGGTCCTCCGCCGTCGCGCCGAACTCCAGCGCCATTGCGCACTCGGCGATCAACTCGCCCGCCCGCGGTCCGAGGATGTGCACGCCCAGCAGCCGGTCGGTCGCGGCGTCGGCTAAGACTTTCACCCGGCCCTCGGTTTGATTGAGCGCTTTGGCGCGGCCGCTGGCACGGAACATGAACACGCCCTTCCGGTACTCCCGCCCCGCTGTCTTCAAGGCGTCCTCCGTCGCGCCGACGCTGGCGATCTCCGGCTCGGTGTAGACGACGGCCGGGATCGCGTCGTAGCTGACATGGCCGTGGCCGCCGGCGAGTGTCTCGACGCAGGCGATACCCTCGTGCGAGGCTTTGTGCGCCAGCATCATTCCGCCGATCACATCCCCGACGGCGTAGATGCCGGGTACGCTGGTGGCGTATTGCGCATCGACTTGGATAAAGCCGCGCTCGTTGGTGCGGACGCCCACGTTGGCCAGGCCCAGACCGGCGGTGTTGGGCTGGCGCCCCACCACGACCAGTACGCGGTCGCAGGCCACTGGTTCGCCGCCGTCCAGTTCCACCAGGCAGCTGGCCTTCGCGCCCTTACCCAGCGTCTGGACGCCGGTGACGCGCGACTGCAGCCGGATGTCGAGCCCCTGCTTCCTGAACAGGCGCAGAGCCTCGCGCGCGATCTCGCTGTCAGTACCGGGCAGGATCCGGTCCAGGTACTCTAAAACGATCACTTGGCTGCCCAGCCGTTGCCAGACGCTGCCCAGCTCCATGCCGATGTAACCGGCGCCGATCACGACCAGGCGTTCGGGAACGCGGTCGAAGCTCAGTCCCAGCGTGCTGTCACCGATCAGCGTGCCGTCCAGCTTCACGCCGGGTACCGCCGCGGGTGTGCTGCCGGTGGCGATCAGAATGTGCTTCGCGGTAATCTCGACGGTCTCGTCGCCGTCGACGCTGACCACGCCCGGCGCGGTGATCTCGGCCCGGCCGAGGTAGCGTGCGATCTTATTCTTCTTGAACAGCCCATCGATGCCCTTGGTTAGCTCGGCGACGATGCCGTCCTTGCGCTGCATCAGCTTGGCCAGGTCCAGCTTCACGGAGGCGCAGGAGATGCCGTGCGCCAACAGGCCGTCGCGCGCGTTGGCGTACTGCTCGCTGCTTTCCAACAGCGCCTTGGAGGGGATGCAGCCGACCCTGAGGCAGGTGCCGCCCAGGCGTTCTTCCAGCTCCACACAGGCGGTATCGATTCCTAGCTGGGCGGCGCGGAGCGCCGCGACATAGCCGCCGGGACCGCCGCCGATGATCACCAGATCGTGTTGCTTGCTTGCCATCTGACTCCCCTAGACTTCCAAAAACAGGCGCGCCGGGTCCTCGATGATTTCCTTGATCCTCAGCAGGAAGCCGACGCTCTCGCGCCCGTCCACCACCCGGTGGTCGTAGGTCAGCGCCAGATACATCATCGGCCGGACCGCCACCTGGCCGTCCACCGCCACCGGCCGGTCGTAGATCTTGTGCAGGCCGAGGATGCCGCTCTGGGGCGGATTGAGGATCGGCGTACCCAGCATCGAGCCGTAGACGCCGCCGTTGCTGATCGAGAACGTGCCGCCGGTCAGTTCGTCGAGCGCGATCTTGTTGTCCGCCCCGCGCCGGCCGAAATCGGCGATCGTCTGCTCCACTTCGGCAAAGCTCAGCCACTCCGCATTCCTGATGACCGGGACGACCAGTCCCTTGCCGCCGCCGACGGCGATGCCGATGTTGTAGTAGTTCTTATAGATAATCTCGTCGCCGCGGATCTCGGCGTTGACCGACGGATAGGCCTTGAGCGCCTCGATCGCCGCCTTCACGAAGAACGACATGAATCCCAGCTTGATGCCGTAACGGTCACTGAACGCCTGCTTGTATTTGGTACGCAGCTCGATCACCGCCGACATGTCCACCTCATTGAACGTGGTCAGTTGCGCTGTGGTTTGTTGCGATTCCAGCAACCGCCTGGCGATCGTCCGCCGGATCGGGCTCAGCGGGACGACTTCTTCCTGCTGAACGCCTGACGTGGATGGCGGCAAGGGCGTAACCGGCGGTGCGGGGGATGGTGCGGGAGCCGGCTTGGCTGACGAGCCGGTGGCTTCGGCATCCTGCTTCATGATCATCCCGTGCTTGCCGCTGCCTGTGACCTGCTCGGGCGGGATGCCCTGCTCGGCCAGCACGCGCCGCGCCGCGGGGGTGATCGAGATGTCGGCCTGAGCCGCAGCGGAAGCAGCCTGATCCGCGACGGGCTCCACCGGCGGAGCACTGGCCGCGGCCAACTCGTCCAGTTGGCCGATCACTTCGCCGACCTGCGCGGTCACGCCGGCGGGCTTGAGGATCTTCACCACCACGCCGGTGGCCGGCGCGGGCAGCTCCACCGTGGCCTTGTCGCTTTCCAACTCGGCGACGGGCGCGTCCTGGACCACGGCCTGGCCCTCCTGGACCAGCCAGTTGGCGATCAGCACCTCGGTTATCGATTCTCCGACTTCCGGCACGACTAGCTCGATCATTTGCTCGCTCCCCTCGGTTTCACTAACTTGCCGTTATCCGCGCAGTCCCGCGTACGCCCGGGCCAGCAGCTCCTCCTGCTCGCGCTGGTGCTGCTTGCCGCCGCCGGTGGCCGGACTGGCCGCCGCCGGCCGGCTGATGCAGGTCAATGCATGCCCGTTGAGTCCTGCGGGGCAGAACTCGCGTTGCAGGTAGCGCCAGGCGCCCATGTTTTCCGGCTCGTCCTGGACCCAGTATACCGGCGTCGCTGCGCCGTACTGGGCCAATGTCTTGAGCAGGCTTTGGCGCGCCAGTGGATACAGCTGCTCCAGGCGGATGATCGCCACCTCGCTGTACTCTTCTTCGCGGCGCACACGGTCCAGATCGTAATACACCTTGCCGCTGGTCAGCAGGACGCGCTTAACGCCGGCCGGCTCGGGCGCCAGCGGGTCGTAAAGCACGCGGCGGAAGCGGCCCATCGCGCAGTCGTCCAACGAGGACTGCACCGCCGGGTTTCTGAGCAGGCTCTTCGGTGTCAGCACGATCAGCGGCTTGCGCCAGCGGCTGATCACCTGGCGGCGCAGGCAGTGGAAATACTGCGCGGGCGTCGTCGGTTGGACGACCTGGATGTTGTCCTCGGCCGCCAACTGCAGGAAGCGCTCCAGCCGCGCGCTGGAATGCTCCGGGCCCATGCCTTCGTAGCCGTGCGGCAAAAGCAGCACTAGGCCGCTGAAATAGCCCCACTTGTCCTCGGCGCTGACGATGAACTGGTCGATGATCACCTGGGCGCAGTTGCAGAAGTCGCCGAACTGCGCCTCCCAGCACACCAGCGCGTCCGGGCAATCCAGGCTGTAGCCGTACTCGAAGCCCAGCACGCTGGATTCCGAGAGCGGGCTGTTGACGATCCGGACCGGCGCTTGGTCGGGGGCGAGATGCTCCAACGGGCAGTAGCGGCGGTTGTCCGTCACGTCGTGCAGTACGGAGTGGCGGTGGCTGAAGGTGCCGCGCTCGCTGTCCTGGCCGCTCAGCCGCACCCGCAGGCCCTCGGTGGCGATCGAAGCCAGTGCCAACGCCTCGGCCGCCGACCAGTCCAGCGGCAGTTCGCCCTGTGCCATCTCGCTCCGCTGCTCCAGCCAGCGCGCGATCTTCGGATGCGGGGTGAAGCCCGCGGGCAACTCACTCAGCTTGTTCAGCAATTCGACCAGGCGTGCGCGGCCGACGCCGGTGGATACTTCCACCACCGCATCCTGCGGGCCACCGTGATAGCTGCTCCACAATTCACCCAGGTTGCCGTGCGGCCGCACCGGTTCTTCGCTACGGGCGGCGGCCAACAGGCGTTCCAACTCCTCGCGGCGGTCCACGGCGAGTCGGTCGGCCTGCTCGCGGCTGATCCCGCCCATCGCCACCAGGTGGTCGCGGTAGACCTCGCGCACCGGCGGTTTACCCTTGATGATTTCGTAGACCAGCGGCTGGGTGAAGGCCGGCTCGTCGCCTTCGTTATGCCCGCGGCGGCGGTAACAGTACATGTCGATCACGCTGTCCTGGTGGAACTCCTGGCGGAAGTCCAGCGCCAGCGCCACCACCTGGGCGACCGCCTCGGGGTCCTCGCCGTTGACGTGGAAAATCGGAATCTCCAGCATCTTGGCGACGTCGGTCGCGTACTCGGTCGAGCGGCTCTGTTCGGGATCGGTGGTGAAGCCGATCTGGTTGTTGACGATCACGTGCAGGGTGCCGCCGGTGGTATAGCCCGGCAGGCGGCTGAAGTTGAGAATCTCCTGGATGATGCCCTGGCCGGCGAAGGCGGCCTCGCCGTGGACGAGGATGCACATGCCTTTGGGCGCCGCCGGATCGGCGTAGCGGTCGATGTTGGCCCGCGCGCGGCCCAGCGCCACCGGATTGACGTACTCCAGGTGGCTGGGGTTGAAGCACAACGAGACGTGCAGCTTGTGCCCGTTGGGGCCGGTCCAGGTGGTGCCGTAGCCCTGGTGGTACTTCACGTCGCCGTGGTGGTCCTCGAACTCGGGATTGATGCCCTCGAAGTCCTGGAAGATCTCCTTGGCGCTCTTGCCGATGATGTTGGCCAGCACGTTCAGCCGCCCGCGATGGGGCATGCCGATCACCACGCCGTTGATCTCGTAGTGCGCGGCGCGGTCCAGCGCCAGCTGTAACAACGGCACCAGGCTCTCGGCGCCCTCCAGCGAGAAGCGCTTGGCGCCGATGTACTTCTTCTGCATGAATTCTTCGAAGATCACCGCGTCGGTCAGCTTGGTCAGGATCGTCAGCTGCTCCGCGCGGTTGAGCTTCAAGCGGTTCTCCGCGCTTTCCATGCGGTCCTGTAGCCAGAGCCGCGCGCGCGTATCATTGATATGCATGAACTGCGCGCCGATCGAGCGGCAGTAGGTGTTTTTCAGGCGCGAATGGAGTTCGCGCAGCGTAGCCTGGTCGGGGCCGGCAATCGAGCGGGAACTGAAGACGTGATCATTGAACTCTGGGCCCAGCCCGTGAGAGGCCGGATCGAGCTCGGGCAATTCGTGGCGGCGCAGCTCCAGCGGGTCGATCGCCGCCGCCAGGTGGCCGTTGATCCGGTAGGCGCGGACCAGCTGGTCCAGCCAGTCCTGCAGGATCGCCGAATTGTCGGACGTCGCGACGCTTACGATGGGCCGGGCGTGGAAGATGCTGGCGGGTCGGAAGCTCGGGCCCGGGCCGGCGGCGTCGTTTACGGCGGACTGGCCGAAGTACTGCGCCCAGGCGGCGGGTACGGAATCGCGGTCGGCCAGGTACTGCCGGTAGAGCTGCTCGATATAAGCCAGGTTTGCGCTGTCGATGTTGCCATCCGGTTCTGCCATTCCGGTAACCCCTACCGGTGCGCGTCCGCGCCCACCGGCGATTCTTAACTGCGTGCTTGCACTTATTATCTAATATAGCCGGAGACTATCGCGTTCGCACGGCAGGTTCCACGGGCATTTCAGCGCAGGCCGCGGCGAGGCGGCGGAGTGGCTATTCGCGTTCCAGCGGGAAGATCTCGTCGCTGAGCCCCTCTTCCAGCTCGGAGAAAGTTTCCATTTCGGCGGCGACCAACTCGGTCTCCTGCAGGTTCATCAGCAGTGTGTCGATCTGCACGCCCATGCCCTTGGGATCGGAGAGGGTGATCGCCTGGTCGATCACCAGCTTCATGGTGTCTTCGATCGTCTCCATCTGGGCCAGCAGGTACTCGCAGTTCGCTTTGGCCTTGACCAGCTTCTCCATCCGCTTCTGCAGGATCTCAATGTTCTTTTGCTTGATAGCCTGGATGCGCTCCGCGGCCTCGGGGATCTCCTTCTCGAGTCGCGCGATGTTCTCTTCGATCTCCGTCGGATCGACGTCCGCCAGGTACGTCTGGTAGCGCGTGACGGCCACCGTGATTTTCAGGTAGTTGGCCAGCAGGACGGCGATCTTGCGCTGGTTCTCGCGGAAGAACGGGTCGCGCTTGATTACGGCGGAGACATCCTTCTGGTCCAGCTTCTGGGTCAGCGCCGCCAGCTTGCCATAGCGCAGTTTGAGTTCGCTGTTGATCAGCGGCCAGAGCTGCAGCCGGAGCGGCTCGATATCGAGTTCGTCTTCCTCGTTGAGCAGCGAGTCGACATAGCGCTGGTAGCGGGGGTTGGAAACGCACATGTACAGGTACAGCAATTCCGCGGCCGTGCCTATGTAGATGATACCTTCCTGCTTGAGGATCAGCGCCAGGCCGACGGCCAGTCCCATCGCGATGTAGTTGTACCAATTCTGGAAGGCGTGTTTTAGGTACGCCGACCAAGGATTGCGTTTACTCACCCTGCACCTCCGGGCACCGCACCGTCCCGGTCACCGTATATTAGCTCAACCACCCGGCGCTCCAGTTCGCTGTAAAGGCCGGTCGCCAATCCTTGGCGGGTCCGGTCCGTCGGCGCGGGAGCCTCCAACTCGGCCAGGATCGTTCCCGGGCCGGCGCTGAGCACGACTATTTTATCCGCGAGAAAGATCGCTTCATCCACATCGTGCGTCACGAAGACAAAAGTGGTGTCCAGATCGGGATCGCTCCAGAGGTCGGCGACCAGGTCCTGCATTTCGCGGCGCGTTTTGGGATCGAGCGCACCGAAGGGCTCGTCCATCAGGATGATCCGCGGTTGGCAGGCCAGCGTCCGCGCGATCGCCACCCGTTGGCGCATGCCGCCGCTGAGGTTCTTGGGATACAGCCGCTCGGCGCCGGCCAGGCCGACGCGCTTGATCAACTCCAGCGCGCGGTCGTCACCCTCGTCGCGCCTGACCCCGGCCAGGTCCAGGCCGAAGCGGACGTTGTCCAGTACATTCAGCCAGGGGAAGCTGGAATAACTCTGAAACACCATGCCGCGCTGGCGGGACGGGCCCTTGACCGCTTGGCCGTCGACGAGGACCTCGCCCGTGGTCGGTTCCAGCAGGCCGGCGATGATCTTGAGGATCGTGCTTTTACCGCAACCCGACGGGCCGAGGATCACGCGGCACTGGCCGCGGCCCGGCACGTTCTCGATCGTCAGGTTGATATCGTTTATCGCCAAGCGGGAGCCGCGACCCGTGGGCAACGGATAAGCCTTACTTACCCCGCGCAGTTCGATCACCGGGCCGGCGGCTGCGGCTGGCGGTTCCGCGGCGGCGAAGTCCGGGGCCTGCTCGGGGACCAATTGCTCATCCATCAGTCGGCCTCCTTCCAGGCGAACAGCCGGCGTCCCGCGAACACGAAAATGAAGTTAGTCGTGACGCCCAGCAGCAGCACGACCAGCACCAGCGCGTAGATCCAGTCGATGTGGTTGCGCCGCTGCGCCTGCGTCAGCAGGTAGCCCAGGCCGTACTGGGCGTTGATGATCTCGGCCAGAATCACGTAGGTCCAGCCGACGCCGTAGAGCACGCGGCCGGCCTCGAAGATGCCCGGCCAGGCACCGGGCAGCAGCACGCGGAAGACGATGTGGTGCGGTTTGGCGCCCAGGGTATAGGCGGTGTCGAGATAGATCTGGTCCACGTTCATCACCGCCTCGATCACCAGCGGCAGCAGATAGACGACGATGCCGGTGAATAAAAAGGCCACCTTCATCTTGTCCTCGATGCCGAACCAGAGGATGAACAGCGGATAGACGGCGGAGATCGGTAAGTAGCGCAGCGGGCCCGTCAGCGGTTCGATCACGTTCTTGACCGGCGGGTAGGTGCCCATCCACAAGCCGAGCGGGATCGCCACCAGCGCCGCCAGCACGAAGGCCAGCGTGATCCGGTACAGGCTGCGCGCGGCCGAGCGCACCAGCGCGTGATCGGTATGCAGCACAACCACCGCCGCCAGCACGGCCTGCGGCGCCGGCAGGATGTAGGCCGGAATGATCGGCCGCGGTCCGGGCACTTCCGGCTCGGCCGCGCCGTCCGCGATCGACTCCGGCGGCTGGTAGTCAGCGTCGTCCACCTGGGTAGCGTCGGCGACCGTCGCGCCGACGGGGGGCAGGGCCGGCAACACCGGCCAGGTCAAGCTGAACCACAGCAGGAAAAAGGCGATCACCGCCACCGTCGAGACCAGCAACCGCCGCGGCGGCGACAACTCGGCACGGATTTTCAGCATCGCTGGGCTCCTAACCACCACACGGTCATGATCTGCATCGCGGTGCTACTGCTGCGGGATTACTTCGAAATCCGTGCGCCGGTTCTGCTCGCGGCCCTCCGGCGTATCGTTGGTTGCGACCGGCTTGTCCGGGCCGTTGCCCTCGACGATGAACTTATCCGGCGGGAAGCTGTAATTCTTGATCATGTAATCCACCACGGCCTGGGCGCGGCGCTTGCTTAAGTCGATGTTCATTTGGCGGGCGCCGGTCGAGTCCGTATTGCCGCTGACGCGGATATAGGACGAGCCGAAGGTCTGGGCCAACTCGGCGGCCTGTTCCAGCACGATCTTGGCGTTCTTGTCCAACTCGGCGCTGCCCGTGGCGAAGTAGACGCTCATCCGCTTGGTGACGATGCCCGGGGCTTCCTGGGTTTCCGGTGTCGGCTCTTCGAAGACAAACTCCTGGGTCGGCGGTTCCACCTCGCCGGCGATCGCTGCGGTCGCCTCCTGCACGAAGCGCGTTTGGCGCGTCAAGTCGGGCCGCGTGGCGTGCTCCAGCTTGCCGATCGTGATCCAGATCTTGCTGGCCGAGGTCCAGAGGTCGTCGTAACCGACCAGCGCGTCGCCGTCGAGTTCGAACAACTGGCGGTTCTCCGCCGCGCCGGCGAGCTTGACGTCGTAGAGCATGCCCATCGCGTCATCCATCGTGAGGCCGCCGAAGCTGTTCAACAGCACCATCGCCGCGGACTCCATGTCGGCGTTGACCAGGTCCACGCCCTCGAACCAGCCGCGCAGGAAATTGGTGACCGCCTCGGGATGACGGGCGGCGAAATCGCCGCGCACCACCATCGTACCGGCCAGCAGGTTGGTGGCGTCGAGCGTGCTGGCCAGGATGCTGGCGCCGGGCACCTCGTCGGCGGCGAAATAGACGAACGGGCTCCAGGAGACGCAGGCGTCGGCGTTACCCGCCTTGAAAATGTCCGCCGCCTCGATCGCCGAGTTCGTGTACACCGGTTTGATGTCGTTGTTGCTCAGGCCGGACTGGCTGAGCACGTAGAGCAGCAGGAACTGGCTCGGCGTCGCCTCGGCCACGGCCACCGTCTTGCCCTTGAGGTCCTCGGCGGAGTTGATCCCGGCGCGGACGGCGATCGCGTCGGCCCCGCGCGACCAGTCGGTCTGCAGGAAGGTCACGGGGTGCACGTCTTTCAGCGCGTCGTACTGCAGCGCGAACATGTCGACCGTCGTGGCCATCATGTCCAGGCCGCCGTTGTCGCCGCCGACGTTGAAGGCGCTGGCCATCTGCACCAGGTCGTCGATCTGTACGAACTCGACCTCGACGCCGTGCTTACTGGTGAACACCGATTGCGGGTTGGGGGCGGTGCCGTCGTTGGCCACCAGGCCGCCGGCGAAACCGCCGTACTGCACGATGCCGACGCGGATCGGCCGCGTCAGCTCGCTGGGCGTAACCGGAGGCAGGTTGATATTCTGCGCCGTGCCGCCGCCGGCGTCCGTTGCCTGGCCGCCGGCCTGGCTGCCGTTGTCGCCCTGCGCGCCCGACGGGAACATGTCGTGCGTGACCTCGCCGCCGGGCTTGCGGTCCGGCGCGACGATGTTCAACAGCGGATTGAGCCAGCCCATCCGGTAGGCGCCCGCCAGGATCAGCACAATAATCGCGATCGTCAAAAACGCTTTCGCACCAGGCTTTAACCTCATAATCCTTCCCCTTGTTCAAAGATCAGCAGTGCCATTCACCGCTAGCCAGCGTTCGGCGCTGGGCGGGATGCTTACTGGGCATCCCCGATATTAACAGGATTCTTTCCTTGGTCGACGAACGGCGCGGCGATGTCGAACAGCCGCTGCTCCTCGGCTTCCTTGGAACGCTTGAATTCCGCGTAGGCCGCGCGGATTTTGTCCAATTTGGCGCGGTTTTGCTCGATTACCGCCGTATGCCCCTGGATAAACTCGTCGATCTCGCGCTGGATCGCCGCGTTGACCTCGCCGACGCGCTGCTCAACCTTCTCCACTTCGCCCTGGAGGTACTCGTTGTAATCCTCCAGCACGCGGTCGCGGATACCGGCGTCGACGATGATGTCTTCCAACTCGTGGCCCATGTTCTTGAGCGTCATGCGCACCATCCGCGCGCGCATCGCCATGTCCAGGTCGGTGATTTCGGGATCGTTGAGCATCGACTCAACCTTGAACACGTCGAAGGCCTCGCCGGTGACGATCTTGGCTTTGGCGTAGATATCGGCGATGCTCAGTACGCGGGGCAGCTTGATGTCCTCGTGGGTGGCCGAATCCGCGGGTGTCGACGCGACGGGCCGCGCCGCGGGAATTGGATCGGGATCGGCGGCGCCGGCAGCTCCGGCCGGTTCTTCCGCGGCCGCCTTCTCGAAGTCGGGCGTATCGCCGCGCTCCAGGTCCAGGCGGATTTTCTCGATGGCCGCCACGACATCATCGCCGGAACCGGCGGACGCTGCGCCGGCATCTTCCGGCTCATCGGGAAATTCCACCACCAATTCAGCAAGCTTGCGCAGTAGGCCCATTGAGACGTCCTTATTTACCCAGTGCTAGATTATAGTGCACCACGGGATTTCCGCCGCGCAAGCGGCACTTTCAGGGCTGGTCGCGTCCGGTGCGTCGACCGCACAGGTATAATACGAATGACATAGAGACCGACCGCCAGGGGGATGTTGTGGTGGACAGTTCAAGGTTGTGCCCGCACTGCGGCGTACTGCTGGAGTATCGTTTGGGCCGCTACGAGTGCCCGCAGTGCGACTACGCCGTATTCGAGCAGCGCCCGCCGACGCAAACGCCGGCCGCACCGGCGCAGCGTCCGGGCGGGTTTCAGCCGCCGGCGGCTCCGGCGGGTTACACCTTGTCGGCGCTCAGCGACCCGCGCCAGCGCGTGATCAATCCCCGCGCGATCCACGACCGCACCGCAACTCTCGGCGCGGACAAAATCGATCCCGGCCAGCTGCTGCTCGAGAAACTGGTGGCTTATGGCATCCTGGCCGTATCCGTCGTGCTGCTGCTGCTCATCTTCATCCCGGTGATGCAGCGATTCGCCTTCGAGTACGGCTGGCTGGGCGGCGGGGGGGTGATCGCCGCTTTGCTGCTGGGGTTGGCCGTGTGGCTGTGGGGCCTGTTCGGCTCGGCCCAGCGTATCAAGATCGCCTGCCTGCTGATTGCGATCGCCAGCAGCTTGGCGACTTTCATTTTCTGTGTCTGGGCGCTGTACTACCACCTCAAAGACGAGATCCAGTACATCCAGCAGCTGCCGTTCAAAGGAGATATCTTCCTGGAAATGGACTACTTGTACATGACCGAGATCAACGGCTGGTTCTGGGCCGCCCAGGTGTTCATCATCATGCTCAATGTCTGGCTGTTTTTCATTATGCTGCGCGATCTCAGATATCAGCAGGCCACCGCGCCGCGGGAGGACGCGGCCAGGGAACGGGCGTGGTAACTGAGCCGAAGACTTGCCCCAAATGTCGGCAGGAGATGCACTTCCGGCTGGGGATGTACGAATGCCCGGAGTGCGGTTACTTCGTGTCCGCCAAGGAGGTTGCCGCGCGAGAGGAGCAGCGGCCGGACGACGGGATCAACCGCCGCCGGCTGATCCAGCCGAAACGGGCCGGCGCGGCACCGGTGCCGCCGAGTTTCGCTTCGTTGCCGTTCGATCCCCAGCCGGTCCCGCCCTCGCTGTCTGGCGAGAAAGCCACCTTTCTGGCCGTGTACTTCTGTGTAATGGTCGCGACGTCATTCTTAGTGCGGGCGCAGTACCTGAGCGTGGCGGAAATGGCCGGAGCGTTACCGAGCATGCTCTTCGGCGCTTTGCTGCTGACGTTGACAGCCGGGTTCGTGCTGCACTACGACAACGACTGCCTGCGCCAGGGCTGCATGTGGTGGATCGGTACCGCGGTGGTGCTGGGCTTCTTCGGCGCGGCGCTGGCTGTGCCGACTAAGCAGCTGTATCTGGCCTGGCCGCTGGTTCCGCACCTGGCGATGAATGTTTGGCTGTTTACATTGTTGTGGCGCGACCGGCGCTCGGAATAGGGGAGAAGCATGGCTGACGAGAGGTTCTGTCCGCAGTGCAACGTGAAGATGGACTACCGGCTCGGTGTCTACGAATGCCCGGGTTGCGGCCACACGGAGGAGCGGGTGGTCAAGCCGGCGGAGGAGCGCAGCCCCAGCGGCCCGGGTTTTCGCAAGGAAGCCTGGCACCAGCCCGCGCATCTCAACCAGCCGTCAACGGGCCAGGTGCCGTCGCCGAACCAGCTGTATTCACCGGGCCAAGCACCCAGCGCCCAGCAGTCCGGTTACGCGGCGGATTCCGGCAAGTATCCGACGCTCGGAACGGAGAAAAAGATCCTGTTCGGGATCCAGGCCGGCTGCGCCTTGCTGCAGATAATCACGGTGTTGGTCATCGGCATGATGGCCAGCGTGGCCGGCGACCTGGCGCCGAACCTGGTCGGGGAGATACTCGGCGCGATTATCGGCCTGGGCGTCCTGTGGTATGTGCTGTTCAACGCCGAGGTCTGGATGAAGCGCGCCTGCATTGGCTGCCAGGGCTGCAACCTGATCGGCGGCGTGTTCATCCTGCTGTTTGCCGCGTCGCCATCGATCCTGCAAGCGCTGAATATCTCGACCTACGACCACAACCTTTACATCATGATTCTCTGGATCGTGATTGCGCCGCAGTTGATCTGGAATAGCTGGATCATCTACATCCTCTGGCGCGACATCGAAGTGATCGAGGGCCGGGCCTAGGGCAAACTTTGCTGGCCGGGTTGGTCAGAGCTCGCGGGTGGCCAGCATAATTCGATCATCGGCGACGTAGAAGATCCCGGGCCCGTGGGCGGTTTGGATCAGACAGGCGTCCTGGCTTTCGGAATCAACCATCTCCACCGGATCCCAGGCGCTGCCCGTCTCGTCTGCCGCCTGCCGGTACTTCAAGCCGCCGCAGGTAAAGCAGACGCCGGGTTTGCCGTCGATTATCGCCAGGTCCACGTAGCCTAAGCATCCGGTAACTTCTGACGAGTCGAATAATTCCACTGGCGGATTCCAGTAGAAGCCGGTCGCATCGTCCGCCCTTACGTACCATAGTTTTGTCTCGTATTGGATACACACGGCCGGCGCGTCAAAGACATTGGCGAAATCGCGAAGCAAGGCGCCGGGGCCGCAGATTCCCTGTTCCGCATGCCAGTATTCGCCCTTTTCATCGTCCGACGAGAAATAGTAGATTCCGATATCCGGGTCCCAGGCCACCAGGCCCGGTCGGCCGCCGATTTCCAGCGGGCCAGTATAATACTGATAAAGATTGCCGATGCGAACGGGGACCTCCCATTCCAGCCCTTCGGTATCCTGGGCCAGACTGAAATAGAGGCTGGAAAGCCGCAGATACGTGATCGCGGGCTTGCCGCCGATGCTGCCCATGCGAGCGGAGGATGGATTCGGGTTGAAATACAGCCGGTATTCCTCGCCCGGGTCGTAGGTTTCGCCGTCCGGCAGGTGGGCATAGAGCTTGTGTGCCTCCCAGACATCCTCAACACTGGCATAGACTTCGCTGTCCACGAGCAGGATACAGGTATACGTGGAACTGTCCAGGTTATAGAAATCGGCATTTTCGTCGACTAGGCAATAGGCCGAGCTGTCACCGGTGTGCGTGCCGGAATAGACAAAATTACGCGGAATGATCACGTCATCGTCATCCCACGTCCGGCCCAGCGAGTCATTGGCATGCAAGAGGCGCAAGCGGGTATCCCGGTGAAGCAGGGTCGGCAGGCCGAAGACTGGCGTGAAGTCCATGATATTCAGCAACTCGGGCGTAAGTTGCCAGTCGCTGCATTCGTCGAGTGCGGCGTTGCACTGGCAGATATACCACCCCAGTAAATTACCGGAACCATCGCCCGGCCGGAAGAGCACGGTCGGATGCCCGTCCAGCAGGCAGGGTTGCCGCAGCAGGCCGGAAAGACCGATCGAACCATACTGCTCGGATACCGGCGCGTTCCGCCAGTCACCGTACCTTCCGACGTAAACGGGGAAGTCGCGAGAGATTTCCTGGATGATCGACTCGTTGTAGAAGCCCAGCCAGACTTCCTGCCGGGCGTTGAAAGAGAACGCGGTGCAGGTGAGGGTGTGCTTGCCCTCGGTTCTGAACAACACCCGGTCGGATCCGGAATCGTCCATCACCACCTCCCAGTTCGCGGCGCCGCAACTGGCGGTCAGCACGCGCCCGGGCGATGCTTCCTGCGGGTAGCTACGGTACCAGTCGTCGTAGTTGAGCGCTTTCTGATAGATCACCTCGCGGCTGGTAGAGGTGTACAACATCAGATCGAGTGGGATCCACTCGCCGCCGATGCGACCGGCGCATGGGTCGTCCGGGTCCGCAATCGGTTCGAGACTGCCAAGCAGCTCTTTGCTGGCCCGCTCCCCCAGTTTACTCAGGATGGAGCTGAGCACGCTATCCTTGAGCAGCAGGCTGAACTGCTTGCGCAGCAGCGTTTTATCGACCGTGCCGACCAGCGGGATCGCGTTAATCGCTGCTTCGATAATCGTGGATACAGTGCCGTTGGCAACCAGACATTCGGCGCAGAACCGGCCTTCAAACTCGATGAAGCGGTACTCACCGGGAACGAGATCCCGCACGTAGCTGGTCATCCTGATGTCGTATAGGTCGGTGGCGTAGAAGGTGTCGATAATACCGTCGATGATCGATTTAAATACCTTGATGAAGGCCACGGCTTCGCCGGCGGTAAAGGCGCCTGCGGGCCCGGCGACGCAAAAGCCGGTCAGGATCGCCGCCAGGCCGAGCCCGTCCGTGATGCTCTCGATGTTGGTCAGGTTGGCGCTGATGCAGTCCAAGTGCAGGTTTTCCCAGTTGGCTTGCCAGCAGCGGCTGGCCGCATGGCTGGCAGCCTCCTTGGCGACCTCGTCGATCAGGCCCAGGCTCGCGAAATACCCGGCATTTTCGAAATAGCTCAGGACCAGCG
The DNA here is from genome assembly GCA_016932385.1 of bacterium. Classification (GTDB taxonomy): domain Bacteria; phylum 4484-113; class 4484-113; order 4484-113; family JAFGCY01; genus JAFGCY01. The sequence continues at coordinate 8,250 of JAFGCY010000088.1, read as the reverse complement.
CCTGGTCCTCGGGGCTGAGCTCGTTCAGCGTCTCGATCACCAGGTCCGCCAGGTCCTGCAAGATGCCGTCCAGTTCGGCCAGGTCGGCCTGCGCCGCGGCCAGGTCGAGGTCGTGATTGTAGTATTGCCGTATTTGGAAGCCTTCATCGAGCAGGTACAGGAGTCCGTCGATCGACGTCTCGATCGCTGTTTCGGCCTGCTCGGCGTTGATCGCCGCCTGCGACGCCCGGATCGTCAGCGTGACCGAGCCGATGCTCGCCGCGCCGTCCAGGGCCGTCAGCGTTACCGGCCCGGCCGGTACGAGCGGCGCAACCGAGACCGCGCGAGCGCCGTCGAGGAGCATGGATCCAACCGGCACTTCGACTTGGTCGCCGATCTGCAAGACCAGGTCCTCGGCCCGGCCGATAACGTCGTCGGAAAACTCCAGCACGATCATCTGTCCCGGTTCGGCGACGGATGGACTTACAGACAGCAAGGCCAAAGCACCATCGCCGGCCAGCGCCGCTCCGGCCACATTGCTCGCCGGGCCTTCCGATGCACCGAGCACCGGCCTGACCCAATACGAGTTGCCCGTGCCGGTTCCCGTTGCGGAATAACTGAAGCTGAGCCTGTCCGTCAAGCGGTCACCGGCGGCGTCCGCCAAACCGATTTCGGCCAGCGGCGCCAGTTTGGCTGGTTCGAAGGGCGAGTCCGGGTAGTCGGCGGGATCGGAGCTGGCATACAACCGGTAACTGCTGAGCAACTGGCCGAAATTCCGGCCGATCGGCGTGATATCCGCGGCATTGATTTCGCCGTTGCGGTCACCGTCGACGGTGCCCAGGGCCGTCTGCGATCCGAATGGCGATCCCAGTCCGGCGGTAACGGCATTGAACAGCGCGCAACCGCTGGCGGAGGCGGTGAGTCCGAAGTTCACACCAAGCGGTGTCAGATCGCTGACATTGACTTGGCCGTTCTGGTCGTAATCGCCGGCATTGGTGTAATACCAGCTCAGCGTGCGGGTTGTCGCGTCCCAGGTCAGGACCGGGCGGATATCATCCGCGCTGGCCGCCGGCTGGCGTGTAGCCGGCTGTGCGGACAGGACGCGGGCCAACTCGGCCTTGAGCAGCGCGAAGGTGTCGGCGTCGACGCCGTCCGGCAGCGGGCAACGTTCGACCTCTGCCAGTGCCTGGGAAAGGTCGGCTGGTTCTGCTAGCGGGTCTAGGTCCGGCGCACCGCTGAACGAACAACCACCGGCCAGTATTATCACGACTACCAGTAACAGCCTTTGCCAAGGCACACTGCGCTTTTGCATCGTGCGCTCCTGCGGTCATCCCGAAGGTAGAATCACAACCTGAAAATATTATAAAGCGCCGTGGCTAGGATTGTCGCGCGGGCGGAGCGGCGATTTCGTTGGCGCAGGATTCGATCGCCGGGGTCTTCGCTATACTATTTAGCATGGAACGTTGGCCAGAAGCCGTGTATACGTATATCAAGGAGCTGACCCTCTTTGACGATCCCGTGCTGCGCAAGATGGAAGCGCGGGCCAAAAACGAGAACTTCCCGATCGTCGGGCCGGCCACCGGCGCCTGGCTGTATTTCTTCACGCGGCTGACCGGCGCCAAGCGCGTCTTCGAGATGGGCAGCGGGTTCGGTTATTCCACCTGGTACTTCGCGGCGGCGCTTCGGGACAACGGCGGCGGCGAGGTCGTGCACACGGTCTGGGACGCCGAGCTGTCCGAGGAGGCCAAGATCTGGCTGGAGAAGGCCAACCTGCTGGGCACCTGCGACTTCCAGGTCAGCGAGTCCACCCTGGCCCTGGAGGCCGCCGATCCCGGCATCGACCTGATCTTCATGGACATCGACAAGGAAGGCTATCTCGACGCGCTGCCCTCGATCAAGCGCAAGCTGCGGCCGGGCGGATTGCTGCTGGTCGACAACATGTTGCGCGACGGCAATGTGATCAACGCCAAGGACCAAAGCGAAGGCACGAAGGTCGTGCGCAAGCTCAACCAGTATTTGAGCGATAGCCCGGACTGGGAGTACGTGCTCAATCCGATACGCGACGGACTCGGCATCGCCAGGCTGGTCGGCTAGCTTTCGGGTGCGGGCTCCGCTGGCTTCTCCGGTTCGACATAGCGTGCGACGGTGAACACCTCGCTTTCGCAGACCAACTCGCCGGTTTCGTCCTGCGCGGAGAACAGCCGGAATCGGAATGCGCCCTCCTGAGTCAGCGAGAAGTAGTTGGCGGCCATCGTCTTGCCGTCGAGTAACTGCACCTCCAGCGCCGCCTGCCGGTTCGCGGCGGCGTCGCTAGCAGTGCAGCTGGTGGGTACCAGGCCCAGCCAGGCGTTTGCACCGAGCGGATCCTCCAGCATCCAGTAGGCGGCGATGACCATGCCGGGCCGCAGGATGATCTCGTCGGGCAGGTCCGAGCCCGAAAGCGTGACGAATGGCGGATCGGGATGCGCGGGCGCGCCGTCGTTGGGCTGGCCGATCCTGAACGCGGCGGATTCCGCCACGCACTTGGTACCGGCTGACTTGCTGGGAAACAACCGCAACACGAACGTGCCGCGCTCCTTGGCGGTGAAATGCACTTCACCCTGGTAGGGCTCGAAGATGTGCGTGTAGGCCACCTGCGCCGCCTCGTTGTCCTCGCTGAGCTCGCTGTCCAGCGCCGCCGGTACCAGCGCGATCCAGGCCTGCGAGTGCGGGCGGACGTCGGCGAGGCGGTACTCGGCCTTGATCCGGTCGTTGAGGTAATATTGGTCCTGCTCGACGGTGATCGAGTCCCGGGCAGGATTGGAAGAGACGGCGGAGCCGTTGCCCGTAGGCTGGCCGCCCCGCGGGCAACCCGCCGTGAGCGCCAGCAGCCCGGCCAGGAGGGCCGGCAGCAGCCATGCGCGCCCACTTGTTGTCAAACGCCTGGACATGAGGATACTCATTATAGGGAGGATCGGGCCAGCGCGGGAGTCCGGCGCCGATTATCGTTCGGCGGCGAATCCCGGCGGTGTATTGACACGATTCCGAAGCAGGATATAATACTCGTTCGCGATTAAGGAGAGATGTGTGGCTAATACCAAGACAGCCAAGAAGCAATTGCTGATCACCAAGCGCAACCACGAGCGCAACCAGCACTATAAGTCGGTAATGAAGACCGCCATCAAGAAGGCCCGGGCGGCGATCGAGGGCGGCGAGGACCGGCAGGCGGCCAAGGCCGCGCTGGATAACGCCGTCAAGACCCTGCACCGCACGGCCACGCGGGGCATCATCAAGCGCAAGAACGCCTCACGCCGGGTCAGCCGGATGATGATCGCCTTCAACAAGCAGTTCAGCGAGTCCGCCGCCCCCGCCGGCGAAGCCGCCGAGTAGCTTTACCGCAGCCGACCAAACTTCACTTTTCCAGCTTCCGATCCGCCAGCCAGGCGGTTTGGTGCGGCTATTTGCCGCATTGCCACCTTATTTAAGCACTGCCAATAAGGCTGAACTTTTCATTCTACGCAGGTATCACCGCCAATCACGGATCCCAGAATCAGTTGAATTATGAAGTGCTGTCTAAAACAGCTTGGTGTAGGTGACAATAGTCATCTGCATATTAATCCATTATCAAGTAATTAACCTCGAATAGAAAAAAGTGTATGACAGCCCCTGACAATCCCCCCGAGTCGTGATATAGTTAATAAACTAACTGTCCTGAAAGGAAAGAACACGAAGAACATAGTATTTGTTTTAGTGGTTGTTTTGATCGCTATTTGGCCGATTTTGGCACTTGCAGATGATCCTGAAGCTATCGTAGTGATAACAGAAGGTCTGTACGCTTATGACCTGTATAACCTCTATGCAGAGGACTTCGATGAGAACGGTTGGGCTCATATAACTGAAGACGGCCATGATATTTGGGTGACAGTGACAGGTGGCGATCTAGGGGATATTCCGGATGAGGAATCCGGTGAATCATACTGCACATGCAGAGATGGTGCTTAGTGTTATATCAGAGATCTGTGTCGGCGGGCCGACCAGACTTGCCACGTTTCTTCTCCAAACGTCTGCTCATGTAGTTCCAGTTGTTAGAATAGTATTGTGAATTATATAATGGAATTAACATGAGCGCATTACTGACATTTGTTTTGACAATATTCTTCGTTTCAACGGAGATGGGTTCAGGTTTATCCATGAGCACGGATGCAACTGAAGTACAAAAGAAAGCATGCTGTGGTAGAGGAGATTCGAAGAAGTGGACGTATCTAAGGGTTTTAGATGAGGAGGTAGTTGATAGCGGTTGCTGGAGTGTTAACCGCGAAGGCGTATGTTATCTCGTAGCGCCCTCGTCTTCAGGTAACCTTTTGAGGATGTGTGCTCTAAGACTGCCAAGTGATGAAAACATTCCCTATGATGAACTCGATCCCAATAAGCGATACTTCAATGGTGTGAATCCAGAGGAGGGAATGATTATTGCCGAGGCGCAATCTGAAAACGAGTACTGGGTATTCCAGATTGGCGATCTCGTAATTACGGATGACGAAGGTTTTTTCCCCGGTAGCACAGATATAATCTCCTTCAACACTACTATGGAAGGGAAGTGGGATCTGGACTGGAAAGTCGGTGGCGCTAATGGCTTTTGGCTTTATCAAGAGTGCTCGGGTCAACCAGTCTCGCTTTATGGCCCACCTGGTACGCAATGGGAAGAAGTTGACCCTGATTGGCAACAGCCTAAGTGGGTGCAAGTTCCGATTCCCCCCGAGTATGGACGGTTTTATGGCTATGCTCATGCTGTTGGGGAAGTGTGGACCGTGACGATCAATGGGGAGAGCTATTCAGCCACGTCGGATACTTGTAACCCAGGATGCTCGCCACCATTGCAGTAGCGCATGCGATTAAAGTAACTGAACGAAGATGGCGTACAAGGCTTGATCGTAAGTCCTGTATTGTAAGTTGCGTCGCTTGATGCTGTGTTCTTGGTTTCGGTTGTAGTCAGAAGGATAAGTCTATGTGGCGTTGCCGAGAGTGTCTCACTTAACGTGGCCGGCAGCTTATTGTAGGTGCGTTCGTTGACAACTATCAGGATGTTTTCATTATGAGATCGTGGAATTAGTTTCGTGGCTTGCGCTTCAGCTAGTGACTTGTCGTCGAACTCACTCCAGACCACCCAGGCTTCGCTTTCACCCAGCGCCAGCCGCGCGCCGCAAAGCTCATCGCCGCCGCCCAGCCAGGCCAGGTCCCAGTCCTCCGGCACCGCATCGCCCGGCCGGTACAGCGGGGCCGGATAGTCCGGCAGCATTTCCGGCGCGGGTTCGTCCAGCCAGACGATGCCGCTTAAGCGATTGATGCCGCGCACGCGCAGGGCGGATTGCACGGTGTCGGCGTTGTGCTGGCGCTCCAGGCCCTTGGCGCGCAGGATCGCGATACTCCGACCCGTATACGGCCGCCAGATGTAGCCCTCGCTCATCGGCAGGTTGAGTACCGCCAGCTCTGGCGCTGGCACGGCCAGCCAGGCCATCAGCCAGATAAGCAGTCCGCCCGCCAGCGCCGGCACCCCCAGGCGCACTAAGCGCCGCGTTGCGGTCCCCGCCGGTTCGCGCAGCTTCAGCCACTCGCCGGCCAGGAACACCGCGCCGTAGAGCGCCGCGATCGCCCACCAGGGGGGCTTGGGCACCGCCAGGTTGCCGCCGGGCAGCGCCGCGAACACGGTCGCCACGCCGTTTAGAAGCCAGGTCAGCCCCCAGACGACCCAGGTGATCAGCGGCCCGATCAGCGGGATCGAGCCCAGGCCCAGGCTGGCCAGGCCGCCCACGGCCAATAGCGCGAAGGACAGCGGGATCGCCAGCAGGTTGCTAAAAAGCCCCCACAGCGAGAGCTGGTGGAAGTGCGCCGCCAGCACGGGCGCGACGAACAGCTGCGCCCCGCCGGTGGTGATCAGCGTCTGCGCCGTCCAGCGCCGCCAGCCGGTGAGGTGCGCCGCCAGCGGGAAGCCCACGCCGGCCAGGTAGATCAGCCCGAAGGTGGCGATAAAGCTCAGCTGGAAGCCCGGCGCCAGCAGCTGCAACGGGCTGACGACCAGCAGGATCAGCCCGCTCTGGGCCAGCGTCGTCAGGCCGTCGACCTGGCGGTAGGCCAACCGCCCCGCCATCACTAAAACACCCATCACCAGCGCGCGCAGGATCGAGGTTTCCAGGCCGGTGACCGCGGCGTAGATGAAGACCACGCCGAAGGTCACGGCGAACTGCAGCAGGTTCAACAACAGGCCGCGCCAGGTGAAGTCGTCGGGCAGGCGCCAGCAGAGCAGGGCGAGGAGCACGATCAGCAGGCTGACCTGAGTGCCCGAGGCCACCAGGATGTGAGTCAGGCCGGCGCGGCGGAAGCGCTCCTCCATCTCCTCGGGCAGGTCGGTGATCTTGTCGCCGTAGACCACGCTGACCGCCAGCTCGCCGAGGTCCTCCGGCAGCCCGGCGGCGAGCCCGTCCGTCAGCCAGCCCCGCAGGCGCGACAGTCCGGCCCAGAGCGGCGGCGCCGGGTTGAGCCGCCTAAGCTGTTCCGGCGACCGCGAGTAGGCTGTCAGCACCGTGCCGCGGATCAAAAGATACCGCCGGTAATCGAACTGGCCGCGGTTCTTGGGCGGCAGGACCTCGCTGATGCCGGCGGTCAGCTCGACGCGGTCGCTGTAGTACAGTTCCACCGGCTCCTCGGCCTTCAGGTAGACATAGCACGTGCCCGTCACATCGCGCGCCGCGCCGTCCAGTTCGGCGTGCTCAGCCGCCAGCAGGAAGCGCAGATGCCCGCGCTGGTACTTCGGGATCGAGATCACCCGGCCGGTGAGCGTCGCGGTTTCGCCGTCGTAAGCGCGCAGGCCGGCGGTCAGGGGCAGGACGAGCGCGATCGAGACGTTGACCATGCCGATCGCGGTGATCAGGAGAAAGCCCGGCAGGGCTGCCCACCAGTCCGACCGTCCGTGCCAGTGCCACCACAGCAGGCCAAGGAGCAGCAGGACCAGGCCGATCAACAGCGCGTCACCCAGCAGCAGCTCGAGGGGCAGGGGCTTTACGTGCCCGAGCGCGCTGCCCAGCGCCAGCGCGATGAAGACCTGGACATACACGCGCTCGCGAAGAAAACGGAACATGGCCGGCTACCGCACCGGGGGCAGGTGGTTTAACAGCCAGCCGCTGATGATCGTATTGTCGAGGCCGGCGTGGTTCTTCAGCAGGTCGGTGCCGTGGTCCTTGCCCTCGAACTTGCGGAAGCTGACCGGGTCGGCGGTGGTCAGTTTCTCCAGCGCTTGGCAGCTTTCGAAGGCGGTCGTGTCACCTTCGGAAGCGATCAGGTACAGCGCGCGGGCGTCGTAGCCCTCCAGGTAGTCCGCCGGCTTGAGCCCGAAGTAGTCGAGGCCCGGCGACAGCGCCACCACGGTCCGCACGCGGCGGTCGCCGGCGGCATACATGATGCCCAGGTTGGCGCCGATGCTGGCGCCGATAATCGCCACGCGCTCGCCGTCGACGTTTTGCTCGGCGGCCAGCGCGGCGTGGGCCGCGGCGATGTCATTGAGCATCGCCTGGTAGTCGGCTTCGGTCAGCGAGTTGAGCAGGACTTTCTGCCCTTGCGGGTTGAGCGTCTCGCCGTGGCCGCGCAGGTCGATCGCGATCACGGCGTAGCCCTCGTCGACGAGCTTGTCGGGCAGCGTGCCCCAGGTCGATTTATCCTTTCCGCGCATGTGCACCAGGATCACGCCCGGCGCTTTGTCGGTCTTGGGCGCCCAGTACCAGGCGGCGACGTGCCAGCCGTCCAGGGTCGTGAGGTAGCGGCTGTCGGCACCGGCCGGGGCCAGCGCGGGCACGCGCGGAATTTGGACCGCGGCGGTCTGGCTGGACTGGATGCTGGTGGCGCTGTTGGGCGGCGACTGATCGGCACGCGGACAGGCCGTGCTGAACAAGAGCGCGGCCGAAAAGACGATGAACGACAACAAGGCTCGCATGGGGAGATTATAGCCACTTCCCAGGGAGCACGAGCATTCCGTCTGCGACATTATCAAGCAGCGCAAGCCCCCGTGCTTGCGTTCGGACAAGTGAAAGTGGTAAGTAAAAGTGAAAGTGACTTCAAACTCACTATTCGCCCACAGAACTTTCTACTTTCACTTTCTACTTTTACTTCTTCACGTAATCCCGGTGACGGCGGAACGCCCCTACGCTTTGATGCCACTTCTACACTGGGCGCAGCCTGATCTCAGATCACGCGGAACAGCCAGATCAATCCCAGCGTAATCAGGACCACCAGCGGATAGCTGAT
>JAFGCY010000087.1 GCA_016932385.1 bacterium | reverse complement strand
GCCCCTGGTTGTGCGATTGAGTAAAAGTAGAAAGTGTAAGTAGAAAGGTCTTTGGGCAAGAATTGAGTTTCCAGTCGCTTTCACTTTTGCTTTCCACTTTCACTTGCCCTAACGCAAGCACGGGGGCTTGCTCTACTAAACGAGGGCTTGCTCTACTAAACGAGGGCTTGCTCTACTAAACGGGAGCTTGCTTTATATGGGCAAGTTAGGCCGCACGAGTGCGGCTCCAACCACCGCGCGGTACCGTTGGCTTGCTCAATGTATAATCTCAGTTCCACGAAACGGCGGTTTCGACAAGGAGAGAGCAGATGGGATTGGATTATCGCGATCTGGGCGGCGGAGGCACCGAGCGCCGGATTCAGAAGCTCAAGGAATTGCACGAGCAGGCCAGCCTCGGCGGCGGCTCCAAGGCGATCGACAAGCAGCACGAGCGCAAGAAGCTTACCGCCCGGGAGCGCCTGGCCCTGCTCTTAGACGAGGACAGCTTCCAGGAGTTCGACAAGTTCGTGAGTTCCAACAGCTGCCCGACGCCCGGCGACGGCGTGATCACCGGCTTCGGTACGGTCAACGGCAAGCGCATCGGTGTGTTCAGCCAGGACTTCACCGTGATGGGCGGCAGCCTGGGCCGCGCCCACGCCAATAAAATCTGCAAGATCCAGGAAACCTGCACCCGCGCCGGCCTGCCCCTGATCGGCATCAACGACAGCGGCGGCGCGCGCATCCAGGAAGGCGTGATCAGCCTCGGCGGCTATGCCGACATTTTCTACCGCAACGTCCAGGCCAGCGGCGTGATCCCGCAGATCAGCGCGATCATGGGCCCCTGCGCCGGCGGTGCGGTCTATTCACCGGCGCTGACCGACTTCGTGTTCATGGTCCGCGACACCAGCTTTATGTTCCTGACCGGCCCGGACGTGATCAAGGAAGTCCTGAACGAGGAAGTCACCTTCGAGGAGCTGGGCGGCGCGCTGACCCACAACCAGCGTAGCGGCGTGGCGCACTTCCAGGCCAAGAACGAGCTGGAGTGCATCAACGACATCAAGCGCCTGTTGAGCTACGTGCCCGGCAACAACCTGGAGGATCCGCCGTTCCATGACACCGGCGACGATCCCGGCCGCCGCGAGGAGCGGCTGGCGACGGTGATCCCCAACGATCCCAACAAGCCCTACGACATGAAGGAAATCCTCAGCCTGGTGCTGGACCGCGACAGCTTCTTCGAGGTCCAGTCGCTGTTCGCCCCGAACCTGATCGTCGGCTTCGGCCGGCTGGGCGGGCACAGCATCGGCGTGGTCGCCAACCAGCCGCGCGAGCTGGCCGGCGTGCTGGACATCAACTCCAGCCTGAAGGGCGCGCGGTTTATCCGCTTCTGCGACGCCTTCAACATCCCGATCGTCACCTTCCAGGACGTGCCGGGCTTCCTGCCGGGCACGAACCAGGAATGGATGGGCGTAATCAAGCACGGCGCCAAGCTGCTTTATGCCTACTGCGAGGCGACGGTGCCCAAGCTGCTGGTCACCACGCGCAAGAGCTACGGCGGCGCCTACTGCGTGATGAGCAGCCGGCAGGTCGGCGGTGACTGGAACCTGGCCTGGCCGACGGCCGAGGTCGCGGTGATGGGCTCCAAGGGCGCGGTGAAGATCACCCGCCGCCGCGAGCTGAACGAGGCCGGCGGGCCCGAGGCGATGGCCAAGCTGGCCAAGCAGTTCGAGGACGAATACAAGGGCGAGTACCTGCATCCGTACCTGGCGGCCGAGGTGGGCTACCTTGACGAGGTCATCGATCCGCGCGACACGCGCCCGCGGCTGATCAGCGGCCTGGAGATGATCAAAAACAAGGTGATCAACCGCCCGCGCCGCAAGCACGGTAATATCCCCCTGTAACTCAGGCGGAAGCGGCCAATATCGCCAAAGGCGGCCCATGCCAGCCTGACCGGCACCGATCCGGCGTGCGGGCTTGTCGGCCTGGGGTTACACGCGTTGCCGCCGGCGTTACATGATATTGCCTTATAAGTTAAATTCAATTTAAATTGACTGCTCGTCATACAATACACGTGCATTCACTCTCAATAATTGTTATAACTCCTTTGTTACGGTATTGATAAACTAATACGTTTAGGAGTAATCATGGCTGATTATCAGGAGAAATACGACTGGTATATGAATGAAGTCCCCAACCATCATCAGGCCACCGCGGAGGGACGGCTGGAAAGCATTCGGGCTGAATTCAACTTCCTGGATCCGCCGCCGTCGGGATTGCTGACCGATGCGACCTGCGCCAATTACTGGGCCAATAATTACGATGATACCGTGGGGCCCTGGCCGCCGCATCCGCAGAACCAGTAACTCGAACGGGCCAGCCCGGGCGGGACCAAGGCCGCCGGCGCCGAACAATTGAATTGTAATCGCGGATGTAATTAGCGCTGCGCCTTTGACATAGGACGCCATCCAGGTTGCACGAATTATCCTGGCGAATGTAACCCGCCGGTAGCAAAACCGCATCTGTATATACGTGGGTGACCACCAAGAAAACTCGGCGCGGTTCGATGCCTGCCTGGCTGAGCACGTCTACCAGGCGGCCTGGCGCTATGCCTGGCAGCTGTGCCGGGTGGCGGAGGACGCCGAGGACCTGCTGCAGGAAGCGCTGGCCCACGCCTGGCTGAGCTTCCCCCAGCTGCGCGATCCGGCGCGGTTCAAGGGTTGGCTGCTGAGGATCGTGCGTACGCGGTTTTTGATGCGCAAGCGCCGAGGCGGGATCGAGACGACGGACAGCGATCCGGCGGACTGGGCGGGGACGAAGGGCCAGCATCCGGCAGCCGACCCATACGGCGGCCTGCCGCCGGAGCTGGCCACGGCGGTGCTGGATCTGGCGCCAGCCCTGCGCGAGGTGGTGGAGCTTTTTTACCTGCACAGCCTGAGCAGCGTGGAGATCGGCGCGGTGCTTTCGATCCGGCCGGCGGCGGTCAAGGTGCGCCTGCATCGCGCGCGCCTGGTGCTTAGCCGCGCGCTGGCACCGGGCGGCCGGCTGGCGGACGTGAAGAGGAGTGAATAAATGACGGATGAACAAAACCACCTGGACAGCGAGCTGGACGACTGGGCGCGGTCGTTTGAGGGGTCCGTGCCGCCGGCGCCCGCGCGGGACCGGCTGACCGACGGGGCCCGGCTGCGCGCCGCGCGGATCGCGGCCGACCGGAAGACCTCGCGGCGGCTGTGGGGATACCGCGCGGCGATGGCCGCGGCGGTCACGGTGCTGCTGGCAGCCGGCCTCACGCTGTCGTCGCGGATCGACCCGCGTGGCACTTCGATCGAGGCGGGAGAGGGACCGACGCTCATCAACGCCGCCTGGGCCAGCACCGCGGGCTATGTGATCGAGTTCGAAGTGCCGTATGCGAGCTGGGATGACGCACCGGATTACTTCGCGGAAGATCATCCGCGCATCACTATCGAGGCGGCGGTCAACAGCTGGCAGGGTGAGCATGCTGACTTGACGTCAGCGATCGTAGGATTGCCCGTGGCTAGCGTCAGTTTTATTCCTAGTTGCTTACAGGAGCCGGATGCGAAATACGAGGTCCACGTGCTGATGGCCGTGGCCGACCAGGAGCTGGTTGAACAGCTGGCTGCATACATCGTTGCCCAGACCGGCTATCCGCAGCCAACGATCTTCAGCCAGACCGTGTATTACAGCCATGAATATCCTTATTTGTTTTACGCGGAATTCAAAGTCCGGTTTGATGGCATTGAATATTCGTTCCCCTATGATTTCACGATCGATGAGGCAAGAAGAATCGCCCGAGATTCCTACTTACACCATCCTACATATTCAGGACATTCACATTTCGGCGTTGATGAGCGTTTTGGTGATTGTGCCGTGTATCGGGTAGAAAGGTCATCCGATGGAGCACTGGAATACTCAATAATTCGCCAGACCATCGACGTTGACGATGCAACGAGGTATGAGCTGCTTCATTCATCAATTGAGTTTGAGCTGGATGACGAGGATGTGGCGTATCCCTGGCGAGATCCGGTGTTGGAACTGGTCAAGGAAGCGAAGGGCTTTGCCTGGTTTTTGGAACATAAAGAGGAGCTGGAGGGCAATCCGGTTCCGGTTGACTTACACATGCTTTGCGTATATCTGGTACCCGAGGAAAAGTACGACCAGCTGCAGGCCCGGCAACAGCAGTTGATCAAAGAGGGCCGCAAGAGCTTGCCGGAGCTGACGGACGAGGACTGGCAGGAGATCAGGGAAAGGGCAGCCTACATTGAGGCAAACATCAATCCGGAAAACGTGGCTCCCGGTGAACATAACTGGCTGGAAGTTGCGCGCGAGGAATTCGACAGCAAGCGTGCGCGGGATCTCGATCTGGCGACGCGGATGGGTGACGAGTATCGATCCCTTCCCGAGCTTTCCGACGAGGAACGGGCGCAGGCGGAGGAGTTGGCGGCAAGACTTCGTGAAGCCTCCCGACTGTGGTACGCGGAGCATGCCGCCGGGATGTATGAGGCTGATCCCAATTCGAGGATTCAGAGATCTGTATTCGAGATAGGCGGTATTCCAGTCCGGTTTCACATGAAAGTACACTGTAATGATCCGGCGTTAATCGAGGATCTTACCGCGACAATGTCCGCAGTGCCAGGTTTGTTCCGGCTAATAGATGTGAAAAGCTCGAATCGCTATTCACAGCAGGAAACAGCGGAGTAGGCTGCGCAATGGCGGTGCTACCATCTGATTTGCAGATGGTGGCCACAGGATAGCAGAGACACATGTGTTGTTGGCCGCACCGCTATAATCATTGCCGTGGAGATACCGGCGCCCCCTGAGACCCGACCGACGCCCGCCGATCCGGCGCGGCCGTACGCGATCGTGGTCGACCACCTGACCAAGCGCTTCGACAAGCTGCTGGCGGTGGACGACATCAGCTTCGCCGTGCCCCAGGGCGAGTTCTTCGGCTTTCTCGGCCCCAACGGCGCCGGCAAGTCGACCACGATCCGCGTGCTCTGCGGCCTGCTCAGAGCCGACTACGCGCGCATCCAGGTCGCCGGCCACGACCTGCGCCAGGACAACCTCGGCGTCAAGGCCAGCATCGGCGTGATGCTCGAGGAGCCGATGCTTTACGAGCGCCTCTCCGCCCGCGAGCACCTGCGCTTCATCGGCGAGCTCTACGGCCTTTCGACCGCTGAGGCCGACCGGCGTGGCGAGGAGCTGTTGGGCCTCTTGTCGCTGACCAGCGACGCCGACCGGCTGATCGTCGACTACAGCCAGGGCATGCGTAAAAAAGTCGCGCTGGCCTGCGCGCTGATCCACCAGCCGCCGGTGCTGTTTTTGGACGAGCCGTTCACCGGTATCGACACCGTCACCGCGCGCCTGATCAAGGACCTGTTGCGCCGCCGGGTCGAGGAGGGCGCGACGATCATGTTCTCCAGCCACGTGATGGAGGTTGTCGAGCGCATCTGCACCGGCGTGGCGATCATCCATCACGGGCGGATCGTCTTCAGCGACACGATGGCCAACCTGCGCGCGCGGCCCGATTACGAGAGCCTGGAGGACGTGTTTATCCAGGCCGTCGGTGAGGAGGAGCTGACCCACGCCGAGGACCGCAGCTGGCTGGGCGAATAGCCCGCCACCGGAAGCACCGCTGCGTTCACCACGGGTTGATCCGCCGCCACAGTGCTTTGCGCTACTATAGTCGCGATCGATGTCGCAATTTCAATTATTCACGGATCAGGCCTACCAAGACTGGACTAGTACATGGAGCCGGCAGATTGTGTCCGCGATTTACGGCAATCACCCCGTTCGCTGCCGTGAGTTGATCGCCAAGGCGCGCGCATCCCTGGATTTCGGCGCGCTGCCGGAGGATCAAGCCGCCGCCGTCCGGCTGGCGCTGGACTGGTATGAGTTCAACCTGTGCCGGATGGAAACCACCGAGCCCGAGGCGGTCGCGAAGCTGTTCGCCGAATTCAGGAAACGGTTTTCCCAGACGCAAGCCTTTGCCCGGGCCGAGTTGCAGCGGTGGCGGATGTACCTGCTGCTGCGCTGCGAGGAAGACCAAGATGGCTTTGCCGCGCTGCCCCGCGAGATCGTCGACGAGATCATCTCGTTGCATCCCGATGTCGAAGCCGATCCGGTGATCTGGCAGTCGCTGGCGATGTGGGCGTTCAAGCACAACGAGCGGGACATTCTGGAGCGCGCCTACGAGGTGATGCTGACCCACCCCAGCCAGACCTTGGGGCAAGCCAAATGGCTGCGGGTCAACCTGCTCTACCGGCTGGTCGCCGGCACCGCGACGCGGGAGGATGTCGAAGCGGTTGTCTATTCGCAGCAGGTCAAGCCCCAGCTGCTCGAATTCATCGGCCAGATTTGGCCGCGCTGCCAGGCCGCCGGTTTGGTCGACGCGGAACTGACCGCCTTGCTCAACATGAAGCGCGAAGAGATCGATATCGACCTGCCGCCGGTCCCCAAGCCCGAACGCCGCACCAAGACGACGCGCACTCCGCGCTGAGTGCCGGTCTTGGCAGAGCAGGTTATACTCCGGTAAAACGGAGTGAAGAACGCCAGAATGTGTATATTAATAGTGTGGGCGTTTCCGGCTATGCGATCGAGAATCAGGACTGGTATCAAGAAGTAATCAGCGCGATCCGCGCGCGCGTTTACGCCAACGACCGGCAGGGAGCGGCCGCGGCTCTCAAACAGGCCTGGCAGCGGGTCGAGGAACTGGAGCTGACGATCGCGCAACGGGAACTGATGACGTATATTCTCAAGTGGTACGAGTTCACGATCGCGCTGCAGTGCCAGTCGCGCCAAGCCGCCTGCCAGATCTACAAGCAGGTGCACAAGCTATTCATCCAGCCCGCCCAGACCCCACCGGGCGAGGCCCAGCGCTGCCGCCTGCTGGCCAGCCTACGCTGCAACGGGCGCCTGTACGGCTGCTCGACCTTCACGCGCGACGAGTTGATCGCGCTGATCAAGGATCTGCCCAACCTAAACCGCGACGAATTCCTCTGGCATAACATCGCCGGCTGGGCCTTTGCCGAGCGTGACGAGGAGATCCTGCGCCAGGCCTACGAGGTGCTGCTGACCCGCCCGACGCATCTGCTGGGCCAGGCCAAGTGGCAGCGCGTCAATATCATGCTGCTCTTGCTGACCGGCCGGGCCACCCCGCGCGATGTGGAGTATACGATCAACGGCATGCAGGTTATGCCGCAGATCATCGAGTTCCGCGAGCTGATCTGGCCGGAATGCGTCCGCCAGAAGCTGGTCAACCGCCACCTGGTCGAGAAGCTGAAGCTGGTCTACCAGCGGATCAAGCTCAATCCGCCCGTACCGGAACTGGAACCGAGCGGCAAGCATATTCTGGGATGAGTGGCGCGTTAATTACAGCTGATCAATCCTCAATCCCGATCACGCTCCTCGCGCAAACTCGATCGGGTTGACCGCCGGTTCCAGGAGGCTTGAGACGGCATGCACCGTGCCGTCGTCGGCCAGCATAAAAGTCAGCGGGAGGTTACCGGCCAGCGGCGGATAGGGCGATTCGTCCGCCGGGTCGTGCGCCATGATGAACTCGTGGTCCTTCAGATGAGTTAAGACGTAGGCGAAGCCGTTGTAGGTGCCGGCCAGGCCGTCCTCGCGCGCGATGATCGAGATCGTGCCGTAGGCGGGATGCGCGTACACGCCGGCGTAGCTTGCCAGCGGCAACGGCGACGCGGTTTCCGGCTGCGCGCCGATAACCGGTGTGCCGCCCATCTCGCCCCCGCCCATTTGGTCCAGGACGGCGATGATCCGGTCGACGGATTGCGACGGTTCGAGCTCAAGCAGCCGGTCGGCGATCTCGTGAGTCAGCGCCTTGGGCAGCGCGCTGAACTGGCCGTTGGTGAGGACGACGATCCCAGCCTTGAGCTCGGGGATCAGCATCACTTCCGCCGTGCAGCCGTCCATGATCCCGCCGTGGAAGACCGAGTAATAGCCGCGGTAGGGCCCGACGGCCCAGGCCAGGCCGCCGTTGAGCACCGGCGTTTCCTGGCTGGCCATGGTGAGGGCGCCGATCGCCATCTGCGGCAGGTGGATCTCCGTCAACTGCTCGGCGGAGATGATCCGCTCCCCGCCGGCCATCCCCGTCAGCTGGAAGTCCAGGTATTTGAGCATGTCTTCCAGGCTGGACTGCAGGGAGCCGCTGGCCGGTACGCAGTCCGCGGCGAAGTGGCCCACCGGCGTGTAGTTGCTGTAGTCATCCAGCGCCGGGCCGGTGTTGCCATAGCCGCGGGCGAAGTCCGTCGCCTGCTCCATCGCCGCGACGCTGGTCGTGGTGGCCGTCATGCCCAGCGGATCGAGCAGCCGCGCCTGAACCAGGTCCTCCCAGCGCTCGCCGGTCACGTGCTCGGCAACCACGCCGGCGGCGGCGAAGGTCAGGTTGCAGTACTGCCACTGGTTGCGGAAGTCCGCGTTGGGCTCCAGGTAGCGCAGCGCGGCGAACAACTCGTCGCGGTCGAAGCCGGCGTGGCCGAGCCAGACCAGGTCGTGGCGGGGCAGGCCGGTGCGGTGGCAGGCCAGATCGCGCAACGTGCAGTGTTCGGTGGCGGTTTCGTCGTACAGCGCGAAGTCGGGGATGTACTCGATGATCGGCCGGTCCCAGTCGAGCAGGCCGTCGTCGACCAGTTGCGCCAGCAGGGTGGCGGTGAAGGTCTTGGTCACGGAAGCGATGTGGAAGCGCGTCTGCGGCGTGACCGGCAGCTCGTTTTCGATATCGCGCAGGCCGAAGCCCTCGCTGAAGATCACCTCGCCGTCCATCACCACGCCGACTGCCGCGCCGGGCGTGCGGCAGGCCGGCAGCCACTCGGGCACCAGCTTGCGCAGGTCGGCAAGCCGCGTCGCGGCGGCCCGGGCCGCGGCGTGCGGATCGCCGAAGGCCAGGCTGAAGGGGAAGCTCATGCCGGACTGGAAATAGTTGCCAGTGATGGTATTGGCTGCGGCATCGTAACTGCCGGAGAACTCGACGAGTAGATCCTCCTCCGCGAAGCGCAGGGAGATATAAACCTGGCCGCCGTCGTCGATCGTGATTTCCTCCGTCGGCAGGCCGCTGATCTGCAGCCCCGGGAAATCGAAGGCCGCTGTCCACTCGCCGCCGTTGCTACGCGAGAGGACCAGCCGCGTCTCAATCGTGCGGCCCGGCAGTTCGATCGCGCCGAGGTAATAACCCGCCGCCGGGCCGGCCGCCGCGCCGGTAGCCGCGGGCAAGCAGAGCGTTGCCCCGAGGATCAGAGCGGCGAGAAGCGGTAACAGCAGCATGCGTAAGTGTTTGCGTCCCATGTATAGTGTGATGCAGACGGGTTGCGGCTCGTCACCGTGCGCCGGCAAGGAACGAATATGCTAATACACAACAGGACGGGAGCCTTGCGGCCCCCGTCCCGCCGTTATTACTGGATAGCTACGTTGATTATGCCTAAGCCGGCGGCTCTTTGCCCTGCATGTCGTGCTTGAGCGCATGCATGCCCATGCTGGCCAGGCCGCTGACCGCACCGAGGTTCATGCTGTCGATCGCGCTCGACGGCACGATCATCAGGCTGCCCTTTTCCTTCAGGCCCTCAAACAGCATGTTCATCGCGCGCAGGTGCAGCGCCGTCGGGCTATCGGCGTACTGCTGGGCCGCCTCGTAGAAGCTCTTGGCGATCTGCTTCTCGCTTTCGCCGAGGATCACGCGCGCCTGGCGCTCGCGCTCGGCCTGGGCCTGGCGGCTCATCGTGTCCTGCAGCGCGCCGGGGATCTTGATCTCGCGGATCTCGACGCTCTGCACCGTCACGCCCCAGGGCTCGGTGCGCTCGTCGATGATCTCCTGCAGCTTGGAGTCCAGGATATCCCGCCCGACTAAGAGCTCGGCCAGTTCGGTCTTGCCGATCAGGTCGCGCAGGGCCGTCTGGGCCGCCCAGGTCACCGCGTTACCGAAATCCTCGACTTCCAGCGCCGCCTTCTTCGGGTCGTAGACCAGCCAGAACATCACCGCGTCGACGTCGACGGGCACAGTGTCCTTGGTCAGCGTCTCCTCGGCCAGCAGGTCGGCGGTCATCACGCGGGTGTCGATCCACTTGGCGACGGTATCGACGAAGGGGATCAGCCAGAACATGCCCGGCTGCGCCACGGAGTGGAACTTACCGAGCCTGAGCACGACGACGCGATCCCACTGGTCCGCCACTTTCAGGCAGAACAGGAAGAGGAACGACACGCCCATCAGGATTAGGAACGCTACCACTCCCACGATGGTGATCGTGTCGTTGTTGGCGGACTCACCGGCGACGATCGACGAAATGAAGACCACCGAGGCGATGATCAGCCACACGACGAACCAGAAAATGGCGATCGGGTGGATGTGGGCGCTGGCGGACTGGCTGCTCAGCGGATTGCCGTGCCCACCGCTTCCAGTAATGATCGGTACGAATGCCATAGCTTGCTCCTTGATACTGTGATGTGCTCCCGCGGCCGCGGGAGTTTGACGGCCCGCCTGCTGGGCGGTTTTTTGCGCTTTCTTGGCTGCCACCGCGGAGATCAGGATGACGATGCCGGCCAGCACCGGGCCGACGATATCCCAGTCGAAATCCTGCGATAGCAGCGCGAGACTGTTTCCGATGAGGATCATTGCGTTACTGACACCCCCTGGTGCGTATTATTCGATGGACGGCCGGCGCCGGAGGCCGAACCGCGCAGTTCGGTGGTTACGGCTTCGTGGCATGGTTCACTGCAGAAACTTTGGTTGATCGCCCGGACCATGCCGCATTGGCTGAGCAGGAACGCCAGGCACGCAGTGACCAAGACCAGCGTGACGATGCCCATAATGGTGATTTGCGAATTACGGGTCGCCATGGTTACTCCACCTCCCCCAGCGCTTCGGCGGTCATCTCGATGATCTGCCGGTCGGTGTAGCCCAGTGATTTAAGCTGGCGCACCGTCTCGATCAACTGCGCGCGGCCGGGGACCTCGCGGTCCTCGTTCCCGCGGGGATCCGCGGCAAACGTGCCGATCCCGTGCCGGCGGGCCAGATAGCCCTCGCGCTCCAGGTCGGCGTAGATCCGCGTGACGGTGTTGGCGTTGATCCCCAGCTCCAGCGCCAGGTTGCGCACCGTCGGCAGCTGCGTACCGCTTTTTAGTACGCCCTTTTCCACCGCCAGGCGCAGCTGGTTCTTGACCTGCACGTAGATCGGCACTTCGCTGTTCGGATCGATTTTTAGCTCGAGTTCTGCCATCTGTGCTTCCTCTAGTTTGTGCCCTCTGAGTCGTGCTGTGTCTGTGCTTCGATGATGCCGGCCAGTTCCCGCGCCACTTTGTCCGGGTGGCGGACCGAGAGCTTGCCGGCCGATTTGGTCGAATGCCTGGTCTGGATTGCCAGCGACCATGTGTGCAGGCCCTGGCCGCGCCGGATGGCGGTGACATCCGCCAGTTGGACGCCCGAAAGCTTGTTGCCCTCGCGGAAGATCAGCATCTTGTTGGTTACGTACACCCGGGAGTTGTTCAACTGAGCGAACGAGCCCACCATGCCGCCCAGGGTTCCCAGCAGTCCGGTCAGCGCCGTGACCGGCTCCTTGTCCCCGGTGATCAGGACGGCCACTCCAATAATCAGGCAACTCGCCAGAATTACGCCCATCGCGAAGTAGAGCAGAATCAGCACGCCGTACTTGGACTGGTACCAGGTGATGACGTGCTCGTCCGGTTCCAGCTTGAGCAGATCCAGCTCCTTGGCTGTTAGTTCTGGCTGTTGTGTGATGGTGTTCATGGCTGTGACCATTTCTCGCCTACTGCAATTTCGCTCCCGCGCTTTGGCAATAGGCCGCCAGTTCGGCTGTAGCCTGCGCCAAGTCGCTGACCGTGAGCGCTGCGACAGGTTCGTGTTTGCCGCGCGTGAACACGGCCAGTCGGCCCTCCAACGGGCGCAATGTTGTGATTTCCGCCAGGTTGATGCCGAAATAGCCCTTGGGGCCGTGGACGATCAGCATCTTTGTCGTCAGATAGGCCGCCTGGCGCGCTTTGGTGGCGGCCAGTATCACAACCACGATCACGTTCATGACCAGTACCCCGAAGATTATCCACTGGATGGCCCCAGGCCCCAGTCCGTTGGCCATGAGCGATCCACGGTACATCGTCGCGAAAAAAATGGCCAGGCCCAGGATGACCGTGCCCAACAGGGTCAGGACCTTGGACAAGACGTGCTTTTTCGGCCCGCCGCCATAGGCGCGGACGAAGATCTCATCCGCTTCGAGTTTGAGCCAGCCAGGTTTCATCCTGCTGATGTCCTGGTCGGACCTCTGGACAAAGGGCACAATCGGTATGAATGTCATGACATATCTCCCTTGCGGCAGCCAGCCGCTACTGCACGCTGTATACCTCTTCCTGCTGGCTGCGGCTGCCCGCGCCTTCCTTCAGGAAGACCGCGTAAGTGCCCGTGCCCCGCTTCTTCAATAGAAATCCGTCCTCCTCCAGCCGGCGGCAGATACGGGTCAGCTCGTTGGAGTTGATCTCCATCTCCACCGACAACTCGCGCACGGTCGGCAGGCGCCGGCCCGACCGGACGGTCTTGCTCTGCACCAGCCGCGTGATCTGTTTCTTGATCTGCTCGTCGAATGGCACCGGACTGTCCAGGTCCAGTTTAAGTACGCTCGTTTGCATTACATCCTCCTTTCTCTACGCAATAAAACTCCCAAATCATCCAGGTCGCCGATGTCCGCCGAATCCGGCGCGTCGCCGGCGCCCAGCAGGCGGTCGACTTCCCAGCCCTGGGTAGCGAGGTCGGCCAGCATGCGGTTCAACTCGCCGATGGCCAAATCCTCCGTGCTGAGCAGTTTGTACTCAAGGTAAATAGAGGGTGATTTGCTGACCCAGCGGCTGGCCGGATTGCCAGGTCGATCCAGCTGTTTGGCCTGCGGCCGAAGCATCTTATGCCTCCCGCTTGAACCAGAAATGCACATATCCCTGGGTATGGACGGTGCTGACAAGCTCCCAGCCCTCGCGTCCCAGTTGCTCGACGGTGGCATCGCTGGTCTTGATGTTGTTGCAGTCCACCTGCGTACGAACGTACTCCCAGCGCCGTCTCCGCTTGGTTTCCCGATTCTCCTCGCCACTCATTTCCTGCTCCATCTCCCTAGATGTTTGATTGTTTGAGCGCTCTAGTGATCTAGTTCGCTAGTACACTGTAACGCAACAATTTCTACGTGTCAAGGGGAGGGGACGGGATAAGCCGAAATTCGGGCGAAACGAGGTCCATGAAGTTGTGCGGAACAGCCATCGGTGCAGGTCATTGAGAGGTGAAGCACTGGGTTTTTCGATACGCTAACCGTACTGGGGGGTTGCCAGCTATTGCCATCCGATGGAGGATTCGAGTTGGACCGGTGACTTGCCCGCAACAAGCTGTACCGGTTGGATTGCCGGTAACGGGGATCGAAGGTTCCGCGCTGTATATAACATATTGTGCACTGATGCTCGATATATAATTGTTGGCGAACGGGATATGAGATGATTGTTTGACGGCGAGGGCCGTGTACTAGGATGGATCATTCACGATGACCGAAGACCCGATTCAGCAGCGCAAGAAAGATCACCTGATGATCATCATGGAGAAGGAGGTCGCCTATGAGCGCGGCACCTTGCTTGATGGCGTGCAGCTAATCCCCAACGCGTTGCCGGAATTGGCGCTTGACGAAATCGACACCAGTTGCGAGTTTTTCGACAAGCCGCTCAAGGCGCCCTTGATGATCACCTCGATGACGGGCGGTGGTGATCGCTCCGGCGCTATGAACCACGAACTGGCGGAAGCCGCGGGCCAGCTGGGGATTGCCTTCTCCGTGGGCAGCCAACGCGTACTGCTCGAACATCCGGACTGCCTGCCGGATTTCGCAGTGCGCAAGGAACTCGGTGACGGAGTGCTGTTGGGCAATATCGGGGCGCAACAGCTGACGCAGTATCCGGCTAAACGAATTAGCGAACTCGTCGAAATGATCGAGGCCGACGGGATGTGCGTACATCTGAATCCCGCGCACGAACTGGCCCAGGCCGCCGGTGACCGCGATTTCAACGGGCAGCTCAAGGCCATTGCCGCGTTGGTCAAGCATCTGGACGGGCGCGTGCTGGTCAAGGAGACCGGCTGCGGTATCGCCCCGCTTGTAGCCCGGCGGCTGAGCGACGTCGGCGTGCGCTATATCGATGTGGCTGGAGTTGGCGGGACATCCTGGCCGAAGGTGGAGCGTCACCGCAAGGGCAAGCTGCTCAGCAAGGCGATTGCCTGGACGTTCGGCGAATGGGGAATGCCGACGGCGCCGTGCGTGGTCGGTGCTCGACGGGCTTGTGGTCCCGAAACGTACATCATTGCCGCCGGAGGGATAATAACCGGGCTCGATATCGCGCGGGCGATCGCCTGCGGCGCAGACCTGGCCGGTTGCGCCCGGCTGTTGGCGTCGCGCAGTTGGTGGGGCGGCAAAGAATTGGATGAGGAAATCCAAACGCTGATCCATGAGCTAAAAACGGCGATGCTGCTGACCGGCTGCCGTGACCTGGTAGCCCTGCGCCAGACGGCCCGGGTCTACACCGGCGAACTGCGGCATTGGCTGGCACAACTCGATCAACTAGCTACATCCAAGGACTAATCCTCTATGACGAAAAAGCAGGACACGCAGGCGGGCAACGAGGTTAACAACCGTTCCTCGCGCATCCCGCGCTTCTACCGCCTGCCGGTGGAGCGGCGGCTGGCCTATCTCCAGCGCGCCTTCAACCTGACCAACGACGAACTGGCCCAGCTGCGCCAAGGCAGCGCCCTGCGCATCGACCACGCCGTGAACATGGTCGAGAACGCCGTCGGCATCTTCGGCCTGCCGCTGGGGCTGGGGCTGAACTTCCTGGTCAATGACCGCGAGTACATCGTGCCGATGGCGATCGAGGAGGCCAGCATCATCGCGGCGGTGTCGAAGAGCGCGCTGGCGATCCGCGAAGGCGGCGGCTTCACCACCGAAGTCGACCCGCCGGTGATGATCGGCCAGGTGCAGGTGCTCGAACTGGCGGATCCGGCCAAGGCCGCCGAGCGGATCGCGGTACATAAGCAGCGGATCATCGACCAGGCCAACCTGCCCAACCAGCGGATGGTCAGCCGCGGCGGCGGCGTATTCGACGTCGAGACGCGGATCATCGAGGGCGGGGCGGGCGTCGGGGCGATGCTGATTGTCCACCTGCTGATGGACGTGCGCGAGGCGATGGGCGCCAATGCGGTCAATTCCAGCTGCGAAGCGGCGGGCCCGCTGATCGCGGAGCTGACCGGCGGCCGCGTCAACCTGCGGATCTTGAGCAACCTGGCGGATAAGCGGCTGGCGCGCGCGCGGTTCAGGCTGGCGGTGGAGCAACTCGCCACGGCCGGACTCAGCGGCGAGCAAGTCGCGCAGCGGATGGTCGAGGCGGCGCGGTTCGCCTGGGCCGATCCCTATCGCGCGACGACGCATAACAAAGGAATCATGAACGGCATCGGGGCGGCGGCGGTCGCCCTGGGCCAGGACTGGCGGGCGATTGAGGCCGGCGGCCACGCCTACGCGGCGCGCGACGGCCAGTACCGTTCGTTGACGGCTTTCCGCTTCGAGGACGGCTGCCTGGTCGGCGAAATCGAGCTGCCGATGCAGGCCGGCTGGTGCGGCGGCGCGGTCAACAGCCATCCGGGCGTCCGCCTGCTGCGCAAGGTCAGCGGGGTGGAGAACGCCCAGGAGCTGGCCGGACTGCTGGCGGCGGTCGGGCTGGCCCAGAACTACGGGGCCTGCCTGGCGCTGTCGACGGTCGGCATCCAGCGCGGGCACATGGCCCTACATGCCAGAAGCGTCGCGCTCTCCGTCGGCGTGCCCTCGCGCGACGTGGAGTACGTCGCCGAGGAGATGCTCAAGCGCGGCGAGGTCAAGACCAGCGCCGCGGAGGAGATCTTCGCCCAGCTCCGGCACCGCCGGAGCGAACTACCGGCCGGAGCCGAGGAGCCCGTGACGGCACGCGTCCCGGGCAAGGTGGTGCTGTTCGGCGAACACGCCGTCGTCTACGGCCAGCCGGGCATCACCTCGAGTATCGATCTGGGCCTGACCGTGAAGGTCAGCCCCGATCCGGACGGCCCGCGCTTCGTGCTGCCGCGCTTTAAAAGCGTCTTCGACGAGGAAGACGACGACCTGGATTTCAAGCGTTTCGGGCATGCGGTCGACGCGGCGCTGGAGCTCTACGGGCTGAGCCGCGAGCCGCTGGCGATCGAGGTCGACAGCGAGATCGTACCCGGCCTGGGGCTGGGCAGCTCGGCGGCGATCTCCGCCGCGCTTTGCCTGGCGTTGCGCAAGTACCGCGGCCTGCCCGCCGAACGCGCCTGGGATCCGGCGCTGTTCGAGGACGTGCAGGTGCTCGAGCGCATCTTCCACGGGACACCCAGCGGCATCGACGCCGCGACGGTACTCAGCGGCGGAGTGCTCTGGTTCCGCGCCGGTCCGCCGCGCGAGATCCTGCCGATCCGCATG
The DNA here is from genome assembly GCA_016932385.1 of bacterium. Classification (GTDB taxonomy): domain Bacteria; phylum 4484-113; class 4484-113; order 4484-113; family JAFGCY01; genus JAFGCY01. The sequence goes on along the minus strand of JAFGCY010000087.1, from coordinate 10,980 downwards.
CCGCAGCCGGCGGCCGGACTGGTGGTGGTCGTCGAGCCGGGCGCGCGCACGATCGAACTGGTGCGCCAGGTGCGCCAGAGCTTTGAACTCAACGAGCAGCGGACGAAGGAACTGCTGGACGAGATCGGCGCGGTGACGGTCCAGGCGGGAGCCGCTTTGGGTTGCGGCGATCTCGCCACCGTCGGCGAGTTAATGTACCAGAACCACGACCTGCTGGCGCGGCTCGGCGTTTCCACCGACGGGCTGGACAACGCCGTCGAGCTGCTCAGGGAGCACGGCGCGCTGGGCGCCAAGCTGTCCGGCGCGGGTGGCGGCGGCGCGGTAGTGGCGCTGGTCAAGGCCGAGGAGCGCCACAAACTGGTCGAAGCGCTCTCGGGCGAGTTCCCGGCGCTGTTCCCGTTTGAAATCGGCGCACCGGCGTGAGTGGATGATGGCGGGCAAGCAAGCCAACCACGGAAAACAAGTTACGGCCCGGGCCTGGGCCAACATCGCGCTGTGCAAATACTGGGGCAAGCTGGGGCCGGATAACGCGCCGGCGACGCCCTCGCTCAGCCTGGCGCTGGACGGGCTGGCCACGACGACGAGCGTGACGGCGATCAACCGCCAGCAGGATGTGGTGTTGCTTGACGGCCAGCCCGCCGCGGGAGCGGCCCGGCGGCGCGTGCTGGAGTTCGTAGACCGCTGGCGCACGTACACATTGGTCAGCGGGCATTTCCGCATCGAATCACATAATGATTTCCCGACGGCGGCCGGGTTGGCCAGCAGTGCCTCGGCCTATGCCGCCTTGACGGTGGCGCTGGCCGGACATGCCGTGGCCGAGTTGCCGACAGGCGCCCTGAGCCGGCTGGCGCGGATGGGCAGCGGCAGCGCCGCGCGCAGCATCACCGGTGGCCTGAGCGCACTCGGTGCCGGTCGGGATCCGGCGGCCCAACTGCTCGCACCCGCCGGCGAGGTGCCCTGGGGAATGGTGGTCGCCGTCGTCGAGGCGCCGGCCAAGGAAATCTCCTCGCGCGAGGGGATGGAACTCAGCCGCCGGACCTCGCCGTTCTATCGCGCCTGGGTCTTGACCGACCGCTACCACTACCGCGAGTTGGCCGGCGCGCTGAAGTCGTGGGACCTGGCCAAGACCGGTGAGCTGATGGAGGAGAACATGCTGGCGATGCACGCCTGCATGCTGACCACCCAGCCGGCGCTGATCTATTGGAGTCCGGCGACGCTGGCGGTGCTCCATGCTCTGCGCGAATGGCGCAGGAAGGGGCTTAATGCCTGGGCGACGATCGACGCCGGCGCGCACGTGGCGCTACTCTGCGATCAACGTGACCTGAACAAGGTGGCCGGTAAGCTCAAGGCATTGGCCGAAGCCGGCGCGGGTATCCGCCAGGTGATCCCCTGCCGCCCGGCGGGTGGGGCGATGGTAATCAGCTGACGACTCATGACCAGCAAGGCGCATCGTTGATGGGCTGGCTGATAACCACCGGCTAGAATAGGGCCAAAGCGCCGGGCGCCCGCGCCCGCCCGATGGAGGCACCTGTGAAGCTGAAACTGCACTGGCAGATCCTGATCGCCCTGGGCCTGGCCGTGATCGCCGGCCTGCTGACCGGCAACGCCGACGTTAAATTCAGCATCGTCAACGCGGCGACGCACCAGGGCTTCTACGAGGTGTACGATTTCCTCGGCACGCTGTTCTTGAATGCCTTGAAAATGCTGATCGTGCCGCTGATCGTCAGCTCGATCATCACCGGCATTCTGAGCACGGGCGGCGGGCGCGACTTCGGCCGGTTGGGCGGCAAGACGCTGCTCTATTACATGTCGACCAGCCTGGTGGCGATCCTGATCGGCCTGGCGCTGGTCAACCTGATCGGGCCTGGCTACATCGACGGCGCACCGGCCCGGGATCAGCTGGCGCTCTCCGCCGATACGGCGGCGGTCGAGCAGGCCGTCGAGGGCAAGGGGATGAAGGACATCGCCGAGATCTTCATCCGCATGGTGCCGCCCAACGTACTCGAAGCCGCCACCAATAACGGCCAGATGCTCGGCGTGATCTTCTTCGCGCTGCTGTTCGGCTTCTTCCTGACCACGCTGAGCGGCAAGGCCCGGGAGGTGATCAGCGCCTTCTGGCAGGGCTGCTTCGAGATCATGATGAAGATCACCGAGCTGATCATGAAGTTCGCGCCGATCGGCGTGTTCGCGCTGCTGGCGCGCACGGTCAGCCAAACGGGCTTCGACGCGTTCATGCCGCTGTTGAAGTTCTTCCTGACCGTAATGATCGCGCTGGCCTTGCACTTCCTGGTCGTGCTGCCGCTGGTGCTGGCGCTGATCGCGCGGGTCAAGCCGGTGCGGCACTACATCGCGATGGCGCCCGCGCTGTTAACGGCGTTCTCCACGGCCAGCTCGGCCGCGACCCTGCCGCTGACAATGGACTGCGTCGAGAACCGTTGCGGCGTGAGCAACCGCATCACCAGCTTCGTGCTGCCGCTGGGCGCGACGGTGAACATGGACGGTACGGCGCTGTTTGAGTGCGTCGCCGCGATGTTCATCGCCCAGGCCTATGGCGTCGAGCTGACCTTCGCCACCCAATTCATCATCGTGGCGATCGCGCTGTTGACCAGCATCGGCGTGGCGGCGATCCCCAAGGCCAGCCTGGTGGCGATCATGGTGATCCTCTCGGCGATCGGCCTGCCGGCGGAAGCGCTGGGCCTGATCCTCGCCGTCGACCGGATCCTCGACATGTGCCGGACCAGCGTGAACATCTTCAGTGACAGCGTCGGCGCGGTGGTGATCGCCCGAAGCGAGGGCGAAGAAAACGTGCTGGCGAATGCGGCCGCGAAACCGGCAGCGTAGCTGGTATACGGGCTTAACGGCTGGTCTAGGTCAGCCAGCCCAGGACCGTGGTGATCACGCGGACAAACAGCGTGATCAGGATCATCCCCACCGGATAGACCGCGGCGTAGCTGATCACCGGTATCTCGCTGTCGGTATGAGCGGACAGTGTGCCGATGCCGGGGGTGGATGTCATTCCGCCGCACATGCCGCCGAGGATCTGCAGGAAGTTGAGCTTGAGCACATAGCGCGCGAACAGATAGCCGCCGGTCATCGTGACCAACAGCACCACCAGGCCCGCGGCGACGATCGTCAGGCCGCTGTCGCCCAGCACGTCGAACAGGCTGGCACCGGCGCCCACCCCCGCGCTGGCCAGGAACAGGATCAGCCCGAAGCTGGTCAGCAGGTTGCGCGCCGCCCGCGGGATGTGCCCGCGCACGCGGCCGATCCGGCCGAAGTGGCCGATGAACAGCCCGGCGATCAGCGGCCCGCCGGCCAGGCCCAGCGTGAAGGTCACGCCCGGCAGGACGATCGGGAACAGCCCCAGCGCCACGCCGATCGCGATGCCGATCGATAAAAAGATCAGGTCGGTCTCGTCCAGCACGCGCGCGCGGTGGCCGGCGAACTGCGCGAACTCCGCCAGGTTGTCCGGCTCGCCGACGCAGTGCAGCACGTCGGTGTGTCCGATATGCGTGCCGGCTCGCGGCACGAAATCGACGTTGTTGCGCGTGATGCGCTCGATGGTCACGGCGTACTTGTGGCGCACGCCCAGCTCAGAAAGCGTGCGGCCGATCACCGCCGGCGCCGTCACGACGATCTGGGCGGTCTGCGACTTGGTGTCCATGTAGTGCGGCTTGTTGCTCTTGCTGCCCAGGTACTCCGCCACCAGTTCCAGGTTGTCCTGGCGGCCGACGACCAGCACGTGGTCGCCGGGGGCGAACGTCTCGTCCGAGCCGACGGGCACCAGCCGTTCGCCGCGCAGTTCCCGCGTGATCTGGCATTGCATCTCCGCGATGAAGCTGATTTCGTCGAAGCGCTTGCCGACAACCGCCGGATTACTGACCTCGATCAACAGGCTGCCGATCGGCGGCAGCTTGCCGCTGTCGCTGGCGGCGCGGCGGGCTTCCTCGTCGAGGTTCTTTCTTAAGAGGCGCGGCAGCACCTGCACCAGCATCACCACGCCCAGCACGCCGAGCGGGTAGGTCAGGCCATAGCCGATCGAGGCCTGGGCCGACTCACCGAAGATGTCCAGACCCGCGGCCAGCGCCGGCGTGGACGACATCGCACCCGCATAGATGCCGACCGCCAGCTCGGTAGGAATGTGCAGCAGCCAGGCCAGCAGGATCGTCGTGCCGGAACCGAGGACGACCAGCGCCACGCCGAGCTTGGCGAAGCGGCTGCCCTGGCGCGCGAAGACGCGGAAGAAGGTCGGGCCGGCGTTGAGGCCGACGCAGTAGACGAACAGCACCAGCCCGAAGGTGCCGATGCCCGCCGGCAGCTCGCCGCCCAGCGCGCCGAAGGCCAGCGCGGTGAAGATCACGCCGCTGGCGCCGAAGCTAATGCCGAAGAAGCGGATGTTGCCCAGCGCCAGTCCCAGGGCGATGATCAGGAACAGCGCGATCAGCGGGTGGAACGCCAGGTCGTGCCAGAAGCTGGAAGGCTTCGCCAGGTCCTGGGCCCAGGCAGCCAGTGGCAGTGCCGTTGCGGCCAGAGTCACGGGAAGCCAAGTCACTGGTTTGGGTGCGGCCATCGCGTGTTAATGATAACCGCTGCCGGTGCTCAGCCCAGGAACTCGACGAGCCTGCTCAGCGAGCGCAGGACGGCCTGGTGCTGGATTGTCGCGCGATCGCCTTCGAACACGTGGTGCTCGACGGTGACGCCGTCCGGCCCGGCCCAAGCGATGTAGACGGTGCCGACCGGTTTCTCGTCCGTGCCGCCGTCGGGTCCGGCGATTCCCGTGATCGCGATCGTGTAGTCGGCCCTCAGCGCGATCTCGCCGTGCGTCACCAACTCACGGGCGCATTCCTCGCTGACCGCGCCGAACTTGTCCATCGTGTTCCAGTCCACGCCCAGCAAGGTGGCCTTGGCCGCGTTGGAATACGGGATCAGCCCGCCGCAGAATATATCGGAGGCCCCCGGAACGGCGGTGATATAGGCGGCCAGCTGCCCGCCGGTGCAGCTCTCCACGGCGGCCAGTTTCAGGCCCCGCTGCGACATTAACTCGACAATTTGCTTGGCCAGTTGTCCGTTCACAGTCATGTAAAACCCCTCGCGGCTGTCAGCCTTAAAAACAAGACCGCGCCGGTGGCAAGCCACCAGGCGCAGGTAATGTCAGTGCTTTAATGACGGGCTCCCACCCGCCATCGCGCCGGATATTATACCCTGCCGACCCGCAAATCATCAGCCGCGTGGATCGCCGCGCCCGCAGCCACCAGATCGGGCGCGTCGTCGATGAACAGCAGTTGCGGCGCGGGAAACGTGCGCAGCTTGTGGGTCGCCAGCGCCTCTGTCAGGGCCGCGCGGTAATGGCGGTTGGCGCCGGCCAGCCCGCCGCCGATCAGGATCCAGTTCGGATTGAAGACGTTGACCAGAGTACCCAGGCCGATGCCGACCATACGCCCGTACTCCCGCCAGGCGGCCAGCGCGGCCGGGTCCTGCGCGTCGGCGGCAGCGGCCATCTCGCGGGGATCCCGGGCGGTTCCGCCGTGCCGAGCGTAATAACCCAGCAGGGCGGTGCGCCCGGCCAGGTGCTCCCAGGTGCCGGGGATGCCGGTCAGGCCGGTCTCGCCGTCGGCCTGGATCGTGATGTGGCCGCCCTCGGGGCTGATGCCCGCGCCGCCGGCCAGCAGCCGGTCCGTCAGCCAGACCGCGGTGCCGATGCCGGTGCCCAGCGTGATGCCGACGGCCACGCCAGCGCGGTTGTCCAACCGGGCCAGCGCGGCCAGTAAAAACGCATCGGCGTCGTTGATCAACGTCACCGGCTGGTCCAATTCGGCGCCGAGCAGTTCCACCAGGTGCAACTCGTCCCAGACGGTGTTGGGCGACTCGTGGATGACGCCCGCGCTGATCATGCCGCAGCTGCCGACACCCGTCGCGACGGGCGGACCGGGCAGCCCGGCCGCCAGTTCGCGGATATAACCGGCCAGCGCGGCGCAGATCGCGGCCTGGTCGGTGGTCGCCGGCACGGGCAAGCCGTCGCGCCAGGCCAGACGCTCACCGTCGCGCCAGGCACCGAGTTTGACCGAGGTGCCGCCGATGTCGAGGCCGACGACGATGCTCATGTCTGCTCCAGGTAGTCGGTCAAGGTATATGTATATTCCCCGTCGGTGTAGCGCACCAGCCGGTGCGGGGGCAGGCGCTCGACCAGGTAGGTCTGCGTGTCGTTGCCGATGCGGATCGTGAACTCGTAGCAGTCGTAGCGTTCGGCGTCGCCGCTGACGACGTTTTCGATCCAGACCGGCTCGGCGATCGACATCGGCAGCTGCTCTTCGTGCTGCGGGTCGCAGAGCACGGCCTCGAAGGGCCATTCCACTTCGCGGAAGCGCAGCTGACGGGCTAAGAGCGGCAGTTCGTCGATGTCATAGCTGAACGGCATTTGGCGGATCTGCCGGCGGCTGGTGATGCCCGCCACGCGATGGACGACGGTCATGCGATCGAACAGGTAGTCGACGTTCAACCGCTGAATGTTGTCATAGAGTTCCGGAACCTCGCCCTCTGGCGCCGGATCCGCTGGCAGCGCGGCCCGGTCCGCCAACTCGGTCTGCACTTCCTTGAAGCGCGGCTTGAAGGTGACGGCGAACACGCAGAGCTCCATTTGCGTGGGCTGGTCGAGGTTGCTGTGCCGGCGCAGGCGGATGAAGTCGCCCAGCACCGGGTCCGACTCGGCGCTGATCGCCAGGCTGGCCTGGCCGACCACGTTGCCGCTGGCGTCCTGCACCATGTAATAACTGCTGCCACAGTAAAGCTCTTCACGCAGCCAGTCGGCCGGGTTATAGCTGCCCTCGACGATGGGCACGCCGCTGCCGATCGGCGGGTTTAAAAACGGGTCCTCCCGCGTCTTGCGCTGCTTGTAGCGCCGCTCCTGTTCCCCCGACATCGGCCGCCGCCGCACCCCTTCGGGCACCGGTTCGGCTTCGACGTCTTCCTCGACCGCGGGTTCCCCGTCCTCAGCTTCGGTATTCTCTTCCGTTGTCGCGTCTTCTTCCGCGTCATCCACCGGCTGGTCTGCTTCCTCGGTGGTGGGCGGATCGGCGGGCGGGTCCGCCGGCGGATCCTCGGCCCAGGTCGCCGCCAACGGCCAGGCGGCCAGCAGCAGCACCGTGATGGTGGCGATTAATACACGCATGTCTGCAGGATCAACAGGCACACAAAGATCACCAGGCTCGCGCCCGCCAGGACCGAGATGAACCGCAGGCGCTTCTCACCTATCAGTGTAACAGTCGGCGCTTTGCGCCCGCCGCAGAAGTCGATGCGCAAATGCCCGACATCAAAGGGATTGCCGCGCGCGAGCCGTTCCGACGGCCGCGTCTCACTTAACGCCTGACGGCGGCTGACCCACCAGCGTTCGGCGGCGGCGATGCGCTTTTTTACATCGGCGCCCGCCGGTGAAAGGCCGCTGTCGCCGGGCGGCAGCACGGACTCGCCACGGGCCAGCGCCGCGCGGTAGTCGTCGATCTGGCGCTGCTCCACCTGGCGCTTGATCCAGCTCAGCTCGCGCGGCTTGAGCTGCGTGGCGACGTTGCGCGAGGTGTCGAGCGGCGAGTAGGCGGCTTTGGGCCGGGCCTCGTCGGGCAGGTAGACCTGGTAGCTGTCGGCGTGGGCCAGCCGCTCGACTTCGGCGTTGGACATCAGCGACAGCTCGGTGACCCAGCGTTCCTCGCGGCCGAGGATCTCCTTCGCCACGTCGGCGGGCACCTCGTTCGGCAGCACCTTGCCGCTTTCGCGCAGCGCGTTGAGCAGCAGCCCGTTGCGCTCGTAGAGCTCGGCCAGCAGCTGGCGCGCGCGGGCGTGCAGGTGCGGATTGACGTCGCGCACCATCTGCATCACCGGCACCAGCGCGCGCACGGCTGAGCGGAACTCTTCGCGCTTGAGGTGGGCATAGGCCAGGTACATCCCCCGCGCCAGCTCCAGCGCGTCGCGCTCGGTGTTCTCGCCGACGCTCAGCGCGCCGATCGCGCGGTCGAGGTCGCCGCGCTCCAAATGGATCAGGCCGCCGGCGAGCTTCAACTCGTCGAACAGGCCCCAGCGCTCGACCATCTCGCGCAGGATCTGCAATCCCTCGGCGGAGTTGCCGCTGCGCCAGGTGCTCAGCGCGTACATCAGCTCGGCGGCGTAGACGTTGGGATAGAGCGGCAGGAGCACGCAGGGCGTCAGCCGTACCAAAAACCTAAGCGACGGGCACATCCGGCGGATCGCCAGCCCGGGCTCGGTCTCGCCCTGGTAGATCCGGCCCAGCAACTGCGCGGCCTCGTCCAGCCGGCCCTCGGACATGCGAAAGGCGCCGGCCAACAGGAAGATGTCCGGTAAAAGCGCGCCCTTGGACGCCTCGCGGAAAACCAGCGCCGCGGCGGATATCTCGTCCCCGTCGATCAGGCTTTCCAGGCACATCTGCAGCGCCTTTTCGTCGTAAGGCATCAGCAGGTGGGTGGCGAGGTTGATGTTCTTCAACTCACGCGATTCAAACTGACCCCGCCCCACGTCCAGGTCCAGCAGGCCTAACTCCGGGTAGCTGTTGAGCCACCGATCCCACACAGGCGGATTGTAGCATGACGAGCCCTGAAACGCGTTTTTCAAAAATCGCCGGAAATTTTTAGAACATCGGCGCGGCCCGCCCGTCTTGGCTTCTGTGAAGCAACAACGGGGCCAGTAGCTAGCCTAATTGTAAAGTCTGAGACTCTCCTCCTAAAACACCAGGTGCGCCTGGTGTTTTTTTATGCAGTTTAAGTTGTAAGTAGTAAGTTTAAGCAGTAACGCAACCGCCCCTGGTTGCGCGAGCAGACAATCGCAAGCACGGGGGCTTGCTCTACTGAAGAGGGCTCACAGTCCCGCCATGGCGGGATTGCTCTACTGCTAGTAGTGGCGGCACTTGCGCCGTCGCGTAGCCGCAAGAGAGGAGACAAGAGTAAGGCGAGAGGAGCCGAAGATCAACGTGACCGCTTCTCCCCACGCCTTGTTATATACGATGTAATCCGCTCAATCCTAGAATGCGTTAAACCAACTCAGTTTTGCCGCCAGCCTACTCCTCCGGACGCTCCACGACATTCACGGTAAATCTGATTTCCTTTATGTTCTCAACAGGTACAATTGGTGAGGGCGTTCCACCCAGCCGATACTGGTATTGCCCGCCACCTAACGAACGGTTAGCTGCACAACGAATGACACACTCCCACTCGCCCACTGGCATAGCAGGCATCATGACTTCAAGGAGATCACTGGACTGAGTTTGAAGATCGCTTTCTGCATCTACAACAGCGTCAATCATCCAACGTTCAAGTTCACTTCCATAGAGTGCATACACACCAGATATTTTAGCCCAGTTATTAAAAGACAAACGATTAAGTGCAGTAACATTTGCCTCTGCTGAAACGCGCAACTGAAAATACACATCATTACCCTCATAGATTGCATCGGGGAGTATGACCTCCTCAACATATAGTACATGTGCAACCGCCCAGCTGTCCCCCGTCTCAATTGGAGAATCCTCTTCAATACTACCACTACATCCATATGTCAGAAAGACTAAAGGCATCGCAGCAAGAGAAACCAGTAAGCAGCGCATGTGCTCCATTCGTTTAATCCCACCCATTGAGAGCCTCCTCAAAGTCCACAGGACCAGCCAGCGGGATTCCATATGCGTTGAGAATGTCATCCTCGATGTCAGTTCTACGTGTGGAGACTATTCGATCTAGTACATCCAAGTAAGATGCTGATGTTGTTCTATCGAAAAGGAGGGCAGCAAGCCCAGCTACTTGAGGCGTGGCGAAAGAAGTTCCGAAAAAATCATGGTAGTGCGTTATTACCTGATCATCAATAGGTGTTGCCGGAAGATAAGCTAGTAACAAGCGCAGATTGGGCTGGCTGTTATGCCGAATTCCATAAATGCCTGAAACTTGGTAGCGCCGGTAATTAGGAGATTGCTCTTGATCCGCAAACCATGTTGAGCCATCAATTGGAGTTCCATTTGCTCCCAAGTATGGGTACCAGGAATCGCCAGCGCTATTAGTATAAAGTGCTGATATACCAAGTACTGGTGGAAGCGCAGCAGGAAACCTGATCTGCGCGCGGCAATTGTTTCCCGCCGCAGCTACCCACAACCGATCACAGCGGATAATATCGCGGTAAATCCATTTAGTTGGAGGATAACGTGAGGGTACCCCACTTGAGCTATATGAGCTGTTGCTAAAGTTTGCCACACGGACATCTTCAACCCATGCAGAGCTAGGCAAACATTTCCTGAGCATCACTATTGATTGGATGAAAGAACCTGTAGTTGGGTGTGCAGTGTTGTTTGAATCCCAATCCAACCGTAACCGAACTGGTAATACCCCAATCTGAGGAGCAACACCCGCACTGCCCCAGCCAAGATTATTAGTACATGCAGTGATAGTTCCCGCCACTTGCGTGCCGTGCTTGACAAGAGCGCACTCTCTGTTCCTATCACCTTCTGTCGGAGCACCCCAACCGTATCCAAACCGTGGATAACCAGCAATAACATCATCACATGTTAACCCACACCAGCTGATCTTCTTGTAATTTGGTGGACACCCGGGAATCGCGAAGTCCTGCGTATCCCGATACACTCCATCATCGATCACGGCCACCGTGATATCAGTTATCCAGTCTCCAAAAGGTGGGCCCCAATCAATATTGGGATTGTTATCAATCCCTAATATATTTATGTGTTTATTACGTTCGTCCTCATAGTAATAATCATCTGGATTACCCTGCGTATAATCCTGATCGTGATTGTGAATCGTATTGCCCCAAGCGCCCTCAGCCAACGGCAATCCAGAGAAATAGGTAACGGCGTCATCGACGCTGGCAAACTCCACTGGCTCATAGCGGAAGAAAAAGCTCGCCATTGCGTTGCCGGTTCCCGGATCGACCGGCGGCTCGAACCAGCTGATGATTACATGCAGGTCGCGGTCGTCGATGATCTGC
>JAFGCY010000086.1 GCA_016932385.1 bacterium | reverse complement strand
GGGCCGCCCTCCTGTCGAATCGATGTTCATTGCCAAACCGGGCTTAATGTTTATCGCCAAACCCGGCTTCGATGTTTATTGCCAGGCCCGGTGTTAGACTTCGCATCCGACCCGCCGCTTTCCCCTTTGGCGTGAAACGTTTCACGCCTGTACTAATGCGCCCTGAGCGCTTACGTCCATCGCTACGCCCTGATCCACCCTGAGCTTAAGCAGCCTGCGCGACAGATTTCACGCATCGGCCAGCACGCCGGTTAACAGCTAAGCACGGGGGCTTGCTCTACTTAGCGGGGGTTTGCTTTACTAGATGCAGGGGATGCTAGTTTGCCTGGGCCTGGCGGTTGACCAGGTGCGGGGCGAGGTGCTGGTTGAGCCGGTGCAGCGCATGCTCGCGGAATTCCAGTTCGCGCTCCTTGAGCTTGAGCTCCAGGCTCTCGTCGATCAGCCCCAGCTGCTGCGCGCGCTTCCAGATGCTCTTGCGGATCGACATCAGGTGCTGCTCGATCTCGGCGCGGTCGATCAGCCACTCGATGTCGTCGCGCTTAGCGTCGCCGCGCGTCAGCTTCCACATCAGGTGGACCCGCTGCCAGGTCCATTCCACCTCGAAGCCCTGGGCCTGGAGCAGGGCGAACTCGTAGGCTTTGGCCAGGTACTCGGCCTGCTTCTTGCGGAAGGCCCAGCCCGAGATGTACAGCCAGGCCTCGGTGGTGTATTCCTCTTCGGGCAGGTTGAGGAAGATCTCCTCGAAGTCGAGTGCGTTCAGCTCGACCATGTCCATGCGGTCCAGGTTGACGCGGAGCTGCAGGTACAGCCGCCGCCGCAGCCGCTCGGCCGAGGGGAACTCGCTGGGCTCGGACAGCCGCGCGATGTAGCCGATCAGCCGCGTATGGTCCCAGCCCTGGTCGCGCAGCACGAGCTGCGCCTGGAAGTCGAGGTAAGTCAACTGGAAGTTCAGGCAGTCCGCTTCCTCGGGCGGCAGATCGCCGCGGGCAAGCGCGTCGTAGGCGTGCTGAAGACTGGCCCGGATCTCCGGGGTGTTACGCTGGTACAACGCGACCACGACCGGTTCGCACCAAGTCACGTACCAGCTAGAAATGTCTAGCACAGCCATCCCGCTCTCTCCATACACGCGTGGCGGGTCACACCCGCCTTCCCCTCACATGTACATTATGCGCATCACAAAGCCCCGTGACACGCTTACCCCCAAATTTAACTGAAACCTTAAATATTATACATGGGTTATCCCCAATTTGGGACTGAATATCCACAAACTGCGGGGATTTCACGCAGAAATCATCCTGATCAGATGAAAGATTCGAACGGTACGACCGCCAGGATATTGGCCACCTTGCGCTGGGCGCCGCCCGAGGGCTTGTTGACAACGTTATCCCCGACGTACATCGTCGATGATCCGCCGCCGTCGAAGCCCATCGCGTCCGTGCAGTTGAGCATGTCGCGGCAGAGTACGGTCAGTTCTTCCCAACTAGCGCCGCGCGAGCCGCCGGCTTTGTCGACCACGATGATCAGGTTCTTGCCCGCCGCGGTCCGGCCCACCGCCGTCCGCGCATTTGGCCCCGAGAAGTAGTTGCCGAACTGCTCGGCGGCCGGATCGAGGACATTGACCCCGCTTTTGAGCAGCAGCGGCCCGCCGCCCAGCAGGTAGGGGAAGCTCTCCCAGCCCGCCGGCACATTGGTCTTCAACTGCATCTCCATGCCCAGCACGACGCGGTCCAGCCAGTTGAGGTCCTTGAGCGCGGGCAGGTGGATACTCAAGACGACGCCATCAGGGGGAATCACCGAGTCCTGGTGGCAGACATTCGTGATGATGTAGCGGTCCGGTTCCAGCAGGATGAACGGCTCGTCGATCTTCTCGGGACTGATGCGGTGCAGCAGGATCTCCACGCCCCATTCGTTGGTCTTGGTCGTCGGGCCGAACTCCGGCGTGTAAACGACCAGCTCCTTCTCCTTGCGCGGGCGGTTGTAGCCGTGGATCGGCGTGGCCGAGTCGATCGCCGGAATGTAGAGGTAGCTGTGCAGGCGGAAGCGGTCGAAGTGCAGCCCGCCGCTCTCGTCGATGCCCAGCACGGCGCGGTTCAGGAACTGCTCGAAAATGATCCGCCGCTTGATCTTGACCAGGCCGACGGGCAGGCGGGTCTTGCCGGTATCGAAGAAGCCGCCGTTGATCGCGGCCACGGCGTTGACCTGGTCGGCCAGCTTGCTGACCTCGGCCACCGTGCCGACCTGGTTGTTGGCGATCACCGGCATCAGCGCGTAGCTGCTCATCGGGTCGATCTGCACGGTGTGCAGTATCAACTCACCGCGCGAGGTCTCCAGCTGGTACTTGATATAGGCGACGCCCGGCGCGGCCTCGGTGGTCTTCTGGTTGGCGATCTCCCAGCTGAACTCGGCGGCCGCGGGCGTGGCGCAAATCAGCAGCACGGCCGCGGTCACCACGATCGGCATCCACGCGCGCACTTGGCAGAGGGGCTTTAGCATCCTGCGTATTTTAACAACGAATCCAGCATTTACAATGTTCAGATGCCGCGTATTATCCTGACGATCTGCGTTCTGATGATTGGCCTGGCCGCGCCGGCCTGGGCCTGCGAATGGCCCGCCGACTGGCTGGGCCCCGCCGACACCAGCTACCGCGTGCTCAACATCGGCGTCTATTACCACGCCGCGGTACTCCACGACCTGGCCGACGCCGAAGGCAACCCGGCGCTGCCCGGCAGCTCGGCGGAGTGGCTGGCGGCGCTGGCCACGCGTCCGGAGCTGGCCGAGGACGCCATGCGCCTGGAGCTGGCGCGCGTCCGCTACGAGGTCGAGGAAGCCGCGCGGTTCTACTGGCACAACTCGCGCTTCAACTGCGCCCTCGACTACGAGTGGAACATCGACTTCCAGCCGCGCCTGCGCAGCAGCATCGCCGACAGCGAAGCGCCCTGGTTCCGTCCCGTGGACCACCCCTATTACGGCGACGCCCGTGAACGCTACGACGGGCTGTTCCAGATCATGGTGCTCTACCAATACGACGACGAAACCGGCGAGCTTGAGCGCGTGCGCGGCGGCGGCGGCTGGACCTGGGGCTGCGACGGCGCGGAACACCTCGGCGGCTGGTCGTGGTGGGCGGCCTGCACGCCGGACAACTACTGCGGCAGCGACTGGCTGGTGACGCACGAATTCGGCCACCAGCTCGACAGCCTGTTCGAGGCCAGCGGGCATCCCGAGTTCTGGTACAACCACCTGGCCCCGCTGGAAGGCAACTGCGAGACCTTCGGCGAGCATTTCGACGCCAACAGCTACATCCTGCGCCGCGTGCCGGAGGCCGACTGGCTGGACCTCACTTGGGGCGAGTTGCGCAGCAGTGCAGACGCGGACCAGGACGGCGTGCCCGATCCCGACGACTGGCTCAACGCGCGCGGGCTGGCGGTCGATCCCGATCCCACGGCACCCGACAGCGACGGCGACGGGCTGGACGATTACCACGAACTCCTGGCCAGCAACGGCATCGCGATCGGCCACGGCGAGCGGCTCTATCCGGCGCTGAAACTCTGTGATCCGCGCGACCGCGATACCGACAGGGACGGCATCCCCGACGGCCTCGACGCCCGGCCGATGCTGCCCATGGCGGAGGGGATCCCGCAAGTCGGCCCGGCCACGGAGCCGGCGGCGATCCTGTTCACCGGCTCGCCGGACGGGCTGGACCTCGGCGTCGAGCTGTCCTACCAGCGCGAAGGCTGGGTCAGCGACGAGTTGCCCGACCAACCAGGCTACCTGCTGCTGCAGCTGTTCTGGGGTACGCCGGAGCAGGCCGACGACGAACTGGAGCTGAAGTTGATGCTGGACCTGGACAACAACGGCTGGTTCGCCGGCACCGACAACTACCGGCTGACGGTTGATTCCGCCGGTCAGTTAAGCGTGGCCCGTCACGATGCGGGCAGCGCGACGGAGTGGCCGTATCTCGACAGCGAGGCCGTGGATGTGACTCAGATCGAGACCGGCGGCGAGAATGTGGGCAACGGCTATTTGCACAGCCTGAGCATCAAGCTGGACCGCCGGCAGTTCCCGGAACTCGGCGCTAAGCCCGGCGAGGTGATCGGCTTCAACGCCGGTATCCGCAAGGCCGGCTGGCGCTGGTATTACATGCTCGGCGAACCGAATACTTTAATTCCGTTGGAACTTCGCTGATCACCCAATCGTCTATTCCATGCTAGGATAAACATATGGGTAATTCGGTTTTGTCTGACCCGGCCTTCGGCTTCTGGCTGACGATTTACTCGATCACATTGTCGATCGGGTTTATCGGCGTGCTGGTCTACCTGGCGCGGCAGAAGCAGTTGCGCCGCAGCCTGACCTGGGACTTGCATTCCGAGTACATCGACATCTCCGAATTCAGCAACAAGAACATCCCCCTGCGTGTCACCTACAAGGGTATCGAGCCCAGCTGGCTGTGGGCCACCTACGTCCGCTTGCGCAACACGGGCCGGTCGGACATCGTGGCCACGGACAGCCCGGAGAAGCAGCACCTGATCGCCGGCTGCGAAGGCGGGCGTTATATCGGCTTCAACCGCCTGATCAGCGACAAGGCCAAGGTCACGCTCAGTCCGCTGTTCAAGGGCAACGACGTCTACTGCAAGATCGAATTCGACCGGTTGGGCCCGGGCGACGAGATCCTGCTGTCGCTGCTGTTCATCGCGGATGACAAGCAGCAAATCGATATCGAAGGCGACCTGTTCGGGTCCAACTCGCGGCTCGTATCGGGACGGCGCCAGCGCGTCTTTGCCTGGCGCTCGTTGTGGTGGCTGTTACTGGCCATGATTTTCGCCGGCACGATCGGCGGCGCTGTAATGTTGAGCCAGGCAGACTACGATCGCGGCATGATCCAATTGCACCTGCAGACCCTGCTGTTGATCTACTTCATCGCGATCGGCGTCGCGGCAGTGTTCATGCGGCCGATCCGCTTCTGGCAGCAGATTCCCGAGGCGTTCCACGAGTCCGGCAGCGAACGGCGGCATGACCGGTTCAAGCGCATGTTCCGTTTCTTCGTCGGCCTGTCGGACGAGTTCTAATCCCGCGGCCTGGTTGCTTCCTCCCAGGCGTCAAGTTCATCCAGCCGCATCAGCTGCCAGCCTTGCCCGCGGAAATAGGTCCGCTGGCGCTTGGCGTACTGGCGCGTCCGGATCACCGTCAACTCGATCGCCTTGCCGACGCTGAGCTCGCCATCGATCACCTGGCCAGCTTCGCGATAACCGATGCCGTTGACAACCACGTCGGCCTGGCCGTACCCCAGCCGGCGCAGCGCGGCCACCTCGTCCACCAGCCCCTGGTCGAACATCGCTTGGACGCGGCGCTTAATCAAACCCAACAAGGGCTTGTAGCCCGGATCCAACACGGCGATACCCGCGCATTGCCAACGGTTCAGCTCCTCCCGCACCTCGGAGTTATCCACCTGGTTATCCGCATTGTCAACATCATCAGCCGGTGACAACCCAGCCCAGGTATAAATTTCGGTCTCTCGTGCGCTTCCAGCGCAGGCAAGTTCGGCGCCGCGAATCACACGCACCGGATTATCCGGGTCCGCCAAGTCCAGCTGCAACTCCCGTGCCACCTGGCGCGCGCTGCTGTTCCGGATAGCCTGCGCCACGGCCGCACGCAACCTGGGCCGGGGATATGTGCCCAGCTCAAGCTGGTCGACCATGGCCCGGATATAGAGACCGGTCCCACCGCAAACCCAGGCTTCGCGCCCATCGCGTCGTGCTGCCGCCAATCCTTCCGCGGCGTAGATTAAATATTGGTATACACTATATTTTATTGTCGGCGCAAGGCAGTCCACCCCGTAATGTGGTAACATTTCAAGTTCGGAGGTATTGGGCATACCAGTGCCGATATTCATATGCAGGTAGACTTGGCGCGAGTCCGCGGAGACTACCAGCATAGGGTGTTCGTGGGCACGTGAAAGCAACCAGCCGGTTTTGCCGGCGGCTGTCGGACCGGTCAGCACGCGGTACAAATGTGTCACGGGCTGATCCTAGCACCTGCCAGGATGGAAGGTGAAACGAGGTAACCATGAACCAGGACGTCCCAGCTGTTCAGGAACAACTAGAGCTAATCGCCAAGCAGATCGGCCAACTGCTGGATGTGCATGTATACCTTGACGATCAGCCGATCGCCGGGCCGGGCAGCACGATCACGGAAGCCCTGCTGGACCGCCTGTCGCAGATCGACCCGCAACGCCTGCATTTCTCCAAGGAAGACCTGACCCCCGGCGAGGACGGCTTCGTCGGCGAAATTTTAACCAAGTACTTGAAGCCGAACGCCGCCCAGATCGCGATTGACGCCGGCATCGGCCAGGACCTGAGCGTCGAGGCTCGCGAAATGGCCGCGCGCAAGGTCAAGGACATTTTCGAGTCGTGCCGGTACCTGACCAAGCTGGACCTGAACGCGATCGCCGACCTGGCCGGCGAACTACTGGACCGCGTGGCCTCGCTGGATGCGGCCGCCTTCAAGCTGCACGACCTGCGCAACTACGACGAGTACACCTACTACCACAGCGTGAACGTGTGCGTGCTGGGCACCACCCTGTTCCGCGAATACATCAGCAGCGAGGCCGACCTGATCGAGCTGGGCATCGGCCTGTTGCTGCATGACATCGGCAAGAGCAAGATCGACCTGAAGATCCTCAACAAGCCCGGCCGCCTGACCGACGACGAGTTCGCCGTGATGCGCCGGCATGTAGTCTACGGCTACAACCTGGTCAAGAACAACGATGAAATGTCGCAGATGTCCAAGGACATCATTCTCAACCACCACGAGCGTGCCAACGGCATGGGATACACGCGCGGCCTGACCGAGGGGCAGTTGTCCTTCTTCGACATGGTCGCCGCGGTTTGCGACGTGTTCGACGCCGTGACCACCGACCGCGTTTACCGCACCAAGATGGACGTCCACCGCGCCGTCTCGATCCTGATCCGCGGCTCGGGCAACCAGTTCAACACAAAGGTGGTCAACCACTTCCTGCGCGGCATCGGCCGCTTCCCGGTCGGCACTTTCGTGCTGCTCAACAACGGCGAGATCGGCGTGGTCAGCCGTATCAATTCCAACGCGCTGTCGCTGCCCGTGCTCAGGGTGATCTTCGATGCCGAGGGTACGCGCATGCCGCAACCGCACACCGTGGACCTTTACGAGCAGCGCGAGCTGTATATCGACCGGCCGCTGGACCTGTCCTATTCCCCGGCGCAGCACGTCTTGGAAGATCCGAATCCGCCGGTCTAGTCAAACCGGATTCAAAGTTGAATATCGTGGTCACTCAGGCTATCATTACTCTGTATCGATTATGCTCGCAATAAGTGATTAGAGCGTTAGTTGCTGGGCCTTGATGTTGGATTGAACCCACAGGCGGGAATTGCCGAGTCGGAATACGAATAACCGTTGCCGTAGTCGCAATACTGAGAGCATTGTTATATGTGGGATCGACAGGTAAGGATTAAAGCCGGGATATCATTGCTCTGCGGCTTTGTTGGCTTCCTGATCGACTATTTCCCCGATCGCTTCGAGTTCTACGACCACTCTCTGCCGCTGCTCGCCGGCCTGGTCCTGCCCATGGTCATCACGCTGGCCTGGGGCTGGCGCTTCGGCCTGCTCAGCGCTGTGGTGGGCCTGGGTTGCCAGTCGGTCTGGCTGTTCTGGAACGACTCGGCAACCATCGTGGTTGCGGCGTTGTTCGCGCTCTGGATCGTCTGGCACGGCTATTGCGCCGATCGGCGGCGGACTGCGAACCGGACCCACTGGAACATGTACCTGGTCGAACTGCCGTTTCGGCTGCTCAGCAGCGGAATCATGATCGGTATCAGTTACTCGGCGCTGGCCGGAGCTCCCCTGCGCTGGGTCGGCCTGGGTGAACTACGGGCGGTGCCATTGGTGCACATGGCGGCAACCAATATCGCTCATGGATTTCTCGTGCTGCTGGTTGCCGACCTGTTGCTGCAACAGCGGCCCGTCCGCCGGTTGTTCAAGCTGCCCGCCGACAAATACTCCCTGGAGAGCAGCCGGATCATCAAGGGCGCGTTTCTGGTCGGCGTAGCGATCTGGCTCAGCGACAGCCTGTTTCACTACCTGTACTACGACCATGCGCAAGGCTCCTTCTTTTCGGCGCTGGTCAACGATGTGACCGGGCATGCCCTGCTGATGCGGATCCTGCTGCTGGTAGCCTGTGTGTTCGGCGGACACCAGTTAGCCGTCTTACGCAATGTCACGGCGCGCGCCCGTCAGGAACTGACCCACAGCGAGGCAATGCTGAAGGCGGCGCAGCGCGTCAGCCGCACGGGCAGCTGGTACTGGGAACCGGCGAGCGATGAAATCACCTGGTCCGAAGAGCTGCACCGCCTGTTGGCGGAGGCCCAGCCCTTCCGGCCGTTCTCTGAGTACTTTGTGGAACACGTCCATCCGGCGGATCGATCCCTGATCCAGCAGGCGTTCCCCGCGAGCTTCGCTGCGCCCGGTACTTACGACCTCGAATTCCGTTATCGCGTCCGTGACGTGGACCGATGGTTTTTCACGCGCACGAATGTCACCAGCGGACGCGACGCCAGACCGGAAATCCAGGGCATCATCCAGGACATCACGGACCGCAAGTCCGATGAGGAATTGCTCAAGCAGCTGTCCACGCGTACCAATGCCATCCTGGCCGCCGTGCCCGACATCATCATGGAGGTGGACAGCAACAAAGTCTACATCTGGGCTAACCAGGCCGGCTACGATTTCTTCGGCGACGACGTACTGGGACACAGCGCCGATGAGTTTTTTGTCGGCGATCAAGAGACCTATGGCATGGTCGAGCCGCTGTTCGCGGGCAGCGAGGATGTGATCTACGTCGAAAGCTGGCAGCGCCGCCGGGACGGAGTTAATCGCCTACTCGCCTGGTGGTGCCGGGTGCTCAAGGATGAGACCGGCCAAGTCGCGGGAGCGCTGTCGACGGCGCGCGATATCACCAGTGCCAAGCTGGCGGAAGAGGAGCTGCGCACCAGCCGTGAGCACTTCAAACGGATCTTCGAGAACTCGCTGGCAGGCTTCCTGCTGCTTGACGACCAAGGCGTGGTGTTGCAGGCCAATCCGCGCATCGCCCAACTGCTGGGCTTTAACCTGTCGGAGCTGACCGGTCGCAACGTCCGGGAACTCGTCCAGCCGGGTCAGTCGACCGAACTCTCCGCGCAGTACGCAACATTCCTTTCGCTGGACCGCGACATGCCCTACGCGGAATGGCGGATGAAACGCAGCGACGGCTCGACGCTGGTCTGCGCGGTGGCCACGGCCGTCCAGCGGTCGCCGGACACCGAGGCCGGCAACCTGTTGCTGGCGATCGTCGACATCTCGGACCGGATTGCCGCGGAACTGGAAATCCGCGAGCGGGAAGACCAGCTGCGGGCGGTTTTCCGCGTGGCGCCGACCGGTATCGGCGTGGTCCACAACCGGATCCTGACCAAGATCAACGACCGCATCATTGAAATGACCGGTTACTCGCGCGAGGAACTGATCGGCCACAGCGCTCGTGTGCTCTATCCCTCGGACGCCGAGTTCGATTTCGTCGGCAGCGAAAAATACCGCCAGATCAACGAGCGCGGCACGGGCACCGTCGAAACCAGGTGGCAGTGCCGGAATGGCCGGATTATCGACGTGCTGCTCAGTTCGACGCCGCTCGACGCCGCGGACCAAGCCAAGGGCGTCACGTTCACCGCACTCGATATCACCGAGCGCAAGGCGGCGGAAGCCGAGATCCGCGCCCTAAACGAGGAGCTGGAGAAACGCGTGGCCCTGCGGACGGCCGAACTGCACGCCGCCAACCAGGAACTGGAAGCTTTCGCCTATTCCGTGTCGCACGACCTGCGCGCGCCGCTACGCAGTATCGACGGCTTCACTCAGGCGCTGGAAGAGGACAACGCCGGCCGGCTCGATGCAGCCAGCCTTGACTACCTGGGCCGGCTGCGCCGGGCCGCGCGGAACATGGCCCAGCTGATCGACGACTTGCTGAAGCTGTCACGCTCGACGCGGGGTGAACTCAAGCCCGAGCAGATCGACCTCAGCCAACTGGCGCACATGGTCGTAACCGAGTTGCGCCAGCAGGACCCGCAGCGCCAAGTCGCGGTCGAGATCGCCCCCCGCATCATGGTCGAGGGCGACAGCCGGCTGTTGAAGATCGTCATGACGAACTTGCTCGGTAACGCCTGGAAGTTCACGGCCAACGCCGACCAGGCGCGCCTTGCGGTCGGGGAGGAACAGACCGCCGCGAGCGACGGCCACGGTTCCGTGTGCGCGGTGTACGTGCGCGACAACGGGACCGGCTTCGACATGAAATACGCGGACAAGCTGTTCAACCCGTTCCAGCGCCTGCATCGCGTGGAGGAATTCCCCGGCACCGGAATCGGGCTGGCGACTGTGCGGCGGATCATCAACCGGCACGGCGGGCGGATTTGGGTGGAGGCGGCGCCCGGCCGCGGGGCGACGTTCTTTTTCACGATCCAGGAGCACAGGTAATGAGTAAAAACATCTTGCTGGTGGAAGATAATCCCGACGACATCGCGCTGACGGTGCGGGCCCTGGAACGTAACAAGATCGCCAACCACGTCGTGATCGCGCGCGACGGCGAAGAAGCCTTGACGTTGCTGCTGGGCACCGGCGAGGTGGCCGATGAGCAGGCGCCGATCCCGCTGCCGGTGGTCGTGCTGCTGGACCTGAAGCTGCCGAAGGTCGACGGCCTCGAAGTGCTCAAGACCATCCGCGCCAGCAAGCGCACGCGCTGCCTGCCGGTGGTGATCCTGACCTCTTCCGACGAGGAACAGGACCGGCTGCAAAGCTACCAGCTGGGCGCCAACAGCTTCATCCGCAAGCCCGTAAGTTTCGAACAGCTCATCGACGCGATCAAGCAACTCCAGCTGTATTGGCTGGTACTGAACGAACCTCCGCCGGGAGTGGATGCATGACCCAGGAACTTCGCCTATTGTTGATCGAGGACAGTGAAGACGACCTGCTGCTGATCCTGCGCGAACTGAATCGCCGCGGCTACGCGCCCGACTACGAGCGCGTGGAAACTGCCGCGGAACTCACCGCCAAGCTGGCCGAGGGGCCGTGGGACATCATCCTGTCGGATTTCAAGCTGCCTGGCTTCAGCGGCCGGGAAGCCCTGAATATCGTCAAAAGCACCCAAGAGGACATCCCGTTCATCATCGTCTCGGGAACGATCGGCGAGGAAACCGCGGTGGAAGTCATGAAAGCCGGTGCCCATGATTACATCATGAAGGACAAGCTGGCGCGGCTGGTGCCGGCGATCGAGCGCGAACTGCGCGAAGCGGAGACCCGCCGGCAGCGGCGGGCGATGGAGAGCCGGCTGCGGCTGCTGGTCGCCGCGGTCGAGCAGTCCGACGAGGCGATGATCATCACCGACCGCACCGGCCGGATCCAGTATGCCAATCAGAGCTTCGGCCGCATCTACAACTTCGACCATCGCGCCGCCATCGGCCGGCCGGTCACCGACGTACTCGCCGCCGACGAGCGCAACGAAGCCGTCGTCCACCAAGCCTGGGAGCAGCTCAACGCCGGCCACAGCTGGCGCGGCCGGTTCACCAACCGGCGTACGGACGGCTCGGTGATCGAGATCGACGCCTCGATCTCGCCCATCAAGAACGACAGCGGCGAGATCATCCACTTCGTCTCCACCGAGCGCGACGTGACCGACCGGCTGATCCTGGAAAAGAAGCTGATCCAGACCCAGCGGATGGAAGCCCTGGGGACGCTGGCCGGCGGGATCGCGCACGACTTCAACAATATCCTGTTCGCGATCCTCGGCTACGCCGACCTGGCCCTGGACAAGCTGCCGCGCGAGAATACCGCGCTGCTGGACATCCACGAGATCAAACAGGCCGGCCAGCGCGCGCGCGACCTGATTACGCAGATCCTGTCCTTCGCCCGCCAGGCCGAGCAGCAACGGGCGCCGGTCCAGGTCGGCTCGATCGTCGCCGAGGTACTGAAGCTGCTGCGCGCCACCCTGCCCTCGACGATCAAGATCGACGCACGGCTGCCGGCCAAGCAGGAGAAGGTCATCGCCGACCCGATCCAACTGCACCAGATCCTGATGAACCTGTGCACCAACGCCGGCCAGGCCCTGGCGCGGACCGGCGGCACGTTGTTGGTCAGCCTGACCGAGGCGAACTTCGACCAGCCCCGGCCGCTGATCCATCCGCTGCTGGGCGCCGGCAAATACGTCGTCCTGGAGGTCAGCGACGACGGCCCGGGCATGACGCCGACGATCGCCGACCGCGTCTTCGAGCCGTTCTTCACGACCAAGCCGAAGACCGAGGGCACCGGCATGGGCCTGGCGGTCGTGCACGGGATCGTCACCGACCTGGGCGGCGTGATCACGCTGAACACGGCCCCCGGCGCCGGGGCCACCTTCACGGTCTTTCTGCCCAAGGCGCCCCCGGCCGAGCTCAAGCCCGAGCAAAAGCCGCGCGGCCTGCCTACCGGCAACGAGCACGTGCTGTTCGTCGATGACGAGATGCTGCTGGCGCACATGGTCAAGGAGATGCTGGCCGGGCTGGGCTACCAAGTCACGGCCTTCACCAGCAGCCCGGAGGCGCTTGAGGCGTTCCAGGCCAAGCCGGAGCGCTTCGACATCGTGGTCACGGACCAGACCATGCCCGGCCTGACCGGCGGCCAGCTGGCCGAGAAGCTGCTGGCGATCCGCCCCGAGCTGCCGATCATCGTCTGCACGGGCTTCAGCGAGGTCCTGCACGAAGCCGATGCCGAGGCGATCGGGATCAGGGCGTACATGAACAAGCCGATCACGCGGCGGGAGCTGGCCGAAGTGATCCGCCGCACGCTGGACGGCGAACCGGCGGACTAGCCAAGCCAGCTTTATCCCTTGGCCCCAGGCGCGATCGCCAACCGCCCGGATCCGCGCGCGGCAATGCCCGCCATCCCTCCCCGGACGGCGGGCTCACCGGCTGTGGCGCGCAACCAGCCGCTACCTGTCAAACAGGGGGAAAGCTACTGGTTACGCTGCGAGTTGCTACTGCAGGAGTTGCAAGACCGCCTGCGGCAGTTGGTTAGCTTGGGCCAGCGCAGCCACACCCGCTTGCAGCAGGATCTGATTGCGCGTGGAAGTCATCGTTTCCGTCGCGATGTCCGCATCGCGAATGCGGGACTCCGCGGAAGTCAGGTTCTCCGAAGCGATGTCGAGGTTGCGCACGGTGCTCTCCAGGCGGTTCTGCATGGCGCCCAGCCGCGAGCGTTGCGTGCTGACGCGGTCGATCGCGGCATCGACCATGCTGATCGCCTCCTGGGCCAGGTCGCTGTCCACGATCAACAGGCCCTCGACCCCCAGCGCCTCGGCGCTGTGGTCGCCGATGTAGCTGGAGATCACCTGGCCCTGGTTGGCGCCGATCTGCAGCGAGAAGTCGCGCGCCGCGACGTGCATGAAGAACGTCTCCACCTCGCCGCTCAGCGAGATCACCGGGCGCTCGATCGCCAGCGGATAGGCGAAGCTGGTCATCGAGTTGGGCCCGCCGTTGATGTTGGTCGGCGGCTGGGCATCGAGCCTCAGCCCGAGCGTGTTGTCGAAGAAGATCCTTAGCCCCGGCAACAGCCCGTTGATCTCGTTGCTGTCGGTCTCCACCGAGCCGACGTTCTTATTGGTTTCGAGGTTGAAGGCGGTGATCGAGTAGATCGGCGCCTCGCCGTCGCGGATGTCCACCAGGCTCAGCGCTTTTAACAGCGCCTCGTCGCCGGCGAACACCAGTTCCGCGCCCGGCACCGGCGTGATGATCGAGAAGGTACCCTTGGCGTTGCCGATCGTGTTGACGTGCACCAGGTCCGGCGGCTGCTCGGGATTGATGATCGCCGACTGGATCACCCCCGCGCCGTCGGGGTTCCAGATCGCCAGGCTGAGCTTGCTCGTCAGGTCCTCGTAGGTGTCGTTACTCGACAGGTTGACCACGGCGCTCTGGTTCGTGCCGCGCAGGTAGACCGTCATCTCCAGGTTCTTGCGGCCGTTGAACACGCCGAATTCCTCGAAGCGGTTCAGGCTGGCCAGCGTGCACAGCTGGTCCGCGGTCAGCACGTTGTTGCTGCTGATGTTGAAGGTAGCGGTCTCGCCGGCCTGCAGGATGCCGTCGAAGGCCAGCCGCACGTTTTCCAGGATCGAGCCGGCGGGACCGGCAAAGGTCGAGTCGATCGTCTGGTTGGCGCCGATCTGCGCGCCGCGGGCGCTGGCCCGGGCCGTGTCCTGGTCCATACCCTGCGCGACCAGGTCGGTATAGGTCTGGTTATCGAAACTGAACACGGCGTATTCGCGGTCGCTGACGGCGCTGATCAGGCACGTGTAATTGGCGGGCACGGCGCCCTCCTGCCAGACCCGCCCGTACTGCTGCAGGCTGTTGGTGCCGGTATAGCGGCTCCAAACCAGCGTGTCGTCCTGCGAGCCGCCGCCGTCGATGTTCGACCAATCGTAGCGCGTATCGAAGCGCATGTTGATCACGCCGGTGTTGCCGACGCCCGCAGTGCCGACGGCGTACGTCGAGATCGCGGAGGCGGTGATCGTGCCGGCGTCCGTCACGGCATTGTTGGCGAAGATGTAATCCACCGCGCCGACGAACAGGTTGCTTCTAAAGACGTTGGCGGCCTGCTCGGCGAAGCTCAGATAGAAATCGCTGCCGCTGCCGTCGGAGTCGTCGAACTGCACGTTGAGGACCTGCGCGTTGTTGGCGGCGACCAGCGAAATGTCCAGCCGGCCCGCGGCGGTACCGAACGCCACGTCGGTGGCGGCGGCGATCAGGCCCGTGCCGCCGTTGGTCAACAGCGCCGTCCCCATCGCGTTGGCCAGTTGCGTCCAGGTCCAGGTCGTGTCGATCACGATCGAGTGGACCAGCACTCCGTTGACGTCGTCGGAGGTGGTGATGATGAACTTGTCGACGTTGTTGGTGACCTCGTGGTTCTGGAAGTTGTTGACCGCCAAGTCACCGGCCACGGCCAACGCGTAGGCGCCGGCACCGCCGCTGTCGTCCCACAGCGTCAGGGCGCCGTCGGTGTTGCCGGCGAAGATTTCCTCGCCGCCGGTCACGCTGATCTCCACCTGGTAGATGCCGGTGTTGCCGACGCCGTCGGGCCCGGCGGTGGTGATCGTCGCGCCGGCGCGGTAGGTCTCGAGGTAGTTGATCCTGCCGACCGCGTCTTCGCTCAGCTCGACGGTAAAGACGTCGCTCTTCTGCACCTGCAGCTGGCCGGTGGTCTTGGCCGTCGCGCGCAGCACGAAGTTGCCGCCCGCGCCGACGTTGCCGACCACCGCCGCGCGTACGCGGGTGTAGTCGTCGGTGCTGATCAGCGCGCCCATCGTACCGTCCAGCAGGCGCTTGGTGTTGAACTCGGTCGTCGCGGCGATGCGGTTGACCTCGTCGGTCAGCTGGGTGATCTCCAGTTGCAGCGAGGCGCGGTCGTTGGCGGTGTAAATGCCGTTGGACGCCTGGACCGCCAGCTCGCGCATGCGCTGCAGGATCGTGTGGATCTCGTTGAGCGCGCCCTCGGCGGTCTGGATCAGCGAGATGCCGTCCAGCGCGTTGGCGCTCGCGCGGGACAGGCCGCGGATCTGCGCGCGCAGTTTCTCGCTGATCGACAGGCCGGCGGCGTCATCGGCGGCGCGGTTGATGCGCATGCCGCTCGACAGGCGTTCGATGGACTTGGCGATCGCCGTCCCGGTCACCCGCAGGTTGCGGTTGGCGTTGATCGCGATCGGATTCTGGTTGATCCTCAGCACACTCATCGCTGATTCCTCCTTGAACCAACAAAGCCAGCGTGCAAATCAGCAGGGAAGCGGGCAAGGGGGAGGACACCTCCGTGTGCCGGACGCGTCCAGGCCGGGGCTGACACCTCCGTGTGCCTAGTACGCGGTAGCAGCGGGTGTTGACACCTCCTTGTGCCGACACTGCCATTCACAGGCTTATAAGGACTCAAAGAGGGTCATTTGATCCATCCACAGATCTCCCGTCGATGAGCCTTCAGCCGCTATATCGGCGTGTTTGCGGCGGGCTTTAATCCCGCGGTGCCATACGGGATAATACGCACAACAAACTGAGCTTGATGATGGAGGCGGATATGGCGGTTGAGCAAACACAGGTCCTGGTCATCGGCGGCGGCCCCGGGGGCTACGTGGCGGCGATCCGCGCGGCGCAACTCGGCCTCAAGACCACGGTAGTCGAGAAGCAGTACTACGGCGGCACCTGCCTGAACGTCGGCTGCATTCCCTCCAAGGCGCTCCTTGAGGACAGCAACCGTTTCGCCGAACTCAAGCACCTCGGCACGCGCGGCATCAACGTCGGCGAAGTCAGCCTGGACTGGCCGGTGATGCAGAAGCGCAAGGGCCAGGTCGTCAGCGAGCTGGTCAAGGGCGTCAAGCTGCTCCTGGACAAGAACAACGTGACCACGATCGACGGCAGCGCGGCGTTCACCGATCCGCACACGGTGGCCGTCGCCACGGCGGACGGCGAGCTCACGATCGCCGCGGAGTATATCATCATCGCCACCGGCAGCGTGCCCAGTTCGATCCCGCCGATCACGATCGACAACGAGACGGTCTGGGACAGCACCGGCGCGCTGAACGCCCCGCGCGTGCCGGAAACGCTGGCGGTGATCGGCGGCGGCTATATCGGCATGGAGCTGGCCAGCGTCTACCGCCGGCTGGGCAGCGACGTGCACGTGATCGAGATGCTGCCGGCGATCATGCCGGGCTTCGATCCCGAGCTGGTCAAGGAGGCGACGCGCGCCTTCAAGAAGCAGAAGTTCAACCTGCATACCGGCCGCACGCTGGCCGCGGCCGAGCACTACGAAGGCGACTGGCACCTGACGATCACCGACGAGGCGGGCCAGACCGCCGAGTTAACCGCCACGCACGTGCTGGTCTCCGTCGGCCGCCGGCCCTATACCGACGGACTGAACCTGGCGGCGGCCGGGCTTTCCACCAACGCGCGCGGCTTCATCGCGGTCGACGGCAGCCTGCGCACCGCGCAGCCGCACATCTACGCGATCGGCGACGTGACCGGCGGCATGATGCTGGCGCACAAGGCCAGCTACGAGGGCGAGTGCGCCGCCGAGTTGATCGCCGGCCACACGCCCGACCTGGCCAAGCCGATTCCGGCGGTGGTGTTCACCAGCCCGCAGCTGGCCTGCGTCGGCCTGACCGACGGCCAGGCGCGCGAACAGGGCTACGAGGTACTGGCGGGCCGCTTCGCCTTCCGCGCCAACGGCTATGCCAAAGCGCTCGGCGAGGTTGACGGCCTGGTCAAGTGGGTCGCCGACGCCCGGACCGACCGCCTGCTCGGCTGCCACATCGTCGGCCCGCACGCCGGCGAGCTGATCCACGAGGCCACGCTGGCGCTGACGCTCAAGGCCAAGGCGAGCGACGTCCAGCACATGATCCACGGCCACCCCACCCTGTCCGAGGCGCTCCATGAGGCCGTGCTCTCGCTGGACGGCCGCGCGATCCACGCGCTGAACTGACGAGGAGGATGCGATGACGAAGATCTATACGAAGACCGGCGACACCGGTGAGACCGGCCTGTTCAGCGGCGAGCGCGTCAGCAAGGCCGATCCGCTGGTCGACGCCTACGGCACGGTCGACGAGCTCAACAGCACGCTCGGCGTCGTACGCAGCCTGCATCGGCGCGACGACAAACTGGCGACCATCCTGCGCCAACTGCAGACCGAGCTGTTGAGCCTGGGAGCGGACATGGGCAGCGGCGAGCCCGTCGCCACACGCACGACGGACAAGCAGGTCGAGCAATACGAGGCCTGGATCGACGAGCTGACCGCGGAGATGCCACCGCTGAGAAACTTCATCCTGCCGGCGGGGCATCCGGTGACGGCGCACCTGCACCAGGCGCGCACGATCTGCCGCCGGGCCGAGCGCCTGGCGATCCGCGCGCGCGATTACCGCGCCGTCGATAGCGTGGTCGTGCGGACGCTCAACCGCCTCGCCGACCTGCTGTTCACCCTGGCGCGCTATGCCAATCACGTGTATGGCGTTGAAGATGAGGTGTGGAAGTAGGCGGAAGATCACCCGCGATTAATCCAGCCGGTTCGCCATGCGCATCAGGTATTCCCGCGAGAGGTTCGATAAACCGTAGGATTCCAGCTCCACCAGCAGCGCGCGGGTGCCGTAGCCGTAGGCAAAGCCGTTTAAACGCGCGGCGACGGTTGAGTCATTGAGCGCGCGCCAGTCGGGATAGACCGCCGCCAGTTCGTCCCAGAGCACTTTATAATGCCTGAGCGCGTATTTCTGGTGGTAGTCCTCGGCGAGATAAAACGTGTTCGCCGCGATAATCACCGTGCGCAGCGGCGCGCCGTACTCCGCGGCGCGGGCCTGAAGCACCTCGGCGGCTGCTTCCCGTTGCGCCTCGTCGTGCACGAACGCGGCGGACTTGTACTGTGTGCTGACCGCCCGCGAGCAGGGATTGTGCAGGCCGGCGAACACGCTAAGCAGCTCACGATAGCCGATCCGCGCCGGATCGTAGTCCACCTGCACCGCCTCGGTGTGGTTGCCCATCCGGTTATAGGTGGGGTTGTCCAGCGTGCCGCCCGTGTAGCCCACCCGCGTGCGGATCACGCCGGCGATCGTCCCGAACCGGGACTCCACTCCCCAGAATCAACCCGCGCCGAATGTTGCCGTGGCGAAGTCCGCCGGCTGCGCGGCATCGAGCGGCGGAACCGCGGGCGGCGGCGTCGGCTGTGGTGCGCGGTAAAGCATCGGCGTAATCCCAAAGTAATACCGCCGGTGGGCGCCGGTTATCGCGCGGACCGCGGTCTATTTGCGATCCAGGCCGCGGCTCTTCGCCAGCTCGCGGTTGGCGCGGTAGACCATCGCCAGCACGCGCGCCACCACCTGGTAGAGCTGCGGCGGGATGGTATCGGCCAGCTCGACGTCCATCAGCAGCTCGACCAGCGCCGGGTCCTGGTGGACGAAGATGCCGTGCTCCTTGGCCAGGGCGATGATCCGCTCGGCGATGAAGCCCTTGCCCTTGGCGACCAGCACCGGCGCACGATCCTGCTCGGGGTCATAGCGCAGGGCGACGGACTTCTGGATGGGCTTGTCCGTCACAGGCTGCCCCGCTTGGCGTCGATGCGCCGCACGAAGAACGGCGTGCCCGCGTTGAGGCTATCGGTGAACTCGGCCAGCCCGTCCCGATAGACCGCCAGTGTCTCCTCCGCGGCGGCCAGCACGTCAACGTAGAGCCCCGGCCCGCGCGTCCTGAGCTGGAACTCCACCTTGCCCTGGGTGGCGTTCTCCACCCGCACGCGCAGCGCGTAGTCCTTCTGGTAGTACTGCTCGGCCAGCAGGCTGACGGAGATGCCCACCTCGGTCGGCTCGCCGTCGAGCACCACCGGCAAGCGCAGCTCATCACCGTTCGGAGTGAACAGCGACTCAATCCGCAGCGCCTGCAGCATGTTCAGCGCCACGGCCAGCTCCGCCGGCACCTCCTCGCCCAGCGCGATGTTCGCCAGGTCGGTCAGGTCCACGGCTTGCGCCGGCGCCTCGTCCTCTTCCGCCTCGACCGGCGTGTCGTCCTCCGCGGCGGCCAGCAGTGCTTCGTACAACGCCTTTTCCGGCGAGCCGTAGAGCAGGCGCAGCTTGTCCTTGAGCGCCTGGGCGGTCGGCAGGTCGCGATCGCTTTCCAGGCTGGTCAGCGCACCGGCGACCGCCTCGTCCAGCAGCCGCTTCTTGTCCCGCGCGCCGCGCTTTTGCATCCGCTCGAAGGCCGCCGCCAGCGTGCCGGAGAGCTCCGGCGCCTGGCCGGACTGCCGCGCCAGTTGCTCGAGGATCTCCGGCGCGAGGATCAGCCCCTTGGCCACCAGCTCGCGGTAGAGCGGCAGGAATGCCGCCACGGACTCCGCCGGCAGGTTGGCGATCAATTGCGCCACCTCGCCCAGCGTGCGGTTGTTGACGGTGATCCCGGCGCGCAGCAGCACCGTCAGCGCCACGCGGTTGTCGGCGGTATCGGGCAGGCGCGCCGCGCGCAACAGCGCTGTAACGTCGGGCTGCTCGCCTTCGCCGGCGGGCGGCAGGGTCAGTTGGAAGGTCAGCAGGTCCGCCGTGCGCTCGATCAGCCGCAGGTTGATCACGTCGCCGGTGCGGAAACGAAACGGCGTTGCCGCCAGCAGGTACTGGTTGCCGAGCAGGAACTCCACCTTGCCCGGCAGCACGTCGGTGACCTCGACGCGGTAGAGCTGGCCCACGGCAAGGTCCGCCAGGCGCGTCTGAGCGCCGGCCACCGTGAGCTGGCCGCCGCCGCCGCCGACGGGCACTGCCATGTCCATTGCCCTAATTATCGGCGCGGACCGGGCCAAATCCCATCTCGCACGCTAATTCCGGCCAACCGACGGTATTTATGGATAATACAAGTAAAACGCGCGGTAGGATTGGATATGGCACCCGTACCACATGACGCACCGGACGAAATCAAGCAGCTGATCAGTGAGTTCTTCGACGATGACGACATCGGCGGAGTCTGGGTCAGCGAGGACCGCACGCGCGTGGCCGTAAACGTTTACATCGACGGCTCAGTCAGCACGCAGACTTATGTGATGGACGAGAAAACGGGGCGCTTCCACCTGATCGGTTACACCGGCCAGCGCATGTCCAAAACTGATATTGGTTAGGACCACCGCACATCAGCAGGCCTCATTATCTGTAGGTCCACGCAGGCGTGGACCACCAGACCTGTAGGGTCGACACCTGTGTCGACCGCAACAGTGGTTGGGTCTAGATGCCAAGCGAAACAATGTGCCAGATATGCCGTTACGGTCCACGCAGGCGTGGACCCTACAAACCTAACCAACTTCTGTCTTCAGCCATCCCACAAATTCTTTTATCCCATCTTCCAAGGATGTTTGCGGCGCATAGCCGAACAACTCGGCGACGCGGCCGATGTCCGCGCAGGTGTGGCGCGGGTCGCCGGGCTGCTCCGGCAGGTACTTGATGCGCGCCTCCGCCCCGCATTCCAACTCGATTTGCCGCACCAGGTCGATCAGCGGCGTCGCGGTGCCATGGCCCAGGTTGGCGAGGTTGAACCCGCGGCCGTGGTCGATCGCACTCACCACGCCGGCCACGATGTCGCCGATGTAGGTGTAGTCGCGGCTGGTGCTGCCGTCGCCGAACAGCGTCAGCTCGCGGCCCTCGATGATCGCCCGCGCGAACAGGTGGATCGCCATGTCCGGGCGCTGGCGCGGGCCGTAGGCGGTGAAGAACCTCAGCGCCGTGACGTCCAGGTCGTGCACGTCGTGATAGATGTAGCCGTACTTCTCGCAGGCGATCTTCGACGCGCCGTAGGGCGAGATGCAGTGCAGCAGCGGGTCGTCCTCGCGGTAGGGGATATGCGGCGATTCGCCGTAAACGCTCGACGTCGACGCCAGCACGAAGCGCGGCTTGCCGTACTGCCGCGCCGCCTCCAACACGACGAGCGTGCCGTTGACGTTGACATCGTTGAAGCTGATCGGATCGGCCAGGCTCTGGCGCACGCCGGCCAGCGCCGCCAGGTGCACCACCGCCTCGGGCTGCGCCGTCTTGAAGGCATCCGCCACCAACTCCGCGTCGCGGATGTCGCCTTCGACCAGGCTCAACGACTCGCTTTCCAGCGCGAGCCGCAGGTTGCGCCGCTTGACCGCCGGATCGTAGTACGGATCGAAGTTGTCGATCACGGTGACGGCGTCCCCGCGCGCGATGAGCGCTTCGCAGAGCGTGCTGCCGATGAACCCTGCCCCGCCGGTGATCAGAACCTGCATGCGTTGATGATAGCAGGCCCGTCGCTACCTGATGACATTGACGAGGTTGTACATCGGCATGAGCATATAGGGTAAGAAGCTCATCGCTAGGCTGATCAGCATAATCACGATGATGATCACCAGCTTCTGGTTGACCCGCGCTACCTCCCCGTGCAGCATCCCCATCAGATCGGCCTGGTGGGCAATCAACTCGTCGTACTCAGTCATAATCATCCCTTTGCTTTCGGAATATTGCTAAGTGCTAGGATACTTCCCGTGGACACCCTGTTCGCCGATCCCGAGGAGCAGAAGGCGTTGACGCCGCTGGCGGAGCGCATGCGGCCGGTGACGCTCGGCGAAGTGGCGGGCCAGCACCAGGTCGTCGACGTACTGCGCGACCTGATGCAGCGCACCGCCCTACCCAGCCTGATCCTCTGGGGCCCGCCGGGCTGCGGCAAGACGACGATCGCGCGGCTGCTGGCGGGCGACCGCTACGACTTCGTGCAGATCAGCGCGGTGCTGGCCGGCGTCAAGGACGTGCGGGCGGCGGTCGAGGAGGCCAAGCGCCGGCGTAAGCACGACAACCGCGGCACGCTCTTGTTCATCGACGAGATCCACCGTTTCAACAAGGCGCAGCAGGACGTGCTCTTACCACATGTCGAGGCCGGCACGATCGTGCTGGCGGGGGCGACGACGGAGAACCCGAGCTTCGAGGTGATCGGGCCGCTGTTATCCCGTTGCCGCGTGCTGACCCTGACCGCGCTGGACGCGGGAGACATCGAGACACTGCTGTTCCGCGCGCTGACGGACGATAAGCGCGGCCTGGGGATGAGCAGTGAGAGCGTCGAAGAGGGCGTGCTGACGCGGATCGCGCAGCTGGCCGCCGGCGACGCCCGTTTCGCCCTGAACACGCTGGAAGTCTGTGCGGGATTGGTGGGTGCGTCGGGCGGCGCGGGCGGCCCTGCCGGCGACGCGGACGAAACAAGTGTAGGGGCGACGCATGCGTCGCCCCGGCAGCCACTGATCACCACGGCGGTGCTCAAACGCGCCCTGGCCGGACGGGCGCTGTTGTACGACAAAACCGGCGACGAACATTTCAACGCCATCTCCGCGCTGCACAAGTCGCTGCGCGGTTCCGACCCGGACGCGGCGCTGTACTGGATGGCGCGGATGCTGGAGGGCGGCGAGGACCCG
The DNA here is from genome assembly GCA_016932385.1 of bacterium. Lineage (GTDB taxonomy): Bacteria > 4484-113 > 4484-113 > 4484-113 > JAFGCY01 > JAFGCY01. The sequence continues at coordinate 4,715 of JAFGCY010000086.1, read as the reverse complement.
AAGTACGTTGTGCGACGGCTGATCCGCTTCGCCAGCGAGGACATCGGCCTGGCCGATCCCTGGGCGCTGCACCACGCCATCGCCGCGAAGGGCGCCGTCGAGTTTTTGGGCATGCCCGAGTGCAACACGGCGCTGGCGCAACTGGCGGTCTACCTGGCCTGCGCCCCGAAGAGCAACGCGATGTACCTGGCCTACGGCGGTGCGCGCGACCTGATCAAGGCGACCGGCGCGCTGCCGGCCCCGCTGCATATCCGAAACGCCCCGACGCGGCTGATGAAGGAACTGGGCTACGGCAAGGATTACAAATACGCGCACGAGTACGAGGGCGGGTTCGTGGCGGACAACTACTGGCCCGAGCAACTGGCCGGGAGCCCCCCGCGCCTCGTGCACCTCACCGGCCGCGGGATGGAGAAGCAGCTGATCGAGCGCCTACGCCACTGGTGGGGGGAGAAGTTTGAAGGCGGGGATAGGGATGGGGAATAGGATGTAGCGTTGCATCGGAGCGCTGTATCGGAGCGCCGCCATCCTGGCGGCAGGAACGCCAGCATCCTGCTGGCTGAAGAATGCCGGCTGCCAGCTGGCATTCTTCAGATTACAGCTCATCAATAACATTAACATGTCACTACTGGCTTTATATGTTACAATACAATCATGGATTCCAAGCATGCCAATGTGTGGCGTTCAAGAGGTTACATTCCGCACTATGACATGCCTGGATTGGTTCACATGGTAACATTCCGCCTATTTGATTCACTGCCAAAACACATCCTGCTTGAATTACAACAACGCGTTCCATCAATACAAGTCAATAAGAGACGAGATGCCATTGAAGCACTTCTTGATCGGGGATACGGTGCATGTTGGCTAAAACAAACCGCCATCGCCTGTTTGATGCAGGATAGCTTGTTGTTCTTTGATACTGAACGCTATCGCTTGCTTGCCTGGGTTATCATGCCAAACCATGTGCATGTTGTACTGCAGCAAGCAGACGGATTCTCACTTGACGGCGTAATGCATAGCATCAAGTCATACACGGCTAACCTAGCCAACAAGTTGCTATATCGAACGGGAGCATTCTGGCAACGCGAGTACTTCGATAGGTATATCCGCGATGATGAGCACTTCAGAAGAGCCGTAGAATACATCCACAATAACCCGGTAGCTGCCGGCCTTGCTAACGAACCGGCAGACTGGAGATATTCCAGTGCAGATCAGATTGAAACAAGATGCCGGCTGGCAGCCGGCGCTCCGGGAGCGCCGCCATCCTGGCGGCAGGAACGCCAGCATCCTGCTGGCTGAAGAATGCCGGCTGGAAGCCGGCGCTCCGGTTTGCGCTACCCCTAGACTACAATCATAGAATCCACGTTTTCGCGGGGAGGAGTTATGAGAAGGCATCTGAGCATCCTGTGGTTACTGGCTCTGCTGGCTGGCGTGCTGTTTACCACAGCGGCGGATCACAACGATCCTGAAGGTAACGACGGCGACGAGATCCCCGTACCGTTCTTCATCGGACCCCATGAATTGGAACCCGACTACGGCGACACCTACACGCCGGAGGAACTCGCCGCGATCGACCGCGCGCTATGGGCGGCGAATATGACGCGCACGGACATGACCTTCAAAAAGGACTACACCGAGGGCCACGGCTGTTTCCCGATCGTCAAGGAAATGATGAACGATCCGCTGACGATCGCCCCGTGGATGGACATCGCGACAGATGTATTCTCGCGGGAGTACTCCCTGCTGTTTTCACCCACGCAGCTGCACCACATTTGTTATCTTGCCGATGCCAGTATATCCGGAGATCCAATGGCCGGAACACCAGGCATCCAACACCCCAGCTCACCGGAAGCGCTGGTGGAAGAAATTAAATCCTTGATTGAAGCAAAACCGCAGTCCACCTGGAGCGATGATGAACTGGCCTCCATTAGGTCGCAGATCACCGGCAGCCTGGCCTGGCACCAGTTCGAGACAAGTGAAGGCGAAGCCGGCTATGAGGCGGCCAAGGCCGCGACCGACGAAGAGCTCTATCAGCTGCTGAGTGAATACCAGCCTCAGCTCGAACTCGAACATCCGCTGCACATCCTGGCTTTCCTGCTGAGCCGAGAGGAGCTGGCCGATGACCTCTTCCCGCAGGATGCCCCCCTCTACCACGACACCGAGCTCGGCCGCATCTGCCTCGGCACGCCGGGCGACGATTACTACGAGGGCGACTTCGTCGTGCTTATCGAGCCCGGTGGCAACGACGTCTATCACAACTGCCGGATCGGCGCGGCCTACGGTAAGCGCAGCTTCGGCCCGCGCCTGGCCCCGACCGGCGAGCCCGTCGGCGCCTCGGCGGACTATTCGCCGCTGGGCGACGGGCGGATCGGTTACTTTGTCGACCTCGGCGGCGACGACCTCTACGACTGCGCCGATGTGAACATCACGCTCGGCGCGGCGGTGCTGGGCGTCGCGGCGTTCTACGACCTCGGCGGCGGCGACGACCGCTATTACGCCGGCAGCTGCAGCCTGGGCGCGGCGATGGGCGGCATCGCCACGTTCTACGACGACGGCGGCAGCGACTATTACAGCGGCAAGGTCTACACCCAGGGCGCGGCGGGCTTCGGCCTCGGCATCATGGTCGACGATAGCGTCAGCCCGGCACCCGAGTTCGACACCGCCGAGGGCAACGACGCGGCGATCGACGGATACATCACCGGCGAGAGCGACGTCGACACGCACAGCCTGATGGACAACGACGAGTACACCGCCTGGGCCAACGCTCAGGCCTTCGCCCGTCCGCGCGGCATCGCGCTGTGCATCAACCGCCGCGGCAACGAGACCTATTACGCTGGCGGAGTGTACCTGCACGCCCCGCTGTTCGCCGACCGTTACCAGTCCTTCAGCCAGGGCTTCGCGATCGGCGAGCGCGGCATCGACTGGGCGGGCGGCATCGCGCTGCTGATCGACTACGCCGGCAACGACAAGTACCTCGGCGACATCTACAACCAGGGCGTCGGCTACTGGTACGGCGCCGGGCTGCTCTGGGACGGCGGCGGCAACGACCTCTACGAGATGACGCAGTACGGCCAGGGCTCGGGCATCCACCTGGCCGTCGGTGGGCTGGTCGACGTGGCCGGCAGCGACGGCTACATCATGCACTCCGGCCTGGGCCAGGGCTCCAGCCACGATCTGGCGGTCAGCGTGCTGCACGACCGCGAGGGCAACGACCGCTACGACGGCAACACGACCTGCAACGGCGGCGCGCTGACGGGCAGCGTCGGCATCTTCCTCGACCGCTCCGGCGACGACACCTACGCCGGCAAAAGGAGCGGCAGCATCAACTACGGCGACAACCGGCGGATCAACATCGCGCTGTTCTGCGACCTGGCCGGCACGGACGACTACATGCTGCCGGCGATGGCCGACGGCGCCCAGTGGACGCAGACCAACATCGGTATGGGCATCGACATCGCGCCCCCGCCGGAACCGGAGGAAACCGAATCCGGCGGCGGGGACGTCGCCGCTACGGAAGAAGCGGAGCCAACCGTGCCGATCCCCGAGATCTGCAGTTACGAGGGTGAGTTGACGCAGGAGGTCTTCGACGAGCTCTGGGAGATCGCCTGCCGCTGGGAAGTCGGCGACAACCGCTTCATCGTGCCCAAAGCGCGCGAGCGGCTGACCGAGTTCGGCGCGGACGTGCTGCCGTATATGTCGGCGGTAATGGACGAGTCCAACTCCGGCCTGGCCTACCGCGCCTATGTCGACATCCTGGGCGCGCTGCACGAGGAGCACCCCGAGGAGGTCTACGCCGTGCTGCGCGAGAACGCTCAAAGCGGCGACACCGACCGCGAGACGGCGGCGCTCTACCTGACCGGCGAGCTGAAGTACATCGAGCTCGAGGACATGGTCGTCGGCTTCCTGGAGCACGAAGACAGCTCATTGGTACGCCGCGCGATCGGCGTGCTGGGCAGCATCGAGAGCCACGCCGCCGATCAGAACCTGATCGACCTGCTCGATCCGGCGCGTAACGACGAAGCGATGATCAAAGCGGCGATGACGACGCTGATCACGCTGGAGGTGGATTGCTACGACGACCTGCGGCCGTTGCTGGACTACCCGTTGCTAAGCGTGCGCGGCGAACTGGTGAATCAACTGGCGGCGCATTGGGAAGTGTACGGAGAGCAAGTAACCAACGATCTTCTGTCGCACCTGGATCCTGCCGCGATGCCCGCCCTGGCGGTTCTACCCCGATCGGATGTGGAATCCACGCCCTTGGAAACAGCCGGTAAGAATCCCCTGCGCTCGATTCGTTCCTTGTTAGAAATACTGGCCCGGGCTGATGGGTCATATAATCTGGCCAACGATCTCGCTGTCCGGGCCATGTTGAGCCACGATGACTGGGGCGTACGTGCCGATGCGGTGCGCGTGATCCGCCACTGGCAGAAGCTGGCGGAGGCGGACGAGGAAATCGCGGGCAGCATCGCCGAGATCGTCGAGGCGATGGAAGCGATGCTGGCCGAGGAGACCGATCCGTACGTGCTGTTCGTGGCCGGAGAGAAGTGAAAGTGAAAGTAGAAAGTGAAAGTAGAGCGTGGCCAAATGAGTGAGCGATTTGGATTCAGCGCTGGATCTGCCGGATTAGATGTAAGTTCCAAGGACGTTATTCACAGTTTCCAGCCTTGACGCTGGGGGTCGGTGGCCCAAAGAACTGTGTTTGCGATGTAAATTGT
>JAFGCY010000085.1 GCA_016932385.1 bacterium | reverse complement strand
GTCTTCGCGTACACGGCGGCGTAATGCAGCACCGCCGGCACGGCCAGCACGCAACCGGCGAAGATGCCGAGGATCAGCCAGTGTGCCGCGTCCCAGATAGACATATTCTTATGTTACTCCTGATTCTTCGACCGGCTGGCCGGCGCACGTGTTCCGCATTGTCCGGGAGAAGGATACAACGGCCGGCTCTGGCCAAGGGTACTACGGCCCGCTGTGGCCGTAGACATTGAATGTCTGCGGGCAGAGCCGCCTGCAGTACCCGTTTCAGGTGAAAAATGTTAATCCGCGCTAAGCTGTGCTAAGCCGCGCGAATTTACTTGCATTGCCATCGGTTGTCGGTTATAACCTATCTGAAAGTGCACTTTCGACACGGAACCGCCCTGGCGTGGTCGACGGAGTGAAGTGACCGCCTCGCAGCTTTCGCAATGCTCCGACGCCTGGGTGTCCGCCCGGCGGGCAAATCGGGCCGATTGCCCGGGGGAGCGGGCTCACCGAAGTGAGCCCGCCAGGCCCAAGCTGAAAAAAGGGACGGCCGTCCCGCTGATTAGAGGATAACGTAAAAAGGTAAAAGAGTCAAGAATAATACGGAAGAGACAAGGAGCATTCAGAAACCGGAATAGCTGAGAATCCGGGGCTGATGCCGAGTCAATGGTGGGGCCGATCACGCCATGGCGTGACTACGAACCTTGATGCGGTCTTCGCTGGAGACCCAAGTTATCAACTTTTCACTTTCAACTTGCCACTGACCCGGCCTTGAGACGGGCTCGGGGAGCCCTTCCACACAGAGGTTTTTGATCATCTGGCTTGTCTCAATTCCCGCTGTTGTTTTTCTTACTGGCATGACCAACTACCGCTGGCCAAATCCGCACAACCTGCTGGCTAAGTTCACCATTACTTGCTGCGCACATCCACTACACCACCCCTGTAGCGGCGGGTCCCCGAGCCACCGTATTGCGTGGTTTAAATCACTTCCAGTTTCTGCTGCGAGGCCAGGTATTGCTTGCGCAGTTCATCGATTAGCTCAAGCTTTCCCGTAGCCGGATTGCGGTACTTCCAGAATGTCCAGCCATTGGTGCTGTGATAGCGTTTAGTGGCGCTACGAGGACCGATCACTGTAGCTCTTGCCATCCCAGCGGCAATCGAAAGCGAGTGATAGTTCATTCCATCAAACTGGACTTCACCGGTTGGGAGTATATTCGCAATCAGCGTATGCCCTTTGTAGACACGCTCAAGCGTCAGTGGAGGATTGATCAAGCCGGCAACAATTAAATGTCGTACTGCAACGTTGATACCTGACGCCTTCGGCTTGCTTTGCTTGATACGTTTAGATGACTTGGCAGGAGTAACTTCGATTTGAACGTTACTATCATATTTAAACTCAACACGGTGTTTGGCTCGACCCAGTGATTGTCGAATTTCGGCGGTGCTCAAGCTATCGGTTCGCTTGACCAGCAACCTGACCAGCGCTTCGTCTGGTGTACTCACCATGCTCTCCAAGGCTGCCTTGACACGCTGATCGACGAAGCTGGTTTTCCACTGCGCTGATAGTCTATCGGACGCCAGACTGGCTTTGGAGATCAGCCCCAGGAAATACTCAATGTCACCGAGGTTTTCGGCTTCTGTCAGGTTGATCGTTTTGAACAGCTTCTCGCGGAGCTTGCCCTTGGCGTGCGTGCGGTAGATCTTGTATTCGCGGCCGTTGCCTAAAACACACCAGTCGACATCTGCTTCGAAGGCGTATTTCAGCGTCTGGCCAATCCACTTGGCGTCGTCCAGGTCACGCGAAAGCGCCTTCGCCTCCAGGAACAGCACAGGATTTTCCTGCAGGAAAAAGGCATAATCCACCGGATTGTGGTGCGACTCACTGCGGTACTCCGTGACCACCTCGTCATAATCCTGGAGGTCCCACCCCAGCGCTTCCAGCACCGGGTTGATCAGCTTGAATTTAGTATCCTCTTCGCTGATCTGCTTGTCGGAAACGGCCTTGATCCGCTTTTTGATCAACGTGATCGTCTCAACCAGAGACTTGTTTTTGCCTTGCATCAATAACCCCCGCAAAGCTTTATTTTACACCTGGACTGCAAGCATCAGTCTTGAGGTCACAAGCTGTGATCTCAACATGTGATCACCAGCTTTTAATGCGAAGCAAGCGAGAGGTAACTTAAATACCTACTGCAATTCATTTGAGGTACCAGAATGACCTCAAGATCGATTGACTTCCTCCCCTACTCCCACTCGATCGTCGCCGGGGGTTTGCTGGTGATGTCCAGGCAGACGCGGTTGATCCCGGGGATCTCGTTGACGACGCGGTTGGCGATCCGCTCGAGGTTCTTATACGGGATGTGGCTCCAGTCCGCCGTCATCGCGTCGGTGCTCTGCACGGCGCGGATGATCAGCGGGTAGCCGTAGGTGCGCTGGTCGCCCATCACGCCGACCGTCTTCACCGCCGGCAGCACCGCGAAGTACTGCCAGGGCCGCTCCATCTCCGCCATCTCGATCTCGTCCCGGACGATCTTGTCGGCTTCCCGGAGCACCTTCAGCCGCTCGGCGGTCACCTCGCCGATGATGCGGATCGCCAGGCCCGGGCCGGGGAACGGCTGGCGGTAGACCATCGGGCGCGGCAGGCCCAGTTCCAGGCCCAGCCGGCGCACCTCGTCCTTGAACAGGTCCCGAAGCGGCTCGACCAGCGAGAGCTTCATGTGCTTGGGCAGCCCGCCGACGTTGTGGTGCGTCTTGATCACGTGCGCGTGCAGGCCGATGCCGCTGGATTCGATCACGTCGGGGTAGAGCGTGCCTTGCGCCAAAAAGCGCGCCTGCTTGTGCTTTTTCGATTCCTCCTCGAAGACCTTGATGAACTCGCGGCCGATGATTTTGCGCTTGCGCTCGGGATCGCCGACGCCCTTGAGGAGTCCCAGGAAGCGCTTGGCGGCGTTGACGCGGACCAGCTTGGAGGTGAAGTGTTCCTTCCAGGCGTCGACCACCTTGTCGCCCTCCTCGGCGCGTAGAAAGCCGTGGTCGACGAAGATCGAGTGCAGCCGGTGGCCGATCGCGCGGTCGACCAGCGCCGCCGTGCAAAGGCTGTCCACCCCGCCGCTGACGGCGCAGATCACCTCGCCGTCGGTGTCGCACTGCGCGCGGATGTCGTCGACGCTCATCTCGATGAAGTTGCCCATCGTCCAGTCGCCGCGCGCCTGGCAGCCTTCGTAGAGGAAGTTTCTGAGCAGGTCGATGCCCCACGGGGTGTGCGTCACCTCGGGGTGGAACTGCACGGCGTAATGCCGGCGCTGGTGGTCCTCGAAGGCCGCCACCGGCGTCGCGTCGGTGTGCGCGGTGACCAGCGCGCCGCGTGGCGCGCGCACCAATACGTCGCCGTGGCTCATCCAGCAGATCAGGTTCGGGTTCAGGCCCTTGAACAGGATCGAGTCCTCGGGGCGGTCCACCCACAGCTCGGTCTTGCCGAATTCGCTGCGTTTGGCGTCCTCGATCCGGCCGCCGCGCAGCTTGCCGATCAACTGCAGGCCGTAGCAGATGCCGAGCAGCGGGATGCCGAGCTTGAGGATCTTCTCGTCGATGTCGGGGCTGCCGAAGCGGTAGACGCTGTTGGGCCCGCCGGAGAGGATCAGGCCGATCACATTGCCGCGCGCCTTGATCCCCGCTGCCGTGATCTGGTTGTCGACGATCTCGGAATAGACGTTGAGCTCGCGGATGCGGCGCGCGATCAGCTGCGTATATTGGGAACCCAGATCGATGATGAGCACCGTCTGGAACGAACCGGCGGGGGGCGTAACCATGACTGATTATACTTGCGTGCCCGCCGTCTGTGAACCCGTCTGGCGGGCTAAATCCGGCAAGATGCGGAATTTGCGGCCGGGCGGCGCCCCAACCGCGCCGTGCCGCGGGACGTGCTACACTGCTGTCAATCCAACCACGCCCCGTATCCATTTCGCGGCCCGCGCGCTGAATGGGCCGCGAGCACTGGAGTAAGCAGATAGCATGGACTTGTCGCACCTGGACTCCCACAGCAAGGAAGAAGAGATCGCCAACAGCGTGACGCACGGTATCGGAGCGCTGCTGGCGGCGGCGGCCCTGGCCCTCTTGGTCACCTTCGCCGCGCTGGCCGGCGATCCCTGGCGCGTAGTCAGTTTTGCGGTCTACGGCGCGACGCTGGTGATTCTCTACACCTGCTCCACGCTCTACCACGCCTTTCGCCACCCGGTGGTCAAGGAGCTGTTCCGCAAGTTCGACCACGCGGCGATCTACCTGCTGATCGCCGGTACCTATACGCCGTTCCTGCTGGTGACGATCCGCGGTGCGCTGGGCTGGACGCTGTTCGGGATCACCTGGGGCTTCGCGATTGTCGGCGTGGTCCAGGCCACGCTGTTCCTCGACCGCTTCAAGCTGTTCAGCCTGATCGCCTACCTGGGCATGGGCTGGCTGATCGTGGCGGCCTTCAAACCCCTGGTGGTCTCCTTGCCGTTGGGCGGGCTGGCCTGGATCGTCGGCGGCGGGTTGTTTTACACCCTGGGCGTGATGTTTTACGTCACCAAGCGTATTCCACTCAACCACATGATCTGGCACCTGTTCGTACTCGCCGGCAGCATCTGCCACTTCTTCGCGATGCTGCTATACGTACTGCCGGAGTAGGCACCGCGGCTTCAGGGGCCAGCCGACATCACCGGATTACTCTTCGGGCACCTGGTAGATCGAGGCTTCGATTGCATTGCCGACCCGGCCTTCCCAGGTCGGCATGATCCAGATGTAAGTGCCCGGGGCTAGGTCGGGAAGCGTTGCGCTGTACCTCAGCTGCTCGCTGGCCGGATCGCCGGTGCCCGCCGTATAGGCCACCCAGCCGATTTCAAGTTCGGTGGGAACAACCAGTTCGTCCAGATAAAACTCGTATTCAGGAATATCCGCCGCCGACATGCTGGCATAAATGCCGAAACCGTCCACGGCATTATATAAAGAGTGGCCCAGGTATGGGTAGTCAATAATACTTACTATTCCATCCCAGTTGACATCGTACATGGCTGGGTAATCCAGCCCCCCGGCAATCTGGTCCTTGCCCCAGGCGATGTAATAGTTAACGATAATGCAATCGTCGACTACGACCATGCCGTCCTGGTCGACGTCGCCGGTCAGCGGATATCTCCAGCTGAAGGTGTTCGATCCGCCATCGTAATCGCAGGCAATCTGTTCCGTATAGACGTGGAAGCAATCGGGGCTGAAGTTATCGGGTTCCGTCTGGGCCTGGGGTGTAAGGTGTAATTTCAGCAGGTTCCAGTTGCCGTCGAAACCGTCCAGCAAGCCCAGCGGGTAGGGATTCCCGATCAGCCAATTACCCGCCAGCCCCCAGGAAAAGGTGTCCAGTACCGAATTGCTGGCCAATCCCGGGTTCAGGTAGTTGGCGGCTGTGAAGTCGACGGGCGTATACTGGGCGGGGTCGAAGTAAACATTCGCGGCAAACGCCTTGATATCGACGGCGTCCTCCAGCCACAGGTCCAGCTCGATCTCCGGCGTGTCCTCGGCGACGCTGAGCAGCACGTTGCCCAGCGTGCCATCCCGCAGGAAGGTCACGTCGCGCGGCTCTACGTCGAACGCGGCGACCAGCGCGGGATTGTACTTGGCGGCGTTGCTTTTCGCGCCGATGGCGTCCGCGCCGTAGGGCCGCACCCAGTAGTACATGCCCGTTTGCAGCGTGGGGAAGGTGATGCTGATAAAGCGGCGCTGGTTGACCCCATCCCCGGCCAGCATGGACTTGGGGATATCCGCGATGATGAACTGGCCGGTTGCCTCCTGCGCCGCCTCGACGTCCGCGCTGTCGGTGCTGCCGTAGACGTAGTAACCATCGAGCGCCAGGTTGAAATTGCGGCCGATCTCGGTGATGTCGCTCAGGTTGATTAAGCCGTCCTGGTTGCCGTCGACGACGTCAAACGCCGAGTCGAAATCGAATCCGCTCTGCAGGTGCTTGGTCATCCCGCCGTTGCCCTCGATCGCCTCGTACTGGCGGTCCAGGTTCGCGGCCAGCGGCGTCAGGTCCGCGACGCCGACCAGTCCGTCCTGGTTGTAATCACCCGGCAGGTCATAGTTCCAGGCGACCCGCTTGGTCAGGCTGTCGATGCGCAACATCACCGTGCCGGTCTCCGCGGTGAGTGCCTGGCTGGTCCCGCGGCCGGTTTCCGGCATGGGCTCACGCTTAAACGATACGCGGGCCAGCTCCGCGTCGCCGTTAAGCCCGGTGCGCTCGTCCCAGTTCGCCATTACCTGGCCGACGTAAACGACGCCGGGTTCGGTGGCGACATCCAGCGTCAGCAGGTCCTCTGCCCAGTCCAGATGCTCCACGCCGGCGGGCGAGTACCGCGCGGGATCGTAGTGCAGTTCGCAGTACAGCGCGCGCAAATCGATGGCGTTCTCAGTGCTGATCGTAACGGCGATGGCGTCCGGCCCGGTCTGCTCAGCCACGTCCAGCACGAACCGCGCCGACGATGCTTCCGTCAGATATGTATCCGGCGACACGCTGAGCTCAAACCCGCCCGTCGTCACGACCTGCGGAGCAGCTTTGCTCAGAGACGTTGCCATCGCATTGGTATCCACCGGCTCAACCAGCCGCCCGCTGCCCCCACCGCATCCCGCCAGCAGTATTGCTAAGGCCAGTATCACGACTGTCAGTACTCTATTCACCTTGTCCTCCCATCGGATTGGCTTCCATGTCCAACCCATCAGCTTAATCGTCGATTAACACTGCGAAATCCTCATACAATGCGCCAATCTCGCCGTTTAGCTCCGGGCGCACCCAGAGCTGCTGTCCTTCAACCGGGTTTGCCACCTGGAACTCAAAGCGCAGGCGTTCACCGAACGGATCGCCGATCGCCTCGGTGAAGCTGACATAGCCGATCGGCTCGGGCCCCGGCTCAGCGGCGGGATCATCACCCATGTAGATGTAGTAACCGGTGATTGTTGATCCGAGATTCATGCCAAGTTCCGTCACATCATTGACCGTGACTAAACCGTTATTGTTAACATCAGCAACAGATTCGATGGACTCAACATAGATCCATGGCTCGTCATCCCAGGAGTCATGATAAGGAACATAGCTATTAAAGAACCGCTCTATGGCAATAAAATCATCGACCCAGACTCCGCCATCCTGGTTTGTATCGCCGGTGTTCTGATAATACCAACGCAGCTTTTTCACCGTCCCTCCCGTGAACCAGGGACACAGGAGGTTTGCATGAAGAAACTGACTTGGCAGGTGCGGCGTGATGCATGAGGTATCCGGCTGCTGCTTGAAAACCAAACGCGCTAGATATCCTTCGCCTGAATAAGCCGGCTTTAAGGAAGAATAGAAAGGTATAGTCTCAGCGGAATGGGGCAGCCCGCCATAGCTTCCAGAAAAGGCAGGTGGTCGATGCAACTCGCCATTGGTCGTTAAGCCATAATCGAGCGCGAATAGACTCGAGCTGTAATGCAGTTCACCGGCGAAGTAACGCAGGTTTTCCGCACCGGTGAGATAGACATCGGCCATCAAGCCATCCGCTCCGTAGGTGACATCCACCCGCGCCCCGCCCAGGGCCGCTCCCTCCAGGTAAGTGTCCGGCTGGACATCCAGCGCAATCCCGGTTTGGGCCAGGCTGTAATACCGCGCGAAGTTGCTGGGCGTGCCTTCCTGACCATTGAACACCGGCCGCAGCCAATAGCCCATGCCGCTATGTAATTCGATTAGCGGCGCGGATAGAAAGAAATGCCTGGGGTCGACTGTCTTCAGCGCGTCGCGATAAGCGAAGCTGCCGACGGATTCGACCAGGTTGGCGCCGCCGCTGCTAATTGGCATATCCAGATCGGGATAAAGGCTTTGATACAGATTGAAGGAGGTGACTCCCTCGCTGAAATGCATGCCGATGGCCGTGATGTCGCTGACCGTGATCCAGCTGTCGCGGTTGACATCGATGACCGCGCCGGGACTGCCCGCGGCGAAGCCTGGGCCAAGGCTTATATATCTGCGCTCTTCCGCGTCCCATTCCCAGATTGCATCTTCGCCGTGCTCGCCGAGATGTGCCCCCAGTGGTGTCAGGTCGCTGACGCCGACCAGTCCGTTCTGGTCGTAATCGCCGGGATAGTTGTAGTCCCATCTGAATTGCTCGTTGGAAATGTCTACAACAAGTTCCGGCCGCACTGCGTCGGATGTGAGGGCCGAGCTGGCGCTTCTGGCCAGGTCTGCGACCGCGCAAGGCTCACGTACAAACCGCACGCGGGCCAGCTCCGCGCCGCCGGACAGTCCCGCGCGCTCGTCCCAGTTGGCCAGCACCTGGCCGAGGTGGACGACGCCGGGTTCGGAGGTGACCTCCAATGTAAGCATGTCACCACCGGCTGCCGGATCAGTGTCGCCGTCCACCCAGTCCAGGTGCTCCACGCCGGCGGGCGAGTACTGCTCGGGGTCGTAGCGCAGCTCGCAGTACAGCGCGCGTAAGTCGATTGCATCTGCGGCACTGATCGTGACTTCGATGGAATCCGGCTCGGTTTGCTCTTCCTCCGCTATCCGCTCATCCACGTCCAGCGCGAAGCGCGCCTGCGATTCCGCGCTGAGAAAAGTACTCGGTGATACGTACAGGGTGAAGTCGTCCGCCGTGGTTATGCTGGCGGCGGTCTCTGTCACGGGCGTTTCGGTTACGGTTGTGTCGCTGAGCGCCGGCACGGCTGTGTCCGCCAGCAGCTTGCCCGCGGCATCCTGGCCGCCCCCGCAAGCCGTTAACACAAGCCCCATAATTGCCGGTAGTAACGCCGGTAACGCTCTGCAAAAGTTCATGCCAGTCCCCTGAATCAACCTGTCCAAAGTGTACCGGTTCTTGCGGTGATTGTGGGGCACACGTCAAAACCAACTTAAGGAGTACACTTTATTTGACGAGGCCGGCGTAAATCGCCACCATCCCGCCCACTTGCGGGTAGGCGTCGACTTGCGCGAACAGCCCGGTCTGGCCCATCAGGTCGCGGAATTCCTTGACGCCCGGGAAGGCGCGCGTCGTTTCGTGGAAGTCGCGGTAGGCCCGTGGGCTGCCCGTCAGCCAGCCCCCCAGCCGCGTCACGACGGTGCCGATGTACCAGTGCTGCAGCGAGCGCAGCCAGGCCGCCTGGGCCTGGGCCATCTCCAGCACGATCACCATCCCGCCGGGGTGCACCACCCGCGCCATCTCGCGGATGCCCGCCACCGGGTCGGGCAGGTTGCGGATGCCGAAGCCGATCGTCGCCGCGGCGAAGACGTTGTCGCCGTAGGGCAGCTGGAGCATGTCGGCGAGTTGCCAGCGCACCTCCAGGCCGTAGTGTTGGCCTTTTTGCTTGGCCAGCGCCAGCATCCGCTCGGACATGTCCACGCCGGCGACGAAGCCCATCGGCCCCACCTTGCGCTTGAGCAGAAACGCCAGGTCGCCGGTGCCGCAGGCGCAGTCGATCGCGCCGACCCGCGGCACAAGCCCGGCCAGTTCCACCGCGCGGTAGCGCCAGAGGATGTCGAGACCGCAGGTCATCAGGTGGTTGACCAGGTCGTAGCGGTGGGCCACGGCGCTGAACATCGCACCGACGGCCTCGGGGTCGCGCACCGCCGGGGGCGTCATCGTCCGTCCGGCGCTTTGGCGCGGTCGTCCGGCGGCGCCTTCACGCCGCGCAGGCCCTCGCGCAGGGCGCCCAGCGAGCTGCTGATCCCGCCGGCCCGCCGCCGGGCGCTGTCGACCACGCCGCTGATGTTGCTGACCAGCGGCTTGCCGTGTTCGAGATAGCTGTTGGCGTTCTCCGTCAGGATGCCGATGTCCGCCGCGAGAAGCGACGTGTCGGCCAGCACGTTGGCCAGCCGCGCGGCGACCTCGCGGTCGCGCACCTCGCTGATCACGTCGGTCAGCGCCGTCGCCATGCTGGTCAGCTCGGACTGGGCCGCCGCCAGGTCGTCGACGCGCGCGCGCACCGACTGGCTGGTCTGGGTGGCGTCGTCGAGCAGCTCGCGGGCCTCGCTGAGCGTCGCCTGCAGGTCCGTCGCCAGCGGGTCGATCCTGCCGACGGCGCCCTGGGCCTCGACCAGGGTGGCATCCACCTGGCCCAGCGCCGTCTGCGCGCCGTCTAAGACGGACATCAGCTTGTCGACGATCGCCTTGTCGCGCAGCTCCCGGGCCAGTTCCTCGATGTGGAACAGCGCACGCTGCAGGCCGGTCAGCGTCGCCTGCAGCTCGTCGGCCACTTCCAGCAGGCGGGGGCGCATGCCCATCACGGCGATCGCCAGCATGACCATGCCGGCGGCGCCGATCGCGATGGCGATCACGGCATAGATAGCGAAGGTATCAGTCATCTGCTGGCATTATACCGGAGCTACGCGGATAAACTGCGCAGCGTCACCCCGCACTTCCCGTAACAGCGACGGGTCGGCTTTGACCGTCGCCAGCACCCACCAGTAGAAATCGCTCTTGGGCCAGTTGTAGCTCTCCTCCAGCCATTGTTGATACAGCGCCGGGGGCGCCTGCGCCTTGGCCGCCAGCAGCACCTGGCAGCACAGTACCGCCCGCCAGCCGTCCACCAGCGCCACCGGCCAGCCCGTCGGCGCCGTCGGGAAGAGGCCCGCCAGCTCCGGCCAGCGTCCGCGCCGTTTGGGCGGCTGGATCGCCGACCAATCGATCCCACACGTCCGGGGGATCAGGTCCGGGCGGTCGAGTTCCAGGAGCAGCTGGCCGCAGATCACCTGCACCACGCTATCTTGCGATTCCGCCGCCCAGTCGGCGATCTCCTCGGCGGGATGCAGGTGGTCGCGGGCGTTCCCGACCGCGGACTGGTATTGGCTGATGGCGTACAGCGTCGGCGCCAGGAAGCCGATGTCCGGGCTTTGCTCGTCGTAATCCCAGCCGGCCAGCACGCGCACCAGTTGGTAAAGCCGCAGGAAGGCGGGATTGCTGAAGCCGTCCGACGGGTAGGTGCCCAACTCCTGGCGCGTCAGCTGCCGGCCGCGCACGATCGCGATCAGCGCCGCCAGGATTTTGTCGAGGGGGTCGGGATGCTGGTTGAAGACGGTTTTCTTGTCGCCGAGTTCGGGCAGGGCCGCTTCCACGCCCTGGTTGAGCAGCGCCGCCAGGACGCTGAGCAGGGCGATCATCGCGCTGCCGCGCACCAGGGGGCGCAGTCTGTCCAGGATGGGTGGCACGCGCCCGGCCTGGCCGGCCGCCACCAGGTTCAGAATGTAAACAGCCAGCTGCTCCTCGAACAGGTTGCCCAGCCGCTGGCGCTCGCTGAGCGTCCAGGCCAGCTGCTCTTCGGCCTGCTTCAGCAGCTCGGCGGTCTGCTTGGACTGCTGGGTGACGGTGTCGGCTTCCCGCCGCAGGCCGGCGGCCAGCGCCGCCAATTCCGCGCGCTGGCGCTCGACAAGTTGCTGTTCCGGTGTCAGCTTCGGCTTGAACATCCCGCGCCGCGGGGCGGGCGCCGGATACTGCTGTTCGAAGATCTGCTGGTCCAGCTCGGCCTGGCGGGCGTTGTGATTGGCTTCCAGTTCATGGGCCGCAGCGATGCCCGTATTGGCTTTGAGCGTGCTGATGGTCTTGAGCAGTTCGGTGTGCTGGGCCTGGAGTTGTTCCAGGCGGCGTTGCGTCAATTCCGCCGCGGTCGGGTCCGCCGCCCCGCCCAGCGACCGGCAGGCCAGGCCGGTCAGGACGGCCGGACAGGCAAAATTGAGCCGGGGTACAGTCACAATTCAGAAGTATATCAGCGGAGAGGTAAAGCTGCCGGCCGGTCTCGGTAAGGGAGGGAGGCAGGATGTAGACTCCCGGCCGACAGCCCCGATTATTCCTTTATTCATGGGAACAATCGCTGTTCCCATTCATTTAATCAGACTATTTGAGTTGCGGCTTTGTTCGGTATTTCGGGCGGGAGTCAGGAGTTGTCGGTCTCGCGGTAGCCCAGCATGGCCAGGACGCGACGGGCGGTCAGGCGCTGGAACACCGGCCGCTCGTCGGCCCACTCCAGGATCCAACGGTGTCCGCGGCGGCCCGCGGCGGCCAGGGTCTGCCGGCGCGCCAGGAAGCGCAGGACCACTGAGCCCAGCAGCAGGAGCGCCACAGCGATCAGTTGCCAGAGCGGGGCGTGGTATTCCCGCGTGGCCAGGTTAAACCACCACCATTGGTTGTAGAGCAGCGTGACGGCGATCACCAGCCAGCCGACGATACTCAGCGGCCCCAGGACAAATCCCTCGTGGATCCGGCGGAGCAGGCTGCCGCTGAGGAAAATCGCCGCGGTCAGGAGAACAACGATCATGATCTGGGAGTCGAACAGCCCGTAGTGGCGCGTAAGCAGGTAGTTGAGGCCGACGCGGATGACCAAGGCCGTCCAGAGGGCCAGCACCACGCCTTCACTACGCCAAT
The DNA here is from genome assembly GCA_016932385.1 of bacterium. Lineage (GTDB taxonomy): Bacteria > 4484-113 > 4484-113 > 4484-113 > JAFGCY01 > JAFGCY01. The sequence goes on along the minus strand of JAFGCY010000085.1, from coordinate 39,736 downwards.
AGTCGACCCGAGTAATCAGACGACGCCCATGCATCTAACCAGTTTAGCAGCGCGTGGTCAGCATTTGCTAGAATCTTCGTAACCCCTGCTGGAGGACGAGATGAACGACGAACCGCGGAAACCAGACGACGACCCGATGGTATCCAAGGATGTTCCCGCGCCGTGGGAGCAACGTAGGCCGGACCAACAGCCGGGAAACCTGGTGCAGCGCATGGCCGGCGACCAGTATCTGGCGGATGAACGCCAGCAGGCCACCTATCTGGCCGGCGACAGCCAGAGCCTGGATTCCAAAATTCGCGGCGGTGGCCAGGATGCGGGTGACGCAGCCAGTGAGGAAACCACCCGGTTGTGCCCCGGCTGCGGCAAGGTGACGAAATTCGTGCAGGGCCAGTGCACGAACTGCGCCTATAAAATCAGCCTGAGCGCGCAGTCGGCGGAGCAGATCGCGCCGCCGTTCGTCGCGCCCGGCGAAACCGGCGCCGCCTGGCGCGTGCTGGGCATCGTCGTGCTGATCGTGATCGCCCTGGGCGTGGGCATGTACTTTGTGGTGCAGAGCCTGAACAAGCCGCCCAACGAGACGGTGACCACCACGACGGACACCCGCGCGACCGCTACGGACACGGAAGACAAGCCGTACAACGCCGCGACAATCGACGAGTCGTTCCATTCGCGCCTGAAGGCCGCGCTGGAGGACGGTAACGCCGTCTGGGCCTCGGCGGACCTGGATGCCTATATCTACCGCTACGGGATCTTCGAGCACGTCGAGCCAGGCACGTCGCAGGTGATCCGGATTTCCGCTTATACCGGCGGCGCCGACGCGGAAAGCGCGATCGAAGAGCCGCATTCCTCGGCCTTCCGCGCCGCGATGAGCGGGTTCATGACCCCGCTCAACGAACGCGGCGGAGTCGATGCCAGCGTCTTCCTCGTCTACACCGGCGGGGACGAGCCGCCGTCGCCCAAGGACCGCTATCTGCGGTACGGCTATTACTACGGCAAGGAACACTGGGAGGAGATCAACCGGATCGTGCAGGCCCTGGAAGGGGTCCGCAACGCCGATGGCCAGTATCCGCTGACGCTGTCCGAGAGTATTGTCCGTCCGAAGATTCGCACCCACGGCGGCCTGCATTTCATTGCCGACGGCTACGGCTATGTGCCGATCTTCAAGACCGACGGCAGCGGCAACATCATAATGGGTACGGGCACCGGGCTGTCCTCGTTTGTCCCCGAAGAGGTGACCGATTATTACCTGTTCGTTTACGGCGGCAGCGAGGATTTCGGCCTGGATATGCACGGCCCGGACGCGACCAATTATTACCGCGAGAAGATCTCGCCCTTCCCGTACCAGCCTAAGAAAGCGCTGACCAATGTGCCGTTGGTTCCGGACGGTGTGCCGGACGGCATCGCCGCCGTGGTGAAGTCCGGCGAGCTGATGGACCTCTGACGGCTGGACCGCCGGTCTGAAATTGGTTGCCAAAACGCTTGGCGCATAATGCCTGTCTTGGCTATAATCTCCGTTCGCGCATCGTCGGGGCCGAATTTCCCGGGACGCGTGCGCTGAGGTGATTAGATTATGCGTTTCATGCAATGGATTAGAAATAAGGGCGGAACCTGCATGGCGGTGTTCCTGGCTTTCTTCGTCGTGACGCTGTTCGCCGGTCTGACGATCAGCGGCGTGTCCTTCAAGGGCTGCGACTTCCAGGATCCGCAGCAGGACATGGACCGAACCAACCGCCGCGTAGCACTGGAGACGGACCTGATCAAGCCGGACGTCGTCTTGGCGGTTAACGGCCGGGACGTGGACGAGAAGCTGTTCTCGGAGAAGACCTATGCGCTGTGGCAGCAGGTCCGCCGGGGCGGTAGCGATGATCCGGCGACCGACCTGTATATCCGGGGGATGGCGGCCAACTACCTGGTCAACGAGGAAGTGACGATCGCCAAAGGCGAAGAATTGAACGTCAAGGTCACCGGCGAGGACGTGAAAGAAGCCCGCGATGAGATTATCTCGCAGATACTCAACCAGGATGACGGCTCCACCGGCAATGTGCTGGGCGACCTGGCCAAGCAGCTGGGCACGAACCGCGAGCGCAAGGCCGCGTTCAGCCAGTACCTGGAGCGCCAGGGCATGTCCGAAGCGGTCTGGGAAAAGAACGCCCGCCGCGAGCTGTTTATCCAGAACACCCGCGAAGCCTGGCAGGAAGCCATCGACGCCCAGAAGGCGATCGAGGCCGGCGAGACCAAAGCGATCATCGATCAGCGTCTGGCCGACGGTGATTCCTTCCTCGAGCTGGCAATCGAGTACAGCGAGGACAACTCCGTCAACAAGGACCCGATGCCGATGGGCCGCGGACTGGTGCTGCCGGAGCAGGAGGAAGCCCTGTTCAACACGCCGGTGGGCGAGCTGACGGACTGGATCGAGATCCCGGCAGGTTGGAACCGCTTCGAGATCACCGAAAAGAAGCTGGCCGAGGGCCCGGAGTTCGAGGCCGAGCGCGAAGCCATCGTCGAGAACCTGAAGGGCGACAACGAGGACTACGAGCCGACGGATGACGAGATCAAGCGCCAGTATGAAAAAGTCTGGGCGCGCCAGATCATCCTGAAGACGAGTGAGCCCGGCGCGGTCGACGGCGAACTGGAAGAGCTAGTGAAAACCGCCGACGTGGAATACAACGATCCGTACCTGCTGGCCTACCAGGCCCTGACCGATAACAAGCTGCAGCCGCCGGCCGACATGGGTTACGACAAGCTGGTGGCCATCGCCCAGAACGCGGCGGTCGGCGAGGACTACGACTTCGGCCTGATCCAGGAAGCGCTGGACGAGGCCGCCCGCGAACTCGGCAAGCCGGTCGCGGCAACGGAAGACACAGCCGTGACGGAAGCGGAGCCGGCCGGGGCTGACGAGGCGGAAGCCGCCGGTGAGGACGAAGCCGCGGAATCCACCGCGGCCGACGAGGTCGAGGCTGCCGATGCCACGGCGGAAGCGGACGTGGCCGCCGCGGACCAACCGGCGGATGAAGCCGCTGCCGCAGAGGCCGAGCGCGAACCTGTGCCGATCTACGCGCTGGTCATCGGCCTCTGCAAGCTGGCGATCCAGGAGAACGACGACGTGGTCGGCGACTTCCCGTACTACATCATCGGCAAGGTCTATATGGACTGGATCGACGACGAGGACGAGCAGGAACGCCAGCCGATCAACCGCGAATTGGCCCGCCAGGAGATCGAGGACAACCTCTCCCGCGCCGCCGAGCGCAACGAATACAGCTTTATGCTGCACGCCTACCGCGGCTTGAACCAGGCCTGGCTGGGCCAGGAGGAACCGGCGCTGGAATCCCTGCAGAAGGCGATCGACCTGAGTCCGGAAGAGTCGCAGTTGCCGACCTGGGATTCGATCCGCGAGGCCTATGAAGTACTCGACCGCCAGGACAAGATCGAGGAGCTCGACGCCAAGCTGGAGCAGATCCGCCAGGTGGCCCTGCAGCGCATGATCGAGGAAGCCCAGCAACAGAACCAGGCCAGCCAGCCGATTACGATCCCGATGGACGAGGATGAGTCCGCCGGAGACGAGGCGGCGGCGGAAGACGCTGAAGCCGGGGATGCCGAGGCGGCGGAAACCGCGGAGCCCGCGGCGGAGACCGACGAACCGGTCGCGGAGACCGACGAACCCGCTACCGAGGATGAGCCCGTCGGCGAGGAGAGCGCCGAGCCGGAGTCGGCGGACGGCGAGTAGCGCCTAGTCGGGCAGCAGTCCGGCGGCGAACTCGCTGGCGTCGAAATCGAGCAGGTCTTCCGGCGTTTCGCCGACGCCGGTGTAGAGCACCGGGACCTTCAGCCGGTCGACCACGGCTAAAAGCGCGCCGCCCTTGGCCGTCCCGTCCAGCTTGGTGATCGCCAACCCGCTCAGGTTGCAGGCCTCGTTGAACAGCTCGGCCTGGCTGACGGCGTTTTGGCCGACCGTCGCGTCCAGCACCAGCACGTGGGCGATGTTCGCGCCCGGGCAGGCCTTGTCCACCGTCCTGACGACCTTGGCCAGCTCGTCCATCAGGTTCTTCTTGGTCTGCAGGCGGCCGGCGGTGTCGACGATCAGCACCTCGACCGCGCGCGCCTCGGCGGCCTGGGCCGCGTCGAAGACCACGCTGGCCGGGTCCGCCCCTTCCTGGCCGGCGACGATATCCACGCCGACGCGGCCGGCCCAGACCTTGAGCTGGTCCGTCGCCGCCGCGCGGAAGGTGTCCGCCGCCGCTAAGAGCACGCTCTGTCCCTCGCCTTTGAGCCGGTGCGCCAGCTTGGCGGCCAGCGTCGTCTTGCCGCTGCCGTTGACGCCGACCAGCATGATCACGCTGAGCTGGGCGGGATCCAGCGGCTCCGGCGCGCGCACGTTGCCGAGCAACTCGGCGACGATCGCTCGCAGTACGCGCGGCACGTCGGCTTTCTTGACGAAGCCCTCCTCGCGCATCCGGTCCTTGATCCGCGCGGTCAGCGCAGTGCCCAGCTCCATCCCGACATCGGCCAGCACCAGCGCGTCGAGTACCTCGTCGTAGAACTCCTCGTCCACCAGGCCCTCGGGGTCGGTGGCGAACGCCGCGGTGAAAAACGCCCGCGTGCGGTTGAGCGCCTTCTTCCAGCGGCCGGCGCGCTTTTCGGTCTGCTCCGGCGGCACGGCGGCCGGCTCCGGGGGCTCGGCCTCGGGCGCGGGCTTCTTTTTAAACAGGTCAAACAGTCCCATCGGCGAGCATTCTAGCAAGCGCGGGGCGGTTAGCGCAGGTATTTGATCAAGTTGAAAATGGCCATCACCAGGCCGCCGATGACAGCTGCACCGGCGAGGGTGAGTAGTACGCCGCGGGAACTGGATTGCCGCGAGGCGACGTAGCCGTAGTGGTCACTGTCCTGTTCTTCAAACGAAGGGAACCAAAGCAGAAACGCCGCCATACCGCCCAGCGCCGCCAGTCCCAGGCCGAACCAGACCATTTCCAGGCTCTGTTCCATCTGCTGTCCTTACCTCAATTCTAACGCTGCTGGTAAACTTTGAGCATCATTTTGTGTATGGGAGTTGCTATGCGCGGTTTTGCGATCCTGGCCTTGGTACTGATGCTGTTCGTGGCCGTCAGCTGCCCGTCTGGCGGTGGAAGTTCTTCGTCAACGAAGACCACCACTACCTCCAAACCGGCGGCGGATTCCACCGGCAAGGCGCCGGCGGTGCCGGACGGCGTGCTGCCCGACGGGCTCGACGCGGCGGCGAAGCCTTTGCCCGAGCGGCTGGCGGACGTGGCGGCCAAGCAGAAAGAAGAATTGCCGGCCGACCTGTTGGCAGAACTGGACGCCGAGCTTGCGATGGTGGCAGAGGCCGGCTTGGCTGAGAACGTGCCGATGGTCGGCGAGATGATCGCCGATTTCACCACCGAGGATATTTACGGCGAGGAGTTCTGGCTGGGCGGCACGCTGCTGGACCAGCCGGTCGTGCTGTTCACGACGCGCGGCGGCTGGTGCCCGTTTTGCGACGTGACGATGAGCGCCGTGGAGGAGTTCATGCCGCACTTCACCAAGGGCGGCGCCAAGGTCGTGATGATCAGCCCGCAACGGGTCGACCTGCTCAAGGAAGTGGCCGAGGCCAAGGGGCTGGAGTACACGGTCATCAGCGACAGCGAATACATCGTGCTCGAGGAACTGGGCCTGGCCTGGGGCCTGAGCGAACACATGCGCCAGCTGCTGTTGGAATCCGGCGTGGACCTTGTCGAGATGAACGGCAACGAGGAGCGGCTGATGCTGCCGTTCCCGGCGTTCTACGTGATCGACTGCGACGGGACGATCAAATACGCCCACGCGGGCCTGCGCTGCACTGAGCGCCCCGACCTGCGCGAGGTCTCCCAGGCGCTGTACGACCTGGGCTACGGCCCCGATCCGGATGAGGACATGCCGGAGGATACGGGGGGCAAGCCCGCGGCGGCGGACGCGATCGCGCAGGCGGATTATCCCGAGACCTTCGACGGCGATCCGTCGCTGACCCAGCAGCTCGACGAGGAACGGCTGGCCAGCGCCGCCAGCCTGCCGGCGAAGTACAACGAAGCCGTCGACGGGATGATCGACGTCATTCTGGAGGGTGACTTCTGGGCCAACGTCACCGACGTGGGCCAGCCGGCGCCCCCCCTCGTCGGCCTGGACTTGTACGGCGACGAGCGCAGCCTGGAGCAGTACCTCGGCGACGGGCCGGTGATCGTCGTGTTCTTCCGCGGCGGCTGGTGCCCGTTCTGCAGCCTGCAACTGCGGGCGCTGGAGCGCTACTATCCCGAGTTTCGGGACCGTGGCGCGGAGCTGATCGCCGTGTCGCCGGATGAGTATGAGAACCTGCTCGACGACCACGGGATCGTGCCCTACACCTACGACGTGATCTGGGATATCAACGGCCAGAGCATGCTCGAGTGGGGCCTGGCCTACACGCTGACCGACGAGCTGGCCCTGGCCCTGGCCGACCTGGGCGTGGACGTCGCCGCCAGGAACGCGATGGACTGGCCGATGCTGCCCGTGCCGGCGACCTTTATTGTCAACGGCGACGGCACCGTAGTCTGGCGCGACGTCATGATCGATTACACGAAGCGCGTCGACCCGGAAACGATCCTCGCGGTGCTGGATGGGATGGAAGAATAATAAGTTTAAGCTGTAGGTTTAAGTTTAAGCTGGCGTAAGGCTATTTTCTGGGTAGCGCAAGCCCCCGTGCTTGCGTGGACCGGTAAAAGTGGAAAGTGAAAGTAAAAGTGGCGGCGTGCGCAGCATTTGTTCGTTGTGATACTCAGCGTAGTATGGGCTATTGTCGTAATCCTAAGCACGCTCTATGTTCCGTATCTGCCATCCCAGCTGTGTATTGGAGCGCTAATCGTCCCCGTGTTGTTCTATGCTCGCAAGTGGAAGAACAAGTATGTTAGGTTGGCAACAAGCATTCTTACTATCATGCTCGCAACCGGTGCGATGGCCTTATATCACTTCAAACTTGGCGACCCAGCAAGCATCTTGTGGGTAGTATTAGTTCTCTAGGGCTTTGATTACGCAATGCCGGAATCCAAAGCTGAGCAGTAACCGAGGCGGCTAATTGTCGGGCTGAAGCGTGGCCTATAGGTTTACTTTCCACTTTCACTTTCCACTTTTCCTTGTTGTTGCGGGCGAGGGCGCCCGTGCTTGTATCTTAGAATTAACGGGTGGGAAAGCCGTCCCGCGCTGAGGCTTCGAGCTTGAGCTTACAACTTAAACTCTCTTTACGGTATCATTCCCGCGTGCGGGTGGAATCCATCGAGCCGGTTTACTATGCCATGGACAAGGGCACGGGCGTCGCGCTGATTCGCGGCGAGGATAAGCCGGAGCAGGGCGTGCTGATCGATTTCATGCGCGGCGATCCGGTCGTCAGGCCCGGCGCGATCGTGCCGGTCTGCTGGGAGCAGATTTGGGATTACCGCAATCGTTTCACCGAAATCCCGGCGCTGTTCCGCTGGCCCGAGTTCACCGAGTGGCTGGAGGCCTGGCCCGACGACCTGGCGGAATTCCACGGCGAGTGGCGGCGCTATTTCGGCCTGCCGCACAACGACTTGGCCGACGCTGCCGTGGTGATCTGGGAGGAACCGCGGCTCTAGCCGGCGGGCGGATCGCCCCTCCGTCGCGCTGGCAATCGCCCGGACTACACCTATAATATTCGTTTGCCGTGTTAACCGCGGGCGGTTTTGGACGTCTATAGACTAAGTCGCCCGCGGGCGGAAACGAAGGATGATTACGACCGGCCAATACAACTGGGTGGCGCTGTTCCTGTTGGGCGGGGCCTGCGTGCTGGGCCTGGCCTTCGCGCTGGCGGCGCTCTACCGGCCAGCTGCGCGCCCGTCGATGCTCAAGCGCCTGACCTATGAATCCGGCGCGCGGGCGCTGGGCGACGCGCTGCTGCGCTTCAACATCCGCTTCTACATCCTAGCGATCGTGTTTTTGATGTTCGACGTGGACGTGATCTTCATCTTCCCCTGGGCGGTCTCGTTCCGCCTGCTGGTCTTCGGCGACAACAACATCGTCTTCACCCCGATCGGTCCCAGCGCGCTGACGGAGATGTTCGTCTTTTTGGGCATCCTGATCATCGGCTGGGCCTACGCGTACCGCAAGGGGGCGCTGGAATGGGTCTAGCGCGCGGGGACGACGGTGCCCATCGCCGCGCGATCGGCGGCGAGCCCCAGCCGACGGCCATCGAACGGCTGATCCGCCAGGCCGTGGCGCACAGCCTCTGGCCGCTGATGCTGGGCCTGGACTACACCACGCTGGAGCTCTACCACGCCGTCGGGCCCAAGGCGGACATCGCGCGCTTCGGCGCCGAAGTCTACCGGCCCAGCCCGCGCCAGGTGGACCTGATGATCGTCGCCGGCGTGGTCAACCACCGGATGGCGCCGGTGATCCGCCGGCTCTACGAGGCGATGGCCGAGCCGCGCTTCGTGATCGCCTGCGGGGCGAGCGCGATCAGCGGCGGCCTGTTCGCCGACAGCTATATGCTCGACGAGCCGCTGGATGCGATCGTGCCGGTGAACGTGTATATCCCCGGCGATCCGCCGCGCCCCGAGCAGATCATCGACGGCATCAACCGCCTGACGGCCGCGATCAAATCAGGCGAGGTGGACCTTGCTTAACGACCGGCTGCAACAACTGGTGCGCGCGGCGGGGGGCGATGCCCTGCTGTTGGACGCGCGCCAGCACCGCGGGCTGGTCACGGACACGTCGGATCTGATCACGATGCTGAAAAACCTGCGCAACGACGGGTTCACCCGCTTCATCGATTTCACCGCGCACCACCTGGGCGCCAAGCCCAATGACGACAACCAACTCGCCGAGCGGTTCGCGCTGTTTCTGATTCTGCGCGCGCCGAAGCACGGCCACGCGCAACTGACGCTGAAATGGAACTGGCCGGGTGCGATTGCATCCGGTAGGGGAGTCCCGCCGTGGCGGGATGGCTCCCAGGGCGGCACAAGTACCGCCCCGACGGACGACGAACCTTCGGCGGCCGTGGATGTCGATGCCGACCTGGCGGCGCTGGGGGTGGCTTCGCATGCGTTTGAAAAGGCGCCGGCGCTGGAGGAACTGGCCAGCGGCAACGGCGACGCGACCCATCACGAACCGCCGACCTCGCCCCAGACGGGGTACAATAAGGATGACGGGGCTGGGCAGCCGGACGGAGAACCGTCGCCGGCGGGTCCCGTTACCGCGCATCCCACCCTCTCCCACATCTGGCCCGCGGCGGGCCTCGCCGAGCGCGAGATCTTCGAAATGACGGGCATCCCCTTCGCCGGTCACGACAACCTGGCGCCCCTGCTGCTGGACGAGCAGTTCGTCGGCTTCCCGCTCCGGCGCGATTATGAGCCGCCGAAGCGGCCGGATTACGCCGGCGCGCTCTTGAAGTCGCGCGAGGAGCAAGCGCTTCTGGGCTTGGCGCTCGCCGCCCAGCGCGGCACGCCGATGACCAAGCTGGAACTGGAGGAGCAACGGGCGCAGATGGGATCGCCCCAACAGGATGATGATCGCGAGCACGGTGGCTCGCGCTACTCCAATAATGACAACACTTCCGGGGGTGCACCATGACGCGCATCTCCGACCGGCGCCTGGAACTGCGCCACGACCCGCTCCTCACCGAGAAGGTGGTCTATTCCGTCGGCCCGCAGCATCCCAGCCTGCCCGCGCCGGTGCGGCTGGTGGTCCAGGCCGACGGCGAGCTGATTGAGCGCGTCACGCCCGAGATCGGCTACCTGCACCGCGGGGTGGAGCAGCTCTGTGCCCGGCGCAGTTACGCCCAGTGCGCGGCGCTGCTCAGCCGCTGCGAGTGGCTGGCCGGCGCCAACGCCGACTACCTGGTCAGCGCCGCCGTCGAGCAGCTGGCCGGCATCGAAGTCAGCGTGCGCGCCCAATGGCTGCGCATGCTGGTGCTGGAGCTGAGCCGCATCTTAAGCCACCTGTTCTGGTGGGGCCAGCTGGGGCTGGAGGCCGGCCAGATCACGGCGGTGTTCTGGGCGCTTCGGGAGCGCGAGCCGGGGCTCGACCTGCTGGAGCTGCTCTCGGGCCACCGCTGGCACCATGGCTGGATCGTGCCGGGCGGGGTGCGCCGCGAGCCGCCGGCGGAGTTCTACGGCGGGCTGGCGCGGTTCAGCGGCCGGCTGCGCGAAGCGCTGGAGCACTTCGAGGAGTTCTTCAGCGACAACGCGATCTGGGTGAACCGCAGCGAGCTGATCGGCACGCTCAACAGCGATTACGCGCAGGCCCACGGCGCCAGCGGGCCCGTGCTGCGCGCCAGCGGGGTGGACCACGACCTCCGGCGCGACGCACCTTACCTGCAATACGATCGAGTGAGTTTTTCCGTGCCGGTCGGCGAGTACGGCGACGTGCTGGACCGCTACCAAGTGCGGATGGAGGAGATGCGCCAGAGCCTCTCGATCATCGCGCAGTGCGTGGAAGCCATCGCGCACCTGGCGCCAACAACCGGTGGCGCGGGCGGCCCTGCCCGCAGTGCGGGTGAGGATGGCGGGCACGGCGGCTCGCCCCACCAGGGAATCGAAGTCCCCGCCGGTGAAGCCTACATCGCGGTCGAGGGGCCGCGCGGCGAGCTGGGCCTGAGTGTCGTCAGCGAGGGCGGCCCCGGTCCGGCGCGCCTGCACCTGCGCAGCCCGAGCCTGTATCATCTGCACCTGCTCGACGAGCTTTGCCGCGGCTATTTACTGGCCGACCTGTTCGTGATCCTCGGCAGCCTCGACATCATGATCGGGGAGGTGGACCGGTGATCCTCGCTCTCCAGCAGGCGTTCTCCTACCAGGATGCCGACACCATCTGGGAGGTTCTGCGGGTCTGGCTGAACACCGAGCCCGTGCCGGGCTGGCGGTTCGGCCCGTTCTGGGCCAACGCGCTGATGCTGGTCACCGCGCTGGTGTTCATCTTCCTGCTGGAGCTTTTACTGACGATCGGCATCCAGATCTGGGAGCGCCGCGTGCTGGGCCGGATGCAGTCGCGCCGCGGCCCGAACTTCCTGGGCAATATTACGACGCGCCAGCTGCGCGGGTTCATGATTCCGATCATCGTGTTGCTGGCGATTCCCGCCGTCCTATACGGCCTGGAATACTGGACGCCGGTGTTCTGGCCGGGGCGGACGCTGACCATCGTCACGGCAATCTGCACGTTCCTGGCCTTCGCCGTCTACCTGGTCTACATGTTCGGTTATTACTGGCGCCAGGGCCTGGCCGATGCGCTGAAGCTCTTCACCAAGGAAGACGTCGTTCCCCTGAACGCGGACCGCTTTTTGTTCACGCTGGCGCCGATCCTGGTCTACCTGCCGGCGCTGTTGTCCTGGATCGTGATCCCGTTCGGCGTAGCGATCATCGGCGGGCATTACTGCTACTACATGGTGCAGGACCTCAACGTCGGCCTGCTGTTGATCATCGCCGACTTCGCCCTGTTCCTCGTGGCGATCATCATGAGCGGCTACGCCTCCAACAACAAGTACGCGCTGGTCGGGGCGATGCGCGAGGCGGCGATGCTGTTGACCTACGAGGTGCCGATGCTGATGAGCCTCCTCTGCGTGGCGCTCTTCGCCGGCAGCCTCAACCTCACGGAGATCGTCGAGCGCCAGTCCATGACCTGGGCGGCGCTGCCGCTCTTACCGGCGTTCGTGATCTACTTCGTGATCGCCCTGGCCGAGACGAACCGCCCGCCCTTCGACCTGCCCGAGGCGCAGAACGAGCTCTTGGGCGGCTACCTGGTGGAGTATTCCGGCCTGCGCTTCGCGCTGTTCTACGTCTCCGAGTACTCCAACGTGTTCCTGGTCAGCGCGATCATGACGGTCTGTTTCCTCGGCGGTTGGAAGGGCCCGATGTTCCTCGGCCCGGACGGCCTGTGGCTGACCAGCCTGTTCTGGTTCCTGGTCAAGACCTACGGCCTGGTCTACTTTTTCATCTGGGCGCGGGCGACGATGCCGCGCATCCGCATCGACCAGATCATGTTCTTCGCCTGGAAGTTTTTACTGCCGGCCAGCGTGGTCGCCCTGGCGATCACCGCGCTCGGGGTGGTCAACCGCCATCCCTGGTTCAACGCCAACCGCATCTGGGACACGGAAAAATACGACTATATGGTCGTGACGACGAAGGAAGCGCTGACGATGCTGACGGCCGCCGAGCGCGCCTTCTTCTGGGGCTACACGGTGCTGACCGTAGTGTTCGCGCTGTTTTTGATCTGGCTGGCCTGGCGCGTGCTGTTCGTCCGCCGCCGCCACCCGCTCAAGCGCCGGGAGGTGACGTGGTCGTGATGAAGCGAGGGGAAAGGTTAAAGGTTAAAGGGCAAAGGGTGCAGGCCAAAGGCACCTGTAGGGGCGACGCCTGCGTCGCCTGCAATGAGGCCAAAGGCCAAAGGCCAATGGGTGGTAGCGCGGTCCCGCAAGGCGGGACTGCGTCCGATAAGTTTTCAGTTATCAGTTGTCAGTTACCTGTAGGGGCCGGTCTAAGACCGGCCCAGGGCGGACAGCCGTCCGTCCCTACATTCGGTCAGGAGGTGGCAGTTACATGAGGCGCTTGTTTGCCACCCAGAAAAACGCCGACTTCTGGTACGCCCCCATTACATCCACCTTCCAGGGTAAATCCCTTGGTGCCATGTTCTTTTGCGGATATATCTGTTTCTATTCCGCATTCGTACATGACGATCCCGGCATGGCCAATGACTTCAACCTGTTGTTCCACCTGATCAACTTACTTGTCGTCGCCGGCTCGATCTGGAAAAACGAAATTGTGATTGAGTACTGGAAGCGGCAGCGCACGATGTTGTTCATCGCTATCCCGGTTTGGCTGGGCATGCTGCTGTTCCATGCGTGGGTGATCTACACCATGCTGCCGTTAGTTAGCAACGCCAGCATGTCCTACCCGTTTTCCGGGCTGGCCGGTTTCTTCCTGTATATACCGGCGCTCGCCTACCTGCTGCTTTATACGATCGTCAAGCAGGGATTTGATTTTGAACAGGGCCGCCTTGAATCGATGATCAAGCCTGCACCAACCGAGCGCCTGCAAGGAGGTGTCCGATGAACAAGCTTCAGCCCTGGCAGCGCGTGCTGTATTTCTTCGGCGAGACAATCATGGTCGGCGGCCTGCTCTGGGGCCTGTGGATTTTCTTCACCTCCAAGGGCTGCCCGGTCAGCTGGTTCAACCACATCACGCTGATCGTGCTGGGTCTCTTGATCAGCGTGATCCCGCTGCATCCCTTCGGCCGGCGCGAGTACTTCTCGCCCTGGCTCAGAGACGTGCCGGCGGCGGCGATCCTCTGGTGGCTTTTCGCCCTGATCGGCACGGGCCTGTCGATCTACCAGCTGGTTACCAACATCGGGCCGCTGACGTATATGATCTTTCTGCCGCTGGTGCCGGCGGCGCTGTTCTTCTGGTTCGCCATCCCCAGCAAATTAAGCGACCAGCCGCTGCCGCCCCAACGGGCCCCGGCGGCTGATAACATCGAAACACCGCCGGCCGCGGCGCCGACGGGCAAACAAGATAGTGAAAAGACAGACGAGGAATGAACGGACTGGTAAACAACCGGGAGCGCGGTGATGGCTAAATTCGCAGGCCACCACGGGCACGAGCTGACGCGGCACTTCGCGATGGCGCGGCTGTTCTTCGGCCGCACCTCGGCGGAGTGGTGGCGCATCTACGGCACGCTGGCCGTGCTGTGGTTTTTGTGCGTGCTGACCTACACGCGCTACCTGGAGCTGTTCGACGACATCCACAACCAGCCGGCGGATTACCAGGCGTTCGTGCTGGTCTTCTCCGGCTCGGGACTGCTGCTGCTGCTGCCGGCGGTGGCCGCCTTCATTTGGTGGGCGGCGGGCGCGCTGGTGCGCTACAGCCTCTGGCAGCGCCGCCAGCCGAAGTTCTGGCGCTGGTTCTGGGTAGTGGTGCTGGTATTCTTCCTGTACGTGGAATTCGATCCGCTCGATGCGATCCATCCGGTGATGAGCCACAAGGGCCTGGGCAACGCGCCCGACATCATCGCGATGTTCGACACCGGCTACAAGCTCAGCCAGGGCATCCCCTGGATGCAGTTCCAGTGGGGCTATTTCCTGCTGTGGGCGCTGTTCGTCTTCCTGGTCGTCGTGCTGCACTGGCAGTACTTCGTCAACGCGTTTAAGGAAGTCTGGTTCTATACGCAGCGCTTCCACCGCTACGGCGCTTCGGTGTTGACCGGTTTCAACGAGACGCACCAGGTCCAGCTGCAACCGCCGGTGACGGCGGACTATCCGGCGGTCCAGCCCTCGCTGCCGCCCGCGTTCCGCGGGGTGCCGCGCCAATGCGTAAACCAGCTGACCGCGGAGCAAGCCGCGGCGATCCTCGCCGCCGATGCCAGCGGCGCGATCGTCAGCGCCCCCGGCCAGCCGGCGGTGCTGTTCGTCGACCTGGGGCGGTTCGATTACTCGCCGGAACTGGCGGAACTCCTTGCCGCCGACGGGACGCCGCTCCTCGCCTTTGACAACCAATGGGCCGCGCCGACGGTCGACCGCGCCGCGCTGGTGATCCCCCTGAACCGTCCCGCGCCGGGAGGTGAGGCCTGATGGCGACACCAGTGGTGATCTTTTTCAGCTATCTGTTGGTGGCCGGCCTGCTGGTCGGTGTCAGCTCGCTGATTCTGCTGGCGATCGCGCGCTTCCGCCCCTACCGGCGGTTCCTGGCGACGCTGGCCGTGCTGGGCTTTGTCGCCTTCGTTTGGGGCATGTGTGCTCTGACGCAGCCCGGTTATCGGCTGCTGGTCTGCTATTTCTGGCTGTTCACCGCGGCGGTGGTCGGCGGCGGCGTCGGCTGCGTGACGATGCGCAACGTGTTCCACGCGGCGCTGATGCTGATCCTGTCGCTTCTCGGCGTGGCGGGCTATTTCATTCTCGTCAACGCCGAGTTTCTGGCGATGGTGCAGGTGATCATCTATATCGGCGGGATCATGGTGCTGTTTTTATTCGGCATCATGGTCAGCCAGAACATCATCGGCACCCAGCTTAAACAGAACACCCCGCAGTCGCCCTGGGCGGCGATCTGCGCCGGCGTGCTGTTTATGGTGATGTTTTTCACCGGCCTGTTCATGACACTCAAGCCGACGCTGACGGTCACCCCCGACGTGCTCGGCAACAACACCGGCAGCGTGGGCTGGTCGCTGATGGCGACCTATGCGCTGCCGTTCGAGGTGGCCAGCGTGCTGTTGTTGATGGCGATGCTGGGCGCGATCATTCTGGTGAGGAAGGACTGATGCTGGCGATGCTCCTCCAATCGGGCGAGACGGCGGCCGAGGTGGCCCGCATCAGCGGTGCCGAGGCGTTCGCCACGGCCTGGACCTACATGACACAGCACTGGTTCGCCTACGCCGGCGATACGCCGATGCGCTTTTTCACGAGCATCGACTACCACCAGTACTTCATCGTCAGTTGCTTTATCTTCTGCCTGGGGTTTTACGGCGTCGCGGCGCGGCGCAACGCGATCAGCATGCTGTTGTCGCTGGAGCTGATGCTCAACGCCGTCAACATCAACATGAGCGCGTTCAACTGGTACTGGGGCCCGACGGTCACGCGGGCCGCCTTCACCAGCGAGGAAGCCGTGATCACCAACCTCGGGCAGTGTTTCAGCGTGTTTGCGATTATCGTCGCGGCGGCCGAGGCCGCCGTGGGCCTGGCGATCATCATCGCGTTCTACCGGATGCGCAAGAGCATCATGCTCGATGACGCCAACCTGATGAAATGGTAACGATCCGGTAAAGAAGGAATGGACACAGCGGCGAACAATCAGTTAGGCGGACTGCTGGTAGCGATCCCGTTGCTGCCACTCGCGGCGGCGCTGATTGGCTACCTGCTGGCCTGGGGTCAGGGCCGGCTGGCGCTGCGGCTCAACGCCTGGCTGGGCGGCCTGGCGCTGCTGGCCAGCGGCGGCCTGGCCGGCTGGCTGCTGAGCGCGGTCCAGCAGTCGCAGGCCGACAGCATCGCCTGGCGGGTGCCGTGGCTGGCGCTGCCCGACGCGGCGCTGTTGACCGATGCCGCCGGCAACCGGACCGGCCTGCCGGTCCCGCTGGCCTTCAACGCCGGCGTGCCGGCGCTGCTGTTCGCGCTGACGACCGCGGTGATCGCCGTGGTCGTGTTGGTCTTCGCGGTCCGTGAGCGCCGCGACGATCCGCGCCGCGCCACCTTCTTCGCCACGCTGACCTTGTTCGCCGGCAGCATGCTGTTGTTCCTGGCGGCGGACACACTCCTGGTGATCTACATCGCCTGGGAGCTGATGGGCCTGACAAGCTACCTGCTGATCGCCCATCCCGGCACGGACCGGGCCCGTCGGGCCGCGCGCCAGGCGTTCTGGACGACACGCGCCACGGACTTCGGCCTGCTGTTCGCCGTCTTCACCCTGATGACGGTCTTTCGCTGGACGACACTGTCGGGCATCGATCTGACGGCCTTGTTGCAGTCGATCGCCAGCCAGGGCGGCAACCCGCGGGAGGTCTATCCCTGGCTGAGCGCGGTGGCGCTGCTGGTGCTGGCCGCGGTGCTGGGCAAGGCGGCGCAGTTCCCGCTGAGCTTCTGGCTGTCCGACGCGATGGTCGCGCCGGCGCCGGTCAGCGCGCTGTTGCACGCGGCGACGATGGTCGCGGCCGGACCGTACCTGCTGACGCGGCTGCACGGCTTTTTCGTCGTGGCCGACCTGCCGCTGCTGGCGGCGACGCTGCTCGGCGGGTTGACGCTGTTGACCGGCGCGATCATGGCGCTGGCGGCGCGCGATCCCAAGCGGGTCCTGGCCTATTCCACGGTCAGCCACCTGGGGCTCGTCGTGATGAGCGTCGGCGTGCTGGCCGAGGAGGCCGGCTATTACCACCTGCTGGCCCACGCCTGGTTCAAGGCGGCGCTGTTCCTCGGCGTCGGCTACCTGGTGGCGGTCTGGCTGACGCAGCACGGCGGTGCCGAAGCCGACCATGAGCCGCCGGAGCTGGACCGCCTGGCGGGTTTCGCGCGCCGGCAGCCCCTGGTGCTGTGGGGCGTGCTGGTGCCGGCGGGGCTCTCGCTGGCCGGGCTGTTCCCCCTGGCCGGCGCCCTGGGCAAAGAACAGATATTCCAGGCGCTGTTGACGCGCTACGGCGCCACGCCCCAGGCGGGCATTCCGGCGATCGGCGAGCAATTCCCGGTGGCCGCGGCCGCCTGGGCGGTCGGCGCCTGCATGCTGGTAATCGCCCTGCCGCTGACCGCCGCCTACATCACGCGGCTGGTCGGTATCCTCGGCTGGGGCCGGCCCGCGCCGCAGCCGCCGGAGGCCGCGGTGGCCGCGGTTGCCGCGCCGCGGGGCTGGGGCGTGCCGCTGGTCCTGACCACGCTGCTGGCGCTCATGGGCAGCGTCGGCTGGGCCGCGGCTTACTTCAACTGGTACAACACGCCGGCCGGGTTTGCGCCGGAGTCCGCCGCCTGGAAATGGTCGGCGGCCGGACACACCAGCCAGCTGGTCAGCGCGGTGGCACTGGCCGCGGTCCTGATCGGCGCCGGCTTGACCTGGTACCTGCGCGTCGCGCGGCCGCAGGCCGGCGACCGTGTCTTTCGCGAGGGCGGGCTGGCGGCGCTGGCCGCCTTCTTCCGCCACGGCATGTACCTGCGCGAGTTGTTCCACCTGGTCATCGGCCGCTGCGGCGAGCTACTCGCCGTGCTGGCGGGCCGGGCCGACGTCGGCCTGCTCGACTGGCTGGTTTTGCGCCTGGGTGGGCTGGGCCGGCTCATCGCGACGGCGGCCCGCTGGGTGGACGATTACATCGTGGACGGCCTGCGCTGGCTGGCCTGTGAGTTCTGGTGGTTCTTGAAGCGCCTGCATGCGCGCACGATGCAGACGGGGCAGATCCAGCACTATATGTTCATCGTGCTGCTGGGCACGGCGCTGTTGTGCCTGGTGATCCTGCGCCCGTTGAGCCGGATTCTGGCAGATATCCTGGGGAGTATATAGATGGAGCACCTTGCCACATCATCGATCGGCAAGCTAGAGGTCTTTCTGACCTGGCTGAGCAACCCGACGACGCAGTTGCTCTGGTTGCCGCTGCTCGGTTGCATCTTCATCATGGCGACACCAAAGGCCCAGCAGCGTTTGATCAAGACCTGGGCGGTCATCTTCAGCGGTCTCAGCCTGCTGGCCGCGGTCCTGATGGTCAGCGGACTGCCCAAGGCGATCCAGGACGCCGGCATTCAGATCGCCAGCGACTATGTCTGGCACCCGTTCGCCAAGCACCTGCCGTTCCGCCAGGGCGAGGCGTTCAGCTACGTGCAGAATTACAGCTGGATGAAGGTCGAGCTGGGCGAGTACTGGAGCTTCAACGTCAACTATTTCGTCGGCGTCGACGGCCTGAGCTTGCCGCTGATCGTAATGAGCGCGGCGGTGATCTTCCTGGCGGTGATCTGGGCCCTGCCGCGCACCGAGCGCGTCCGCGACTTCTTCGCGCTGACCCTGCTGATGGAGGTCGGCCTGCTCGGGGTGTTCGTCGCCCTGGACTACGTGCTGTTCTATTTGTTCTGGGAATTGATGCTGATCCCGATGTACTTCCTGATCGCCGGCTGGGGCCGTGACCCCGAGAAGGCCGGCCGGGCGGCGATCAAGTTCTTCATCTACACGATGTTCGGCAGCGTGTTCATGCTGATCGCCTTCATCGCGATGCAGGTGATGTCGAATGTCTACTCGTTCTCGATCATCGGCCTGACGGAATTCGAGCTGACCGGCGGCCAGAACCTGCCGATGCTCTTCCGCCAACTGATGTTCATCGGTCTGCTGCTCGGCTTCGCGGTCAAGGTGCCGATGTTCCCGTTCCACACCTGGCTGCCCGACGCGCACACCGAGGCGCCGACCGAGATGAGCGTGATTCTCGCCGCGGTGATGCTGAAGACCGGCAGCTACGCCTACCTGCGGATCCTTTATCCGTCGTTCCCCGACGTGGCCTACCAGCTCGGCCCGATCATCGCCTTCTGCGGCGTGGCGGCGATCGTCTACGGAGCGGCGATCACGCTGGTGCAGAAGGACATCAAGCGGCTGGTCGCGTACAGCTCGATCAGCCACATGGGCTTCATCGTGCTGGGCATCAGCGCAATGAACCCGGACGCCACCGTCGGCGCGATCTTCCATATGGTCGCCCACGGGGTGATCATCGCGACGCTGTTCTTCATGTGCGGCGTGATCGAACGGCGCTACGGCACGCGCGACCTGTACGAGGTCAGCGGCCTGCTGGCCGGTGCGCCCTCCTACGTGCTACCGCTGGGCATCGCCGCGTTCGCCGGCATGGGCCTGCCGGGCCTGGCCGGGTTCTGGGGTGAATTCCTCGTGCTCAAGGGCACGTTCTACAACAGTCCCAATTGGATGAGCGTGCATGTCGGCGCGATCGACGCCAGCCGCTACCTGCAGATCGTCGCGGCGATCGCCGTGATCGGGATCCTGACCGCCGCCGTCTATATGATCAACCTGCTGCAGCGCGTGCTGCCGGGTCCGGTCAAGGCGAACCTGGCGGTCTGGCGCGGCTTCCGGCTGACCGACGGGCTGGCCCTGGTGCCGTTGGCCTTGGCCGTGATCGTGCTGGGGCTCTATCCCGCGCCGATTATCAACGCCTGCGAGTATTACGCCCATGCCCTGTGGGCCACCGCCTTGCGATTCTAGCCGCCGCCGCGGCGGGGTCATGCCATGCGCAATGAACCGCAAACCACGCAACCGCCGGAGGTTCCGCCGAGCCCGCCGGGCGGCCTGCTGGATCCGTTGCTGGAACTCGTTGCCTTGGCGGGTATGCTGATCTGCCTGCTGATTGTCGCCTTCAACTACGCCGGCCTGCCCGCCGAGATCCCCGTGCATTTCACGCTGGCGGGTGCGCCGGACCGCTGGGGCGGGAAGGATGAGCTCTGGGCGATCGTCGGCCTGGTGCTGGTGGTCTGCCTGGCCCTGGGCGCGATCGCGCGGTTGATGCTCCCCAAGGACGCGCACGACAAGCCCGTCGCGGCGCAGCTTAAGCTGGCGCGGCGGCTGGTGCTGTTTTTGAACTGCGAGGCGGCGCTCTTGTTTGTGATCATGCTGCAGCAGACCGTCGCGGTCGGGCGCGGCACCGCGCCGGGGCTGGATCCCGCCGGCATGACCGGCATGCTCGTGTTGATGGGGATGACGCTCGTGGTCTACCTGTTCGCGGCGCTCCGGACCGCCGCCGCTTACCGGGCCTAGCGCCGCACGGGCGACTCGAACGCGCGCAGCACCTCGCCCAGGATATAGATGCTGCCGCAGAACACCGTCGGCGCCTCCGGCGAGGACAATTCCAGGCCGTGCTCCACGCACTCCAGCCAGTGCGTGCGGTTGTCGGGCGGATCGAGTTCGGTCGTCGCGCCGATCGGGTAGTCGCGGGGCTGGGCGCCGCTGTCGAGCTGGGCCGGCAGCGAAACCTCGATCCCCAGTTCGCGCGCCGCGTCGCTGATCCGGCCCAACGGGCAGGGGTGCATCACCGGCACCTCCAGCGGCACCAGGCGCTCGATCACCGGCTTCAATTCGGCCAGCAGCTGGCGCGGATCGCGCGAGACCTGGCAGCCGAACACGACCGGGAAGCGCCGGCCGGGGTGCATCCGTCCCAGCAGGCCAGCCAGCCAGCGCAGGCTGTCGACGTTGTGCGCGGCGTCCAGCAGGACCGGGATACCCCTCAGCGTGGCGTGCTCCATCCGCGCGCGGTAGTTGAGGCGGGTCAGGCCCGCCAGCATCGCCACCGCCGGCACGACCAACCGGCCGCCGCTGGCGCGGTTCAGCTCCGACAGCACGCCGGCCACCATCTTGAATGTGTCCGGCGGCAGGCCGCACGCGCCGGTCTCGAGATACCGCTCCCAGTCCTCGTCCGTCGGCCGGCCCAGGGGGATGAATCCCGCGCCCTCGTCGCGGCACACCTGCTCCACCACCGGCGCGTATTCGCCGTAGGCCTCCTCCCAGCCCGGCCGGCATGGCCCCAGCAAGAGCGGCCGGCCGCGGCGGCAGATGCCGGCCTTGTCGCGGGCGATCTCGCCCAGCGTCGCACCCAGGATTTCCTGGTGGTCGTAGCCCACGTTGGTGATCAGGCTGACCAGCGGGTCGGCCAGGTTGCAGGCGTCCTCGCGCCCACCCAGTCCGACCTCCCAGACGGCGATGTCGCAGCCGGCCTCGACGAACAAAAGCGCGCCGATCAGCACGTTAGCTTCGAAGAAGCTGATCGGCTCGTCGTGGCGCTCGATCAGGTCGCAGGCCCGTTGCGCGGCGGCGCTGAACGCGCGGGGGCTGACCGGCTGCTCGTTGATCCGCCAGCGCTCGCGGATGCTGACCAGATGCGGCTTGATGAAAGCGCCGGTTGCGTAGTGCGTGCAGAGCGCGGCGCTGAGGGCCGTGACCACGCGGCCCTTGCCGTTGGTGCCGCCGATCAGGAGGCTGGGAACCGCCAGGTGCGGATCACCGGCGTGGGCCAGCAGCCGCCGCAGCCGGTCCCGGCCGGGCTGCATCCGTCCCGGTCCCAACCGATACAAGCGCTCCAGTACCCGGCGCATTTCGCCATCCGCCGTCGTCATGGCCTTATTGTAAGCGCCGGCGCGCCTACTCCGGCGGCGTGCCCATCGCGATCTTGATCTCGCCCGTGCCTTCGTCCAGGAACACGAAGTAGGGTGAGCCGTTCAACAGCACAATATCGGCGTTCTCGGCATAGTCGCCGGTGGATGTACCAGGTACGACGATGGGGAAGTACTGCCAGCTCTTGCTGTAAAAGGCGAAATAGTACTGAGTAGTACTGGAAAACAGGAGAATCGCTTCGTCGTCCTCGATATCCAACCGTGCGTTGTAACCCAGGTTTGTACCGGTATCATTCACCTGCGTGCCGGACCACGGGGCAGTAGTTCCGTGGATAAGATATAGGTCGAATTCAACAGACTTCAGGCCGGGCGAATACCATTCGCTATCGAAGTAATGTAAATCGTAATGCTTGTCCAAACGTGGAATGCCAACATCTTCAATGATTGCAATCCAGTTCGCTTCGCTCCAGCCGCTGTCTCGATTAGCCAACCGCAAGCGCCGAGTATAAGTTGTATCCTCCCCAACGGTCTCTTCCTCCAACAGGCTACCCAGGATAAATAAGTTACCCTCCAAATAAGCAAGGCTTTGCACGGGATAGGAAATCGTGCTGGATGTACGTATGGCTGTGTTTGTCCAAGAGCCTGAAGCAATTGTCTTAGTATGCAAGCGTAGGCTGTCGGCAGCTTGATCCTGATGTACGACCGCCATTTCCGTATCATCGATCGCGCAAGTAATCGAGTAACCGCTGGTTGGATGGAAGTTAACCGTGCTGCCATCGCCATGTACGCGGTCGTTGGTCCAGTTGCCCGGTGTGCCGTAGGCCGCATGAGCGTCGTGAGCGCTGGTTTCCTGACTCACAACTATGATCGTCGAGCCATTACTGTCCATGTCAACTTGCTCGCCAAAAACATCACCTGGACCAGATAATGCTGTGCTAATGGACCACGAATCATCCAAGCCTACCGCAACAGCAACCGTCTCGCCACTGCGATACGCCACGGCGATATCGTCGCCGTATTTGACAGCTCGCAGAGGAGCTAATCCCGTCGCGATCGTGTTGACGTCGCCCCAGGTCCAGAACCCGGTGCAGGTGGCGGTGGCTTCCTCGCTGAGCCGGCCGTGGATCTGCCGGTCGATGTCGTGGGGGCCGTCTTCCAGGGCGGCGAGTTTCCAGTAATACACGATGCCCGGCTCGGTGTAGTTCATCGTGAAGGCATAGTCCCAGCGCTCATGCAGGCGCAGCGTGTCGTCGGTAATAATGAAGTCCGGCGTGAAATCGTAGTAGATCACGAAGCCGTCTTCCGGATACGAGCCTTCCCAATCCCATTCGAGCGTGAACGACGTCTCGGCGCGGTTGGTGACGCGCAGGTTCGTCGGCGCCGCATAGTCGGCCTTGAAGATCCAGGTCGAAGCGACATTGCTGGGCGCGGATTCGTTGGCGGAGACGGCGGTTACATAATAGTAGTAGTAATAGGTCTCGCCCAGGCCGGTATCGTTGTACTCGCTGGCGGTAACGAGCTCCGTGTTGACCTTGGTAATGCCGGTCAGGCCGGCGTTGTCGGCGCGATAGACGTTGTAGCCGGCGGCGCTTTCGACGTCATCCCAGTCCAGCTCGACCAGGTCGATGCCCGTGGCTTCCGCCGTCAGGTTGGTCGGCGGATCGACATAAGAGCCGGTGGTCTCGAAGATGACCTGGCTGACGCGGCCCTCGCCTGGCCCGTCCATGACGGCCACGATGTGCGACTGCCCGTTGTGGATGTAAGCCGCTGGATCGGTGAATACGCGGTTGTACGGGCCGGTCTCGAGCAACTCCCATTCCCACATGTCGAGTTCGTAGTTAGCGAAGCCCAGGAACATCCGCGTCCCGTCGCTCGCCGCCTGGGGCGTGGCCGTGAAGTCCATCGTGATTTCGCTGAGCTGGTCGTTGGCCGTCTGGCCGCTGATCGAGTAGCGCGCCCAGGCCACGGTCGCTCCGGTGACCAGTACGATGTCATCTCCGTCGAAGGAGGCGTTCCCGCCGCTGGCGGCGGCCTCCCGGCCCGCCTGGACGTGGGTGACGGTTTGCACGGCCCGTTCGGGCAGCTCGGGCGGCGGCCAGGCCATGCCCAGGCTAGCATCGTCCCCTGCGCGGGGTGAAAGCTGTCCGTTGCCGCCGCACCCCCCACAGCAGGCCAAAATCAAGATCAGAGCCCAGGCCAGCCAACCCGCGGAATGGTTCGTCTGCATCGTGATCCTCCGGTAGTCTTACCTATATTTTACCTTTAAACCAGGCGGGTGCGGGCGCGGTAACCGGGCGGGCAACGCCAAAATGCCGACCGGTCACCATTGCCGGCCACGGGATTCAAGGCGACTATGTAGCCGGCGGAGTACCCTTGGCGATCTTGATCAGCCGGTCCTCCTGGTCCCAGAAGACGATGTAGGGCGCGCCGTCGATCACGGCGATGTCGGCGCCGTCGTTGTAATCACCCGGCTCGACGCCCGGTACGCGGATCGGCATGTAATCCCAGTCATCGAGCGACGTGGCGAACTGGTAAGTCGGCAGCCCCTGGACCATGCCGAAGAAGATCATCACCGAGAGCTCGCCGTCGGTCGCCAGGCGCGCCTCGTGGCCCATGTCGATCTCCAGCTCGGTGATCGGGTCGACATCCCACGGCGCCTCGATACCGCTCAACAGGAACAGCTGCTGGTCGGCGTAATGGAAGGCGGTCGAATTCCACTTGTCGTCGAACCAGGCCAGGTCGATGTGCTTGCTCACATGGTCGATGCCCTCCGGCAGCACGTTCTCCATGTGCCAGTTGCCATCCTTGTCGCAGACGTAGAATTCCGCGACGAAAATATCGGCGGTCAGCAGGTAGAGGTTGTCGTGGTGATAACAGATGTCCTGGGAAAGGATCGTCTGGAAATCCACCTCGCGGATTTTGACCTGGTTCCATTCGTGGCCACCGAGCGGGCTCAGGTGCAGCAGGACCTCGCTGCAGGTCGGCGGCTCGTGGGATCCGGTCAGGTAGAGATGCAGCACAGCCATTTCGCGGTAGTTGATCGCGGCCTCGATGTGCAGCCCGCTGACCGGATGCATCAGGGCGCCGCTGCCGTCGCCGTGGACGCGCTCCTGGGTCCAGTCGTACAAGGTGCCGAAGCTGGCCCAGGCATCGCCGCAAAACGCATCGTCGGCCGCCACCAGGTACGTGCCGCTGTCGTACGCGATGTCGACGGCATTGGCAAAGGCCGTCATGCCATCGGGGATGACCTCTTGCCTGAGCGCCGTATCGTGTTCCCAGTATTCGTTGATCATCCCGACGGCGACCTGGACTTCGTTGTCCCGGACGTAGGCCACCGCCAGCTGGTCCTCCACCGGAATGATCCGGATCGGCGGGATGCCTTCCCCGATGGTCTCGGAGTCGGTCCAGGTCCAGCAATCGCGGGTCATCGCGGTCTGCTCCTCGGTCATCCGGCCGCGGCGGCCGGCGGAGTTGACCGCGCACATCTTCCAGTAATACAGCACGCCGGGCTCACGTTCGCCGACCGTCTTCTGGCGTGCGAAGCCGGTCACGAACTCGCGCTCGGTATCGCTGAGAAGCGGAAAGTCGGCCAGGTCGGACAGGTAGATATAGAAGTTCTGCGGGTTGGTCTGCGACCACTCCCAGCCGATATCGAACGACGATTCGCCCTGGGCCGCCACGTGCGCGTTCGCGGGAGCCGGCAGCTCTACCTCATGCGCCCAGATCGAGGCCAGGTTGCTCGGCCCCGATTCGGTGCTGGCGACGGCGGTGACGTTGTAGTAGTAGGTATAGCCCGTGCCCACGCCATGATCGGCGTAGTCCGTGTCCGTGAGCGGGCTGGCATTGAGCAGCGTCGGATTGGCCGTGGCCGAGCTGCGCATCCGGTAGACGTTATAGCCGGTGGCCAGGTCCACCGCGTCCCAGCTCAGATCGACACGCCCGACGTCCGGGACGGTGGCCGCCAGGTTGTCCGGCGCCGCGACCACGGTGCCGCTGACGGTGAACTTCAGCTGCTCGATCAGCGCTTCGGTCGCGCCGCTGTAGACGATCACCAAATAGGCGGTGCCGTCCTCGTTGCGGTAATGTTCGGGATAGTCGTATGCGATCGTGTGTTGTTCGGCGGTGACCTGGACCCAGTCCCAGAAGTTGCGGTGGAAGTTGGCTTTGCCGATGAACAGCTGCATCGAAGTGGGCGTGCTGCCCGTCGGCCAGGCGGATTGCAGTATCACCTTGGTCAACTCGTTTTGCTCGGACAAGCCGGAAAGCGCGTAGACGGCCCAGGGCAGTTCCGCGCCGCCGGCCATGTTCAGACCGTCGCCGAGGCGCCAGGCCTTGCCGGCCTTGAACTCGAACTGCCAGCCGGCGCGGACCAGTTCGGTCGTACTGGTCTGGCGCGCCAGGTCAGCCGGCAACGGTAAGCCGGCGTAGACGGTTTGCCCCGCCGCCGCGGTGTCAGTCGCAGTTGTCGGCGCGGAGCCCTGGCAGCCGATCAACGCGAGGAGTAGTAACACACATGCGATGCTACCCCAGGGGCAGTTTCCCGTCCTCATTTCTGTCTCCCAATTCAGCCGAAGTCTTCACTCAAATCCTACCATAAAAACCGCGGCCGGCAGGACGGGCCGACCTGCTGGTTACTCGCTGGGCGGCACCCCCCGGGCGATATTGATGTTGCCCGTGTCTTCATCCTGGAAGATCAGATAGAGCTCGCCGTTCAGCAAGACAATCTCTAGGCAGTTTTCAGCATTGGTCGTCGGGTTTTCGATGCCGGCCAGGATCACCTCTTCGCTGGCCCAGTCATTGGTGCTGAACGCGAAGCGCAGGGCGCCCTGTTCGATCCAGGCCGCGGCGGCGAGCGGCTCCTCGACGGTCAGCCGCGCCTGGAAGCCGGCCGAGTGATAAAAGCCGGCGATCTTATCCGCCTCCCAGGGGAAGGTGGTCGTGCCGTAGCCGATGTAGAGCTCCTGGTTGATGTAATCGAAGGCGGTGGTGTACCACTCGTTGTCGAACCATTCCAGGTCAAGGCCCGCGTGCATCTTGGTAATCGAGGGGTGCTTGATGTCATTGGCGGTCCAGCCGGAATCGCGGTCGTAGAAATTGACGGCCGCCGACCAACGGTTGGCGCAGAGCGCATAGAGATTGCCGCCGCGATAGACCAGGCTGGAACTGAGTTCCGGCGCGGGATCGACGGCATAACTGCTCAGGATCGCCGATGACCAGGCACTGCCCTCCACCGACCGCGTCTGAACCAGCAGGCGCGGGTTGGGCACGGTCGTCTGGTAATTCGATTCCAGGTGCATCACGGCCGCCTCGGTGTCGGTGATCGCGCAGGCGATGTACTTGCCGCTTTCGGGGTGGAACAGGTTGGTGTTGCCGTCACCGTGGATGCGCTCGACGGTCCAGTCGCCGCTGCTGCCGATCGCGGCCATGGCGTCGCCGGCGGAGGCATCGTAACCGGCGATGATGTAATTGGGTGCCGAGTAGTCGATGTCCAGGAACTGCGCGTAGTCGTGGGCACCACTGAGGACGGCCTCGCTGTTCCAGCTGTCGTCCAACCCGGTGGCCAGATAGATGCTGGTGTCGCTGTAATAAGCCAGCGCGATTTTGTCATCCGCGATCACGGCCTTGAACGGCGGCTGGCCCGTGGTGATCGTGTGCATGTCGCTCCAGTCCCAGCTGCCCGTGGTCGAGGCCGAGATCTCGTCGGTCATCCGGCCGCGCAGGTCGCCCGAGCTGCGGGCGCACATCTTCAGGTAATAGATCTGGCCGGGCTCGATATTGTTGGTGAACTGGAACTGCCGGGCCGCGCCGTTGATCAGCAGGTTCTCGTTGCCACCCGGAGCGCTGTTGGGATGGAAGTTGGGCGTAGTGTCCATGTAGATGTACCAGCCGCCGGAAGGGTTGGCGTCGGCCCAGTCCCAGGCGATCGTGAAGGACTCCGCGTTCTCCTGCTCGACGCGGAAGTTCTGCGGCGCGGGCATTTCGATCTCGTGCGACCAGACCCGCGCGATGTTGCTGGGCGGGCCCTCGCTGTCGCCGCGCGCCGTCACGTAATAGTAGTAGTACAGCCCGCGGCCGATATATTCGTCCGCGTAATTGCTGTCCTCGAGCGGCGCGCTGTTCAGCCGCGTCCGGTTGGACATGTCCGCATAGATGCTGCGGTAGACGTAATAGCCCGAGGCGGCCGGGACGTCGTCCCACTCCAGCTCGATCAGCTCGACGGCGACCGCCGTGGCCGTCAGGTTCTTCGGCGCCGGCAGCGTATTGCCGGTGGTCACAAAGGTGACGGACTGGATCTCGACCTGGCTCGTGCCGGACAACACCAGCGCCACGTAGGTATAGCCGTCGCCGTTGCGGTAGTCGGCCGGATCCACGTAGTCCAGCGTGGACGGCTGGTCGGGATCGGCGACGTGCCATTCCCAGTACCCATTGAAATAGTTGGACAGGCCGACGAACAGCTTGGTTTCGCCCGTGGCCAGGTCCGCGGGGCCGGTGAATTCCAGGACCAGCGAGATCAGCTCATTGTCGGCGTGCAGGTCGGGCAGCGCGTACATGCCCCAGGACAGGTTCGCGCCGATGGGCAGGATCAGCTCCGTGTCATTGTCGAAGGCGTTGTCGCTTTTCTCGACCCACTCGCTGCCATCGAACTCCGCGGTCAGCTCGGTGGCCGAGCGCGTGACGACCGGCGGCGGCCAGGGCAGGCTGAACTGGGCCGGCGCGGTCGTGGCAGCCGGCGCCCAGCCCCCGGAGCCGCACCCGCCGAGGCCGATCAGGACTGCCGCGAACAGCATTATTACCGCATCGTTAGTAACCGTTAAAATCCGCACAACGCCTCTCCGCAAACTGAAACTATCGTGTTATAATTGCCAGCCCGCTGGGGACTCGTCTAATGGTAGGACGGCTGACTCTGGATCAGTTAATCGTGGTTCGAATCCACGGTCCCCAGCTTTTTTGCAACCATACTCCAACCGGTGACAAATCTCCTGCTCCACTATTCTACCCTCGCGCCGCGCGGAATGCGGTAATCGGCGAGGTCCGTTCCCCGGGCGGGCGCATCTGCTAGAATCATCTGCGAACCAATCCTAAGCTGACAGGAAGAAGCGATGGCCATTCTCGTTGACAAGAACAGCCGCGTGGTGGTGCAGGGCATCACCGGGCATGAGGGTACATTCCACACGACCGCGATGCTCGAGTTCGGCACGAACGTCGTCGCGGGCGTGACGCCGGGCAAGGGCGGGCTGACCGTGGACGCCGGTGGCACCAAGGTGCCGGTGTTCAATACCGTCGCGGAAGCCGCGGTCGAGACCGGCTGCGACACCAGCTGCATCTTCGTGCCGCCGCTGTTCGCCGCGGACGCCGCCTGCGAGGCGGCCGACGCCGGCATCGACGTGATCGTCAACATCACTGAGGGTATTCCGGTGCTCGACGCGCTGCGCCAGTACAACTACGTCGTCGAGCAGTGCGACGCGCGAATGGTCGGGCCCAACTGCCCCGGTGTGGTCACCGCGGGCCAGTGCAAGGTCGGCATCATGCCGGCGCGGATCTTCAAGCCCGGGCCGGTCGGCCTGATCAGCCGCTCGGGTACGCTGACTTACGAGGTGGTCAACGCGCTCAGCGAGGAAGGCATCGGCCAGACGACCTGCATCGGCATCGGCGGCGACCCGGTGATCGGCTCCAAGTTCATCGACCTCTTGGTCGATTTCGAGATGGACGCTGAGACCGAGTGCGTCGTGGTGATCGGCGAGATCGGCGGCTCCGACGAGGAAGAGGCGGCCGAGTACGTGAAGCAGATGAGTAAGCCGGTGGTCGGCTTCATCAGCGGCCGCACGGCGCCTCCCGGCAAGCGGATGGGCCACGCCGGCGCGATCGTCTCCGGCGGCAAGGGCACGGCCGAGAGCAAGGTCAAAGCCTTCAACGAAGCCGGCATCCTGCTCGCCGACATCACGATGGAAATCCCGGGCCTGGTGAAGAAAGCGCTGGGGAAGTAAGAGAAGGGACTAGGAACTAGGGACCAGGGAATAGGCTGGTGGCGCGGGCCGCTGTGCCCGTGATTCATCCTTACAAGTAGCGCGGTCCCGCAAGGCGGGACTGCGTCCAGGCTCCGTTGTTCAGTGTTACAATTCCAGCAGGTGCCCCGGAGAGTCCTCTCCCGGTGTCCTGTTATGCTCAGAGAGCCATGGCAGGATGTGCGGTGAAGATTCCGGGGCTTTTGTTTCACCAGGTCAATTCGGGGGCTGAAGCTCCGCTCCGCAGGCTTTCAACTTTCACTTTCTACTTGAACTTGTTGGACGCAGTCCCGCCTTGCGGGACCGCGCTACTGGCCACAGGTTAAGTCTGTATTCACCAAACCAACCTTAGCCGAAAAACGCGCCGCGGCGGGTAGTACGTCGCATGGGCATACGCTCAAAGCAAAAGGCGAGCGCTACGGCGCTGGCGTAATCAGCGAGTTACCTGGAGCACACGATGAGCAGATTTGGTTTTGTCGAGATACCCGCCAAGGACATCTCCGCGAGCATGGCGTTTTATGCCGGGCTGTTCGGCTGGAAGTTCAACGCCCTGCCGACGGGGCGCTACGCTTATTTCCACACCGCGGGCGAGATCCACGGCGCGCTGTCCGCCGACGACGCGCCCGGCCAAGGCGTGATCGTCTACCTGGAGGTCGCCGATATCGAGGCCACACTGGAGGAAATCAAGTACAGCGGCGGCAGCATCGTCACCAAGAAGACCATGATCACCAAAGAGGAGGGCTATTACGCCCGTTTCGCCGATCCCAGCGGCAACGTGCTGGGCCTCTGGAGCAAGACCTAGTCTGACTTCCCGGCGGCCTTGATCCACGCGGCGGCGGCAGCGTGGGCCTCGGGCGGGATCGTATGCCCGCCGCTGAAGGTGAACAGCTCGACGTCGTAGCCGTACTCGGACAGCCAGTCGTACGCCGCCTGGGCGTTGGCGAAGCTATCCTCGTCGCCGTTGACGATGAACACGCGCAGGTCGCCGGCCGCGGCCGCGATCGTTTCCGCCCCGAGCTCCTCCGCGGGCAGCAGCCCCCCGCAGCAGATGATCCCGTCGATCGCGGCGTGATGCGTGATGCCGGCGGAATAGGCCAGCGCGCAGCCTTGGCTGAAGCCCATCAGGTAGACCGCGCCGGGCTGGTAACGGGCCACCATCTCGTCCACCGTCTCCCCCACGTACCCGATCGAGGCCTGCCAGCTGTTCTCCGCCTGCCGTTCGTTGGCGCCGTCCCAGTAGACCCAGCTGAAGCCTTCGCCATAGCCCTCGGGCACGTCGAACGTGCCGCGGGGAAGGGCCAGCACGGCACTCAGGCCGTCGGTGCCGTCCCAGAAGCGGAACACGCGCTCAGAGCTGCCGCCGAAGCCGTGCAGGAACACCACCAGCGGATAATCGCCGCCGGCGGCGTAGTCCTGCGGCAACTCGACCCGGCAGGCGGCCGGGTCCGGCGTGACCAGCTCGGCCCAGGTCACCACCCGCAGCCAATCCGCGTTGAACTCGTCCCAAGGCTTGAGGTACTCGCCGGACAGCGGATCGCGCACGCGCACGTACGCGCCGCCGGGTTCCAGGCGTACCGCCACCTCGTGGCCGACGGCGAAGGCCCAGCGCACGCTGGTGACAAACCAGCCGCCCTCCGCTAGTTGCGCTTTGTCGGCGCGGGCGATGCGGATGCGGTACTGGGCCGGCAGCGTCAGGCGCAGGATCCGCCAGGCCTGGGCGTCGGTGCCGCCGACGCTGGCGCTGATCAGGCCGCGCGCGGCGGCGGTCGTCTCGTCGATGTCGTAGCCCAGCGTATGCAGGTAGGTGGCGGAGGCCGCCGCCACGCAAGTGGTGCCGGTGCTCTGGATCAGCGTATCCATTTCCCATTGCGAGTTGTGGTTGACCGGCGGGAAGACCAGCTGCCGCCCGACGGCATAGACGCTGTACAGCGAGACCAGCCCCGCGATGATGTAGAGCGCGCGGCGGTCGCGCGGGCGCTTGATGTAGCGCGCCAGGCCGATCAGGATCGCCGCCAGCGGGATCCAGACCGCCGCCAGCATCGGCATGATCACCGCCGGGTGCGGGATCAGCGTGACCCAGACGATGTCGTAGTAGGCGTCCAGCACGTGCACGGCGTAGATCGCCACGGCCGTGATGTACGAAATGGCGTTGAGCCAGCGGTGGCGGCTGAGCACGCCGAGGACCAGCAGCACGCCCACCAGGACGCACAAGCCCAACGCGACATAGTCCGAAAGCAACAACAAGATACCTACCTGGTTGCTGGCAGCATGCCAGTACTTTATCCGACGCCGCAGCGCATCCGCGGGTTCCCGCCGGTTGAGAGCCGTCCCGTTTGCTGGTAAAGTGCTTAAATGGATGGACAACCGAAAAGCAGGTTGCTGTTTGCCGAATCACAGGCGTTCGTCCAGTGGTGGATCTGGCTGATCGTCCTGGGGATCGCCGCGCTGCAATGGTACGCCTTTTACCAGCAGATTCTCCGCGGAGAGCCGTTTGGCGATCATCCCGCGCCGGATAGCATGCTGATCGGCTTTTGGATCGCTTTCGGCATCGGCCTGCCGCTCTTGTTTATCGCGGCGCGGTTGAAGACGGAGGTGGCTACGGACGCCATCCGCGTGCAGTTTGTCCCGTTCCATCTGCGGCCCGTGGTGATCAGGCCGGCGGAGATCGTCAGCGCCAGCGCCGGGCAATACAACCCCTTGGGCGATTATGGTGGCTGGGGGATCCGTTACGGCGCCGGCGGCAAGGCCTACAATACGAGCGGCAACATGGGCGTGCGGCTGGAACTGGCCTCGGGCAAGCATCTGCTGATCGGATCGCAGCACGCCCCGGAACTGGCCGCGGCCATCAACCAGCTGCTCGGCGAACAGCGGAGTTAGTTGCATGGACAGCGGTTTCAACGTGATTGACTGGCTCGAGCAGCACCTGGACCTGGCCGATGTGGATACGACGGCGTTCATCTACGACCTGATGGAATCGCAATCGGGGCGCTGCCTGCCCGTGATCTACCAGCCGTTCGACGCGGCCGACCCGTTGCACTTCGCCGATCGCGGCCACGTGCACGATTTCTCGCAGGCGACCGGCGGCGGGCGCGTACTCGACTTCGGGCCCGGCGACGGCTGGCCATCGCTGATCATCGCGCCGTTCGTGGACGAGGTGGTCGGCGTCGACGCCTCGGCCAAGCGCGTCGAGATTTGCCGCGAGAATGCCGCGCGCCTGGGCATCGCCAACGCGCGGTTTGTGCATGTTCCCGCCGGCGAGCCGCTGCCGTTCGCTGACGCCGAGTTCGACGGCATCACGGCGGCGTCCTCGGTCGAGCAGACGCCGGACCCGCGCGCCGCCTTGGCGGAGCTGGCCCGCGTGCTCAGGCCGGGCGGGCGCTTGCGGCTGCACTACGAGGGGCTGGAGCGCTACCGCGGCGCGGAGGAGCACGGGCTGTGGCTGCACCGGCAGGCGGGTCCGGCCAATCTGATCGTCTACGACCGGCGGATCGACGAAGAGCTGGTCCGGCAGTACCGATTGACGCTTGCGCTGACCGCCGCCGAGGCCGAGTCGTTGTTCAGCCGCCAGCGGGCCGAGGTCGAGTACGCCGCACTGAGCGAACAGCTGCTGAACGAGCTTAGCCCCGCGGTGACGCAGGCCGTCCGTTGCACGACGCGGCACCCGGCCGGGGCCACCTGGTGCCGGTGGCTGGCGGAGCTCGGCTTCAGCCAGGCCCGGCCGACGCACAGCGGCGCGCGCTTCGCCCAGCGCCTGTTCGACACGCTAGAACCCGTTGAGCGCCCGCGAGACCTGGCCGCGGTCGATGCGTTGCTCAGGCCGCTGGTGGCCGTCGTGATCGAGCTGGACGCGCCGCTGCCGACGGACCCCATGATCACTGCGGTGAAGTAGTCCAGCCCGTTTTCGTCCTGCAATCATCGGCGCTGCCATGCATGCTGCTGTGTGCATAGCAGTTATCCACAACGAAAATGGGTTATCCACAACGCTCGGAGAAGGCACCAAAAGCGGGCTCAGAGACGCGATTCTTGCGTATTCTCGATGAATTCTGGCTCACTGGGTTGACATTGCCGATATTTAGCGATATATCTAGCACTAACCAAATACCACTTTGGAGGATAGACATGACAGCAGTGAAGAAGCCGATGGGCAAGACTGATCTGATCGAGGCGGTGGCGAAGGCTGCCAAGATCGAGAAGACCAAGGCCAAGCTGGCGATCGAGACCACGATCGACATCGTGACCAAGGAACTGAAGAAGGGCGGCCGCGTCCAGTTGACGGGCTTCGGCACCTTCTCCACCACCAAGCGCAAGAAGCGCATGGGCGTGAACCCCAAGACCGGCGCCAAGATCACCATCCCGGCCCGCAAGGTTCCCAAGTTCACGGCTGGCAAGGCCCTGAAGGATTCGATCACCTAGTTCCAGCTAGTTTTGGATACAAAGAGGCCCCGCGGTTGCGGGGCCTTTTGCTTAGCGGTTGATTGACGCCGCGGGTTAGCGGTACTTCTTCGCGATGTCCACGACGCTCGGCGCCTCGGCATGCGGCGCGCGCTGCTTCAGGTCGTCCT
Organism: bacterium; assembly: GCA_016932385.1. Classification (GTDB taxonomy): domain Bacteria; phylum 4484-113; class 4484-113; order 4484-113; family JAFGCY01; genus JAFGCY01. The sequence goes on along the minus strand of JAFGCY010000085.1, from coordinate 5,624 downwards.
GCGTTTCCTGGTAGGTCTCGCGCCGTTCCTGGTAGAGCACGCCGACGTGCAGGCGCGTCTTGTCCCGCGCGATCTTGTGGGCCGCGTCCCAGTCATGGATGTCGTGCTCCGCGCCGATCGGCTTCAACAGCGGCTTGAGGTCCTTGTAGATCTGGCTGCCGCCGCGATAGGTGACACACGGGCTGATCACGTTGATGAAGCTGAAGCCCGGGTACTTGATCGCCTCGACGATCAGCTCCTGCAGGCGCGGCATATCCGCGCTGAACGCCTGGGCCACGTAGGTGCAGCCGTAGGCCAGCATCACTTCCAGCGGCGCGATCGGTTTTTCGTAGGCGCCGTAGGCGGTGGTCTTGGTCTTGTAGCCGATCGGGGTGGTCGGCGAGACCTGGCCCTTGGTCAGGCCGTAAATGCCGTTGTCCATCATGATGTAGGTGAGGTCGATGTTGCGCCGCACCGCGTGCATCACGTGGTTGCCGCCGATGGCGAAGCCGTCGCCGTCGCCGCCGGTAATCACCACGGTCATTTCCGGCCGGCCCATCTTCAGTCCCGTCGCAATCGGGATCGCCCGGCCGTGAATGCTGTTCATGCCATAGCAGGACATATAGCCCGGCAGGCGGGAGCTGCAGCCGATGCCGCTGATCACGGCGGTGTCGGTGATATTCAGCTCCAGGCTGTCGAGGGCCTTGACCAGGCAGGCCAGCACGGAGTGGTCGCCGCAACCCGGGCACCAGATCGGCTTGACGTGGTTGCGGAATGTTTTTTTCTCAACCTGTGTTGTGACGTCGGTCATGGTTATCTCCCCGCCTACCAGTTAAGGCGTTCCTGCGCAAATTCGATATCGAAGTTGTCCGGCAACTCGATGTTGTACAAGATGAAGTTCAGCACCTCGGACAGGCGCATCGGGATGCCGCCCGCCCGGCTGTAGTGATAGGACTTCTCGGGCATCTCCAGGAAAGCCTTGATGTAGTGGTAGAACTGGTCGCCGAAGTTGGTTTCCACGGTGATCAACTGCTCCAGGCCGTTCATCCAGTCCTGGATCTGCTTATACGGCAACGGGTACATGATTGTCGGCGCGATGACCTGGGTGGGCAGGCCGGCCTGGTTGAGCAAGTCGCAGATCTCGGCGCAGACGCCGAAGGTGCTGCCCCAGGTCAGGATGCCGAGCTTGGGCTGGTCGATGTCGCAGCTCTTGTCGAACAGCACGTATTTCTGCGCGATGTCCTCGAACTTGCGGAAGCGCTTCTCGCTCTGGGCCTGGTGATCGACGTGGCTGCTGCTCGGGCCGCCGTGCTCGTTATGCTCGATGCCGACAGCGGTGTACTCGCCGCCCGGCATGCCGGGGATCGACATCGGCGATACGCCGTTGTCGGTCAAGGTGTAGCGCTTGTAGATTTCTTCTTTCAATTCCTGTGGCGTGGGGCAGAGCCGCCAGTGGGGGGCCTTGTCCATGCCTTCGTAGTCTTTGATGTTGCCGTGCTTCTCGTTCCAGTTCTCAGGGCGGTAATTGGCGACGAACCACTTGCGGTCTTCCTTGGGGTCCTTATGGCGCAGGTTAATGCCTTCCACCGTCATCAACGAGTGGCCCAGGTACTGGTCGAGCAGCACGATCACCGGCGTCTGGTACGCGCCGGCGATCTCGAACGCCGTGTGCGCCAGCTCGTAGCATTCGCGCACGTCCGTCGCCGCCAGGACCACGCGCGGGCAGTCGCCGTGGCCGCCGTAGATCGCGATGTTCAGGTCGCTCTGCTCGGTGCGCGTCGGCAGGCCCGTCGACGGGCCGCCGCGCTGCGTGTCGCCGATGACGACCGGCAGTTCGGCGATCACGGCGAGGCCGATCGCTTCCTGTTTCAGCGCCAGGCCGGGACCGCTGGTGGTGGTCATCGCCTTGATGCCGCCGAAGGACGCACCGACCGTCATGCACATCGCGCTGATCTCGTCCTCGGCCTGGACGCAGATGCCGTCGAAGCGCGGCAGCTCGCGGGCCATGAACTCCAGCACCTCGCTGGCCGGCGTAATCGGATAGCCCGCCATGAACCGGCAGCCCGCGCACAGGCAGCCGAAGGCGAAGGCGTCGTTGCCGCTGATGAAAATCTGCGATTCGCGCCGATCGTACTCCAGCTTCATCGTCGTGACGTCGTGCAGGTTGTTCTTGACATAGTCGCGGCCCGCCTGGACGGCCTTGATGTTCTGGTCGACCAGTTCCTGGCCTTTCTTGGCGAAGCGCGTCTGGATGTAGTCGACGATGCCGTCGTCGGGCCAGTTGAACAGCTCGTTGACCACGCCGGCCATCACCATGTTCTTGGCCTGTTTGGTGTTGACCGTGTCCAAGGCGATCTGCTCGAACGGCACGCGCCGGATCCGGCCCTTGTAGTGCTCGGGCAGCGGGATCTGGTCCTCGGGCGTGGTATCGATCTCGTCGACCACGATCACGGCGTCGCGCTTGAGCACCAGCTCGCTTTTGAAGCGCATCAGGTCGGCCCAGTGGAAGACGAGCAGGGCGTCGATCTTGTCACCGGCGTAACTCAGCGGCTTGTCGGAAACACGGATCTTGCTCGAACTCTCACCACCACGGATCTGCGGGCCGAAGCTCTTGGTCAGGACCACGTTCAGCCCTGCCTTCGAGACTGCTTTACTGAGCAGTTCGCCTAGCAGGATCACACCGTCACCACCCGATCCCGCTATGCCAATCGCCAGGTCTGTATGCATTACATCATCCTTAATCTACAGGGATATACCTACCCGTTACATCTGTCCGTGAATAAACCTGCCTGCTACGTACAGGAATATTCTTATATCCGGATAGATGAAAGTTTACTGATTTTACCACCGTAAGCCTGCGCCTGGCGCCGTTTGGGCCCAACTTAATTTGCCAGGTTCAACACCGCGGCGTGAAAGCGCGGATCGGCGGTCAGCTCCGGATGGAACGACGCCGCCACGATATTGTCCTGGCGCACCGCGACAACATCCGGGCCTTCCCAGGCCACGGGGACCACGTCGGCGCGCCACTTCGCGATCTGCGGCGCGCGAATGAACACACCGTGAAAGTCCGCGGCGGATTCGGCGGCGCCCAGGGCGGGCCAGTCCACGCGCAGCCGGGCCTCGAAGCTGTTCACCTGCCGGCCGTAGGCGTTGCGGTTGACGGTGGCGTGGAGCAGGCCGAGGGGCGTGACCGGCAGGCTGCCGTGATCGCCCTCCAGCGTATCGGCCAGCAGGATCACCCCCGCGCAGGTGGCCAACACCGGCAGGCCACCGGCGATCAACGCGCGGAGCGGTTCGCGCAGCCCGCTGCTGTCGAGCAACAGCGACATGGTGGTCGACTCACCACCGGGCAGCATCAGCGCGGACAGGCCGGTTAGCTGGTCGGGGCGCCGGACCTCGACGGCCTCGACATCCAGCCGGGCCAGCAACTTGGCATGGGCCGCGAAGTCGCCCTGCAGCGCCAGTACTCCCGCACGTTTCGTCATCGCTTGCATTGTACACACTTGATCGCGTGGTTTCAGTTGAAAAACAATGGGGCCGCCGTAGTAGGGTATGAGGCTGAAATATACTCTACCAAGGCGGCCCAGGAACCAGGCCACTAGCTCCCGAATGATTGTATACCAGCGCCGTGCTTACGTCAGGCTATCCCCCGTTCGTAGTCTGTAAACGCCGGTAGGCACTCATATCCTACCCCAGAAACACAAGGTGCACAGTGATCAGTTTGCCAGCAATCTGAGGTGCACACTTTGTGCCTGGTAAACTGTTACTATCCGGCCGTGGGGCCTTGTGCGACCTCAACCTGCACGCCGGTAGCTCCCGCCGAGCTTAACAACCGGCGAGGACCAGGCCGGCCCAAAATGTCGCCGTGAAGGAGCCCACGGCTTCTGTCTGATTCCCCGTCTACGCAATTACCGGCAGTCAGGTCTGCTACTATTGACCCGCGGCAGGAGTTGGTCATGCAAAACAAACTCGGATACGCGCTGGTTTTCCTCGGCTGTCTGGTGCTGCTGGCCGGCAGCCGGGCCGCGCTGGCGGACGCGGAAGCGGCGGCGGAGATTCCGGCGGAGATCGCCGCCTATGTGGACAGCGAGACGCCGGCCTGGGCCGACCGCGCGGCGATCGCGGAGGCGCTCGTCGACGCCGGCGACAACTGGCGCGAGCTGGCGCTGGCGCTGGACGCCTACCGCACGGTGCGGCGGGTGCCGCTGGACGCGGAGGACGACGCGGGCCTGGTGGCGGACTACAACAACCTGGTCTGGCTGGTCACGGCGGCCAGCCACCTCGACCGGCTGGAACTGACCGCGTTGGTATTGCTGGAAAGCATGTTCCAGGCCGATCGCGCGGCGGCGGAGTTCGGCTACCGGCGCGACAGCGATTTCTTCCGGCGCTACGTGCTCAACTACCGGCTGGATGACGAGCCGGTGACGCGCTGGCGCGTGGAATTAAAAGAGCGCTATCAGCGGCTCGATACGGAGACCGGGCTGTACCGCCGGGCTACGGTGGCCGAGGTGGTCGCCCAGGCCGCGGAGGGCTTCACCCTGCATGAGCGCGGCTATTACGGCAACCTGGCCGATCCCCTGAGCATCGATACCGCCCGGGCGGGGTCCGGGCGCGAGCTGGCGCTTCTCACCGCCGCCGCCCTGCGCAGCCAGGGCTACGCCACGCGCTTCGTCCGCGAGGACCGCAGCGGCGAGAGCTGGGTCGAGGTGCATGACCCGCAGGTGCTGGAGCCGGATACGGCCTGGCTGCCGGTTTATCCGCAGGCACCCGCGATGACCGGTGACGTTGATTATGCGTTGGAGTTATGCGGCGGGCGCCTGACGGTCGTGACCGCCGGCGATGCCTTTGGCCGCGAGCAGGTCACGCCGCGTTACGGCGCCACTTGCGCCGTGGTGCCGACGTTCGCGGCAGCGGGCGAGGCTCAGCCGGAGTTCGAGCACTGGAGCATCTGCGCCTGGGCCGACGGTTATTACAAGCCGCTCGACGATCTGGGCTACCCGCTGGGCGAGCTGGACTATCCCGCCGATGCCGTGGACGGCGAGGCCGATGTGTACTACGTCGGTGCGCCGGGCGAGTACCGCCTGGAGTGCGGCGTGCGCTATCCCGGCGCGGTGATCCACGTGCAGACGGTCGACTTCGCCGCGGAGCCGGACGGGCGGATCGAGCTGGCGGTCAACCTCGATGCGCCGGCGGAGTTGCCGGCGGCGGCGCTTGTCGAGCGCCAGGTCGACTGGAACTGGGGCGCGGATGGGCCATCCGCGCCGGGCACGTACCTGATCGTGATCTACGACGATGCCGAGCCCTCCGTGCGCGCCCTGGAGCTGTTGGATAAATACCAGGACGATCCGCGGCTGTCCTACGAATGCTACGGCCGCCAGCCGGACAGCGAGGACCTGATCAACTGGATCGGTGAAGCGCTCAAGGTCAAGCCCGAGGACGAGCTGCCCGTGGTGATCCTGGTGATCGACGGCGCGACGGCGATCTACCATCGCGGCTTCGAGCTGAGCATCGCCGACTGGGTGGAGCGAGCGCTGGCTGAGTAGGGACCAGGGACCAGGGACTAGGGACTAGTAGGGGAGCCATTCATGGCTCCCAACCATTCATGGCTCCCAACCATTCATGGCTCCCAACCATTGATGGCTCCC